>NZ_JBFBAL010000015.1:0-155927 GCF_040682175.1 Streptomyces sp. NPDC051320
ATCGACGGCCTGCCGGACCCGCGGGGGGGGGGGGGGGGGCGCCCCCGGGCCCCCCCGGTGCACCCCCCCCCCCCGCGCCCCCCCCCCACCCCCCCCCCCCCCCCCCCCCCCCCGCGGGGGGGGGGGGGGGGGGGGGGGGGGGGGGGGGGGGGGGGGCCGGCCCCCCCCCCCCCCACCCCGGCCCCCAACCTCCGGGTCAGCCGAAGAACACGCCGACCTCCGCGTACAGCCCCGGATCCACCGTCTTCAGTTCCGCGGTCGCGACCGCGATCGGCACCCGCACGATGTCTGTCCCCCGCAGCGCCACCATCGCCCCGAAGTCCCCCTCCCGTACCGCGTCGATCGCGTGCAGTCCGAACCTGGTGGCCAGCCAGCGGTCGAACGCGCTGGGGGTGCCGCCCCGCTGGACGTGGCCGAGAACCGTCGTGCGGGCCTCCTTGCCGGTGCGTTTCTCGATCTCCGTGGCGAGCCATTCACCCACCCCGGAGAGGCGCGCGTGCCCGAACGAGTCGAGGGTGCCGTCCTTCAGTACGGCGTCGCCGTCCTTCGGCATCGCGCCCTCCGCGACAACCACGATGGGGGCGTAGGACGCCTTGAAACGGGAGGTGACCCAGGAGCAGACCTGGTCGACGTCGAAGCGCTGCTCGGGGATGAGGATGACGTTGGCGCCACCGGCCAGGCCGGAGTGCAGCGCTATCCAGCCGGCGTGCCGGCCCATCACCTCGACGACCAGCACCCGCATGTGCGATTCCGCGGTGGTGTGCAGGCGGTCGATGGCTTCGGTGGCGATGCCGACGGCGGTGTCGAAGCCGAAGGTGTAGTCGGTGGCCGAGAGGTCGTTGTCGATGGTCTTCGGCACGCCGACACAGGGGACTCCGTACTCGTCCCAGAGACGGCCGGCCACGCCCAGGGTGTCCTCACCGCCGATCACGATCAGCGCGTCGACCTCGTAGGCGGCGAGGTTCTCCTTGACCCGGCGGACGCCGTTCTCGACCTGGAAGGGGTTGGTCCGCGACGACCCGAGGACGGTGCCGCCCCGGGGCAGGATGCCGCGCACCGCGGGAATGTCGAGCCTGACGGTGTCGCCCTCCAGGGGGCCGCGCCAGCCGTCCTTGAATCCGGTGAACTCGTAGCCGTACTCCTGCACGCCCTTGCGGACGACCGCCCTGATGACCGCGTTGAGACCGGGGCAGTCGCCGCCCCCGGTCAGTACTCCGACCCGCATGGAAGCACGTCCCTTCGCAGTGGAAGAAGCCCTGCCGACCACGCTACGGTGACCCAGGTCACCAAGGGATAGTGCGTACGGTCAATTCCCGGCGGAGGACGACGCGTTGAGTCCGTCAGGCGTCGTCCAGGCCGCGCTCTATGGCGTATCTGACGAGCTCGACCCGGTTGTGCAGCTGGAGCTTGCCGAGGGTGTTCTGTACGTGGTTCTGGACGGTCCGGTGCGAGATGACCAGGCGTTCGGCGATCTGTTTGTAGCTCAGTCCCTTGGCGACCAGCCGGAGCACCTCGGTCTCGCGCTCGGTGAGCTGCGGGGCCCCGGGTTCGTCGGAGGCCGCCGGGGCGGGGTCGGAGGCGAGCCTGCGGTACTCACCGAGCACCAGTCCGGCCAGGCCGGGGGTGAAGACCGGGTCACCGACCGCGGTGCTGCGCACCGCTTCGGTCAGCTCCCGGGTACTGGCCGACTTCAGCAGGTAGCCGGTGGCTCCGGACTTCACCGCTTCGAGTACGTCGACGTGCTCGCCGCTCGCGGAGAGCACCAGGACCCGCAGCTTCGGGTCCGCCCCGACGAGCTCCTTGCAGACCTGAACGCCCGGCATACCGGGCAGGTTGAGGTCGAGGACCAGCACGTCGGGGGTGACGGCGCGGGCGCGGCGCACCGCCTGCGGGCCGTCGCCCGCGGTAGCGACCACATCGAAGCCGGCGGCGGCCAGATCCCGGGCGACCGCGTCCCGCCACATCGGGTGGTCGTCGACCACCATCACCTTGACCGTCGGCTGCTCGTTCATGTCCGTACTGCCTTCATGTCCGTACTGCCTTCATGTCCGTACTGCTTTCCCCCGGGGAACCGTCAGTTCTACTTCCGTGCCCTGGCCGGGCACCGAGACCAGTTCGGCGCGGCCACCCAGATCCCGCAGCCGGCCGCGGATCGACTGGGCAACGCCGAGGCGGCCCTCTCCCTCGGCCACCGCGAGCCGCCCCGGCGGGATGCCCGGGCCGTCGTCCCGCACGGTCACGGTCACCTCGGCGGGCTCGTCCTCCACCAGGACCCAGGCCTGTGCATTCTGCCCCGCGTGTCTGCGCACATTGTCCAGGGCGGCACTGACAGCGGCCGTCAGCTCGTTCGCCACCGCGGCTGCCAGCAGCACCGGCGCACCGGGTTCCGCGAAGCTCACCCTCGGACCGGCGAAGGGCGCGAGCAGCGTACGCAGGTCGCACGGGCCAGCCGATAGCGGCTGGTCCTCCGCGAACGGCTCGTCGCAGGGCTCGCCGAACGGCCCGCCGGCCGCCTCGCCGCGTCCCCGCTGGGCGGGCACGAGTCCGCTGGAGACCAGGGTGCGCAGGGCGATCTCCTGCTCCCCCGCCATCCGGCCCAGCTCGGCCGATGCACCGCCCAGTTCGGCGCCGCGCCGCTGCACCATGGCGAGAACCTGCAACACGCTGTCGTGGATGCCGCGGGCCAGCCGCTCGCGTTCCCGGGTCGCCGCCTCGATCTCCAGGGCACGCGCAAGGGTGCGCTCGGAGGCGCGGGCCACCTCCACGATGTAACCGATGGCGATGGAAGCGATCCAGACCAGCAGCACGTTGTGCACGGTGTCCCGGGTCGGCGAGCCACGCTCGACGAGGTCAGCGACGGCCACCAGGGAGGAGGCGAACGCCGCCCACCGCCAGCCGCCCTTGATGGCGAAGGCGATCACGGAGCCCGCCGTCCAGATGGACGGCAGTGTCGTCGCACCGTGCATGACCCGGCTGTGCGAGTCCGCGACCGGGGTGAGCAGGATGCCGGCGAGGGCGACGGTGAGGTCGGCGCAGAGGAAGCGCTTGGTGCAACTGGCCGCGTTGGCCACCCGGGGAATCGTGGCGAGTGTCCAGCCGGTCAGCACCGCGAGGTAGCCGACGGCCACCCAGGGGCGGTGGAACCTCTGGTACGCGAAACCGAAGAGCAGGATCGCGTACACCATGGTCAGTACGCGGTATCCGGTCAGGGCGCGCCACAGCGGCTGCTCCACCGACATCCGTACGGCGCGCTCGCGCCGCTCCTTCACCATGCTTCCCACCCCCGCTTCCCCACCCCCGAACTGACGGCCCGGCTAGCCGCCGGAGCCTTCCGCCTCATCCGCCGCCTTCTCGGCCTTCGCTGCTTTCTCGGACCGCTCGGCCTTCTCGGCCTTGTCCCGTTCGGCGATCTGTCGCTTGGCGGCGGTCGCGTAGATGTCGACGTACTCCTGGCCGGAGAGCTTCATGATCTCGTACATGACCTCGTCGGTCACCGACCGCAGGATGAAGCGATCACCCTCCATACCGTGGTACCGGCTGAAGTCGAGCGGCTTGCCGATCCTGATGCCCGGGCGCATGAGCTTGGGCATCACCTGACCCGGGGGCTGGATCTTTTCGGTGTCGATCATCGCGACCGGGATGACCGGCGCCCCCGAGGCGAGCGCCACCCGGGCCAGTCCGCCGGGTTTGCCCCGGTAGAGACGGCCGTCGGGCGAGCGAGTGCCCTCCGGGTAGATACCGAACAGCTCACCGCGCGCGAGGACGTCCACTCCGCTCTTGACGGCCGCCTCGCCGGCCCCGCGGCTGCCCGAGCGGTCCACCGGCAGCTGACCTACGCCCTTGAAGAAGGCCGCGGTCAGCTTGCCCTTCACCCCAGGCGACGTGAAGTACTCGGCTTTGGCGATGAAGGTGACCTTGCGGTCCAGCACCGCGGGCAGGAAGAACGAGTCCGAGAAGGAGAGATGGTTACTGGCCAGGATCGCGGGGCCCTCGGCCGGGATGTTCTCGAGGCCCTCCACCCAGGGCCTGAAGGCGACCTTCAGCGATCCCCCGATGGCGAACTTCATTGCGCCATAGATCAACTCGGGTACCTTCCTGTGACTGTCGTACGAGCTTATCGTTCTCATCCCTGGCCGGCGTCGGTGACGGCCCTGGCCGGTGTCGGTGCGGCCCTGGTCGGTGTCGGTGCGGCCCTGGTCGGTGTCGGTCCGGTCGCGTACGGTGAAGTACACCTTCCGAGACCTGACGAATTCGAGACCCCACGAACAGGAGTCCCCGGTGCCGGTGCTTCCTGGAGCAGAGCCGTACCGCCACGAGGGCGGGGATGTCGGCGTCCTCCTCTGCCATGGCTTCACCGGATCGCCGCAGTCGCTGCGCCCCTGGGCCGAGTACCTGGTGGAGTGCGGGCTGACGGTGTCACTGCCGCTGCTGCCGGGGCACGGCACCCGCTGGCAGGACATGCAGGTCACCGGCTGGCAGGACTGGTACGCAGAGGTCGACAAGGAGCTGCGGGTGCTGCTCGACCGGTGCCACCGGGTCTTCGTCTTCGGCCTCTCGATGGGCGGCGCGCTCGCATTGCGACTGGCCGCCAAGCACGGCGATGCGGTCACCGGCCTGGTCCTGGTCAATCCGGCGAACAAGATGCACGGCGTCGCCGCGCACGCCCTGCCCGTGGTCCGCCATCTGGTGCGTACGACCAAGGGGATCGCCAGCGACATCGCCAAGGAGGGCTCGGCGGAGATCGGATACGACCGGGTGCCGCTGCACTCCGCCCATTCGCTGCGCAGCTTCTTCCGGCTCGTCGACCACGATCTGCCTCAGGTGACCCAGCCGATGCTGCTGCTGCACAGCCCGCAGGACCATGTGGTCCCGCCGGCCGACTCGGCGCGCATCCTCAGCCGTGTCTCGTCGACGGACATCGAGGAGATCCTGCTGGAACAGAGCTACCACGTGGCGACGTTGGACCACGATGCGGAGCGGATCTTCGAGAAGAGTCACGCGTTCATCGGCCGCCTCGCTCCGAACGTCGGGATGAAGGGGAGCACCACCGGTGGCTGAGAACGAGGCGGAGCGCGAACCGCAGCCGATCGACGAAGAAGCGGCCTGGGCGGCGATCGTCGCGGCCTACGGCGAGCAGCCCACGGACCCGGTCGGCGCGAAGCCGTTCAAGTCGGTCGAGGATCTGGCGCTGCTCGATGACGAGGTCAACGCCGGGGCGTCCGATCCGGCCGAGCAGGACCCGGCTGCGGAAGCCGACACCGGGACCGGCAGGCCGCTGGGCAGTTCGGTCGTCTTCGCCCCGGGCATCGGCGGGCCGCGCGACTACAGCGTCGACGAGCCGAAGGACGACGACCTGGGCGAGGCGGACGAGGGCCACTTCGTACCACCGGACCCGGACCTCCCGGAGGCCGACGTCACGGCCAAGTTCGCCTGGCTCGCCGCGGTGGGCGGCCCCGTGCTGCTGCTGATCGCGGTGCTGCTCGGCTGGGACATGACATGGTGGCTGACGACGCTGGGCATCGGCGGGTTCGTGGGCGGGTTCGCGACACTCGTGGCGCGGATGGGCTCGGAAGACGACGGCGAGGATGACCCCGGGCGGGGCGCGGTGGTCTAGTACCGGGAGCGGTGTCAGGAGGGGCTCGAGCCGTCCTCCGTCGTACGTCCGGTGCCGTGCTGAGGGGTGACGGACGCCGGTACCCGCAGCGCGGCCAGTACGGGCAAGTGGTCCGAGGCGGCCGAAAGATCGGCCGGGGGCACAGTCAGTGGCACCCCGCAGCCCAACACCTCGACCCCGGCCGTGGTGAAGACGGCATCGATGCGCCGCTGCGGGCGGCCGGCCGGGAAGGTGTGTTCGCCGCCCCACGGTTTCACCGCCCAGCAGTCCTGCAGCGCCCCGGCCAGGCGGCGGAAGGCCCGGCCGCCGGGGCGGTCGTTGAGATCGCCGGCCACGATCGCGTGCGGGACGTCCAGCGCGTCGAGACGGTCCAGCAGCAGACCGGCCTGCCTGTCGCGCTCGTCGGGCTGAAGGCTCAGGTGGCAGCTGAGCACCCCGATCCTGGCGCCTCCGATCCGGACCACCGCGGTGGCGAGGCCCCGCCGGTGCAGACCCGGGGTGCGCGGCAGCAGGACGTCCTGGGTGCGTTCCACCGTGGCACGCAGGGAGCAGAGCAGCAGCGGCCCCGCCGCGGTGGCCCCGCCGCTCAGCACCACCAGGTCGGTGTGCGAGGCCAGCCAGGCCGCGGCCTTGCGCCAGCGGAAGAACCGCGGGGCCTCCTGGATGAGAACCAGGTCCGGCGCACAGGCGCGGATCACCCGGGCCAGCGCCTCGCGGTCGTCGCGCATCGAGCGGATGTTGTAGCTGAGCACCCGAATCACGGCCGAGCCGCTCTCCGTACGGGATTCGGGCAGCGTAGTGATCGCCATGGCCGCCACCCTACGACGCTGCCGCCCCGGCCCGGCACACAGCTGCGCCCGCCGCTCCCCGGGGGAACAGCGGGCGCACACGTCGTACGAGTCAGCCCTGGCGGGCCAGGTCCGCGGCGCCCACCAGACCGGCCTCGCCGCCCAGTTGGGCCGCGAGCACCTGGGCGTGCGGTCGCCAGGCACCGCCGATCAGCCAGCGGCGGAAGGACTTCCGGATGGGGTCGAGGACCAGCTCGCCCTCGTCCGAGACCCCGCCGCCGACGATGAACGCCGACGGGTCGAAGAGCGAGGCCAGATCGGCAAGACCGGCACCTGCCCAGCGGGCCAGTTCACGGAACGAGTCGACCGCCACCGGACAGCCCTGGCGGGCCGCGGCACTGATGTGCTTGCCCTGGATGCCCTCGGGCGTGCCATCGCCGAGACCGAGCAGGATCACCGCGTTCTCGGGGGTGGCGTTGGCCCGCTGCCGCGCGTACCTGACGAGCGCCCGCCCGGATGCGTACTGCTCCCAGCATCCCTGGCTGCCGCAGCCGCACAGCAGTCCGTCCGGCACGACCCGGATGTGGCCGAACTCGGCGGCCACCCCGAAACGGCCACGGCGCAGCTTGTTGCCGATGATGATGCCGCCGCCGAGGCCGGTGCCCAGGGTGATGCAGATGACGTCGTCGTGCCCCTGGCCCGCGCCGAACCTGTATTCGCCCCAGGCCGCCGCGTTGGCGTCGTTCTCGACGACGACCGGCATGCCGACCCGCTGCTCGACCTTGTCCTTCAACGGCTCGTGCCGCCAGTTGATGTTGGGCGCGAAGAGGACGGTCGCGCGCTTGTCGTCCACGTAACCGGCCGCGCCGATGCCGACGGCCTCGATGTCGTGCCCCTTGCCGGCCTCGGAGACTGCCGAGCAGATCGCGTCGACGATGCCTTCGGCGGTCGGCGGGGTGGGCACCTTGTGCACATCGAGAATGGCGCCCTCTTCGTCGACCACTCCAGCCGCGATCTTCGTGCCGCCGATGTCGACGCCGATGGTGAGTCCCATTAGTCCCTCAGTTTTCGGTCGAGCCCCGCTACGGCCAACCGTACCCGAGGGCCGGCGGTGGCCTGTCAGTCCAGGTCGATGCGCTCGGCAGGTCCGGGGCCTTCGTCGCCGTTGTCCTTCTTCGCGTCCGGGTCCCCGGGCCGGTCGTTCCCGGTCCGCTTCGGGTCGCCGGTCCGCCGGGTGTCACCGGCTCCGGTCCAGCGCTGCTCGTGGTTCTGCACCGCGGAGCGGTAGGCGGCGAGGAGTTCGCCGCCGGCCGCGGCCAGGTGGTCGAAGACGTCGGGGTTGCGTTCGACGACCGGCTCGACGACGGCCCTGGCCTGGCTCAGGAACTGCTGGACGGCCCCCTGCGCCGCCATTCCGGGCAGCGAGGACTGGAACTCGGAGACCTTCTCGGAGACCGCGTCGACCAGCTTGCGCAGTTCGTCGGCCGCGGAGCCCGGGGGTGTCCCGTGCTCCGCGCGGCGACGGGCCTGCTCCGCCGCCAGATCCTCGGCGCACGCCTTCGCCCAGGCGTCCGAGTCGGTTGCGGGCTGCTCGGTGGCTTCGCTCATGACGGACTCCTGCGACGGGACGGGCGGGGCAGCCGGTGAGGGCTGCGATGCGTACTCACGACGTTACCCGAACGGGCATACCGCGTTCACCTGGTCCGCGGCCACAGACCGGGATCCGGCGTGAACCGTATGCTCAGGACACCGTCGGCCAGCCCGGCCCCGTCCACCGTGCAGCGGCGCAGCACCGACGGCAGGGTGACGGTCCTGCGGAACGGGCCCACCGTGAGCAGGAGTTCGTCGCCCCGGCGGATCAGCCCGAGGTCCTCCTTGGCCGCGCCGGGCAGCGGCAGGTGCCAGACCAGGACATCGTTCTCGGCCAGCCGGTCCTCGACACGCCAGGCCGGGGCGGCCGCGGGCGGCTCATCGGAGCGTGCAGCCGGCGGTGCCAGCGGTGCGAGGTCGTCGGCGGTGCGCGGGGCGCGGCCGAGATGCGGCAGTTCCAGCACCGCGTCGAACGCCCCGGAGAGTTCCTTCAGGTGGGCCTGCTGCTCGGCCGCCAGCGAGCCGAGCCAGGGGTCCGGCGAACCGGTGGGCAACATCCGGTTGGCCACCACCAGGTCGAGGCGGTGGCCGTGCAGGGCGACTCCGGTCCGTGCGGTACCCAGGGCACGGGTCGCGGCGGGCCCCGGTTCGACGACCAGCCGCAGCGTGGTGGAGGGATCCTCGATCCTGGCCTGAACGGCGGCGAGTTCACCCTCCCAGCGGGCAGCGGTCGCGTACAGCCACGGCGCGGGCATCGGTACGCCGGCGAGCTGGGCGAGCACCGGTCGCAGTGCGCGGGCGGCCTGCCGCTCGGGCGGCAGCAGCCGCCGCAGGTAGCGGCGCAACTGCTGCGGCAGGGCGAGGACCGCCAGTGCCTCCTGGACGGGCGGCAGGTCGACGACGACCAGGTCCCACTCGGCGCTGTCGATGCCGCGCAGCGCGTGCAGCAGGGCGAACTGCTCGGCGCCCGGCAGCTCCGTCAGCTCTTCCTCGTCGAGTCGGGCAGCGCCGAGCAGGTCCAGGGCGGCGGTGCTGCGTTCCTGGAAGGCCAGCAGCTCGCTGCGGAAGTGGGCCGCCGAGTCGATCCGCTCGACCCGTAGCCCGTTCTCACCGCGCAGCCCGTTCTCGCCCTCCGGTCCGTCATCGCCGAGGGCAGGCAGGATCTCCCCGGGGTCCCGGTCGGTGGTGAGCAGCAGTACGCGCTCGCCGCCGCGGGCGTGCGCGAGTGCGGTCGCCGCCGCGACGGTGGTGCGGCCCGCGCCGCCGAGGCCGGTGACGAGGACCGTACGCATCGCGGCGTCAGTCCTTGGACAGCGAGGCGGCGTCGGACGCCGCGGCACCGGACTCGACGCGCTTCTTCAGACCGGCCAGCGCACGGTCGATGATGACCTTCTCGGCCTTGCGCTTGATCATCCCGAGCATCGGGATCTTCACGTCGACGGTCAGCCGGTAGGTGACCTCGGTACCGGCGCCGGCCGGGACGAGGGTGTACGAACCGTCGAGGTCACGCAGCATCTGGGACTTCACCAGCGTCCAGCTGACCTGGTTCGCGCCGGTCCAGGTGTACTCGAGGGTGTGATCGTCCTTGATCGCTCCGGCGTCGAGGACCAGGCGGACCCGTTCGGCGCGGTTCTCGGCGTCGGTGGAGAGCACCTCGGCCTCCTTCACCTCACCGGTCCACTCCGGGTAGCGGGCGAAGTCGGCGATCACGCCCATGACGTCGGCCGGTGCGGCCTCGATCGTGATGCTCGAGCTGGTGTGTTCAGCCATCGCCGTGGCTCCTCCAGTGCGGGATCCGGTGTGCATGCGCTGTGAAGGTTATCGCGTGTGCACCGGGGCGCCGACCGCCACTACCACTCCAGGGCGAAGGGCCGGGAGGTGGATGCGAAGTGCCCGACGTTGACGCACTCCGTGGAACCGATGCGGACCCGCCGGGACAGCGGCTGGTGGACGTGGCCGAAGAGGGAGTACCGGGGCCGGGTGCGCCGGATCGCGGCGAGCAGGGCGCGGCTGCCGCGCTCGAAACGACGGGCCACCGTGTCGTACACCAGCTCGGGAACCTCGGGCGGGATGTGCGAGCAGAGCACGTCGACCTCGCCCAGCGCCTCGATCTTGGCGGCGAACTCCTCGTCGCCGATCTCGTAGGGGGTCCTCATCGGAGTCCGCAGGCCGCCGCCGACGAAGCCGAAGACCCGCCCGCCGATCTCCACCCGCTCCCCGTCGAGGACGGTGGTACCCGGTTCGGCGTACTCCGCCCAGAGCGGCGGGACGTCCACATTGCCGTAGGTGGCGTACGTCGGAGTGGGGAAAGCCGCGAACATCGCGGCGTACTGCTTGCGCACCGCGGACAGGATCGCGGCGTCCCGGTCCATCCCTGCCCAGAGTGTGCGTCCCAGTTCATGCGCCTCCTCGAAGCGCCTGGCGGTACGCAGCGCCACGATGCGGTCCGCGTTCTCGACGCCGAAGAGCTCGGGGAAGATGCCCCGCGAGTGATCGGCGTAGTCGAGGAAGAGCACGAGGTCACCGAGGCAGACCAGCGCATCGGCGCCCTCGCCCGCTCTCGCCAGCCCCTCGGTGTTGCCATGAACGTCGCTGATCACATGCACACGCATGACGATCACCCTAGGACGCCGGATGCCGGACTGGATAGGGGTGGCCGGACCAGCCATTTCCGTCGGGTCCCGACATCCGTGGACTAGTCTGCGCCAAGTACGCCCGTGTCGTGTGACGCATGGAACATCTGACCGGACCCCCCTATCGGGAACGGCTTACTCATGGGTAACGTCCGGGCAGTCAGGTCAAGTCGTGGCGGCAGCGATGTCGACCAGAGGAGCAGCAGTCTTGCGCGAGTTCAGCCTTCCGGCTCTGTACGAGGTCCCTTCGGACGGCAATCTGACGGATCTCATCCGCCGCAACGCCGCTCAGCATCCCGATGTCGCGGTCATGAGCCGCAAAGTGGCGGGGGTCTGGACCGACGTCACCGCCACCCAGTTCCTCGCCGAGGTGCGCGACGCGGCCAAGGGGCTGATCGCCGCGGGCGTCCAGCCCGGCGACCGCGTCGCTCTGATGTCCCGGACCCGCTACGAGTGGATCCAGCTGGACTTCGCGATCTGGAGCGCCGGTGCGATCACCGTGCCGGTCTACGAGACCAGCTCGGCCGAGCAGGTGCAGTGGATCCTCGGCGACTCCGGTGCGGTCGCGGTGATCGTGGAGAACGACGCGCACAGCGCCGCCATCGAGACGGTACGGCACGCGCTGCCCACGCTGAAGCACGTCTGGCAGATCGACCGGGGAGCCGTCGTCGATCTGCGGACCGGTGGTTCCGGGGTCCCGGACGCCACCGTGGACGAGCTCAGCTCCCGGGCGACGGCCGACGATCCGGCCACCATCGTCTACACCTCGGGAACCACCGGCCGCCCCAAGGGTTGTGTGCTGACCCATCGCAGCTTCTTCGCCGAGTGCGGAAACATCGTCGAGCGGCTGAGGCCGCTGTTCCGCACCGGCGAGTGCTCCGTGCTGCTCTTCCTGCCCGCCGCGCACGTCTTCGGCCGACTGGTCGAGGTGGCCTCCGTGATGGCGCCGATCAAGATCGGCTGCGTACCGGACATCAAGAACCTCACCGATGAACTGGCCGCATTCCGGCCGACGTTGATCCTCGGTGTGCCGCGCGTCTTCGAGAAGGTCTACAACTCGGCGCGCGCCAAGGCGCAGGCCGACGGCAAGGGCAAGGTCTTCGACAAGGCCGCGGACACCGCGATCGCCTACAGCCGCGCGCTCGGCACCCCGCAGGGTCCGTCCGTCGGGCTGAAGTTCAAACACAAGGTCTTCGACCGGCTGGTCTACAGCAAGCTGCGGGCAGTGCTCGGTGGCCGCGGTGAGTACGCCATCTCCGGCGGCGCTCCGCTGGGCGAGCGCCTCGGCCACTTCTACCGGGGCATCGGCTTCACGGTGCTGGAGGGCTACGGCCTCACCGAGTCCTGCGCGGCGACCGCCTTCAACCCGTGGGACCGCCAGAAGATCGGTACGGTCGGCCAGCCGCTGCCCGGTTCGGTGGTCCGGATCGCGGACGACGGCGAGGTGCTGCTGCACGGTGAGCACCTGTTCAGCGGGTACTGGAACAACCCCGGCGCGACCGCGGAGGCGCTGGCCGACGGCTGGTTCCACACCGGCGACATCGGCACCCTCGACGAGGACGGCTATCTGGCGATCACCGGCCGCAAGAAGGAGATCATCGTCACCGCCGGTGGCAAGAACGTCGCCCCCGCGGTGATAGAGGACCGGATCCGGGCGCACGCCCTGGTCGCGGAGTGCATGGTGGTCGGTGACGGGCGGCCGTTCGTCGGTGCACTGGTCACCCTGGACGACGAGTTCCTGGCGCGCTGGGCCGCCGAGCACGGCAAACCGGCGGGCGCCGACGCGGCGAGCCTGCGCGACGATGCCGAACTGATCGCCGAGATCCAGCGGGCGGTGGACGACGGCAACGCCGCTGTCTCCAAGGCCGAGTCGGTCCGCAAGTTCCGGGTGCTGCCATCACAGTTCACCGAGGAGGCGGGGCACATCACGCCGTCGCTGAAGCTGAAGCGCAATGTGGTGGCCAAGGACTTCGCGGACGATATCGAGGCGATCTACCGCGGCTGAGTCCGCGCCGTACCGGTGAGGGGCCCGCGCCCAGGCGCGGGCCCCTCACGCGTTCACCCGTGAGTACGGGCCGATCGTCACAGCAGCGTCCGGAGTTTTTCCGCGAGCAGGTCCCAGCGCCACTTCTCCTCGACCCAGGTCCGGCCCCGCTCCCCCATCCGCCGCCGCAGCTCCGGATCCTGGAGCAGCGTCACGGTCCGGTCCGCGGTGTCCTCGGCGGAACCGCCCCGGACCACCCAGCCGGTCTCCCCGTCGAGCACCGCGTCGGGTGCGCCGCCCGAGTCGCCGGCGACGACGGGCAGACCGGTGGCCGACGCCTCCAGGTAGACGATGCCGAGCCCCTCGACATCGAGCCCACCCCGGCGGGTACGGCACGGCATGGCGAAGACGTCACCCGCGCCGTAGTGGGCGGGCAGTTCCCCCCACGGGACCGGCCCGGTGAAGCGCACCGAGTCCGCTACGCCGGTCTCGGCGGCCAGCTCTCTCAGCGCACCGGCGTACGGTCCGCCGCCGACGATCAGCAGCACCGCGTCGGGCAGTCGCCGCAGGATCCGGGGCATCGCGCGGATCAGGGTGTCCTGGCCCTTGCGCGGCACCAGACGGGAGACACAGACCACCACGGGCCGCTCGGTGAGCCCGAGTCTCGCGCGCACCGCGTCGCCGCCCGACGCGGGGTGGAAGGTCTTCTCGTCGACGCCCGGCGGCAGTTGCACCATGCGCGCCGCGGCGGCCGGTGTCAGCGCGGCCGCGATGCGCGAGCGGGTGTACTCGCCCAGATACGTCAGGGTGTCCGTGCCCTCGCCGATCCGGCGCAGCAACTGCCGTGAAGCGGGCAGCTGCGCCCAGCCGGCCTCGTGACCGTGGGTGGTCGCCACCAGCCGCTCGGCGCCTGCCCTGCGCAGCGCCGGTCCCATCAGGCCGAGCGGGGCGGCCGCTCCGAACCACACGGAGCCGCAGCCGTGTTCACGCAGCAGCCGGGTCGCTGTCGCGGTGACCCGCGGCGTCGGCAGCAGCATCGTGGTCCGGTCGCGTACCACGGTGAAGGGCTGCTCCGCGTCGAACGCGGCGGTCGCCTCGGCGCCCTCGCCGCCACGCTTCCAGGTGGAGGCGTAGACGACGAGCTGCCCGGGGTCCAGCCGCAGCGCCATGTTGTGCAGGAACGCCTGGATCCCGCCGGGGCGCGGCGGGAAGTCATTGGTCACGATCAGGGTCTTGTGCATCGCCGCCGACAGTACCGAACGGCGGTGGCCCGCTGCCGCCCGGCCGGTCAGCCCAGTTGTGCCCTGAGGTACGCGCGCCACTGCGCGGTGAAGTCCTCCGGTGTCGTGGCGAGCACGTCGTTCACGGCCGCCTCGACAGCGCCGTCGAGGCGGCCGTGGGTGCCGACCGCGCGGTAGAAGTCCGTGAGCTTCCGCTCACCCCATTTCTCCGCGATCAGCCTGCATGCCAGCCAGCCGCCCTCGTAGGCCCGCGCGAGGGTGTCGGCGCTCCCCCCGAAGCCGAAGTCCTCGTCGGTGGGCAGCGTGGCGGGCAGGTCGCCGTCGCGCACCGCCTGCTGGAGCTCCGGGGCCGCCTCCGGCGCGCCGGTGCCGGTGTCCCGGTATCCCAGCCAGTCCGCGAACCCCTCCGACAGCCACAGCGGGGTGCCCGGTGAGGTTTGGGCGCGGGTGGCGACGTGGGTGGTCTCGTGCGTGATGACCACGCGCTTTCCCAGGTCGCCGAGGATCGCGTAGGCGGCGGGATTGATGATCACCCGGTCCGCCGGGGCCGTGCCCGAGCCACCCGCCTCCCCGGTGGTGACCGCCGCGATGCCCCGATAGGAGGCGGGCGGCGAGCCGAGGAGCGCTGCCATCGAGTTCAGCGACGACGGTACGAGCAGCACCGCCCGCCCCGCCCACAGACCGTGCCAGACCGATTCGACCTCGGGGACCGCGCGGTCGGCCACGGACGCCACCTGACGCAGCAGCGCGGTGGGCCGGTTCACGCCCAGCACCAGGCTGTGCCGGCCCTTGACGACCTCGACCTTGCCCTGCTGCCACAACTGCTGCCCGGCGCCCCGGCCCGGACTGTCGGCGGTGAGATACCAGCGGCCACCGTGTTCGGCCAGTTCCATCCGGCGGGCCGCGGTCACCGGGACGCTGTCGTAACCGGCGATCCGGTACCGGAGTTCGACCTCGGCCGTGGCCAGCGCGCCCCGGCGGCGCACCTGGCCGAGCCGGTACGTCCAGGACCGCAGCGGCACCGCGGCGAGGTTCTCGAACTCCTTGCGCTGCGCGCCCCGCAGTTCCGTCGCCCGGGGGTCGGTCACCGAGAGGTATCCGCTCTCGTCATGGCCGAGGACAGCGGCGGCCCGGCGCTCGAGGGTCTGTCGGATGCCGCGGTCCGCGACGCCGGTCGTCGCGGGCGCCGCGCACCCGGACGCGAGCAGCAGCACGGCCAGGCAGCACCCCGCCGCCCGCCTTCGTCGCCTCGCACATCGCCGGCCTGCCACGCCGACGATCGTACGTGGCCCGGGCCCGCCGCTCTCAGACGCGTGTCACCGAGGAGATCGGCATCATGTCGACCGGGTCGTAGCGCACCCGCGCGCCCGGATACGGAGCGTGCACCACCTGGCCGTTGCCCATGTACATCCCGACATGGCCGGCGTCACTGCGGTACACCACCAGGTCGCCGGGTCTGGCCTGGGACAGCGGGATCCGGCGCCCGGCGTACCGCTGTTCCTGCGAGGTGCGGGGCAGCGCGACGCCCGCCTGCGCGTAGGCCCACTGCATCAGCCCCGAGCAGTCGAAGCCGTGCGGCCCGTTGGCACCCCAGACGTACGGCCGGCCGACAGCCCCACGGGCCGCCAGCACAGCGGCGGCGGCCCGGCCGGAGACCGGCAGAGCGCCCAGCGGAGGCAGCTCGTCGCCGCCCGAGCGCGAGGCCCGGTCGTAGACGGCGCGCTGCGCCGTGGGCAGCGTCTTCAGCAGCTCGCGCGCCCGGTCGAGCTTGCCCTGGACGTTCCGCTTGTGGCGGGCGACTTCGGTGCGGGTCCGGCCCAGCTCGTCGAGGTCGTGGTGGGCGTCGGCGCGCTGCTGCGCCAGCGCACGCTGGGCCTGCTGGACCTGGCGCAGATCACCGGCTTGAAGAACGCCGGCCTGCTCCAGCGTCGCGGCCCTGTCGAGGTACGAGTCGGGGTCCGAGGAGAGCAGCAGGGCGAGCGACGGGTCGATGGCCCCGGCCCGGTACTGCGCACCGGCCAGTGCGCCCAGTGCACCGCGCAGCCGGTTGAGACGCTGCTGGTCGCGGGCGATGCCGTCCTGGGTCCGGGTGAGCCGGGCGCGCAGCAGGCCCGCACGCTCGGTGGCCTTGTCGTACAGCTCGGTGGCCTGCTCCGCCTGCTCGAACAGCCCGTCCACCGTGCTGCGTGCGGCCTTGGAGGTGACCGTCGCCCCCGGCTCGGCATCCGCCGGGGCAGCCGCCAGCGCCGCCGCCGCTGTGGCCAGTGCGGCGGACAGAACAGTGACCCGGGCAGTCCGGGTGGGCCCGGACTGGGTGGGACGGCGATGGGACGCCACAGCAGCCGCGCTCCTTCCGCTGCGCGCAGCCCCTGCCCGCCCCGATGGGCGGACCCGTTGCCGGGAACTGCATCGACGGAGGGTAGCCGGACGACCACGCACCGGCCAAAACGCCCATCAGCCACACAAAGTGACGCCCCGCCGGAGACCACAAGGTCACCGGCGGGGCGGAGGGTCAGCGTGCGGCGCGGGAATTCGCCCGAATGGGCGGCACCACGGCGTGGGCCGGACCGGATCAGATACGGACGCCGAACTGGAAGGGCATGTCGCCCATCGATTCGTACCGCACGTTCGTGCCGGTCCGCGGGGCGTGCAGCACCATGCCGTTGCCCGCGTAGAGAGCGACATGGTGCATGTCGCCGTAGAAGATGACCAGGTCGCCGGGCTTGAGCGCACTCGACGAGTAGATCCGGGTGCCCGCGTTGGCCTGGGCCTGCGAGGTGCGCGGCAGACTGACGCCGGCCTGCGCGTAGGCCCAGGAGGTCAGGCCGGAGCAGTCGAAGGAGTTGGGGCCGGTGGCGCCGTAGACGTACGGCTTTCCCAGCTGTGTCTTCGCCGCGGTGAGAGCGGCGCCGCCGCGGGCCGACGCGGGGAGCGCGTTGCCGAGGTTCGCACGGTCGCTGGCGCGGTTGGCGCGAGCGTCGTCGGCTTGCAGCGCGGCGCGCTCGGCGGCGGTGAGGCTGTTGAGCAGCTTGTTGGCGGCTGCCAGCTTGCTCTGGACCTGCTTCTTGTTGTCGCCGAGCTTCTTACGGGTCGCGGACAGGTCCTTGAGCTTGTCCTGGGCCTCGAGACGCTGCTGCGCGAGCGACCGCTGCTTGGCCTGGATCTTCTTGATCGCGTCGGCCTGCTGACTGCTCAGCTGGTCCTGCGCGGTGGCCTTGTCAAGAAAGTTGTCGGGGTCCGACGAGAGGAAGAGCTGTACGGAGGGGTCGATGCCGCCCGAGCGGTACTGGGCGCTCGCCAGCGAACCGAGCTGGTCCCGCAGCTTGTTGAGGTCCTGCTGACCCCGAGCGACGTTGTCCTGGAGGTCGTCGACCTCCTTCTTGAGCTTCTGCTGCTGCTCCTTGGCCCCGTCGTAATGCTCGGTGGCCTTCTCCACGTCCTGATTGAGCTTGTCGACCTTGGCCTTGACCTCGCTCTTGGTCGGCTTCGGATCGGCGTGCGCGGCCTGGGAGGACAGGACCACGGCTGCGGCAGCGGTTGCGGTGAGCACGGTCACGCGAGTGCGGCTCGGCTGCTTGGGACGACGGTGGGACGCCACGAAGGCGAGCTCCTTCTTCCTCGAGCCGCCGACCACATGACGGGCCACGTGGTCCTCGGCGGTTCCTCCGCTGACACCCCGGATGAGTGATCAACCGCGCGAAGGTTCGAGGCCTGACCTTAGTGACCTTCTTGTGATCAGTCCAAATGCTGATGGCAAAAATTACGGTCGCCAGTGGTTTCTTTACATATATTACACGCGCAGTGATGGGGACTTGACCCTCTGCTCGCTCTCGCATCTCCCGAAGTCGGGCAAGACGCACAGCAGTTACTAGACGCGCGAAAGCCGCTTCAGCAACAAGACGGACGCGACCGGTCTCGCTCCGGACCTGGCCACCCCGTCCGCCACTTCACGGTCGGTGGAGACCACCACCACCGGACGCCCCGAGGGCTCCGCGCGCACCAGCTGACGGATCAGCTCGTCCGCGGTGACACCCGGCTTGCTGAACAGCACCCGCACCCCGCGCGGCGGCGCGAGCAGCACCGGCGCCGCCAGCTCCGCACCGTCGAAGACACAGGTCATCTCGGCGCCCGTCTGGGCGGCGAGCATCGAGAGACCACCGAGCAGGCGCAGCCGCTGCTTCTCCAGCGGCATCTGCGGATAGCCGGTCTTGGTGACGTTGTAGCCGTCCACCACCAGATGCGCCTGCGGCAGCGAGAGCAACTGGTCGAGCAGCGCCGGGTCGGTGTCCGAAAGCGCCCTGGCCGCGACGTCCTTGGGAGACATCCGGCCGGGTTCCACCGCGTCGACGGAGTCAGCGGGCCGAAGTGACGCGGGGGGCAGGGCGAGTTCGCGGCGCAGTCCCTGGGCGGCCTCGAGCACCGTGTCGAGCAGCAGCCGCAGCCGCATGTCCTCGACCGAGCGCCCTTCGCGTACGGCGCGGCGGCCGGCCTCGGCCGCCGCCTCGGCCTCACCGAGCCGCGCCTTCAGCCGGCGCGACTCGCTCTCCGCGGCCGCCACCCTGGCCGCCGCGTCGGACTTGATGGCTTCGATCTCGGACCGCGTACGGCGCAGTGCGGCCTCACCGCGCTTGACGTCGCTCTGCGCACTGCGCAGCTTGCGGTGCAGCGACTCCGCTTCCTTGCGGGCCGTGTCCAGCTCCGTACGCAGCCGCTCGTTCTCGGTCTTCGTATGCGCCCGCGCCTCGGCGAGTTCCTCGCGCAGCCGCTCCATGTCCCGCCTGGCGGCATCGCCCGCCCGCTCGGCGTCGGCCCGCTGAGCCTCCTCGCCCGCGGCGGCGACCAGCTTCACCCAGCCCACCGGGCGCAGCACATAAGCGGCGGCGGCCACATCGACGGGGTCCGCGGCGGCGGGCGGCGAACCGGCCTCCAGCGCCCCGGCCAGCTCGGCCTGGGACTCCTTCAGCCGCTCACCGATGCGCTGGCGGAACAGCGGATCGCTCTCCAGCGCGGCCGCCATCGCGGTGCCCGCGAACTTGGCCCGCCGGGTCGGCGTGAACCGGGCGTACTGCCGGAGCTGCGCGGGGAGCTCGGCGACCGTCAGCCCCCCGAACGCGTCGGACACCAGCGCGACGACCCGGCGCCGCACCCCTTCCGGCAGCGGACGGTCGAGCGCCTCGGCGGCGTCGCCGGCCCCACCGGCCGGCTCCGTGCCGCTTGCAGGCTCCACGATCCGTCACCCCACTGTCGCTCTTCGGCGGACTCCCTCAGGAGCCGCCGCCCGGCCTGTCCACCAGCTCGATCTGGTCCACCGCGTTGCACCAGCGGCAGCGCACCGACTCGATGCTCTCACTGACCACCTCGCGTTCTTCGACCTTCGGCTCACCGGCCAGGTCGAGATGCATGTACTCGACAACCTTCGACGAGCGGGTCACATCGAATCGGGTGAGATTGCCACAGAGCGTGCAACGCCACCGGGTGCCGGCGGTCGGCATGGGAACCGTCGTCATAATGCCGTCCTCTTCGTTCGTGTGCCTGGGTCGCGGTGCGTCATCGAACTGCGGATGTTCTCCCCGCAACCCTACGGCCTTGCACTCACCCCCGGAGGCGGCCGGTCGACCCCTCGGGGCTCCGGCGAGGCACTCTGCCCCATTCGCCCCCGTTGGGCCATGCTCGGTCCATGCGCAAGCGGTGGGAAGCGTTCGACGGCCCGGTGGTGACCTACGGCCTGATCGGCCTCTGCTGCCTGATCTTCCTCATCGGCCCGGCCTCGGGGTTCAACACCGGTTACGGCACGGGCGACGATCTCCTCGCCGCCCAGAGCGCCTATTTCGAACGCTGGGGAGTCGTTCCCACCGAACTGATGAGCGGCACCGGGTCGGCCCTGCTCACCCCGCTCACCGCGCTGTTCGTCCATGCCGGCTGGGTGCATCTGCTCGGCAACATGCTGTTCCTGTACGTCTTCGGTGCGATGGCCGAGGAGCGGATGGGCCGGCTGCACTTCGCGGTCTTCTATCTGGCCGGCGGCTATGCCGCCCTGGGCGCCTACGCGCTGACGCACACCTCGTCCGATCAGTCCCTGGTCGGTGCGTCCGGCGCGATCTCGGCGGTGCTCGGCGCCTTCCTGAGCCTCTTCCCGAAGGCCCGGGTCACCAGCATCTTCCCGTTCCTGCTGTTCCTGCCACTGCGCTTCCCCGCCTGGATCGTGCTGGTCTTCTGGTTCGCCCTGCAGTGGCTGGCCGCCCGGCAGCAGCACGGGACCGGCCCCGGGGTCGCCTACACGGCACATCTGGCGGGGTTCTCGCTCGGCTTCCTCTACGCCACGGCGCGGTACTGGCGTGCGACTAGAGTGAGGGCCCCAGCGACGGCCACCGAGGGAGAACGTAAGCCGTGATCACCGCGATCGTGCTCATCAAGACCAGCGTGGACCGGATCCCCGAGATCGCCGAATCACTCGCTTCGCTGGAGAACGTCAGCGAGGTCTACTCCGTCACCGGCACGTACGACCTGATCGCGCTGGTCCGGGTGGCCCGGCACGACGACCTCGCGGACATCATCCCCGGCCGGATCAGCAAGATCCCCGGCGTCGAGGCCACCGACACCCACGTGGCGTTCCGTACGTACTCGCAGCACGACCTGGAAGCGGCTTTCGCCATCGGGCTCGACGCGTAGGGCGCCACCCGCCGGCGCCCCGGCCTCGCGGCCGGCCGGGGATGGCCCCGGCATCACACGGCCGGCACGCAACGGCCGTTCTCGGTGCGGTAGTTCCAGCGGGCGCCGTCCCGCACCAGCTCCTTGACCGCGGTGACGAAACGCTCCACGTGCTCGTCCGGTGTACCGGCGCCGAAGCTCACCCGGATGGCGTTGAGCGAGGCCCCGCCCGGCTCGCCCTCGGGCGCGCCGCACTCACCCTGGTCCTGCGGGTCGCCGCCGAGCAGGGTGCGCACCAGCGGGTGGGCGCAGAAGAGGCCGTCCCGCACCCCGATGCCGTATTCGGCCGAGAGCGCGGCGGCGAAGTGCGAGCTGTTCCAGCCCTCCACCACGAACGAGATGACGCCGACGCGTGGAGCCTCGTCACCGAAGAGCGAGAGCACCCGCACCGCGTCCACCTCGGCGAGGCCGGCGCGGACCTTGGCGATCAGCGCCTGCTCCCGCTCGACCAGCGAGTCGAAACCGGCCTCGGTGAGCGCCTTGCAGGCGGCAGCGATGGAGTACGCCCCGATGACGTTGGGCGAGCCGGCCTCGTGCCGGGCGGCCGTGCTGTGCCACTCGACGTCCACGCCGCCGTCGGCGCGCCTGCTCACCTGGCGGGAGGCACCGCCGCCGGCCAGATACGGCTCCGCGTCCTGCAACCAGTCGGAGCGGCCCGCCAGGACACCGGAGCCGAAGGGCGCGTAGAGCTTGTGCCCGGAGAAGGCGACCCAGTCGACGTCGAGAGCCACGATGTCCACCGGGTGGTGCGGGGCGAGCTGCGCGGCGTCCAGCACGATCCGCGCGCCGTGCGCGTGGGCGGTGGCGGCCAGCTCCGCCACCGGCCACAGCTCACCGGTGACGTTCGAGGCCCCGGTCACGCACACCAGAGCCGGACCGGCGGCGTCACGGACCGCGAGGGCGCGCTCCAGGGTCTCGACGGCCTGCCGCGGAGTGCGCGGTGCGTCCAGGTAGGTGACGGTGGCGTCGCGCCAGGGCAGCAGCGAGGCGTGGTGCTCGGTCTCGAAGACGAAGACCTCACAGCCGGCCGGCAGCGCCGCGGCCAGCAGGTTGAGGGAGTCGGTGGTCGACCGGGTGAAAACGACCTGATGATCCTCGCGGCAGCCGAGAAACGCGGCGATGGTGGACCGACTGTTCTCGAAGAGGTCCGTGGAGAGCTGCGACAGGTAGCCGGCGCCGCGGTGCACGCTGCCGTAGTACGGCGCGTAGGCGGCCACGTCGTCCCAGACCCGCTGCAGGGCCGGGGCGCTGGCCGCGTAGTCGAGCGCGGCGTAGCCGACCTCGCCGCCGGTGACGAGCGGCACCGAAACGTCCCGCCCGAGGACCGGCAGCGGGGCACCCGCACAAGCATCGGCGGCAGCGGCGGAGGCGAAGGCAACGGTGGCAACAGACATGGCGAACTCCCGGAAAGGGCAGGCGAATTCACTGGGCGCGCCGCGCATCGGGGCAGCGCTGGACAGTGCGGAAAGGGGTGTGCGGAGAAGGGGGCTACTGCCCTATCGCATTCGCTGAACCACGGAAGAACTCCCTCGGTGACCAGGATCCCTGGCGAGGGATCCGCGCTTGCCGCGGACTGTGCCGTCGCGGCCCGGTCTTCACCCAGGGCACCCCGCCACGGACGGAGGGTTGCCGGACAGCGGGCTGGGGCCGTAGTCGCTGTCACTCATGACCTGGCAAGTAGCTTGCCACAAGATGCGGGATACGCAAGGCGCGGTCCGGATCCCGGACCGCGCCGTACGTCACACCGGGTGCCGCGGAGGTGTCAGGCGTTGCTCGCCGCGACCCATCTGTCCAGCGCGCTGCGCGCCGCTCCCGAGTCCACCGACTCCGCGGCGCGCTCGATCCCGGCCGCGATCTGCTCGGTCAGCGAGCCGGTGCCCGGCCGCAGCGCGACCAGCGCCGCCGCGGAGTTGAGCAGCACCGCATCGCGCACCGGTCCGGTTTCACCGGCCAGCAGCCGACGGGCGACGTCGGCGTTGTACGAGGCGTCGGCACCGCGCAGTGCCTCCACCGGAACCAGCCCGATGCCCACGTCGCGGGGATCGAAGACCTCTTCGCGGACCGCACCGTCCGCCACGATCCACACCCGTGAGGTGGCCGTGGTGGTCAGCTCGTCGAGCCCGTCGTCCCCCCGGAACACCAGCGCGGACGAACCGCGCTCGGCCAGCACGCCGGCCATGATGGGTGCCATCCGGGCGTCGGCGACCCCGGTCGCCTGCGCTCTCACCCTCGCCGGGTTGGTGAGCGGGCCCAGCACGTTGAACGTGGTGCGGATGCCCAACTCACGCCGGGCCGCCGCCACATAGCGCAGGGCGGGATGGAACTTCACCGCGAAACACATGGTGATGCCGGCCTCGTCGGCGACCTCGGCCACCCGTTGCGGGGTCAGCTCCAGATTGACGCCGAGCTTCTCCAGCACATCGGACGCGCCGCTCGCCGACGAGGCCGCCCGGTTCCCGTGCTTGACGACCTTCGCTCCGGCGCCGGCCACCACGATCGCCGACATCGTGGAGATGTTCACCGTCCTGGCACCGTCGCCACCGGTGCCGACGATGTCCACGGTGTCCCCGGGCACCTCGATCAGACGGGCGTGCTCGTACATGCTCTGCACCAGACCGCTGATCTCCGCGACCGTCTCGCCCTTGGCCCGCAGCGCCACCGCGAAGCCCGCGATCTGCGCGTCGGTCGCCTCTCCGCTCATGATGCGGTCCATCGCCCAGGCGGTGGCGTCCGCGCTCTGGTCGGTTCCGCCGAGCAGGGAGTCGAGGACGACCGGCCAGGAGTAGGCCGCCACGCTGTCGCCGCCAACCGGGGTCACAACGTTCATGGTCCGCTCCTGGGTCCACAGCCGATAGGGATGCCTCCACCTTATCCATCCCCCCGGACGGCAAGGAGCCCCGTCCATCAGAGGAGATGGACGGGGCTCCCGCCGTGGCGACCCGTTCAGGTCAGGCCGTTCCGAGCCAAGGCGTCAGTGGTGGCCGTGGCCGCTGGTGATCTCCTTGTACTCCTCCGCGCTGGGCTTCTCGATCTGGTTGTGCTCGCCGTAGTAGCCCTTGCTCAGCTTGGCGCGCAGCTTGGTCAGACGGGACACCTTGCGCTCGACACCGTTCTCGTCGACCAACGGGCCGATCTCGAACGGCTTGTACTGCTCGTGCGCGGTGAGCGAGTGCAGCTGACGGTGGTTGAGCGGCTCGTGGATCTCGACGAACTCACCGTGCGGCAGGCGCTTGATGACGCCGGACTCGCGTCCGTGCAGCACCTTCTCCCGGTCGCGGCGCTGCAGACCGATGCACCACCGCTTGGTGATGACGAAGGCGATCACCGGTCCGAGGAACATACCGATCCGCACGAACCAGGTGATCGCGTTGATCGACAGGTGGAAGTGCGTGGCCCAGATGTCGTTACCGCCACCGACCAGCAGGATCGCGTAGAGCGTGATCCAGGCGACGCCCAGGCCGGTCCGGGTCGGGGCGTTGCGCGGGCGGTCCAGGATGTGGTGCTCGCGCTTGTCACCGGTGATCCAGGACTCGATGAACGGATAGACCCCGATCATGACCAGGACCAGCGGGAAGATCACGATGGGGACGAACACGCCCAGCACCAGGGTGTGACCCCAGGCGCTGATCTCCCAGCCCGGCATGATGCGGACCAGGCCCTCGGAGAAGCCCATGTACCAGTCGGGCTGGGCGCCGGTCGACACCTGGTCCGGACGGTAGGGGCCGATCTCCCAGATCGGGTTGATCGAGGCGATGGCGGAGACGGCGGCGATGACACCGAAGACCAGGAAGAAGAAGCCTCCGGCCTTGGCCATGTAGATCGGCAGCAGGGGCATACCGACGACGTTCTTGTTCGTCCTGCCGGGGCCCGCGAACTGCGTGTGCTTGTGGAAGAAGACCAGGATCAGGTGGCCGACCAGCAGACCCAGCATGATGCCGGGCAGCAGCAGAATATGGACCGAGTAGAACCGGGCGACGAAGTCACCGCCGGGGAACTCACCGCCGTACAGGAACATCGAGGCGTACGAGCCGACCACCGGGATGGAGAGCATCACGCCCTCCATGAACCGCACGCCGGTGCCGGAGAGCAGGTCGTCCGGGAGCGAGTAGCCGGTGAAGCCGGTGAACATGCCCAGCACCAGCAGCAGGAAGCCGAACAGCCAGTTGATCTCGCGCGGCTTGCGGAAGGCGCCCGTGAAGAACACCCGCATCATGTGCACGAGCATGCCGGCCAGGAAGACCAGCGCGGCCCAGTGGTGGATCTGCCGGATGAGCAGACCACCGCGGACCTCGAAGCTGATGTGCAGCGTCGAGGCGTACGCCTCGGACACCCGCACACCCTGCAGCGGCACGTACGGGCCGTCGTAGACGACCTCGTTCATGCTGGGGTGGAAGAACAGCGTCAGGTACACACCCGTGAGGATGATGATGATGAAGCTGTAGAGGCAGATCTCACCCAGCATGAAGGACCAGTGGTCCGGGAAGATCTTCCGCATGTTGGTCTTGGCCAGGCCGTAGATGCCCAGGCGGCCATCCGCCCAGTCGGCCACCCGCTCGCCGGCGGGCGCTTTGCGCTGTGGATCCGTCACGGTGCTCATCCGCGCTCCCAGAAGGCAGGACCGACGGGCTTGGCAAAGTCGCCGAGCGCTTCGAGGTTACCCTCGCCGTTCACACCGATCCGCAGCTGCGGAAGGGGGTGGCCGGCCGGGCCGAAGATGACGCGTGCGCCGTCGGACAGGTCGAAGGTGGACTGGTGGCACGGGCAGAGCACGTGGTGCGTCTGCTGCTCGTACAGGCTGATCGGGCAGCCGACATGGGTGCAGATCTTCGAGTACGCGACGATGCCCTCGTGGGCCCACTCGCGCTCCTGCTTGTCCTTGATCTCCTCCGGCTGAATGCGGACGATCATCAGGGCGGCCTTGGCGATCTGCTTCTGGAAGTCCTCCTGGCTTTCGTCCAGGCCCTCGGGCATGGCGAACGTCAGTGAACCCACAGCGACGTCCTCGGGACGCAGCGGCTGGTTGGTGTTCATGTTGACGAGGACCTTGCCCTTGGCCCACAGCGTCTTGCGGAGCTTCTGCTCCGGCAGCGGACCGAGGTCACGGAGCAGCATCACGCCGGCCAGCGGCACCATGGCCATCGCACCGAACAGCGTGTTGCGGAGCAGCTTGCGGCGGCCGAAGCCGGACTCGGCGGCACCGGCCGCGAAGTCGGCCAGCACCTTCGCCTTGACCTCCGGCGCGGCCTCGATCGCGTGACGGTCGTCCGCAACCTCGACGTCCGACATCAGCGTGCGGGCCCAGTGGACCGCGCCCGCGCCGATCGAGAAGAGCGCGATACCCAGGGTCAGACCCAGGGAGAAGTTCAGCACGCTCACATGGCCGAACGGGAAGATGTAGACGATCTTGTCGATCGGGAAGATCACATAGGACGCGATGAAGGCGATCGTGGCCAGCATCGAGATCGTGAACAGGAGAGCGACCATCCGCTCGGAGCGCTTGGCCGCCCGTTCGTCGATGTCCTGGACGCGTGGCCGGTGGGCCGGCAGGCCCGGATCGGCGAACGGATCGTCCGCATGCTCCACCGCACCGGCACCGGCCTGGTCGGCGGCCTGCTCACTGGGCAGGATCTCTTCGGAATTCTTATTGCTACTCATGACTTCTTGGCCTTAGCGGTGTGGGCCGCGACCCAGATGGCAACTGCGATCAGCGCACCGAGTCCGAAGACCCAGCCGAAGAGGCCCTCACTGACCGGACCGAGGCCGCCCAGCTTGAAGCCGCCGGGGCTTGAGGAATTGTCGCCATTGACGGTCTTGACGTAAGCGATGACGTCCTGCTTGTTCTGCTGGTTCATCGTCGTGTCGGGGAAGGACGGCATGTTCTGCGGGCCGGTCAGCATGGCCTCGTAGATGTGCTTCGGGTCCACGCCTTCCAGGCTCGGGGCGAACTTGCCGTGCGTCAGCGCGCCGCCCTCACCCGAGAAGTTGTGGCACTGCGCGCAGTTGGTGCGGAACAGTTCGCCGCCCTTGGCGATGTTGGCACCGTCGACGCTGTACTGCTCCGTCGTCGGCACGGCGGGACCAGCGCCGAGGGAGGCCACGTACGCCGCGAGCTTGTCGATCTCGGGCTGCGTGTAGACGACCTTCTTCTTCGGCACCTGCGGGCCGGGCTGCTGAGCGGGCATCCGGCCGGTGCCGACCTGGAAGTCGACGGCGGCCGCGCCGACGCCCACCAGGCTCGGCCCGTCGGTCGTGCCCTCGCCACCCATGCCGTGGCAGCTTGCGCAGCCCACGGAGAACAGCTTCTTGCCCTCGGTGATGGAGGAGACGGACTGGGCGGTGTCGTCGGCCTGTGCCTTGCCCGCGGGTGCGAACGCGGCGTACAGCCCCCCGGTGGCCGCCAGCGCGAGGAGTAGGACGACGACCGCCGCCATCGGGTGGCGTCGTCGTGCGGAGAGCTTTTTCACGGATTACCCCGGTGTCAGGATCTTCTGCGTCGGTGCTTGCTGGATGAGTGGGGCTTCGGGCCCGCTTACTGGATCAGGTAAATCGTCGCGAAGAGGCCGATCCAGACGACATCGACGAAGTGCCAGTAATAGGACACGACGATGGCGGCGGTTGCCTGGTGGTGGGTGAATCTCTTGGCTGCGTACGTCCTGCCCAGAACGAACAGGAAGGCGATCAGGCCACCTGTCACGTGCAAGCCGTGGAAGCCGGTCGTCAGGTAGAACACCGAACCGTAGGGGTCGGAGGACAGCGAGATGCCGTCTTCCTTCACCAGGTTGGTGTACTCGAAGATCTGGCCTCCGATGAAGATCGCACCCATCACGAACGTGATCGAGAACCACGAGCGCAACTTCTTCACATCGCCCCGCTCGGCGGCAAAGACGCCGAGCTGGCACGTGAGAGAAGAGAGCACCAGGATGGTGGTGTTCGACGCCGCGAACGGAACGTTCAGCGCGTCGGCCATACCCTTCCAGTGGTCGGGACCCGTCACCGATCGCAGGGTGAAGTACATCGCGAAGAGGGCCGCGAAGAACATCAGCTCGGAACTCAACCAAATGATGGTTCCGACGCTGGTGAGGTTCGGCCGATTGACCGACGGGTGCGCGTGCCCGGTTTCTACTGTCGTTGCTGTCGCCACGACCGACATTATGTCGGTCGCTTATCCGGCCCTCACCTCGGGGGGTGCCGTTCGGTGTGTCAGCGCCCCGTGTCCTGCCCGAACAGCCCATCGCCGGGGCTTGCTCAACGGTGTTGACGTGGTGTCGGACGGAGTAGCATCCGCGCCAGGGTGCAAGCCACCTCAGACCCCGAAGACACAGTCGTCACGGAGGAACAATGCAGCCGAGCGCCACGGTCCTGGTCTACAGCGACGACGCGAACACCCGGGAGCAGGTACGGCTCGCGGCGGGCGGCAGGCCCGCCGCGGACGTGCCGCCGGTGCAGTACCTGGAGTGCGCGACCCCGGAGGCCGTGCTCAGGGCCCTGGACAACGGCGGCGTCGATGTCTGCGTACTCGACGGCGAGGCGGTCCCCGCGGGCGGTATGGGCCTCTGCCGGCAGATCAAGGACGAGATCTTCCGGTGCCCGCCCGTACTGCTGCTGATCGGCCGGCCGCAGGACGCCTGGCTGGCCACCTGGAGCCGCGCGGAGACCGCGGTGACCCTGCCGGTCGAGCCGGTGGAGTTCGCCGACGCGCTGGCCGCTCTGCTGCGCAGCCGGCTGGCGTCGGCCACCGGTTCCACCCGGGCCTGACGCCGCTCAGGCGGGTCAGAAGGCGGCGGGCCGCAGTCGGGCCGTATCGGTCGGGTTGCTGTCCGCCTGCTTGCCGGCCACCAGCGCGCTGCCCTTGCGCCACTTGTCCCAGGACAGGTTCCAGTCGCCGAATCCGTTGTCGAACGGCGTCATCGTGTCGCCGGCGCTTCCGACGACGCTGACGAGGTCGCCCTTGTGGAAGGTGTTGAAGAACCAGGTGGCGTTGGCGGTGCTCATGCCGGTGCAGCCGTGGCTGGTGTTGGCGACCCCCTGGGATCCCACGGACCAGGGCGCCGCGTGGACGTACTCACCGCTCCAGGTGACGCGGGTCGCGTAGTACACCGAGAGGTCGTACGAGTCCGAGCTGCCGGCGGCTATCCCGATGCTCGAGCTCTTCATCTGGACGTAGTACTCCTTGCCGAGCACGACCTTGACGCCGTTTCGGGTGGAGAAGCCCGGCTTGCCCATGGTGACCGGAATAGTGTTGATCACCTTTCCGTCGCGCTTGACCGTCATCACGTCGGAACCGGCGTCGGTGAGGGCCTCGAGGCGGTCCCCGGTGGTTATCTTCAGGGGCTTGGCGGCGCCGCCGTAGAGCTTGCCGGTGATCTTTATCCCGTTGAGGTTGCTGTGCACGTTGATCTTGGAGTGCGCGGGCCAGTAGTCCTTGGGGCGGTAGTGCAGCGTCTTGCTGTCCACCCAGTACCAGGAGCCCACCACCGCGGGCACCGAGTCGACCTTCAGGGCGCGTTCGACCTTGGCGCGGTCCGCCTTCGCCTTGACCGGCGCGGAGAGCTTCGCCGTGATGGGCTGGCCGACGCCGTATTCACCGGCCTGGGGGCCGAAGGTGGCGTTGAGCCGGTGGGACGACGACTTGGTGTCGAAGGTGAATTTCCGGTTGCCCGGCCGTCCGCGGCCGTTCTCGATGGCGACCCGCAACGTGTAGTGCGCGCCTGCAGCCAGCGGAGCCGTGCTGTGCCACCGGGTGCCGTCGGCGGAGAGTTCGCCCGCCAGTCGGCGTCCTGAGGCGTCCGTGGCCGTCACGTCGGTTATCCGGCCGGATCCGTTCTTGGTGGTGATTTCCAGCGGCTTGTTCGGGTCGGCCTTGCCGTGTCCCTTGGAGCCGCTGAAGGATATCTGGCCTCCCGCGTCGAACGGCGTCGAGGCGAGCGGATTGCTGTCGGAACCGCTGCAGGCGGCTGCCGCTGTGACCAGCGAGACGACCAGCAGCGAGCAGCTCAGGACCGTACGGAATCGGGGTACTTGGCTCATGAGCACACGGTATGAAGACGGCCCGGCAGCGGCACGCCGGATGACTGCAAACGAGGGGCCCGGACACCTGAATGGCGTCCGGGCCCCTCGTTCGACGTGCGAAATGCGCGTTACTGGTTCTGGTTCTCACCGCGGTAGAACTCGAAGACCCAGCCGTACAGCCCCACCACGATCAGCGGCGCCGAGAAGTACAGCAGCCACCAGCCCATGGCCACCGCCAGGAAGGCCAGCGCTGCGCCGACGCCGAGCGAGAGCGGCTGCCAGCTGTGCGGGGCGAAGAAGCCCACCTCGCCCGCCTCGTCGGCGACCTCGGCCTCCTTGTCGTCCTGCGCGATCGCGTCCATCCGCCGGGCCGTGAAGGCCAGGTAGAAGCCGATCATCACGCTCAGCCCGAAGGCCATGAAGAGCGCTGTCGTGCCGGCTGCTTCCTTCGACCACACGCCGTAGACGATCGCCACGGCGAGGATGAAGGCACTCAGCCAGAGGAACATCTTTCCCTGGATCTTCACTTGCCTGTCTCCTTGCCACCGGCGAGGACCTTGTCACCGGCACCGTGGTTCTCGAGCTGCTCGAGAGCCGCGATCTCCGGGTGGTGCAGGTCGAAGGCCGGCGATTCGGAACGGATCCGCGGCAGGGTGGTGAAGTTGTGCCGCGGCGGCGGGCAGGACGTCGCCCATTCGAGTGAACGTCCGTAGCCCCAGGGGTCGTCGACCTCGATCTTCTTGCCGTACTTGGCGGTCTTCCAGACGTTGTAGAGGAACGGCAGGATCGACAGTCCGAGCAGGAAGGAGCTGATGGTCGAAACGGTGTTCAGCGCGGTGAAGCCGTCGGCCGCCAGGTAGTCCGCGTACCGCCGCGGCATGCCCTCGACGCCCAGCCAGTGCTGCACCAGGAAGGTGCCGTGGAAGCCCACGAACAGCGTCCAGAAGGTGATCTTGCCGAGCCGCTCGTCCAGCATCTTCCCGGTGAACTTCGGCCACCAGAAGTGGAACCCGGAGAACATCGCGAAGACCACGGTGCCGAAGACGACGTAGTGGAAGTGCGCCACCACGAAGTAGGAGTCCGAGACGTGGAAGTCCATCGGCGGCGAGGCCAGGATGACGCCGGTCAGACCACCGAAGGTGAAGGTGATCAGGAAGCCGACGGCCCAGAGCATCGGGGTCTCGAAACTCAGTGACCCCTTCCACATCGTGCCGATCCAGTTGAAGAACTTCACCCCGGTCGGCACCGCGATCAGGAAGGTCATGAAGGAGAAGAACGGCAGCAGCACTCCCCCGGTGACGTACATGTGGTGGGCCCACACGGTCACCGACAGGCCGGCGATCGAGATCGTCGCGGCGATCAGGCCGATGTAGCCGAACATCGGCTTTCTGGAGAACACCGGAATCACTTCGGAAATGATTCCGAAGAATGGCAAAGCGATGATGTACACCTCTGGATGGCCGAAGAACCAGAAGAGGTGTTGCCAGAGTAGTGCGCCGCCATTTGCCGAATCGAATACATGAGCCCCGAATTTTCGATCCGCCTCCAGCGCGAAGAGCGCCGCGGCGAGGACCGGGAAGGCCAGCAGGACCAGCACGGCGGTCAGCAGGACGTTCCACACGAAGATCGGCATCCGGAACATCGTCATGCCCGGTGCGCGCATGCAGATGATCGTGGTGATGAAGTTGACCGAGCCGAGGATCGTGCCGAAGCCCGAGAAGGCCAGACCCATGATCCACATATCGGCACCGACACCCGGCGAACGGACGGCGTCCGACAGCGGGGAGTAAGCGAACCAGCCGAAGTCGGCAGCGCCCTGCGGGGTGATGAAGCCACCGACCGCGATGATCGAGCCGAAGAGGTACAGCCAGTACGCGAACATGTTCAGCCGCGGGAACGCCACATCGGGCGCGCCGATCTGCAGCGGCATGATCCAGTTCGTGAATCCGGCGAACAACGGGGTCGCGAACATCAGCAGCATGATCGTGCCATGCATGGTGAACGCCTGGTTGAACTGCTCGTTCGACACGATCTGAAGGCCGGGACGGGCCAGCTCGGCCCGCATCACCAGGGCCAGCACACCGCCGATGCAGAAGAACGCAAACGAGGTGACCAGATACATCGTGCCGATCGTCTTGTGGTCAGTGGTCGTCAGCCACTTGACGAGGACGTTTCCCGGCTCTTTGCGCCGTACCGGCAGCTCGCTGGCGTAAAAGCCGTCTGCTGCCGTTGCGGCACCCTTGGGTTCATTGAGGATGCTCACAGGTTGTTCGTCTCCGCGTTCTTGGCGTGGCCAGTCTGCGCGATCCCGGCAGGGATGTAGCCCTTCTGGCCCTTGTGCACCAGATCCTTCAGGTGCTGCTGATAGCGCTCCGGGGAAACGACCTTCACGTTGAAGAGCATCCGGGAGTGGTCGACGCCGCAGAGCTCGGCGCACTTACCCCTGAAGGTGCCCTCCTGGGTCGGGGTGACCTCGAAGGAGTTGGTGTGCCCCGGGACGACGTCCTGCTTCATCAGGAACGGAATCACCCAGAAGTCGTGGATGACGTCACGCGATGTGAGGACGAAGCGGACCCTCTGCCCCTTGGCGAGCCAGAGGGTCGGTCCGGGGTTACCGGTCTGCGGGTTGCGGGTTCCCGCGGTGCCGACGTCGTAGACGCCTTCGGCTCCCTTGGGGAACTGCTTGGTGAAGCGGTCCGGGATGTCGGACAGCTCCGACGACTTCGCGGCATTGCCGGTGGAGGGATTTCCGTCCACGTCCTCGACGTAGTTGAAGCCCCAGCTCCACTGGAACGCGACCACGTTGACCGTGTGCGCGGGCTTGTCGGAGAGATTCAGCAACTTCGATTCATCACGTGCGGTGAAGTAGAAGAGCACCGAGACGATGATGAGGGGGACCACGGTGTACAACGCCTCGATGGGCATGTTGTAGCGGGTCTGCGGAGGTACCTCCACCTTGGTGCGGCTGCGCCGGTGGAAGATCACACTCCAGATGATCAGCCCCCACACCAGCACGCCCGTGGCGAGCGCTGCCGCCCACGAACCCTGCCAGAGGGAGAGGACCCGAGGGGCCTCTTCCGTTACCGGGGTGGGCATACCAAGGCGGGGGAAATCCTTGTACGAGCAACCGGTAGCGGTTACCAGGACCAGGCCCGCCGTCAGCACCTGCGGCAGCTTCCGCCGCATCGGGCGCCGCGACATGGGGGTACCGCCCACGCCCTTCGGGCGATGGGGGAGGTCGGAGCCGTTGGGACTCACGTAGCGCCTTCCCGAGAGTCTCGCCCGTGCGGCCCGGCTGCGGCCGCATCGAGGTCGGTCGCCGGTCCTGCTCGGGCAGGGGTTTGGATGTTTATGCGGACCAAACCCTACTGGAGGCCATTTGGCGTCGTGCGGGGAGGGTGCCCAACGCGCCGACCGACACTCCGAAGGGGTGGGTCCGAAGGGAGCCGGGAGAGGAACGGACGGCGGAACTAGGGCTTCCGGGGGCCATCTGACGCCCCCTCTCCCGGTGCCGGACCGCCTCCGTACCCGGGCTGCGGCTAGCGTGGCCGCGTGGTCTACTTCGATACCGCTTCGTCCGCCCCCCTGCACCCCGTCGCACGGCAGGCCCTGCAAGCCTCGCTGGACGAGGGCTGGGCCGATCCGGCGCGCCTCTACCGGGAGGGCCGGCGGGCCAGGCTGCTCCTCGACGCGGCACGCGAGGCGGCGGCGGAGGCCGTCGGATGCCGCCCCGACGAACTGGCGTTCACCTCTTCGGGGACCCACGCGGTGCACTCCGGAATTGCCGGAGCGCTTTCCGGCCGTCGGCGTGTCGGCGGTCATCTGGTGGTGTCCGCGGTCGAACACTCCTCCGTGCTCCACTCCGCCGCCTCCCATGAGGCGGCCGGCGGATCGGTCACCGAGGTACCGGTCGGCAGGACCGGCGCGGTGTCCCCTTCCGGGTACGCCGACTCGCTGCGCCCGGACACCGCGTTGGCCTGTCTGCAGTCCGCCAACCACGAAGTGGGCACCGAACAGCCGGTGGACGAGGTCGCCGAGGCCTGCCGGGCAGCAGGGGTGCCCCTGCTGGTGGACGCGGCCCAGTCACTGGGGTGGGGCCCGGTCGCCGGGGCCTGGTCGTTGCTCACCGCGAGCGCGCACAAGTGGGGCGGACCGGCAGGGGTCGGGCTGCTCGCGGTACGCAAAGGAGTCCGGTACGTCACCCAAGGTCCCGCCGACGAACGGGAGTCCGGGCGGGCGGCCGGCTTCGAGAACGTCCCGGCGATCGTCGCCGCGGCAGCCTCGCTACGGGCGGTGCGGGCCGAGGCGGACACCGAAGCGGTACGGCTGCGTGCTCTGGTCGACCGGATCCGCAACGCGGTGCCCGAACTGGTGCCGGACGTCGAAGTGGTCGGCGACCCGGTAAGGCGGCTGCCGCATCTGGTGACCTTCTCCTGTCTCTATGCCGACGGAGAGGTGCTGCTGCACGAGCTGGACACGGCCGGTTTCTCCGTGTCGTCCGGTTCCTCCTGCACCAGCAGCACGCTGATGCCCAGTCACGTGCTGCGGGCGATGGGCGTGCTGTCGGAGGGCAACGTCCGGGTGTCGCTGCCGGTGGGGGCGGGCGAGGCGGACGTCCGCCGGTTCCTCGCGGTACTGCCCGAGGTGGTGGCGGGCGTACGCCAACGGCTCGGGGCGGCTCCGGAGTCGCCGACCGCTTCGCCCGGCGGCCTCGCGGTGGCCGGCGATGCACCGGAGCGCGTGGTGGACTCGCTCGGCAAGCGGTGTCCGATCCCGGTCATCGAGCTCGCCAAGGTGATCAGGGATGTGCCGGTCGGCTCCGTGGTGACGGTGCTCTCGGACGACGAGGCGGCCCGGCTGGACATTCCCGCCTGGTGCCAGATGCGCGCTCAGGAGTACCTGGGCGCCGACCCGGCGCCCCGGGGCACCGCCTACCGGGTGCGCCGGGTGTCGTGAGCCCGGGCGAGAGCCCTACCGCAGGTGGCCCTGTACCTCCGACGCCGCCTCATCGCCGTACGCCTTGGTGAAGCGGGCCATGAAGTTGGCCCGCCGCAACGTGTACTCCTGCGTCCCCAGCGTCTCGATCACCAGCGTCGCCAGCATGCAGCCGACCTGCGCCGCCCGCTCGAGACCCACACCCCAGGTCAGCCCGGACAGGAATCCCGCGCGGAACGCGTCGCCGACGCCCGTGGGATCGACCTTGGCCTCCTCCTCGGCGCAGCCGACCTCGATCGGGTCGTCACCGGCGCGCTCGATGCGGACACCTCGTGCACCCAGTGTGGTGATCCGGTGGCCGACCCTGCCCAGGATCTCCTCTTCACTCCAGCCGGTCTTGGACTCGATGAGCCCCTTCTCGTACTCGTTCGAGAAGAGGTAGGTCGCACCGTCGAGCAGGGTCCGGATGTCGTCGCCGCTCATCCGGGCGATCTGCTGGGAGAAGTCCGCGGCGAACGGAATCGACCGGGTGCGGCATTCCTCCGTATGGCGGAGCATCGCTTCCGGGTCGTCCGCGCCGATCAGCACCAGGTCCAGGCCACCCACCCGTTCGGCGACCCGCTGGAGTTCGATCAGCCGCGCCTCGCTCATCGCGCCGGTGTAGAAGGAGCCGATCTGGTTGTGGTCGGCGTCCGTGGTGCAGACGAATCGCGCGGTGTGCAGGACCTCCGAGATCCGGACCGAGCCGGTGTCCACCCCGTGGCGGTCCAGCCAGGCGCGGTATTCGTCGAAGTCCGCGCCGGCCGCGCCGACCAGGATGGGGCGGATCCCGAGCTGCCCCATGCCGAAGCAGATGTTGGGGCCGACCCCGCCACGCCGCACGTCGAGGTTGTCGACGAGGAAGGAGAGGGAGACCGTGTGGAGCTGATCGGCTACCAGTTGGTCGGCGAAGCGGCCGGGGAAGGTCATGAGGTGGTCAGTGGCGATGGAGCCGGTGACTGCGATGCGCACGGCGAGGACGCTCCTGCGGAGGAGGAAGGCTGACACCTCACGCTATCGGGTCGCGGCCCCGGTCACGAAGCGACGAAACTACCCAATAGTAGGACTTCCTTCGCGGTATCACTCGTGCGTACGGTGCGAACATGCCGAACTCCGTCCCACCGCCCGAGTCCGAAGCCGGCCTCACCGTCCTCCGGGGCGACTGCGCCCGTATGGCACCCCACTGGGTGGTGCCCGCCGGTCCGGCGCCCGCGCCCGTCCCTCCGTCACTGATCCACGGGGTCAGGGTCCCGCCCGCCTCCGCCCGGCTCATCGACCAGATGTCCGAGTACGGCGACTGATCGGAGCACGGCGACCGGTCCCCGTACGGCGACCGACCCCAGGACGGCGACCGAGGAGCGCGCACGCCCCGCGGGGAACCGCTCGCCGCTCCGCTCCGTCACACCGGTGTCATACGACAACGGAGTCGAAGGAGCATGCGGTGAGCGGCGAGCGACCCGAGCACGACACGGCGATTCCCCCTCGACGGCGGTCCCCCGTCGTCATCGCCTCGGTGGCGGCAGCGGTGCTGCTGGCCGGGGGCGGCGGTGCGTACTGGGCCGCGACGGCCGCGGACCGCGACGGGGGGGCCACCGGCGCTGCGGACGGAAAGGGCCACACCCCTCCCCCGCTGGCGCTGGACAGCACCGCGGCGGGTGACGGCGGCTCCCAGGGCATCGCCCCGGGCGAGCCCGACCCGAGCGGCATGATCTACCGCGCCGCCGGCCCGCTTCCCGACGGCCCGGACCAGGCGCCGGTGTACCGCGCCGAAGGCTCGGTCACCGCGGCCGATGTGGCGAAGCTGGCCGCGGCGGTGGGCGTGGCCGGGACCCCCCGGCTGGACGGTACGTCCTGGAAGGTCGGCACCGACCACGACGGTTCCGGACCGCTGCTCCAGGTCACCGAGCAGGCACCCGGAACCTGGACCCTCACCCGTTTCGGCACCGGCGGCACGGACAACTGTCCCCGGAACAAGCCGTGTTCCCCCGGGACCACGCCGGGTGATGATGGCCCCGCGGTGAGCGAGAAAGCCGCGAAGGCGGCCGCAGCCCCGGTACTGAAGGCGCTGGGGCAGGACGACGCCAAAATCGACGCGCACCGGGTGATGGGGTCGGCGCGGTTGGTCAACGCCGATCCGAAGATCGGCGGTCTGCCGACCGAGGGCTGGACGACCGGGCTGCGGGTCGGTCCGGACGGAAAGCTCGCCGGCGGCAGTGGAGAGCTGCAGGCTCCGGTCAAGGGCGCCGTATATCCGCTGGTCAGCGCCGCTCAGGCGCTGAAGGGGCTGAACGCACCGGCTGAGGGCGCGCCGCGCCGCGGTGGCACCGGTGGATGTGCCACCACCGAGCCACTCACCCCGGACGGGACGAGCGCGAAGAAGCAGTCCGACGCCTGCGTCCCCTCGGCCAGGACCCCGAAGCCCAGGACGGTGATCGTCGATCACGCCTCGCTGGGTCTGGCGATGCAACTCGTCGGCGGGCGGCAGACGCTCGTGCCGTCCTGGATCTTCCACGTGAAGCCCACCGGTCATGCCATCCAGCCCGCCACGGTCACCGCGACCGCGGTGGACCCGAAGTACCTGGTCCGGCCGGCCCCGCCGGGGAACCGCAATCACCCCGGCAAACCGGACGACCGGAAGGTTCAGTCGTACAGCACGGCGGGCCGCAATCTGACGGTGCACTTCTGGGGCGGGGTGTGCAGCACCTACACGGCGAAGGCGAGCGAGGACGCCGGCAGCGTGCGGGTGACCCTTGACGGGCCGGGCAAGAAGCCGGGGAAGAAGATCTGCATCGCCCTGGCCAAGGACCTCACCAGGACGGTGACGCTGGACAAGCCGCTGGGGGACCGCAAGGTCGTGGACACGGCGAGCGGTGAGACCGTCCCGCAGAAGTAGGGGCGGAGGGATGCACGAAGGCGGCGGCCCCCGGTGTTCCGGGGGCCGCCGCCTTCGGGTGCGTACCGCTCAGCTGAACGAGTCGCCGCAGGCGCAGGAGCCGGTGGCGTTCGGGTTGTCGATGGTGAAGCCCTGCTTCTCGATGGTGTCGACGAAGTCGACGGAGGCGCCGCCCAGGTACGGGGCGCTCATCCGGTCGGTGACGACCTTGACACCACCGAAGTCCTTGACCACATCGCCGTCGAGCGAGCGCTCATCGAAGAAAAGCTGATACCGGAGGCCGGAGCAGCCACCGGGCTGGACGGCAACGCGCAGCGCGAGGTCGTCCCGGCCTTCCTGGTCGAGCAGGGCCTTGACCTTGGACGCGGCTGCCTCGGACAGGAGGATGCCGTCGCTCACAGTGGTCTTCTCGTCCGATACGGACATCTGCTTCACTCCCGGGATGGGGTTTCCCTGCCATGGACAGGGGATGTACGGACTGCTTGCCGACGTGTGCAACCGGCGGGGCCCCGGATTCATTCCGGGCCTGGCCTTTTCTTCTTCCCTTCATGCTCGCACACCCGGTTCGCGGCGGGCGGGAGCCCGAGTCCGGGGATATGTCACATCGGCCCGGTCGGGCATCGTCAAGGTGACGCGAAGCGGCTATGATAGATAGCGTCATTTCGACGAGAAGTCGTTCTGCCGAAGAACCGAAAGAAAGGGTGCGGGTCGTGACCACCGCCCAGCCTCTTGATGTCCAGCCGTCCCCCCTGGCCCTGCTGCTGCTCGGCCGCGAGGCCGATCCGAAGAGCGAGCGCGGCGTCGAGTGCCCCGGTGATCTGCCGTCCCCCTCGGACCCCGGCCTGGTGGAGCGCGCCCGCGTCGCCAAGGAGAAGCTCGGCGACAGGGTCTTCGTGCTCGGTCACCACTACCAGCGCGACGAGGTCATCCGGTTCGCCGATGTCACCGGCGACTCCTTCAAGCTGGCCAAGGACGCGGCCGCCAGGCCGGAGGCCGAGTACATCGTCTTCTGCGGTGTGCACTTCATGGCCGAGTCCGCGGACATCCTGACGTCCGACGACCAGAAGGTCGTACTGCCCGACCTGGCGGCCGGCTGCTCGATGGCCGACATGGCGACGGCCGAGCAGGTCGCCGAGTGCTGGGACGTACTGACCGACGCGGGCGTCGCCCAGCAGGTCGTCCCGGTCTCGTACATGAACTCCTCTGCCGACATCAAGGCCTTCACCGGCCGGCACGGCGGCACGATCTGCACCTCGTCCAACGCCGAACGGGCCCTGAACTGGGCCTTCGAGCAGGGCGAGAAGGTTCTCTTCCTGCCCGACCAGCACCTGGGCCGCAACACCGCCGTCCGCGACCTGGGGCTGTCGCTCGACGACTGCGTCCTCTACAACCCGCACAAGCCGAACGGCGGCCTGACCGTCGAGCAGCTGCGCGACGCGAAGATGATCCTGTGGCGCGGCCACTGCTCGGTGCACGGCCGCTTCTCGCTGGACTCGGTCAATGACGTACGGGAGCGGATACCCGGTGTACGCGTGCTGGTCCACCCCGAGTGCAAGCACGAGGTCGTGACGGCGGCCGATGAGGTCGGCTCCACGGAGTTCATCATCAAGGCCCTCGACGCCGCCCCGGCCGGCTCGAAGTGGGCCATCGGCACCGAGCTGAACCTGGTGCGCCGACTGGCCGACGCGCACCCGGACAAGGAGATCGTCTTCCTGGACAAGACGGTGTGCTTCTGCTCGACGATGAACCGGATCGATCTGCCGCACCTGGTCTGGACCCTGGAGTCGCTGGCCGAGGGAAACCTGGTCAACCGCATCCAGGTCGACCCGGAGACGGAGAAGTACGCCAGGATGGCCCTCGAGCAGATGCTCGCGCTGCCGTAGGGTCACGCGGGTCCTTGCCGGGCGGGCCCACGCGGCCATTGGCGGCGCCGCAGACATCTGGAACGGCCTCGGGCCTGTCCCCCGCTCGCGCGGGGGACAGGCCCGAGGCCGTCATCAGTGCGGCTACACGCCGGACGGCTCCGGAGTGCGGGTCTCGCCCGCGTCCGATGAGTCCGAGGCCGGGGTGTCGGACCTGTCGGCGCGCTTGGTTGCCTTCTTCTTCGCCCGGCGCTCCTTGCGCAGCTCCACCAGGGCGTAGAGCGTCGGCACCAGCAGCAGCGTCAGCAGGGTCGAGGTGATCAGACCGCCGATCACCACCACCGCGAGCGGCTGCGAGATGAAGCCGCCCTCGCCGGTGACGCCGAGTGCCATCGGCAGCAGCGCGAAGATCGTCGCCAGGGCGGTCATCAGGATGGGACGGAGACGGTGCCTGCCGCCCTCGACGACCGCTTCGACGACTCCCAGGCCCTGGGCCCGGTACTGGTTGACCAGGTCGATCAGCACGATCGCGTTGGTGACCACGATGCCGATGAGCATCAGCATGCCGATCATCGCGGGGACGCCCATCGGCGTCCCGGTGACGAGCAGCAGGCCGATCGCCCCGGTGGCCGCGAACGGGATCGAGACCAGCAGGATCAGCGGCTGGACGAGCGAGCGGAAGGTGCCGACCAGCAGCATGAAGACGATCGCGACGGCCGCCAGCATGGCGAGGGCAAGGTTCTTGAACGCCGAGCTCTGGTCCGACGAGACACCGCCGATCTCGACGGTGGCGCCCTGCGGAAGGGTCTTCTTCACCTCATTGATCCTGGTCTGCAGGGCGGTGGTGACCGCACCGGTGTTGTCACCGGTCGGGGTGGCCTTGACGGTCGCGGCGCGGGCGCCGTCGATCCGGGTCATCGAGACCGGTCCCGGTACCAGCTTCACCGTGGCGATGTCACCGAGCTTGGCCGCACCCAGGTTCAGGTTCTTCAGCTCGGCCAGCGTGACGGCGGGGTGCGCCGACTTGACGACGACATCACGCTCGGTGTCGTCGAGGATCGCCTTGCCCGAGGTGGTGCCGCGTACCGCCTGGCCCACGGCGGCGCCCAGCGTGGTCTGGTTGAAGCCCGCGTCGGCCGCCTTGGCGTTGGCCTTCACGGAGATCCGGGGAACGCTCTGCGACAGGTCGCTCTGCACGTCCTTGACGTGGTCGAGACCGGCCACCGCGGCCCGTACCTGCTCGGACGCCTTCTTCAGGGTGTCGCCATCGCCGGCCTTCACCACCACGCTCAGGTCCTGGCTGCCGAAGCCGCCACCGCTGCCGATGGAGGCCTCGCCGATGCCGTCGAGCCCGGCCAGCCCCTTCTCGATACGGTCCTGGGTCGCGTCGTAGTCCGACGCGTCCTTCAGAGTCACCTGGTACGAGGCCTGGTTGGCGCCGGTGCCGCCACCGAAGGCAGCGGCGAAGCCGGTGGAGCCGACCGTGACCTGGTAGTCCTTGATCGTGTCGATGCCGTCGAGCAGCGTCTCGACCTTCTTGGCCGCGGCGTCCGCTGCCTGCAGGCTGGTGCCCGGGGTCAGCTTCTGGGTCAGCGACAGGGTGTCCTGCTGGCCCTGGTCGAAGAAGTTGGTCTTGAGCAGCGGCGCCATGGCGACGGTGCCGATGAGGACCGCGGCCGCGATGACCAGGCTGGTGACACGACGGCGGGTCGCGAAGCGGAGCACCGGCACATAGACACGCTGGAGGCGGCTGCGCTCCTCCCTCTCCTCGGCCCTGCGGCGCAGGTCCGCCGGGTCGACACCCGCGGAGCCCTTGGGGGCTCGCAGGAACCAGTAGGAGAAGACCGGCACCACGGTGAGCGACACCAGCAGCGAGGCGAGCAGGGCCGCGGTGACCGTGATGGAGAACGAGCCGAAGAGCTGGCCCACCATGCCGCCGACCAGTCCGATCGGCAGGAAGACCGCGACGGTGGTGAGGGTCGACGAGGTGACCGCTCCGGCGACCTCCTTCACCGCGGTGAGGATCGCCGCCTGGCGTTCCTCGCCGTAGCCGAGGTGTCGCTTGATGTTCTCCAGCACCACGATCGAGTCGTCCACGACCCGGCCGATCGCGATGGTCAGCGCGCCGAGCGTGAGGACGTTGAGCGACAGGTCACGGGTCCAGAGCACGATCAGCGCGAGCAGCACCGACAGCGGAATGGAGAGCGCGGTGACCAGGGTGGAGCGCAGCGACGCCAGGAAGACCAGGATGACGATCACGGCGAAGAGCAGGCCGAGTGCGCCTTCGGTGGTGAGGCCGGAAATCGACTTCGAGACCGAGGGGCCCTGATCGAAGATGACCTTGAGGTCACTGCCGGAGCCGAGCGTCCTGCGCAGGTCGGGGAGCTTGTCCTTGACCGCGTTCGAGACGGCGACGGCGCTGCCGTCCTGGTCCATGGTGAGCGCGACGGAGAGGCTGGGCCTGCCGTCGGTACGGGTGATGGAGACAGCGGTGGACGGCCGCTCGGCGACCTTGGCGATATCGCCCAGACGGACCGGCTTCGGGGCCGGCTTGCCCGGCGCCGCCTGCCCGGTGACGCGCAGGTCCTCGATCTGCTGGAGCGAGGTGTAGCCGCCACCGACCTGCACTGTACGGCTCTTGCCGTCCTCGGAGAACGAACCGGCCGGCAGGGTGGCGCCCCCCGCCTGCAGGGCCTGGCTGAGGGAGGCGGCGTTCAGACCGGCCGCCGCCAGCTTCCCGTCGTCGGGGGTGACGGTGACCTGGAGGTCCTGCACACCGTCGACGCTGACCTGGCCGACGCCGTCGATGTCCTGGAGGACGGGGACGACCGAGCGGTCGAGCTGGTCGGCCAGTGCCTGCTGGTCCTTGTCGGACGTGACGGCGAGGACGACGGTCGGGATGTCGTCCGTCGAGCCGGCCACGACCTGCGGATCCACGTCGGTCGGGAGCTTGGCCCGGGCGCGGTTCACGGCCTGCTGCACATCGGCGACCAACTGCTTGGTGCCGTTGCCGTAGTCGAACTGGGCCATGATCACGGCGTTGCCCTCACTCGCCGTGGAGGTCACGCCCTTGATGCCGTCGACAGCCTTGATGGTGTCTTCGAGCGGTTCGACGACCTGCTTCTCGACCACATCGGGGGACGCGCCCTGATACGGGGCGAGCACCGACACCATCGGCAGTTCGATGGTGGGCAGCAGCTGCTGCTTGAGCTGCGGGATGGCAATCGCACCGAAGACGACGGCGACGATCGATATCAGCCCGATCAGGGCCCGTTGCGCGAGGCTGAATCTGGACAGCCAGGACATGGGGTCTCTCTTCTGTGGCGTGCGAGGCAGGTGTGCGGGACGAGAAGGGTGGGCAGTAGTGGCCCACTTCTACCTTCAGCCATGCGGCGGGCCTGATTCCTCGCTCCCAGGTGCCTTCCTTATGCGCCGCATACCGCAGGAGGAGTACGCCGTCCCTAAGCCCTTGGGTGGACCAGACCCGATTCGTAGGCGATTACCACCAATTGAGCCCGGTCGCGCGCCCCGAGTTTGGCCATCGCCCGGTTCACGTGGGTCTTGACGGTCAGTGGGCTGACCGAAAGCCGCTCGGCGATCTCGTCGTTCGAATGCCCCCCGCCGACCTGCACCAGCACTTCCCGCTCCCGTACGGTCAGCGCGGCGAGCCGCTCCGCGTACAGCTCGGGATCGGCCGCCAGGTCCGAACTGCCGCCCTGGGCCAGGAACCTCGCGATGAGCCCCTTGGTGGCCACCGGCGAGAGCAGGGCCTCGCCGGCCGCCGCGATACGGATCGCGTTGAGCAGTTCGTCCGGTTCCGCGCCCTTCCCCAGGAAGCCGGAGGCACCGGCACGCAGCGACTGCACCACGTACTCGTCCACCTCGAACGTGGTGAGCATCACCACCCGCACGCCCGCGAGTTCCGGGTCGGCGCTGATCATCCGGGTGGCTGCCAGACCGTCCGTGCCGGGCATCCTGATGTCCATCAGGACCACGTCGGCGGCCTCGGACCTGGCGAGGGCCACGGCCTGGGCACCGTCCGCCGCCTCCCCCACGACCTCCATGTCCGCCTCGGAGTCCACCAGGACCCGGAACGCGCTGCGCAGCAGCGCCTGGTCGTCGGCGAGCAACACCCTGATCGTCATGCGTCCTCCCCGGCGCCGGCCTTGACCGGCAGTATCGCCTGGACGCGGAAGCCACCGCCGTAGCGGGGGCCCGCGGAGCACGAGCCGCGCAGCGCGGCGGCACGCTCGCGCATGCCGATCAGCCCGTGGCCGTCGCCGCGGTCCGGCGGTTCGCTGCCGTCCGAGGACTTCCCGGCGTACGAGGGTGTACCGCCAGCGGACGGGTCGCCGGCGCCGGCCGTTTCGCTGTCGTGCGGCGACGCGTCGCCGCGGGCTTGACCGGCACCGTCGTCGAGGACGGTGACCTCGACGGCCGGGCCGACACGGACCACGCTGACCTCGGCCTTCGCCCCGGGCCCGGCGTGTTTGCGGACGTTGGTCAGCGCCTCCTGGATGATCCGGTAGGCCGCCAGGTCGACGGCGGCCGGCAGGCCGGCGCCCTCGTTGTTGCAGGCGACCCGCACCGGGAGCCCCGCGTTGCGGAACGTCTCGACCAGATCGTTGAGCACCGCCAGGCCGGGGGCGGGTTCGGTGGGCGCCTCCGGGTCGCCCGACTGCCGCAGCAGGCCCACGGTGGCGCGCAGTTCGTTCAAGGCCGAGCGACTGGCCTCCCGTACGTGCCCGAGCGCCTCCTTGGCCTGGTCGGGGCGCTTGTCCATGACGTGCGCCGCCACCCCGGCCTGGACGTTGACCAGGGCGATGTGGTGGGCGACCACGTCGTGCAGGTCGCGGGCGATCCGCAACCGTTCCTCGGCGACCCGGCGCCTGGCCTCCTCGTCGCGGCTGCGCTCCGCGCGCTCGGCCCGCTCGCGGATGGCGTCGACGAAGGCCCGGCGACTGCGTACCGCGTCTCCCGCGGCCGCGGCCATACCGGTCCAGGCGAAGATGCCCAGGTTCTCCTGGGAGTACCAGGGGGTTTCGCTGAAGCACATCGCGGAGGCGGTCAGCACGCCCATGGTCAGCAGGCCGACCCGCCGGGTGGTCGGGCGGTCGGTGCTGGCCGCGATCGTGAAGAGCGCGATGACCGCGCTCATCGCCACCGGCGCCGGGGGCGCGCCGAACACCAGCTCGATGATGGTGACCACGCCGGTGACGGCCAGCACCTGGCGGGGCCTGCGACGCCGGAGGATCAACGCGGCCGCGCCGATCAGCATCAGGACGAAGCTGCGGAACTCGGGGGTCCTGGTGCCGAAGGTCGGCGCGTGGTGGCCGCTGGTGTCGGCGAACGAGCCGGCGACCATGCAGATCAGTACGCCCAGGGCCAGGCAGGCGTCGAACGCCAGCGGATGGGCGCGCGGCCAGGCGGCGGCACGGACATAGCCGGTTCCGGCCTTCGACGGGGTGGTCACGTCAAGCAACGGTACGGCGTGTCGCGCACCGGCCCTACCGGCACGGCGCCCCGCATCCCTACGGATGCGGGGGGCCGGAGCGGCTGGAGGAGTCCGCCCGATCGGGCCGGGGAAGCCGGCTCAGCCCGGGATGAGACCGTCGTCGTTGAGCATCGCCCTGACCTCTTCCAGAGTGGCGTCCACCGGAGGCAGGATCAGTTCCGAGGGCTCCAGGGAAGCGTCCGGCACGGGTCCACCGAGCTCCCGTACCTTGTCGAGCAGCGCGCGCAGCGTGCGGCGGAAGCCGTCCTCGTCACCGCTCTGCACCACGGCGAGAAGCTCGTCGTCGAGCTTGTTCAGCTCCGTGAGGTGGCTGTCGGCCAGCTCCACCTGGCCTTCACCCATGATCCGTACGATCATGACGCTTCCCCTACTGCTTGTCGAACTTCGGGTGGGTCCGGTCCTGCGGCTGCGCCTGGTCCTGTGCCTGACCGCCTTCGATGGCCTGCTGCGACGACGAACCGCCGGCCAGCTCGGCCTTCATCCGCTGCAGTTCCAACTCCACATCCGTACCACCGGAGATGCGGTCCAGCTCGGCGGAGATGTCGTCCTTGCCCATCCCGGACTGGTCGTCCAGGGCGCCCGAGGCGAGCAGCTCGTCGATCGCACCGGCCCTGGCCTGCAGCTGGGCGGTCTTGTCCTCGGCCCGCGCGATCGCCTGCCCGACGTCGCCCATCTCCTCGGAGATGCCCGAGAAGGATTCGGCGATCCGGGTCTGCGCCTGGGCTGCCGTGTAGGTGGCCTTGATGGTCTCCTTCTTCGTACGGAAGGCGTCGACCTTGGCCTGCAGACGCTGGGCGGCGAGGGTGAGCTTCTCCTCCTCGCCCTGCAGCGTCTGGTGCTGCGTCTCCAGGTCCGTGACCTGCTGCTGCAGCGCGGCACGGCGGGACAGCGCCTCGCGCGCCAGGTCCTCACGGCCCAGCGCGAGGGCCTTGCGGCCCTGGTCCTCCAGCTTGGAGGTCTGACCCTGCAGCTGGTTGAGCTGCAGTTCGAGACGCTTGCGCGAGGTCGCCACGTCGGCGACCCCACGGCGCACCTTCTGAAGCAGCTCGAGCTGCTTCTGGTACGAGTAATCGAGAGTCTCGCGCGGATCCTCGGCCCGGTCCAGGGCCTTGTTGGCCTTCGCGCGGAAGATCATTCCCATACGCTTCATGACACCGCTCATGGGCTTCGCGCGCCCCCTTCTGACGGACTTCAGCTCCAGCACTTGAACCCACACTACGGGCCCTGCATCCATTACCGCACTGTTCCGGGCCGGATGTGCTCCTCCTCCAGGACGACCTGCGGCGGAATCCACTCCGGCGCAGGGTGTAGATCCCTCTAGGGGGCACCGGGGCCGGGGCGGTCGTTGCGGGATCGTTCCCCCTCGGGCCTGGACCCCTGCGCGGGACCCCTTACCCTTGGGTTTTGTGTTCCGTAGCCGCGCCAATGAAGAGAAGGCCACCACGTCCAAGGTGACGTCGGGCCCCTCCCAGCAGACCCGCGACCCGCAGGCCCCCAAAGGTCGCCCCACCCCCAAGCGGAGTGAGGCGCAGTCCCAGCGACGCCGCGCGGTCACTCCGACGACCGACCGCAAGGAGGCCGCCAAGCGTCAGCGCGAGGCCCGCCGCGTGGACATGGCGAAGCAGCGGGAGGCTCTCGCCAGCGGCGACGAGCGATACCTGCCTGCCCGGGACAAGGGCAAGGCACGCCGCTTCGCCCGGGACTTCGTCGACTCCCGCTGGTGTCTGGCCGAGTTCTTCCTGCCGCTCGCGGTGATCATCCTGGTGCTCAGCATCGTCCGGGTCCCGGGCGTCCAGAGCATCGCACTGCTGCTCTGGCTCATCGTGATCGTGCTGATCGTCGTCGACTCGGCGGGGATCTGGTTCCGGTTGAAGAAGCAGCTGAACGAGCGCTTCCCGAACGAGCCGAAGCGCGGCGTCGTGGCGTACGGCCTGATGCGCACGCTTCAGATGCGCCGGATGCGGCTGCCGAAGCCGCAGGTCAAGCGGGGAGAACGGCCCTGAGCACGGGCATCTCCGGGTTCCACGGCGCTTCCGGGTTCGCGGGCGCGTCGTCCGCCTGGCTGAAGGGCCTGGGCGGGCTGCGCAACACCGTCCGCCAGGAGCTCGTCGCCCGTCAGCTCGACGAGCAGCTCGCAGCCCGGTTCCCGGTCGGGCAGCGGCTGCGGATACTCGACGTCGGTACCGGCCAGGGCACCCAGGCACTGCGCCTGGCCCGGGCCGGACACACGGTGACCGGTCTGGAATCGGACCCCGAGATGCTCAAGGTGGCCCGGGACGCCCTGGCCACCGAACCGGAGGGCATTCGCGAGCGGGTGCGGCTGCTGGACGGCGACGGCCGGGAGACCGGCGCGCACTTCCTGCCCGGCAGCTTCGATGTGGTGCTCTGTCACGGGGTGCTGATGTACGTGGAGGAGCCGGACGCGATGCTTGCGGGCCTGGCCCGCATGCTGGCGCCGGGCGGGCTGCTCTCGCTGCTGGTACGGAACGCGGACGCGCTCGCGATGCGGCCCGGCCTGGCCGGTGACTGGCCGTCGACGCTGGCCGCCTTCGACACCGACACGTACACCAACCGCCTCGGCCTGTCGGTGCGCGCCGACCGCCTCGGCGCGGTCACCGACACGCTGGCCGGGATCGCGGCCCCGTTGCACGCCTGGTACGGCGTCCGGGTCTTCACCGACAACGTGGGCAATGACGAGGAGCTGCCCTCCGCGCAGGAGTTGGATCTGCTGCTGGCCGCGGAGGACCGGGCAGGCCGCACCGAGCCGTACAAGTCGGTCGCCGCGTTGCTGCATCTGTGCGGGGTACGAGGCTGACACGCACCGGCGCCGGCGGTCACCCGCCGGCGCCGGGATGACCCGGGGGCGGCGCCCCCGGCTCGGAGACCGGTCAGGCCTGCTCCGGCTCCGCCTGCTCCGGCTCCGTCTGCTCCGCGTGCAGACTCATCGGTCCGTAGATCTTCGTGGTGTCCTCGAAGAGCGTCACCTGATCGGCACCCCCTTCGAGCAGCTCCTTCCACACCTCGCCGACCCAGGACTCCGCGTCCCCCTGCGTGGTGAACTCCTCGGGCGTCACCGCCGGCTGTGTCTCCGTACCGTCCGACTTCTCGAACCGCCACGTCCACGCCATGTCCGCCTCCTGGATGCCGAGCCGATCCTGCCTGAGCAACAGCTTCTTACTGCTGCTGGCAGCGTAGCCGGGTGAGCACCGACGGCACCGACGCGGGAGGATCTTCCCGTGGAACTCACTCTTCTCGGCACCGGCGCTCCTGACGGGCTGCCCCGTCCCGAGTGCCCCTGCGCCGCCTGCGCCTCGGCCCGCGGCGACCGGGCACGCGCGGCGACCGCCCTGCTCATCGACGGCGCACTGCTGCTCGACCTGACGCCGGGGGCGGCGCTGGCCGCCGCCCGCGCCGGGCACTCGCTGGTCGGCGTGCGTCAGGTACTGCTCACCCACCCGCACGACGGGCCGGCCGTGGAACTGCCGGCCGGGCTGCCGCCGGCGGGGCGGGTGCCCGACGGGCGGGTGCTGACGCTGATGAGCGGGCACCGGGTACGGGCGGTCCCGATGGACTCCCCCGGCACCGGATACGAGGTGACCTCGCCGGAGGGCGAGCGGCTGTTCTACCTGCCCCCGGGCGGATCCCCGGCCGGACTTTCGGCGAACGGCTCACCGCCGTACGAGATGGTGGTGGCCGATGTCAGCGGGCGGCCCGACGCGCTGGCCGCGCTGCGGGCGGTGGGCGCCGTCGGCCCGACCACGGACGTGATCGCCGCCCACATCGGCCACGACGCGGCGCCGGGCGGCGAACTCGACCGGCGGCTCGCGGCCGCGGGTGCGCGGGCCGTACCGGACGGGACGACACTGATCGTCGGCGAGTACCATGCGGTCCCCGACCTGCCGCGCCGCACTCTGGTGCTCGGCGGGGCACGTTCCGGGAAGTCGATGGAGGCGGAGCGGCGGCTGGAGGCCTTCCCCGGCGTGCTGTACGCCGCGACCGGCGGCGTTCGCGACGGAGACCCCGAATGGGCGGCCCGGGTGGGGCTGCACCGGGAGCGCCGGCCCGGCTCCTGGCGCACCGAGGAGACCTGCGAGCTGGTGCCGCTGCTCGCGGCGGACGGACCCCCGCTGCTGATCGACTGTCTGTCGCTGTGGCTGACCGACGCGATGGACCGGGTGGGCGCCTGGGACGACGCCCGGTGGGCGGCCGACGGGGAGCGCTCGCTGCGCGCCCGGGTGGCCGAGCTCGTCGCCGCCGTACGGGCCACCACACGCACCGTCGTCGCCGTGAGCAACGAGGTGGGGTCCGGTGTGGTGCCCGCGACCCCGTCGGGGCGGCGCTTCCGGGACGAACTCGGGCGTCTCAATGCGGCGTTCGGCGCCGAGTGCGAGCAGGTGCTGCTGGTCGTGGCCGGGCAGGCGGTCGTGCTGCGCGGCTGACGCGGCGGGCCGGTGGACCGGCCGCCAATGCGGCGCACCCCTCGCCGAGTTCTGCCGGTACTGTTCGGCGAATGAGCTCGCTGAATCTCGACGACTTCTCCGACCTGATCGAACGCCCCGACAGCGGCGTGCGGCGCGACGCCGAGGAACGCCGGGAGCGGCTGACTGTGCCGCCCGGCTCCCTCGGCCGACTGGACGAACTGGGCGAGTGGCTCTCCGCGGCGCAGTCCGCGGTGCCGGTCAGGCCGGTCGACCACGTACGCATGGTGCTGTTCGCCGGCGATCACGGAGTGGCCGGACTTGGCGTCTCGGCCCGGCCGGCCGGCAGCACGCATCAGCTCGTGCGCGCCGTGCTCGACGGTGGCAGCGCCTCCGCCGTACTGGCGCGCCGGCTGGGGGTGCCGGTGCGGATCATCGACGCCGGTCTCGACTGCGATCCCGCGCTGCTGCCCGAGGAGGTGGTACGCCATCGGGTGCGCCGCTCCACCGGGCGGATCGACATCGAGGACGCCCTGACGGCGGAGGAGGCCGAGCAGGCCGTACGCCTGGGGATGCGGATCGCGGACGAGGAGGCCGACTCCGGGACCGATCTGGTCGTGCTGGGCGACCTGAGCGTCGGCGGCACCACGGCTGCCGCCACGCTGATCGCCGCGCTCTGCGGCACCGACGCCTCGGTGGTCACCGGCCGCGGCGGCGCGCTCATCGACGACCTCGCCTGGATGCGCAAGTGCGCGGCCGTCCGGGACGCGCTGCGCCGGGCCCGCCCGGTCCTCGGTGACCAGTTGGAGCTGCTCGCCACGGTGGGCGGCGCGGATCTGGCGGCGATGACCGGCTTCCTGCTGCAGGCCGCGGTGCGCCGGATGCCGGTGATCCTCGACGGTGTGGTGGCTTCGGCCTGTGCGCTGGTGGGCCAGCGGGCCGCCTTCCGCGCCCCCGACTCCTGGCTGGCCGGCCAGCTCAGCGGCGAGCCGGGCCAGGCGAAGGCGCTGGACCGGATGGCGCTCACCCCGCTGCTCGAACTCGGCGTGACGGTCGGCGAGGGAAGCGGAGCGCTGCTCGCGCTCCCGCTCGTCCAGGCCGCGGCCGCGCTGGCAGCGGAACTGCCGGAGCGTGCGGAGGGGAACACGGCGGAGGGCGATACGACGGAAGCGGATTCCGCGGAAGCCGCGCAATCCGCCGAAGCCGGACGGTAGCGACCCGTCCCAGGTCACACCCGTGCGGCGGGGTCCACGCGGCCGGATAGCCTGCGCGGCATGCACGGCATACGTTTCGCCTTCGGCACGCTCACGGCCCTCCCGGTCCGGGTGACCCGCTGGGACCGTACGGCGGCGCGCGCCGGTCTGCTCTGCGCGCCGCTGGCCGGCCTGGTCGTCGGGGTGAGCGCCGCCGCGCTCGGCGCCGTCCTGTTGCTGGCCGGCGCGGGTCCGCTGCTCGCGGCGGTGGCGAGCACCGCCGTACCGGCCGTGTTGACCCGGGGCCTGCATCTGGACGGACTGGCGGACGTCGCCGACGGCCTGGGCAGCGGGAAGCCGGCCGAGGACGCGCTGCGCGTCATGAAGCAGTCGGACATCGGCCCGTTCGGCGTCGTCACGCTGCTCTTCGTGCTCCTCGCGCAGGTCGCGGTCCTCGACCGGCTGTACGAAGTGGGCTGGGCGCACGGCGCGGTCGCCACCGTGGCCGGGGCGCTGACGGCCAGAGTCGCGCTGACGCTGGCCTGCCGTACGGGAGTTCCGGCGGCCCGCCCCGACGGCCTGGGTGCTGCGGTGGCCGGCGTCGTACCGCTGCCCGCGGCGCTGGCCACGGCCGTGCTGGTGATCGCCGCCTGTGCGGGAGCCGGTGCGGCCTTCGGCCGGCACGGCGCCTGGCAGCACGGCCTTGCGGTGGTGGTGGCGCTGCTGGCGGCCCACCTCCTGCTGCGGCACTGCGTGCGCCGTTTCGGCGGCGTCACCGGCGATGTGTTCGGCTGCCTCGCCGAAACGGCGGCGACGGCCGCGCTGGTGGTGCTGGCGTTCAGGTAAGCGGGGCGCCGGGACGAGGTGCCGCAGACGGGGAAGGACGGCCCGCCTGCCGGTTTTCCGTCACCGAGCGTAGGCTCTCCGCGGGGCGGCCCCATCCATCGGCCACCAACAAACTCAACGAAAGCGAGAATTCACCACCGTGACTGCTCTCACTCTCAGTACGGCGGGCGCTGCGACGCTGCGCGCCGACGCCGTCGTCGTAGGCGTGGCGAAGGGCGCCAAGGGTCCCGTGGTCGCACCCGGCGCCGAGGCCGTGGAAAAGGCCTTCGACGGAAAGCTCGCCGACGTCCTGGCCACCCTGGGCGCCACCGGCGGTGAGGGCGAGGCGACCAAGCTTCCCTCCCCCGCCGGTCTCAAGGCCCCGCTGGTGCTGGCCGTCGGTCTGGGCGCTGTCCCGGACGAGGGCGATGCCTACGCCGAGGAGGCGCTGCGCCGGGCCGCCGGTGTCGCGGCCCGCACGCTGGCCGGCGCGAAGAAGGCCGCGTTCGCGCTGCCCGTCGAGGCCGCCGAAGACGTCCAGGCCGTCGGCGAGGGCGCGCTGCTCGGTTCTTACGCCTTCACCGCGTTCCAGGAGCGGGGCAAGGACGCCAAGGGCCCGCTGGGCGAGGCGGCCGTGCTCGGTGCCAAGCCGCGCGACAAGGCCCACAAGGCCGCCGCCGAGCGCGCCGTGGCCGTGGCCGAGGAGATCAACCGGGCCCGCGACCTGGTCAACACCCCGCCGAACGAGCTGAACCCGGCGGCCTTCGCCGCGGTCGCCACGGCGGCGGGCAAGGAGCACGGCATCAAGGTGCAGGTGCTCGACGAGAAGGCGCTCACCAAGGGCGGTTACGGCGGCATCGTCGGCGTCGGCGTCGGCTCGGACGCCCCGCCCCGGCTGGTGAAGCTCAGCTACACGCACGCCGATGCGGAGAAGTCACTGGCCTTCGTCGGCAAGGGCATCACCTATGACTCGGGCGGCATCTCCCTCAAGCCGGCCGGCCACAACGAGACGATGAAGTGCGACATGGCCGGCGCCGCCGCGGTGTTCGCAGCCGTCGTCTCCGCCGCGCGGCTGGGCCTGCGGGTGAACGTCACCGGCTGGCTGGCGCTCGCCGAGAACATGCCGTCCGGCTCCGCCACCCGTCCGGGCGATGTGCTGCGGATGTACAGCGGCAAGACCGTCGAGGTGCTCAACACCGACGCCGAGGGCCGCCTGGTGCTGGCCGACGCGCTGGCCAAGGCCTCCGAGGAGGACCCGGACGCGATCGTCGACGTGGCGACACTGACCGGTGCGATGGTGCTGGCGCTGGGCAACCGGACGTTCGGCATCATGGCCAACGACGACGCCTTCCGTACCTCGCTGCACGAGATCGCGGAGGAGGTCGGCGAGCCGTCCTGGCCCATGCCGCTCCCCTCGGACCTGCGCAAGGGAATGGACTCCCCGACCGCCGACATCGCCAATATGGGCGAGCGGATGGGCGGCGGACTGGTTGCCGGGCTCTTCCTCAAGGAGTTCGTGGGCGAGGGCATCACCTGGGCCCACCTGGACATCGCAGGTCCGGCCTTCAACGAGGCCGGCCCCTTCGGCTACACCCCCAAGGGCGGCACCGGCTCGGCGATCCGCACCCTGGTCCGCCTCGCCGAACGCACCGCCGACGGCGACCTCGGCTGACAGCCGGGCGGTTGCTCGATCCTGTTTGATCCGTACGGCCCCGGGCTCCCGGGGCCGTACGTCTTTGCCGGTGCTTTGCTCCCGTTCGCCCTGGACGAAATCCGCACACCCGTACGCCCGAGTAACCGTCCGCCACGGTGTGCGGGACGGCGGACGCACAGCGAAGGGGACGATGAATGGGACGTACCGCACGCTGGCCCGGCGTCTCGTCCGCGCCCGACAAGTGCAAAGATGGGTTCTCGGCAGGACAGGGCCCCCACCACAGGGCCGAAAAAAACGGCCGTACACCCGCCGCCGACCGGTCACGGAAGACCGGCACCGGCGCACATGCATGGAGGACGTGACGTGGCGAACGACGCCAGCACCGTTTTCGACCTAGTGATTCTCGGCGGCGGTAGCGGCGGTTACGCCGCGGCGCTGCGCGGGGCCCAGCTCGGTCTTGACGTCGCCCTGATCGAGAAGAACAAGCTCGGCGGCACCTGCCTGCACAACGGCTGCATCCCCACGAAGGCCCTGCTGCACGCCGGCGAGATCGCCGACCAGGCGCGCGAGAGCGAGCAGTTCGGTGTCAAGACCTCCTTCGAGGGCATCGACATCGCAGGCGTTCACAAGTACAAGGACGACGTGATCTCGGGCCTCTACAAGGGCCTGCAGGGTCTGGTCGCCTCCCGCAAGGTGACCTACATCGAGGGTGCGGGCCGGCTCTCCTCCCCGACCTCGGTGGACGTGAACGGCCAGCGCGTCGAGGGCCGCCACATCCTGCTCGCGACCGGCTCCGTGCCGAAGTCCCTGCCGGGCCTGGAGATCGACGGCAACCGCATCATCTCCTCGGACCACGCGCTGACCCTGGACCGGGTCCCGGAGTCGGCGATCATCCTGGGCGGCGGCGTCATCGGCGTCGAGTTCGCCTCGGCGTGGAAGTCCTTCGGCACCGACGTGACCATCGTCGAGGGCCTGAAGCACCTGGTGCCGGTCGAGGACGAGAACAGCTCGAAGCTTCTTGAGCGCGCGTTCCGCAAGCGCGGCATCAAGTTCAACCTGGGCACCTTCTTCCAGAAGGCCGAGTACACCCGGAACGGCGTCAAGGTCACCCTGGCCGACGGCAAGGAGTTCGAGGCCGAGGTCCTGCTGGTGGCCATCGGCCGCGGACCGGTCTCGCAGGGTCTCGGCTACGAGGAAGCGGGCGTCGCGCTGGACCGCGGTTACGTCCTGGTCGACGAGTACATGCGGACGAACGTCGAGACCATCTCGGCCGTCGGCGACCTGGCCCCGACCCTCCAGCTCGCGCACGTCGGCTTCGCCGAGGGCATTCTGGTGGCGGAGCGTCTCGCGGGTCTCAAGACCGTGCCGATCAACTACGACGGTGTGCCGAAGGTGACGTACTGCCACCCCGAGGTCGCGTCCGTGGGTCTCTCCGAGGCGAAGGCCAAGGAGATCTACGGTGCGGACAAGGTCGTCGCGCTGAAGTACAGCCTGGCGGGCAACGGCCGCAGCAAGATCCTCAAGACCTCGGGTGAGGTCAAGCTCGTCCAGGTCAAGGACGGCGCTGTCGTCGGCGTCCACATGGTGGGCGACCGGATGGGCGAGCAGGTCGGCGAAGCCCAGCTGATCTACAACTGGGAGGCTCTGCCGGCCGAGGTCGCGCAGCTCATCCACGCGCACCCGACCCAGAGCGAGGCGCTCGGCGAGGCCCACCTGGCCCTGGCCGGCAAGCCGCTGCACTCCCACGACTGATCAGTTACGGGCACGACGACCACTTCCGCACTTTCGATAGGAGCAACTGAAACCATGTCGGTTTCCGTAACCCTGCCGGCGCTCGGCGAGAGCGTCACCGAGGGCACCGTCACCCGCTGGCTGAAGGCCGAGGGCGAGCGCGTCGAGGCCGACGAGCCGCTGCTCGAGGTCTCGACCGACAAGGTCGACACCGAGATCCCGGCTCCCGCCGCCGGCGTTCTGTCGTCCATCAAGGTCGCCGAGGACGAGACCGTCGAGGTCGGCGCCGAGCTGGCCGTCATCGACGACGGCACCGGCGCGCCGGCCGCCGAGTCCGCTCCGGCCGCCGCCGAGGCACCCGCCGCCGAGGCACCCGCCGCGGAGGCCCCCGCCGCTGAGGCTCCTGCCGGCGAGGCACCTGCCGCCCCGTCCGCCGAGGCCCCGGCCCCGGCCCCCACGGCCGAGGCCGCGTCGGGCGCCGGCTCCGCCGAGGGCACCGACGTGGTCCTTCCCGCGCTCGGCGAGAGCGTCACCGAGGGCACCGTCACCCGTTGGCTCAAGGAGGTCGGGGACGAGGTGGCGGAGGACGAGCCGCTGCTCGAGGTCTCGACCGACAAGGTCGACACCGAGATCCCCTCCCCTGCCGCGGGCACCCTGCTGGAGATCCTGGTCGGCGAGGACGAGACCGCCGAGGTCGGCGCCAAGCTCGCCGTGATCGGTGCGAAGGGCGCGGCCCCGGCCGCCGCTCCGGCGCCCGCCGCGCCCGCGCCCGCCCAGGAGGCTCCGAAGCAGGAAGCACCGAAGCAGGAAGCACCGAAGCAGGAAGCGCCCAAGCAGGAGGCGCCGGCACCGGCGGCTCCCCAGCAGGCACCCGCACCGGCCCCCGCCCAGGCCGCGGTCCCCGCCCCGGCTCCGGCGCAGGCCGCCGTCACCACCCCCGCCGCTCCGGCGCCCGCCGCCGCTCCGGCTGCCGGTGACGACGGCGCCTACGTGACCCCGCTGGTCCGTAAGCTCGCCGCCGAGAACAGCGTCGACCTGGGCTCCGTCAAGGGCACCGGCGTCGGTGGCCGGATCCGCAAGCAGGACGTCATCGCCGCCGCCGAGGCCGCCAAGGCGGCCCCGGCCCCGGCTGCCGCTGCTCCGGCCCCCTCCGCCAAGGCGCCGAAGCTGGAGGCCTCGCCGCTGCGCGGCCAGACCGTCAAGATGACCCGGATGCGCAAGGTCATCGGCGACAACATGATGAAGGCCCTGCACAGCCAGGCTCAGCTGACCACCGTGGTCGAGGTGGACATCACCAAGCTGATGAAGCTGCGCAACCAGGCCAAGGAAGGCTTCGCCGCCCGCGAGGGCGTCAAGCTGTCCCCGATGCCGTTCTTCGTCAAGGCCGCCGCCCAGGCGCTGAAGGCCCACCCGGTCGTCAACGCCCGGATCAACGACGACGAGGGCACGATCACCTACTTCGACACCGAGAACATCGGTATCGCGGTGGACTCCGAGAAGGGTCTGATGACCCCGGTCATCAAGGATGCGGGCGACCTCAACCTCGCCGGCATCTCGAAGAAGACCGCGGAGCTGGCCGGCAAGGTCCGGTCCAGCAAGATCAGCCCGGATGAGCTGTCCGGTGCGAGCTTCACGATCAGCAACACCGGTTCCCGCGGTGCGCTGTTCGACACGGTCATCGTGCCGCCGAACCAGGCAGCCATCCTGGGTATCGGTGCGACCGTCAAGCGTCCGGCCGTCATCGAGACCGCCGAGGGCACCGTCATCGGCGTCCGCGACATGACCTACCTGGCTCTCTCCTACGACCACCGCCTGGTGGACGGCGCCGACGCCGCCCGTTACCTGTCGACGGTCAAGGCGATCCTGGAGGCCGGCGAGTTCGAGGTCGAGCTCGGCCTGTAACCAGCCTCACCTGCGGCGCCCCCTTCCGGAACCCCTCCGGGCGGGGGCGCCGCCGTATTGTCATGGGGGGACTGGCCAGACTCGCCGGTCAGCCCAGGCCAACACGGTCCTAAGGAGCACATCATGACGCCGCCCGTCATCCACTCCCTGCGCGAGCAGATTCGCGAGCACATCGTGGAGGGCATAGTCAGTGGGCGCTGGCAGCCGGGTGAGCGGATCGTGGAACGCCGGATCGCGGTGGAACTGGAGGTCAGCCAGACGCCGGTACGCGAGGCACTGCGGGAGCTGGAGACCCTGCGGCTCATCGAGTCGGCCCCCAACAAGGGCGTACGTGTACGGAATCTGACCGCGGCCGATCTGGAGGAGAGCTATCCGGTGCGGGCCGGTCTCGAGCAGATCGCGGCCGAACTGGCCGTCGACCGGCTGGCCGCCGACGTCTCGGTGCTCGAGCCCTCGGTCGCGGCCCTCTACGCGGCGGACCGGACGGCCGACAGTGCCGCGCAGGTCAGGTACACCGTGGCCTTCCACCGCGAGCTGGTGCGGGCGGCCGGGAACGGCGTACTGCTGCACACCTGGGAGTCGCTGGGCATCGAGGTGTTCACCGCGCTCTCGATCCGATGGCTGGGCACCGTGCAGCAGTCCTACGCGGAGGAACACCAGGCGCTGGTCGAGGCGTTCCGCCGGAAGGACCCGCAGATCGGTCCGCTGGTGAAGGAACACGTGCTCGGATGTGCACCCCGCGCCTAGTTTGCGCGGGGATTCCAGGCACCGCGTGCCCGTTTTCGTGGCACGCCATGCCGACTTTTTACTTTCCGGAAAGATTTTCCCCGGAACCCTTTGATCGATCATCGATCAGCGACATACAGTCGACGACGGGCTTCACCCAGCCCCTCGCCCTGTCCTGCCAGACCGGGCCCTTATCAACACCCTGTTCTGTCCGGAAGGCGGCGATCATGACCGACCCCGTAGGCAAGCACCCGAGCGAGCTCGACCAGCTCCCGGATCGCGACCCGGAGGAGACCGCCGAATGGGCGGCCTCCCTGGACGCCGTCACCAAGGCCGCGGGCCCCCACCGTGCCGCGTACCTGATGCGCCGCACGCTGGAGCGGGCCGACGGCGCCGGTCTCGCGCTGCCCAAGCTGCTGGAGACCGACTACGTCAACACCATTCCCACTTCCGCCGAGCCCGCCTTCGACGGCGACGAGGCGATGGAGAGCCGGATCACCGCCTGGAACCGCTGGAACGCGGCGGCGATGGTCACCCGTGGCTCCCGGTACGGGGTCGGTGGCCACATCGCCACCTTCGCATCGGCCGCCTGGCTGTACGAGACCGGCTTCAACCACTTCTTCCACGGCAAGGAGGGCGATGGTTCGGGTGACCAGCTCTACATCCAGGGTCACGCGTCGCCCGGCATCTACGCCCGCGCCTTCCTCGACGGACGCCTGAGCGAGCAGCAGCTCGACAACTTCCGCCAGGAGGCCGGCGGCGACGGCCTGCCGTCCTACCCGCACCCGCGCCGGCTGCCCTGGCTGTGGGAGTTCCCCACCGTCTCGATGGGCCTCGGCCCGATCTCCTCGATCTACCAGGCCCGCTTCAACCGCTATCTGGCCGGCCGTGGCATCAAGGACACCTCGAAGTCGCACGTCTGGGCGTTCCTGGGCGACGGCGAGATGGACGAGCCGGAGTCGACCACCGCGCTCACCCTCGCCGCCCGCGAGCAGCTGGACAATCTGACCTTCGTCATCAACTGCAACCTGCAGCGCCTCGACGGACCGGTCCGCGCCAACTTCCGCGTGGTGCAGGAGCTGGAAGCACAGTTCCGCGGGGCCGGGTGGAACGTCATCAAGACGCTCTGGGGCACCGCCTGGGACGAGCTGTTCCAGCTCGACGCCACCGGCGCGCTCGTCCGCCGTCTCCGCGAGGTGCCGGACGCGCAGTTCCAGACGTACGCCACCCGCGACGTGGCCTACATCCGCCAGCACTTCTTCGGCGCCGAGCCCGCCCTCGCCGAGCTGGCGAAGCTGCTCACCGACGCGAAGATCGCCGAGTGTTTCCACTCCTCGCGCGGCGGCCACGAGGCCCGCAAGGTGTATGCGGCCTACCGGGCCGCCCTCGAGTTCAAGGGCGCGCCGACGGTGATCCTGGCGCAGACCGTGAAGGGCTACACCCTCGGTGAGGGCTTCGAGTCGCGGAACGCCAACCACCAGATGAAGAAGCTGGACGGCAAGCAGTTCCGCGCCATGCGCGACCTGCTGGACCTGCCGATCCCGGACGCGAAGCTGGACGAGGCCCTGGTGCCCTACGGCCACCCCGGCGCCGACTCCCCCGAGGTCCGCTACCTCCAGGAGCGCCGCGCCGAGCTCGGTGGTCCCGCGCCGGCCCGCCGGGTGCACCAGGTGGTGCTGCCGGAGCCCGAGGAGCGCGCGTTCAAGGCACTCATCAAGGGTTCCGGCAAGCAGGAGATGGCCACCACGATGGCCTTCGTCCGGCTGATGAAGGACCTGATGCGGGACAAGGAAACCGGCAAACGCTGGGTGCCGATCGTCCCCGACGAGGCCCGCACCTTCGGCATGGAGTCGTTGTTCCCTTCCGCCGGCATCTACTCGCCGCTCGGCCAGACGTACGACCCGGTCGACCGCGACCAGTTGATGTACTACAAGGAAGCCACGAACGGCCAGGTCCTCAACGAGGGCATCACCGAGGCCGGCGCGATGGCCGACTTCATCGCCGCCGCGTCGTCGTACGCGACGCACGGCGAGCCGATGATCCCCTTCTACATCTTCTACTCGATGTTCGGCTGGCAGCGGACCGCCGACCAGATGTGGCAGCTCGGCGACCAGCTCGGCCGCGGCTTCATCGTCGGCGCGACCGCCGGACGCACCACGCTCACCGGTGAGGGACTGCAGCACGCGGACGGCCACTCGCAGCTGATCGCCTCCACCAACCCGGCGTCGCTCAACTACGACCCGGCGTTCGCCTTCGAGATCGCGGTGATCGTCAAGGACGGTCTGCGCCGGATGTACGGCCCGGACGCGGAGAACGTCTTCTACTACCTGACGGTCTACAACGAGCCGAAGCCACAGCCCGCGATGCCCGAGGGCGTCGAGGAGGGCATCCTCCGCGGTCTGTACCGCTTCAAGGAGGGCGCGGCCGCCGCGGGTTCCCCGCGGATCCAGCTGCTCGCCTCCGGTACGGCGATCCACTGGGCCCTCGAGGCACAGGAACTGCTCGCCGCCGACTGGGGTGTCACCGGCGACGTGTGGTCCGCGACCTCGTGGGGCGAGCTGCGCCGCGACGCCATGGCGGCCGACGAGGCCCTGCTCAACGGCGAACAGCGCATCCCGTACGTCACCCAGGCGCTGGCCGGCGCCCCCGGCCCGGTGCTCGCGGTGAGCGACTGGATGCGCCAGGTGCCGGACCAGATCAGCCAGTGGGTCGAGCAGGACTACTCCTCGCTCGGCACCGACGGCTTCGGCATCTCGGACACCCGGGAGGCGGCCCGCAGGCACTTCGGTGTCGACGCGCAGTCGATCGTGGTCGCGGCGCTGGCCTCGCTGGCCAAGCGCGGTGAGGTCCCGGTCTCGGCGGTGAAGGAAGCCCGCGAGCGCTACGGCCTGTGAGCGCGGGGTCCGGCGCCGGAGGCCCCTGATGCGGGCCTCCGGTACCGGACCGTCGTTGTCAGTGGCGGGGTGCATGCTGTCCCCATGCGCGCTGCCCGCCTGATCAAGTTGGTGCTGCTGCTCCAGTCCCGGCCGATGATGACGGCCGCCGAGCTGGCGCGGCAGCTCGAGGTGTCCGAGCGCACCATCACCCGCGATGCGCTCGCCCTTTCGGAGGCCGGTGTTCCGGTATATGCGGAGCGCGGCCGGACCGGCGGTTACCGGCTGATAGGCGGGTATCACACCAGGCTCACCGGCCTCGCACGCACCGAGGCCGAAGCGCTGTTCCTCTCCGGAGTCCCGGGTGCGCTGCGGCAGATGGGCCTCGCCGATGCCGCGTCCGCGGCCCGGCTCAAGGTCTCGGCGGCCCTGCTGCCCTCGCTGCGCGACGCATCCGCGTCCGCCGCCCAGCGTTTCCACCTGGACGCCCCCGGCTGGTACCAGGAGCCGGTCACCCCCGAGCTGCTGCCCCCGCTCGCCGAAGCCGTCCGGTCGGACCGGCGGGTCCACGTCCGCTACCGGCGCCCGGACGGCTCCACGGTCACGCGCGAGCTGGAGCCGTACGGCCTGGTCCTCAAGGCGGGCGTCTGGTACCTCTGCGCGCGTGCGGACGGCGACTTCCGGGTCTACCGCATCGACCGCTTCACCGCGGTGGTACGGCCCGATGGTGCTGTGCCGCCCGGTGAGGGGCGCGACGGCGCTGTGCCGCACGGTGATGAGCGCGGCGACCGGTTCGTCCGTGACCCGGATTTCGACCTCCCCGCCTTCTGGGAGCAGCAAGCCGCCGCGTTCGCCCGCTCGATCCTGCGTACGGAGGTCGAGGTCCGGCTGTCATCGGCAGGCGCCGCCGCCCTCCCGCACGCGGTGGACCGCGCGGCCGCCTCCGCCGCCCTGGCGGCGGCCGCCCCGGCGGACGCGTGGGGCCGGGTGACGGTCACGCTGCCCGTCGAGTCGCTGGACGTGGCGTACGGGCAGCTGCTCGGGCTGGGGCCGGAGGTGGAGGTGCTGGGACCGCCGGAGCTGCGCGACCGCTTCGCCGATGCGACGGCGCGAGCCGCCGGGCTGTACCGCTGAGCGACCCGGGCCGGCCGCGCCGCCCGGGCTGCCCGTACCGCTGCCACCCGGCGGTCAGCGGTAGTCGTCGGCCGGCGCGTCCTTGCCCCCGAGCACGACATCCGTGATGTATCCCCACCCGTCCGGCCGGCTCCCGTCCGCATCGGTGAAGCCGTATTCCTTCGCCAGCTGTCCGCTCGACAGCGACTGCCCGTTCCAGCGCGCCCGGCCCTCGTCCGCCGCGATCGCCGCCACGGCCCGGCCCACGAATACCGGGGATTCCGCGATGACGAATTCCGGGACCTGCGCGATCGCGTCGCGCCAGTTCTGCTCCGTCACGCCGAAGTGGTCGAGCATCGCCTCGGAGCGCAGAAAGCCGGGTGTGACGCAGACCGCCGTGCTGCCCAGCGCCCCGAGGTCGTGGGACAGGTTGAAGGCCATTCTGATCGGCGCGTTCTTGGCGAGGTCGAAGTAGAAGTTCTCCCGGTAGGCGCGGTTGAACTCCGCCGTACCGTCCGTCACCTCGACGACCAGACCGCCGGGCCGCCGCACCAGCAGCGGCAGCGCACAACTGCTGGTGATGATGTGACTCTTGACTCCGAGCTCCAGCATCCGCAATCCCTGTGCGAGTTCCATCTCCCACATCTTCACGCTGTTGCCGATCTCGGCCAGATGGTCACCGCCCCAGATGTCGTTGACCAGGATGTCGAGCCGTCCCTGCTCCCGGTCGATGCGCTCGACCAGCTCCTTCACCTGGTCCTGCGCCAGATGGTCGGTGGGTACGGCGATCCCCTGCCCACCGGCGGCCGTGACCAGTTCGGCGGTCTCTTCGATGGTCTCCGCGCGCCCCAGCTCACTGCGCTTCTCGCGGGTGGTGCGCCCCGTCCCGTAGACCGTGGCGCCGGCCGCTCCCAGTTGCACGGCGATGGCCCGGCCCGCACCACGGGTGGCTCCCGCGACCAGGGCGACGCGTCCGGTCAATGGCTTCGTTGTCGTCATACGGCCACCGTCGCACCGATACCGGACAGGGACCGTCCGGATTTCCGGGGCTTCCCAGCGCATCATCGGACCGTCGCACCACCTGGCAGCATCCCCCTGATAACGAGAGAGCTGCTACCTGCGCGCTCCGCGTGCGCCGGGCCCCGCCAACCACGATGCTGGACGCGTGAGGGACGAGACGGAGTTCTGGGAGACCATCGACAGCACCCGTGCGGCCGCCGACGGCGACCCCGAGGATCATGCCGACCTGCTCACCGAGCGGCTGCTGCAGTTCGATCCCGACGCCGTGCTGGAGTTCGCCAGGTACTTCGAGAGCCGCTACAACCGCGCCTACCGCTGGGACCTGTGGGGCGCCGCCGCCGTGCTGCTCGGTGAGGCGGACAGCGATGCCTTCGACTACTTCCGCTGCTGGCTGATCGGTCAGGGCCGGGAGATCTTCGAGGGCGCGCTGCACGACCCGGACGCCCTGGCCGATCTGCTCGACGACTTCGACGAGGAGGTCGACGGCGACGGCGAGGACCTCGGTTACGCGGCCGACGAGGCGTACGAACAGCTCACCGGGTCCGAGACGCCCGACCTGGGGATCCCGCCGCAGGCCGCCGAGCCGGAGGGCATGCCCGTGGACTTCGACGACGAGGCTCTCGCCGAGCGCTACCCGCGGCTCTGGGAACGCTTCGGGTCGTGAGGCCGTGCCCCCGGCGACAGCCTCACCAGCCGGTGAGGCTTCGACCCATCAGTACGTCGTCGACATAACGGCCCGCCAGATAGAACTCGCCGGGCAGCACACCCTCCACCGCAAACCCCTCGGATGCGTACAGCCTGCGCGCCGGGGCGTTGTGCCCCAGCACCCGCAGGGTGATCCGGGTCGCGCCCTGACGCCGGGACTCGGCGCACGCGCTCCTGAGCAGCGCCCGGCCGACCCCCTTCCCCCGGGCCGATACCGAGACGGCGAGTCCCTGGATCTGCCGCACATGCGCGTTGCAGGCCAGCGGAGTGGCCGGGACCAGCCGTACGTATCCCGCGATCTCACCGGCCACCTCGGCCACCAGATAGTCGCCGGGCAGATGGCTGCCGTCGAAGAACGGGGCGTACGGCGGATGCGGCCGGGGCTGGACGGCGTGCAGCGTGGACCAGGTCGCACGGTCGAGCACGGCGAGCGCTTCGCCGTCGGCGCGCACCGCGACCCGTATGTTCGGCTCTGACATGCGTGTCACTCTGCCACGGGGGCGGCGCTCCTCCGGGCCGGGCCCGGATGGGTAAGGATGGGGCCCATGCGTATCGCGATTGCCGGAGCGTCAGGGCTCATCGGTTCGGCCCTGGGCATGTCCCTGCGGGCCGACGGCCACGAGGTGGTACGGCTGGTCCGCCGCACCGCCCGGGCAGCCGACGAGGTCGAGTGGGATCCGAAACGGGAGTACGTGAACACCGCGGGGCTGGCCGGCAGCGACGCGGTGGTCAACCTGGCGGGAGCCGGGGTGGGCGACCACCGCTGGACCGCCGGCTACAAGAAGGAGCTCAGGGACAGCAGGGTCCTCGGCACCGCCACCCTCGCCGAGGCCGTGGCCTCGCTCGACGTGCCACCCCGGGTGCTGCTGTGCGGCAGCGCGCTGGGCTTCTACGGTGACACGGGCGACCAGGTGACCGACGAGAGCGCGCCACCCGGCGCAGGGTTCCTGGCCGCACTGTGCGTCGAGTGGGAAGAGGCCGCGCGCCCCGCCGAAGAAGCCGGCATCCGCACCGCGTTCGCCCGCACCGGCCTGGTGGTCGCCCGGGAGGGCGGCGCCTGGGGCAAGCTCTTCCCGCTCTTCCGGGCCGGCCTGGGCGGCCGGCTCGGTGACGGTCGCCAGTACTGGAGTTTCATCGCCCTGCACGACCAGGTCGCCGCCCTGCGCCACATCCTGGACACCGGGTCCCTGTCCGGCCCGGTGAACCTCACCGCTCCCGAGCCCGTCACCAACCGTGAGGTCACCGCCGCGATGGGCCGCGCCCTGCACCGCCCGACCCTCTTCGCGGTGCCGGCGCCGGTGTTGCGGGTGGCACTGGGGGAGTTCGCGGGGGATGTACTGATGAGTCAGCGGGTGGTGCCGTCGCGGTTGCTGGAGTCGGGGTTCACGTTCGCCTTTCCGGGGGTCGATGAGGCGATCGGCGCCGCGCGGTCTTGACGCTGGGCTTTTCCCCACCCCTCCCCCAGCCTCCGGCCGGGGGGACTCCCAGCTTCCCGAACCGGGGCTCCGACCCGGCCCCCGCTCCCCAATCGCCGGAGGGGCTGGTTTTTGCGCCCGCCACAATCCAGCCCGTCCTGGGGGCACCTCCCAGCGATAACTGGGGGAGTTCGAGGACAAGGGGTCCGGGGGCTCGCCCCCGGCTCGGCAAGCCCCCGCCGTGCGACCCCGCGCCACCGTGCCCCCGCCCCGCGCACCTGCCCGCCACCGCCGCCCTCCCTACGCTCGCAAAGAACCACCGCATTCCCGCGGCCAGTTGAGGGAAAGCACCCCGATACCGCAAGACACCGCACCGGCCGCGCCGACCCCGGGGAGGGGCCCGTGCTCAGCAGCGCACTTCATGCCGACGTCGTGATCGTCGGTGCCGGGATAGCCGGCCTGTCAGCGGCTCATCGGCTGGCAGGCGCGGGCGTCACCGTCAGTGTTCTGGAGGCCGCTCCGCGACCGGGTGGCCGGATGGCCACCGAGGAGATCGACGGCTTCCGTCTCGACCGCAACGGGCAACTGCTCAACACCTCGTATGCGGAGCTGCTCAGCACCCCCTATCTCAGCGGGGTCGATCTGAGCCTGTTCTCGCCGGGAATCCTGGTACACAGCGAAAAACGCCTGCACCGGATGGGCGAACCGGGGAGCGCATGGGGCGCACTCACTGCGGCGCGCGCCCCCAAGAGCGCCCCGCGCACCGCGCGTTCTGCGTTTTCCCCCCGCTCGTCGATGGGCGGCCCACTCGGCCAGGCCCGCGTCTCCACCGCGCTGAGCCGCCTCGCGGGCACCCCGGTGGACCGTCTGCTGGCCCGGCCCGAGCAGAGCGCACGGGAAGCACTCCGTTCGTACGGGTTCCCTGCGCGCACCGTCAGCACCTTTCTGCGGCCCCTGCTGTCCGCGCTGCTGTGCGATCCCGGCCTCGGTACGTCCAGCCGCTGCGCGGAGCTCGCGCTGCGCGGCTTCGCCCGGGGACGGCTCTGCCTGCCCGTGGGCGGTGTCGGCACGCTTCCCGAGCGGCTGGCCGCGACCCTCCCGACGGGCACGGTCCGTACCGGGATACACGTCACCTCGGCCTCCATCTCCTCGGTCACCACGGAGGAGCTGGGCCGACTGGACTGCCGTGCCCTGCTGATCGCCACCGACGCCCGGGAGGCGGCCCGGCTGCTGCCCGGGCTGCGGGTGCCGGACTTCCACCCGGTGACGGTCGTTCACCACGCCGCCCCCCGCAGTCCGCTCGCCGAGGCCGCCCTGCTGCTGGACGCCGACCGCGCCGGCCCCGTCTCGCACACCGCGGTCATCAGCGAGGTCGATCGCACCCGGGCACCGCGCGGCCGAGCCCTGATCTCCTCCACCGTGCTCGGCCTCCGCACTCCCCCGCCCGGACTGGACGCGATGGTCCGCGCCCAGCTGGCCGGCGTCTACGGCACACCGACGGACGACTGGGAACTGCTCGCCGTCCACCACGACCCCCGGGCGGTCCCCGCCATGTCCGCCCCGCACGATGCGCGCCGCGCCGTCCGGCTGCTGGCCGGGCTCTATGTCTGCGGTGACCACCGGGACACCAGCACCGTCCAGGGCGCACTGCATTCCGGCCGCCGCGCCGCAGATCAGGTGATGCGCGACTTCGGCATCAAGCCGGACATCACTGCCGATCCGGTCCCCCTGGCGGCGTGACCGACCGCAAGGGCCGAACGGACGGACCGAACGCACGGGACCGAACGGGCGTGACCGACCGCACCCCGCGTCAGCCGATCGCCGCGACCCGGTCCCGGTACCCCCGTACCGCGGCCGCGTCGCGGTAGGGCTCGAGCCGCCGCTCGAAGTCCCGTACGTACTCCACAGCCCGCGCGGAGCGCATCTCCCCCGCCTGTTGCGCCGCATCCGCGCCCAGCGCACACGCCTGGTCCAGCTCGCCGAGGCCGAGCCGCGCGGTGGCGAGCACCACCCGGCAGAACAACCGGGAGCGGGCGAATCCGGGGGCGCGCAGCTGGAGCGAACGCTCGGCGTACTGGGCGGCGGGCCGGTACTGCTGGAGGTCACGGTGGCTGTGGCTGAATTCGTCGGCCAGTTGGGCCTCGTCGAAGAAACGCGCCCAGTACGGCACTTCGTCGCCGGGCCGGGCGGCCTCCATGGCCTTCTCCGCCCGCAGCATCGAGGCCGTGCAGGCCCGCACCTCGCCAAGCACGCCGTGGCCGCGTGCCTCGACCGCGTGCAACAGCGCCTGGACGACCTGGGGTGCCGAGCTGCCGATCCCCTGCTGAGCGACCCGCGCCAGCTGCACGGCCTCCCTGCCGTGTCCGAGATAGACCGCCTGACGGCTCATGGTGACCAGGACGTACGAGCCGTACGCCCGGTCCCCGGCCGCCTGCGACAGCCGCAGCGCCTGTACGAAGTAGCGCTGGGCGAGGCCGTGCGCCGCGATGTCGTACGACGTCCAGCCGGCCAGCCTGGTGAGATCGGCGGCGGCCGCGAAGAGCCGCCGACCGGTCGCCTCGCCGTAGGAGCCGCGCAGCATCGGCTCCGCCTCGTGCTCCAGATAGCGCACCAGCGCCTGTCGGGCATGCCCGCCGCCATAGGCGTGGTCGAGGGTGCGGAAGAGTTCGCCGACCGCCCGCAGCGCCGCGATGTCGCCGGCGCCGACCCGCTGCCCCGGCGCCCGGTCGGTCTGCCGCTGGCGCGGCACGGTCGTACGGATCGTCGCGGCGATCCGTACGGCCCTCGCCTGCGGTGCGCCCCGGTCCCCGGATGCCCCCGCTCCGGCCGCGGCGGCGGCGCCCCAGTCATCGGCCCGGCCGATCAGCCAGTCCCTGCTCGGTACGACGAGTCCGGCCGGGGTGAACGCGATCTTGCGCAGTTCGGCCTGGCTGCCGGAGTCCTTGCGCCAGAGGCCGCTGACGATGTCGACGGCCTCGTCCCGGGTGCCGGCGAACTCGAGCCCGGCGTACACCGGCGCACAGGCGTCGAGTCCGAGGTCCTGCGCCGCGAGCCGGCGGCCGAGTCGCCGGGTGAACACCTCGGCGATCAGGGCGGGGGTGGTGCCGCGCGGCTGCTGGCCGCGCAGCCAGCGGGTCACCGAGGTCTTGTCGTAGCGCAGATCGAGGCCGTGCTCGAGACCGAGCTGGTCCACCCTTCTGGCCAGGCCCGCATGGGAGAAACCGGCTTCTGTGATGAGCGCGGCGAGCCGGCGGTTGGGTGTGCGCTGCGGGGATCGTTCCGTCATCAGCTGTGCGGTCTCCTGCCTTCCGGGCCGGGAGCAGCCCTCATGGAACGGCGTGAATTTAGCGGGCTGCGCCGCCGTTACCGCCTGCTACGCCCCGGATTCATCCGTTCGGGTGAGGAGGTTCCGTTTCTGCCCGCGCGAGGCTGCCGTTCGACGCGGTCGTACAGTGGCTGAGGGGTGTCACCCGAAGGGTGGGGTGTCCGTACGCGATGAGGAGCTGCCGTGAGTGAGCTGCGGTTTGTCCGACTGGGATTCGGCGAGGAAGCCGTCGAGTACCGGGAGGCCTGGCAGAAGCAGCGCGAGGTGCACGCCGCACGCTTCGCCGACGAGACGCCGGACACCGTGCTGCTGCTGGAGCACCCGCCCGTCTACACGGCGGGCAGGCGCACCGCCGACAACGAGCGCCCGCTGGACGGCACCCCGGTGGTCGACGTGGACCGGGGCGGCAAGATCACCTGGCACGGGTACGGCCAGCTGATCGGCTACCCGATCCAGAAGCTGCCGCGTCCGGTGGACGTCATCGCGCACCTGCGCCGTCTCGAGGAGGCCCTGATCCGGGTCTGCGCCGAGTTCGGTGTCGCGACCAGCAGGGTCGAGGGCCGGGCGGGCGTCTGGGTGCTCGGCGACCCGGTGGACCAACGTCCGTCGATCGGCGGGCTCTCGCTCGATCTCGACCCCCGTCTGCAGGACGAGGAGTTCGACCCGCGGATGAACGGCCCCGAGTACGCGCCGTCCAATGCCGGGCAGCGCCGCGAGGACCGGAAGATCGCCGCCATGGGCATCCGGGTCGCGAAGGGCGTGACCATGCACGGCTTCGCCCTGAACTGCAACCCGGACACCACCTGGTTCGACCGGATCGTGCCGTGCGGCATCCGGGACGCGGGAGTGACTTCGCTCTCGTACGAACTGGGCCGTGAGGTCACGGTCGCCGAGGTACTGCCGGTCGTGGAGAAGCATCTGCGGGAGGTGCTGGAGAACGCGGCGCTCGCCCCGCGCACGGTCACGAGCGGTGTCGACCGTCCGGTCGGACAGGCCGTCGAGCAGGCCTCGGCCTGAGCCGCCGCCGTACCGGCCGGGAATGCACCTCCGCGGTCGTGGGTTGGCCGGACGTAGGCCATACAAACAACGGGCGTACCCTGGTGTTCGCCGAAGAATCGAAGCTGTAGGGAGCCGGACGTGTCCGCTGTCGCACCCGACGGGCGCAAGATGTTGCGTCTGGAGGTCCGGAACAGCCAGACCCCCATCGAGCGCAAGCCCGAGTGGATCAAGACCCGGGCGAAGATGGGCCCCGAGTACACCAAGATGCAGGCCCTGGTGAAATCCGAGGGTCTGCACACGGTCTGCCAGGAGGCGGGCTGCCCCAACATCTACGAATGCTGGGAGGACCGCGAGGCGACCTTCCTCATCGGTGGCGACCAGTGCACCCGGCGCTGCGACTTCTGCCAGATCGACACCGGGAAGCCGGCCGAGCTGGACCGTGACGAGCCGCGGCGAGTCGGCGAGTCCGTCGTCACGATGGACCTGAACTACGCCACCATCACCGGCGTCGCACGCGACGACCTGGAGGACGGCGGCGCCTGGCTGTACGCGGAGACGGTGCGCCGGATCCACGCGATGACGGCCGAGCGGGCCGCGGGCCGTACCAAGGTCGAGCTGCTCATCCCCGACTTCAACGCGGTCCCCGAGCAGCTGGCCGAGGTCTTCTCGTCCCGTCCCGAGGTCCTCGCGCACAACGTCGAGACGGTGCCGCGGATCTTCAAGCGGATCCGTCCCGGCTTCCGGTACGAGCGCTCGCTGGACGTCATCACGCAGGCCCGCGAGGCGGGTCTGGTCACCAAGTCGAACCTCATCCTGGGCATGGGCGAGGAGCGCGAGGAGATCAGCCAGGCGCTGCAGGACCTGTACGACGCGGGCTGCGAGCTCATCACCATCACGCAGTATCTGCGGCCCTCCCCCCGCCATCACCCCGTCGAACGCTGGGTGAAGCCCGCCGAGTTCGTGGAGCTGAAGGAGGAGGCCGAGGAGATCGGCTACTCCGGCGTCATGTCGGGGCCGCTCGTCCGGTCCTCGTACCGCGCGGGCCGTCTCTTCCAGCAGGCGATGGACCGGCGCGGCGCTGCCGCCGTGTGAATCTGCGCACAAGCGGCTACTGTGGAGTAATGGCCTAATCACGCGGCTCGTACGATCCCTGCAGGTCAGGGGTGGGTGCGGGCCGCGTCAGGCGTTTCCGGGGCCACACCGATGCTTCATGTCCGTTTGACCGGCTCGACATGCCTTGGTAACACCAATCAGTGACCCTGGGGTTACGCACCGCTCCGCTGGGTGCGTCACTCCCGCGCGCTCCCGTTGTTCCGTCCGCCGCACTGTCCGCCGGCGTATTCGCCGCTGTCCCGAGGGAACCCCATCATGCAGGCCGCGCCCCAGACCGTACGAGCCAATGCCCTTCCGTCCGTCGCCGGTGCGCTCCGTGCCGTCGAGTCGCTTCTGCTGAGCAACGGCCAGCGCACCGCTCGCCGCAACGCCTGGACGTCGGTGCTCGAGGACCGCCGCCGGGCCAAGGACCGGGTCGAGGCGCAGCACGTACTGGAGGCCGTGGCCACCCGCACCTCCTAGTCCGCGTAAACTTCTGTCCATGGCGAGGCAGGCAAACGCAGACACTGAGAATTCCGGGCGGCTGAAGCAGATCGCCCTGACCTACAAGATGACCCGCAAGGCCGATCCCCAGGTGGGTCTTGTCGTCGGCGGTCTGGGAATCGTCGTCTTCGGCGTCATTCTCGGCGTCGGCTTCGTGATCGGCCATCCCATCTACCTGGGCATCCTGGGTTTCCTGCTGGCCTTCCTCGCGATGGCGATCGTCTTCGGCCGCCGCGCCGAGCGCGCGGCCTTCGGGCAGATGGAAGGAAAGCCGGGTGCGGCGGCCGCCGTGCTGGACAACGTGGGCCGCGGCTGGACCACGACCCCGGCGGTCGCGATGAACCGCAGCCAGGACGTCGTGCACCGCGCGGTCGGCAAGGCCGGGGTGGTGCTGGTCGCCGAGGGCAACCCGAACCGGGTGAAGTCGTTGCTGGCCGCCGAGAAGAAGAAGATGGCGCGCATCGTGGTGGACGCGCCGGTGCACGACATCGTCGTGGGCGACGGCGAGGGCCAGGTACCGCTGAAGAAGGTGCGCACCACCCTGCTGAAGCTGCCGCGCGTACTGACCGGCGCCCAGGTCACAGCGGCCAACGACCGGCTGCGCGCGATGGGTGACCTGATGTCGAACATGCCCCTGCCGAAGGGCCCCATGCCGGGCCGTGGCACGAGGGGCCAGAAGCAGCGGTAAACGCAGGTAACGCGAAGGGCGGCCAGAACCTCTCCGAGGTTCTGGCCGCCCTTCGCGTTCTTGTCGGAGGCCTGCCCGGAGGCCGGGGGCCGGTCTCAGATCCGCACCTGCACGGCGCGGGCGAGACGGTCGTGCAGACCGCGTCCGTCGCGGTCCCAGATGAGCGCGGGGATGGCCACGCAGAGCAGCAGACTGCGTACAACGACGCGGGCCGCGCCGAGGCGGCCGCCGTCCTCGGCGACGACCCGCAGGCGCAGCAGCCGCTTGCCCGGTGTGCAGCCGATGGTGGAGACGGTGAGCACGCTCAGCACGAAGAAGACCAGCAGCGCCCAGTTCCCGGCGGACTGCTGGTCGCCGTGCGCGATGAGTCCGTATGCGATAAGCATGCAGAGTGCCCAGTCGATGAAAACGGCCCCGAAACGGCGGCCCAGCGGTGCGATCGCACCGGGTCCGGTCTCCGGCAGACCGAGCCGCTTGCCCCGGTGACCGAAGTCGGCACCCATCTCCTTGGCGGCCTCGCCCGGCCCGGAAAGCCACGATCCGACTGCTTGCCTGTTGTCCACCCGTCCACGGTACTGCGACCGGATTCCTACCCCTGCGGTCGGGGTCTCGATGGCCTGCGGATACCCGGTCCGGTTAACTTCTACGAAACAAATGGGTCATGCTTGAGAAATCCGGTGTCCCTATGGTCGGGTCCAGCGAGTGCCACCGCCGCCACCGCACTGGCCTCACCATGAGCTGCAACCCCGCCCCTCCCGGGTCGGGAGTAGGAGGAGTTGGATGTTCCAGAACGCCGACGACGTGAAGAAGTTCATCGCCGACGAAGACGTCAAGTTCATCGATGTCCGGTTCTGTGACCTGCCCGGTGTGATGCAGCACTTCACCATCCCGGCGGCGGTCTTCGACCCGACCGAGGAACTCGCGTTCGACGGCTCGTCGATCCGCGGCTTCCAGGCCATCCACGAGTCCGACATGGCGCTCCGCGCGGACCTGTCGACCGCCCGTGTCGATCCCTTCCGCCGCGACAAGACCGTCAACATCAACTTCTTCATCCACGACCCGATCACCGGCGAGCAGTACAGCCGCGACCCGCGGAACGTGGCGAAGAAGGCCGAGGCCTACCTCTCCTCCACCGGGTTCGCGGACACCGCCTACTTCGGCCCCGAGGCCGAGTTCTACGTCTTCGACAACGTCCGCTTCCAGACGTCGGCGAACGAGAGCTTCTACCACATCGACTCCGAGGCCGGCGCCTGGAACACCGGTGCGCTCGAGGACAACCGCGGCTACAAGGTCCGCTACAAGGGCGGCTACTTCCCGACCCCGCCGGTGGACCACTTCGCCGACCTGCGTGCCGAGATTTCCATGGAGCTGGACAAGAACGGCCTGCAGGTCGAGCGCCAGCACCACGAGGTCGGCACGGCCGGCCAGGCCGAGATCAACTACAAGTTCAACACGCTGCTCGCCGCGGCCGACGACCTGATGCTCTTCAAGTACATCGTGAAGAACGTCGCGTGGCGCAACAACAAGACCGCGACCTTCATGCCGAAGCCGATCTTCGGCGACAACGGCTCCGGCATGCACGTCCACCAGTCCCTGTGGTCCGGCGGCGACCCGCTGTTCTACGACGAGCAGGGCTACGCGGGCCTCTCGGACATGGCCCGCTACTACATCGGCGGCATTCTGAAGCACGCCCCGTCGCTGCTCGCCTTCACCAACCCGACGGTGAACTCGTACCACCGCCTGGTCCCGGGCTTCGAGGCACCGGTCAACATGGTGTACTCGCAGCGCAACCGCTCCGCCGCGATGCGCATCCCGATCACCGGCTCCAACCCGAAGGCCAAGCGCGTCGAGTTCCGCGCCCCCGACCCGTCCTCCAACCCGTACCTCGCCTTCTCGGCGCTGCTGATGGCGGGCCTGGACGGCGTCAAGAACAAGATCGAGCCGCCGGAGCCGATCGACAAGGACCTCTACGAGCTGGCTCCCGAGGAGCACGCCAACGTCCAGCAGGTCCCGACCTCGCTTCCGGCCGTGCTCGACGCGCTCGAGTCGGACCACGAGTACCTGCAGGCCGGCGGAGTCTTCACGTCCGACCTGATCGAGACCTGGATCGACTTCAAGCGCACCCAGGAGATCGCCCCGATCCAGCTGCGGCCGCACCCGCACGAGTTCGAGCTCTACTTCGACATCTAGGCGACCCCGGCCCCGGGGCGGTCATCCGCTCCCCCGGGCCACCACCGGGCCGTCGGTCGTGTGCTCCCGCTGGGAGCCCGGCCGGCGGCCCCTCGCCTTTCCGTTCGGTGCCGGCGCCGGGCCGGGCGGCCGCCGCGGATCATTGCGCAGTTCGGTGGAGCCGGGGTTGCCGAGGGCGCCCCTGCCTTCCGGACGGGGCTTGTGGGACCCGGCTCGAGAGCGCTTTCATGTCAACACCCCCACAGACATGGAGCTCACCGTGCGCCTGCGAAAGCTGCTCACCGCCCTGGCCCTCTCGGCCGTCGGACTTGCCCTGCCGCCGGCTGCCGCCGCACAGGCCAGTGCCACGACGGGCAAACGCGTCGTCGTGTACTACCAGACCCAGTTCGACAACGGCAGCTATGTCTCCCCCCGCGCCCTGACGGACCACGCCACCGGGGTCACCGATGTGATCGCCGGTGCGATCCATCTCAACGACGACGGCAGCGTGACGCTCAACGACACCTCCCCGGACGACCCGAAGTTCGATCAGATGTGGAGCGACCTGAGCGCCATGCAGGGCCAAGGCGTGCATGTCCTGGGCATGCTCGGCGGAGCCGCGGTCGGCAGCTTCCAGCGGCTCGACACCGACTTCGACACGTACTACCCGAAGCTGAAGAACGTGGTCTCCTCCCACCACCTCGACGGTATCGACCTCGACGTCGAGGAGCAGATGTCGCTCCCCGGTGTGGAGAGGGTCATCGACCAGCTGCACAGCGACTTCGGTGCCGGTTTCCTGGTGACCCTGGCCCCCGTCGCCACCGCACTGAACGGCGGGGGCAACCTGTCCGGCTTCGGTTACGACGCCCTCTACCGCGACCGGGCTGATGCCATCAGCTGGTTCAACGCGCAGTTCTACTGCGGCTGGGGCTCGCTGCAGAACACCGGCGGCTATGAGGGCGTCATCGACCACGGCGTCGTACCGCCGTCGAAGGTGGTGGCCGGGACCCTCACCAACGCGGCCAACTGCGGCAGCGGTTACGTCCCGATGGACACACTGAAGTCGACCGTCGCCGGCCTCTCGGACGAGTACCCGGACTTCGGCGGCGTCGCCGGGTGGGAGTACTTCAACTCGGACCCGGGCGGCACCGCGGCGCCCTGGGAGTGGGCCGCCGACATGTCGGCGGCGATGGCCGGCTGAGGCGTACAGGGCGAGCGGTCCGGCGCCGGCTCAGGGGCCGTACGGGCGGACGGGCGGGCGGCCGGGCGGACGGGCCATTACCTCCGGCGTAATCGACCCGTTCCTGGTCGCACGGCAGGCTGAGGTCATCCGGAACCCGGGGACCTCCCTCCTCCGGGTTCCGGTCCCACCGGCCCGTACGACCTCGCGGGAGGCTGATTCCTCATGTCCGTGCACGAGGCCGCCGTCACCCGTTACTTCACCGCTTGGAACGCCGAGGGCTCCGAGGACGTCGCCAAGGCGGGGGCCGCCACCGCCTGGAGCAAGGACGGGGGTCCCGGCTTCGCCTTCCGCCAGACCGGTACGGTCGACGGCCACCACGGCGTCGCACGCTTCGGCTGGGAGCTGGTCTCGGCGGCCGACGGCTCCGCGCCGGTCGCCGGTTCCGATGTGATCGCCCTGGCCGACGACGGCCGCATCCGTACGGTGCACGGCTTCCTGGACCGCGTCCCTGCTGCCTGAGACGACCGACCCGAGGCAGACTGGCCGTATGCCGGAACTGCCGGAGGTCGAGTCGCTCACCGGGTTCCTGGCCGATCACGTGGTCGGCCGGGAGGCCGCCCGGGTGTACCCGGTCGCGGTGCACGCGCTCAAGACGTACGACCCGCCCGTCACCGCGCTGGAGGGCCGGACGTTCGACGCGGTGACCCGGCACGGCAAGTTCCTCGATCTGCGGGCCGGAGAACTGCACCTGGTCATGCACCTCGCCCGGGCGGGCTGGGTGCGCTGGAGCGACAAGCTGCCGGACGCGCCGCCGCGGCCCGGCAAGGGGCCGCTCGCCCTGCGGGTCCGGCTTTCCGGATCTGGAGGCGCGGGCTTCGACGTGACCGAGGCGGGCACCCAGAAGCACCTGGCGGTGTACGTCGTACGGGACCCCCTGGAGGTACCCGGGGTGGCGCGGCTCGGGCCCGATCCGCTCTCCGAGTCGTTCACGCTGGCCGCCTTCACCGAACTGCTGGCGGGTGAGCGCCGCCAGATCAAGGGCATCCTCCGCGACCAGTCGGTGATCGCCGGCATCGGCAACGCGTACTCGGACGAGATTCTGCACGCGGCCCGGATGTCGCCGTTCAAGCCGGCCGCCAACCTCTCCGAGGAGGAGATCGTCCGGCTCCATCAGGTGATCGGTACGACGCTCACCGAAGCCGTGGAACGCGCCCGCGGGCTGCCGGCGCGGAATCTCAAGGCGGAGAAGAAGAGCGGGCTGCGGGTGCACGGGCGGAAGGGCGAGCCGTGTCCGGTCTGTGGCGACACGATCCGTGAGGTGTCCTTCAGCGATTCGGCGCTGCAGTACTGCCCCACCTGCCAGACCGGCGGCAAACCCCTCGCGGACCGGCGGATGTCACGCCTGCTGAAGTAGCCGGCCGCCCGGCGGTGCCGGCTGCTGTACTGTGGCGACGTCCGATACGCAGACCCCACTCCCGTGGACGCTACCGAGGAGGTGAGACCCATCACCGCTGCATCAGGTCGGGTACTCCCCCTCACTGCCGTACGGTCCGTCCGGCCCAGGTGAGCGAGGGAGCCCCGCGAGGCATCCCGAAAGGCTCACATGTCGGTCTCACCTTCACCCGTACCACCCCTTTCCCGCTCCGCGGTCATCACCAGGCTGCGCGCTGCCGGCTGCGTATACGCCGAGGACGAGGCCGAGTTGTTGCTCGCCGCGGCGGGCGGTACGGCCGAGCTCGCCGCCATGGTCGACCGGCGGGTGCTCGGCCTGCCGCTGGAACACGTCCTCGGCTGGGCGGAGTTCCACGGGCTGCGGATCGCCGTGGATCCCGGGGTTTTCGTACCGCGCCGCCGCACCGAGTTCCTCGTCGAACAGGCCGCCGCTCTCGCCCCGACCCGGGCCGTGGTGGCGGATCTGTGCTGCGGCTCGGGGGCGCTGGGCACCGCCCTCGTCCACGCCCTGGGTGAGGGGGCGGAGTTGTACGCCGCCGATGTCGACCCGGCCGCCGTGCGGTGCGCCCGCCGCAACGTCGACGCGGTGGGCGGCCGGGTGTATGAGGGCGACCTCTACGACCCGCTGCCGGCGGCCCTGCGCGGCCGTATCGGCATCCTGCTGGCCAACGCGCCCTATGTACCCACCGAGGAGATCGGTCTGCTGCCCGCCGAGGCCCGGGTGCACGAGGCGCGGGTGGCGCTCGACGGTGGCGCGGACGGTCTCGACATCGTGCGGCGGGTGACCGCCGCGGCGCCGCGATGGCTGGCGCCGGGCGGACACCTGCTGTTCGAGACGAGCGAGCGTCAGACCGGGTCGGCCGTCGCCACCGTGGCAGCCGCCGGCCTGGTCCCCCGGGTCGCCAGGTCCGAGGAGTTGTACGCCACGGTGGTCATCGGCACCAGGCCCGCGGCTCCCGCTGGTTGAGGGGCGGATCAGCCCAATGCCGCGCGCGTCCGCGCGGTCGATCCGTGGAGCGGGCAGCAGGGTGGACGGCATGCCTGAGCCATTCACCTCCGCTGTGCGGGCTTTCCGCCGCCGGACGCCGTTGGCCGGCCGGGTGGCCGGCCAGCTCGCGGCGGTCAACATCTTCGACTCGGCGACCCGGCTGGCTGCCCAGGCGTTCCTCTCCGCGGTCCCGGTGCTCTTCGTCATCGGCGCCTTCGCACCGCAGTACGTCCGCGACCAACTCGTCAGCTCGCTGCATGCGGTGATGGGGCTCAACGACAGCTCGCTCGACGAGGTGCAGCGGGTGCTCAGCGCCGAGGACGGAGAGACCAAGGACGCCTCGGGGATCGTGGGGGCGTTGGTGACGGTGCTTTCGGCGACCGCGTGCAGCAGGGCGCTGCAGCGGGTCTGCGAGCGTTCCTGGCATGTGCCGGCCGCCGGGCTGCGGTTGATCGCCTGGCGCTGGGTGGTGTGGCTGGTGGTGTGGCTGGTCGCGCTGCTCGCCCAGGGCGCCGTGCACACCGGTCCGTTCGCCGGGCCGTGGGTCGGTGTGCCGCTGTCCCTGGTGGTCAGCCTGTTGCTGTGGTGGTGGACCCAATGGCTGCTGCTGGGCGGCCGGGTGACCTGGCTGCCGCTGCTGCCGGGAGCAGCGCTCACCGCAGTGGCGGTGGTGGGGCTGACCTGGGGCTCGCGGCTCTACGTGCCGCGCACGCTGCAGCGGAGCGTCGACCGATTCGGCCCGCTGGGCGCGGTGTTCACGACCTTCTCCTGGTTGATCGCCCTGTTCACCTGCGTCACGGTGGGGATCGCGCTGGGCTATGTCCTGGCGCGGGAGGAGCCGCTCGCCCGGTGGCTGCGGATGCGGGCAGCCACCGGGCGAGCAGAACGGTAGGGATACGTGGCCGGGGCTACGCCGGGGTCCGGCGGTCAGCGCCCGTAGCGGATCAGGAAGCGGACCATCCGGCAGGTCGCGTCGGACGGCGGGTGGATTCCGATACGGGCCGCGGTGGAGCGTATCTTCCGGTTCGGCGCCTGCGTCGGCTGGTAGACACCCGAGTCGAGCAGGGCGATCGCCAGCCGCATCGCCTTCAGCCTGCGGTTGTGCGAGACGTACCAGTCGCGTGGCTTTCCTGCGGGCAGTGGCTTCTTGAGAAGGGGCTCCGTCGGGAACGTGGCGACGGCCATCGGCGACCTCCAGGCGCTGGTGGTGGGACCCTCACGAACTACCTCTAGTTTACCGCCCACCACTGACAAAAGCCCCTGGCCAGAGGGGATACGGCAGACCTCTGGCGTATCTTGTGGCATATGGAGATCTGGATCAATCCCGCATGTTCCAAGTGCCGCAGCGCAGTGGACCTGCTGGACGCCGAAGGCGCCTCGTACACCGTCCGCCGCTACCTGGAGGACGTCCCCGGTGTGGACGAGATCCGGGCGGTGCTCGGCAGGCTCGGGCTCGAGCCCTGGGACATCACCCGGACCCAGGAAGCGGAGGCGAAGGAACTCGGGTTGAGGGACTGGCCGCGTGACGACGCGGCGCGCGACCGCTGGATCGAGGCGCTGGCCGGCCACCCGAAGTTGATCCAGCGGCCGATCATCACGGCGGACGACGGGACGGCCGTGGTGGGCCGCTCGGAGGAAGCCGTACGGGAGGCGCTCCGGCGCTGATCCCCCTGCGGCAGGGGCCGGAGCCTGCCACGACCCGAACCCCTCAGTTGGGGTGCAACTGCCCCTCCGCCGCCGCCAGGATCTCGGTGAGCCGTAGCCCGAACCGTGCGTCGCAGGCGTGCGGCACCCCGGTCCGTACCGCGTCGAGCAGGGCGTCGACCGCCGCCGCGAAGGGGACCAGGGGGCGACCGCCGCCCGCCGGCAGGGTCGCCACGCCGTGGTTGCCGCGCAACTCCACCTGCACGCCTGCCGCCTCGATCGGCGCGCTCAGGCTGAGCGTGACGGAGCTCGAGGCGCCGGATGCGTGCCTCAGTACGAGGTGAACGGTGTCGCCGGGGCCACCGGCCGCCGTCACTTCGGCGGCGTCACCGAGCACCGGCAGCAGTACGGAGAGCGCGTGCGGGCCGACGTCCCAGAGGCCGCCCTTGTCCTTGCGCCACGGGGAAGCGGCGTACGGGCTGTCCGCGTCGGGCGAGAACAGCGCCCCGAGCCACTGCGCGCGCCCGACGAACCAGCCTGGCACCGCGGCCTGTTCGCTGATCCAGGCGGCCACTTCGGGGGCGAAGCGCAGGGTGCAGAAGACCACCGAGGCGACGCCGGCCCGCTCGGCCGCGTCGACGACCGCGCGAGCGCCGTCGACCGTCGTGGCGACCGGCTTGTCGAGCAGCAGGTGGCATCCCGCGGCGGCCGCCCGGGCCGCGAGCGGGGCCTGGACGTCCGGTGGCAGGGCGACCGCGACCGCGTCACTCGCCGAGAAGAGGGCGTCCACCTTCTCGTACGCGGTCGTGGCGTGTGCGGCAGCCAACTCGGCCGCCGCCTCCGGGCGCCTGCCCCACACCCCGCTGAGTTCGACCCCGGGGTGGGCGGCGAGCGCGGGGGCGTGCGTGGCCCGCGCCCACGGGCCGGTGCCGAGCAGCCCGATACGGAGTGGCGTGGCGGATGGCGTGCTCGCGGGTGGGTTTGTCATGGTCGCCAGTGTCCGCCATCACCCGGCATGCGGAAACCGCGCCCGGAACCAGCGCCGGAATGAGTTGCCCACGTGCTGAGAAGCCCCTCCTGCCGCCCGGCCCGGTCTGCTTCAATGGGGGCATGGACAGCTATCGGACGACCTCGGCGGGTCGCAACGACCTCGAGCCGTTCTGGCCGTCACGTCAGCACCATGACTTCGACCGGGTGTGTTGCCGCGCGACGCAGGCGCCGGCCCTCTAACACCTCTCCGCAGGTCTTCGGCCGGCGCGCACGACGTACGTCCCTCGACGGCCTCCGCGCGAAAGCTGACTCCCCATGGCTGACATTCGTTTCCTCTCCACCGCGACCACCACGTCTCTTCCCCTTCACCGCCACGGGCTCCGCGCCGTGGACCCGGACGAGGTGGTCCAGGTCGCCGATCTGCTGCGGCCCGGCGCGACCTGGCTGCCCGCGCCCCAGCACACCGTGCCCAGCGCGCCCGGCCGGCCGCCGATGATCGGCTATCTGGTACTGGTACCGGCCGACGCCGGGCCGGTGGCGCCGCCCACCGCCGAGGCCCTGTCCGGCGAGCCGGTGCGGATCGACAGTGCGCAGCGCACCGCCGCCGTGGACGGGCGGCCGCTCGACCTGACGTATCTCGAGTTCGAACTGCTCGCGCATCTGGTCGCCCACCCGCACCGGGTGCACAGCCGCGACCAGTTGGTGACCACGGTGTGGGGTTACGGGCATGTGGGCGACGGCAGGACCGTCGATGTCCACGTCGCCAGGCTGCGCCGCAAGCTGGGCGCCGAGCACCGGCACGCGATCCGGACGGTGCGCCGCGTCGGGTACAAGTACGCCCCCTGATACGCGCCCCGTGGTGTTGCCGGCTACACCCCCCGGTGGGGGGGCCGGCCCCAATGACCCGGCGGGCGGCTCCGGCGAGACTGGTCACGACCGGCAGCCGTCCGGCGAGGACGAGAGGGACCCACACCATGAATGCGACGAAGGCGCGCGACGGCGCACTGGCAGCCGTGCAGGGCTTGACGCTGGCGCTGATCTCCCTCATCGGGTCGATCACGCTCTTCACACTGACCGCGGTCTCGATCGCGCTGATCCCGATCGGTGTCGGCGTCTTCACCACCCCTGCCGTGCTGACCCTGGTGCGGGCGCACGCCAATCAGCGCAGGTTGCTCGCTGCGCGGTGGGGCGGCGTGCCCATTCCGGTGCCGTACCGGCCCTTCCCGGGGGACGCACGGAAGGGCGTCACCGGTCAGGTCGAGCGCTGCACCATCATGGTCAAGGACCCGGCGACCTGGCGGGACATCCGGTGGATGCTGGTCGACATGACGGCCGGCGCCGTCACCGCCCTGGTGCCGCCCGGGCTGTTCCTGCACGGGCTCTTCGGCATTCTGCTGCCGACCGGCCTGTGGCGGCCGATCGACCAGGCCGGCGGGGGCGGCCTCTGGTACGGATTCGTGCATGTCACCAGCTCGTTCACGGCAGGACTCGCGGCGCTGCTCGGCTGTGTCCTGATCGCGCTCGGTCTGCGGTTCGGCCGCCCACTGGTCACGGTGCACTTCAGGCTCACCGCGGCGTCGCTGGCTCCCACCAGGGAGGCCGAACTGGGCGAGCGCATCGACCGGCTCACCGCGACCCGGCACGACGCCGTCGACACCTCGGCCGCCGAACTGCGCCGGATCGAGCGGGATCTGCACGACGGTGCCCAGGCCAGGCTGGTCGCCATGGGGATGAACCTGTCCACCATCGAGGCGCTGATCGAGAAGGACCCCGCCCAGGCCAGGAAGATGCTGTCGATGGCACGTGAGTCCTCCGCGGAGGCGCTGGCCGAACTGCGGGACCTGGTGCGCGGCATCCACCCGCCGGTCCTCGCGGAACGCGGTCTCGGCGACGCCGTGCGGGCACTGGCGCTGCGGCTGCCGGTCCCGTGCGAGGTGTCGGTGGAGATGACCGGCCGGGTCGACGCCCCGGTCGAGTCGGCCGCGTACTTCGCGGTCAGCGAGTCCCTCACCAATGCGGTGAAGCACGCCGGCGCGGGGCGCGTCTGGGTCGACATCCACCACGCGGACGCCACCTTGCGGTTGTCGGTCACCGACGACGGGCGCGGCGGTGCGGCGGTCGGCGCGGGCTCCGGCCTGAGCGGAATCGAACGCCGGCTGGGTACATTCGACGGCATACTGGCCGTCAGCAGCCCGGTCGGCGGCCCGACCATGGTGACGATGGAGATTCCGTGCGCGTTGTCCTCGCCGAAGACCTCTTCCTCCTGAGGGACGGCCTGGTCCGGATGCTGGAGGCGTACGACTTCGAGATCGCCGCCGCCGTCGAGACCGGGCCCGAACTGACCAGGGCCTTGGCCGAGTTGGAGCCGGACGTCGCCGTCGTCGACGTCCGGCTTCCGCCGTCCCACACCGACGAGGGCCTGCAGTGCGCCCTGGCCGCCCGCCGCGCGAGGCCGGGGCTGCCCGTACTGGTGCTCTCCCAGCATGTGGAGCAGCTGTACGCGCGCGAGTTGCTGGCCGACGGCACCGGCGGAATCGGCTATCTGCTGAAGGACCGGGTGTTCGACGCGGACCAGTTCATCGACGCGGTACGCCGGGTCGCCGCGGGTGGCACCGCGATGGACCCGCAGGTGATCCAGCAGCTGCTGTCGCGGCGCGCGCAGGACAAGCCGGTGGGCAGCCTGACGCCGCGGGAGCTGGAGGTCATGGAGCTGATGGCGCAGGGCCGTTCCAACGGGGCGATCGCGGGACAACTGGTGGTCACCGAGCGGGCGGTGGCCAAGCACACCTCGAACATCTTCGCCAAGCTGAGCCTACCGGTCTCGGACGACGACAACCGTCGGGTACTCGCCGTGCTCGCCTATCTGGACCGGGGCTGAGACCGCGGTCGGCAACCGGCGCGAGGGGCCCGGAGTCGTGGACTCCGGGCCCCAGTGGCGCGGTGGTGCGGATCAGCTGACGTTCAGGGCGGTGTCGTCGATGACGAACGACGTCCCGAGGGACACGTCCTCGGCGCCGGTGAACTTGAGGGTGACCGTCTGCCCGGCGAACGAGGAGAGGTCGACGGACTTCAGCGCGTAGCCGTTGTTCGCGTTGAGGTTGGAGTAGCTGGCCACGGTCGTCGAACCGGCCGTCACCTTCAGTGTGTCGTAGGCACGGGAGCCGGTTGACTCGTCGGTGTCGATGTGCAGGTAGTAGCTCAGCGTGGCGTGGCAGCCGGCCGGTACGGTCACCGACTGGGAGACCGTGTCGGTGTGGGTGCTGCCGTAGCCGTCCAGCCAGGCCTTCCAGCTGCCGGAGTGCGCGGGCTCACCGGAGCTGTTGTCGACCATACCGGAGCTGGCGGACCAGGGGGCGGCGCTGCCGGTCTCGAAGCCGGCGTTGCCGAGCAGTTGGGCCGCGGTGCAGCCGCCGCCGCCCGACGTGGAGACGGTCCAGTTGAAGGACGTGCTACCGGACGCGTTGGTGGAGTCCTTGGCGGTGACGGTGACCGATGAGGTGCCGGTCGCCGTCGGGGTGCCCGTGATGAGGCCGGTCGACGCGTTGATCGACAGGCCCGCCGGGAGGCCGGTTGCGCTGTAGGTCAGGGACTTGGAGGTGTCCGAGTCGGTGGCCTTGATCTGCAGGGAGACCGAGGTGTTCACCTTGGTGCTCTGGTTGCCCGGGTTGGTGACGGACACGGTGTTACCGGTGCTGGTGCCGCCGGTGAAGGCCGCGGTGCCGTTCGGGGTGCCGAGGCCGGTCGGGCCGTCGTAGCCCGATGCGGCCTTGCAGAGGTAGCTGCCGCAGTTGCCGTTGGCGCCGGAGGTGACGTCGTTGAGCGAGGAGGTGTGGGCGTACGGGTAGGAGGCGGGCACGGTGTTGGCCGACGGGGTGCCCGCGAGGGCGTACACGCCGGCGATGATCGGTGACGAGGCACTGGTGCCGCCGTACACGTTCCAGCCGCTGGCCTGGTAACTGTCGTACACGGCAAGCCCGGTGGCCGGGTCGGCGACCGCGGACACGTCGGCGACGGTCCGCTTCGAGCAGCCGGTGTCGTGCTGCCAGGAGGGCTTTGCGTCGTATGCGGAGCAGCCGGAGCCCGCGCCGTCGCCGCCGGAGCTGGAGCCCCACACCGACTCGGTCCAGCCGCGGGAGTTGCTCGAGCTGCTGAGCGAGGTGCCGCCGACCGAGGTCACGTACTGGGAGGCTGCGGGGTACTCGACGCCGTAGCCGCTGTCACCGGAGCTGACGGTGATCGCGACGCCGGGGTGGTTGAAGTAGGTGGAGTCCGAGCTGGGGTCGGTGGAGTCCTCGTCGCCGCCGTAACTGTTGGAGACGTACTTGGCGCCCATGCTGACCGCGCGGTTCACCGCCGTGCCGAGGTCGTCCATGCTGGCGGTGTCGGCCTCCACCAACAGTATGTGGCACTGCGGGCAGACGGCGCTGACCATGTCGACGTCGAGCGATATCTCACCGGCCCAGCCGGAGTCGGCGGTGGGGTAGTTGGTTCCGCCGTTCTGGTCGACCTTCTTGAAACAGCCGTTGGCGGTGGTGCAGGCCGCCAGCCCGTACTGGGAGCGGTAGGTGGCCAGGTCGGATTCGGCGTTGGGGTCGTCCTGGGCGTCGACGATCGCCACGGTCGCACCGGAGCCGGCGTTCGAGGGCAGGGCGTAGGCGCTGCGCAGATCGGTGGGCCCGTAGCCGGAAGGAGCGACGTTGGCGGTGATTCCGAGGTGCTGCTTCACGTCCGTACGCGCCAGTGCGAGGCAGGCCATCCGGCCGGGCTTGCTGGGCTCGGCGCAGAGCCGCTTGACGGCAGCGGTGCCGGACTGCGCGGTGCCGGCATGCGTGGTGGTGGCACCGACGGACTGGGCGGCTGCGGTCGGAGCGACGGCTATCAGGCCGCCGGTTATCAGCGCCGCGGCCGACAGCAGCACGGTTCCGGCGCTGCCGGTCAGCCTTGTCAGGCCGAAGGGTCTCTTCGAGTACAAGGAACTGCCCTCCATGGGGGGTCGATTCGCCCGGACGGGACGATCGGAGGCGCCTTGCCAAGGGGTGTGGTGAGTGCATGACAAGATGCCTCGTAGGATGCCACCCCGTTGAGTGGTGGCAGAGATGAAGGTAGCGACGCGCTCACACACCGACAACAGCCGTGCGGCATACCGGAGGTAAAGGCTTCCCCCGGAAATGGGTTGGATCACGACCGGCTCCCCGGTGCGGCAGCGCGTATACGGTGGCCGCCATGGAGCCGGAGGAAGAGTCGGTCAGCGCCCTCGTCGAACTCGGCCTGTCGCGCTACGAGTCACGCGTCTACCTCGCCCTGGTCCGACGCGATTCGTACACCGCGGCGCAGGTCGCGCGGGAGGCAGAGGTACCCAGGCAGCGGATCTACGACGTGCTCGATGCCCTGGTCCGCGCCCAACTGGCCGTCGCCCACCGCGGTCGAGTGGCCACCTTCACCGCCGTGGCGCCCGAACTCGCGCTCGCCAGGCTGATGAACCGTCGGCGGGAGTCTCTCGAGCAGTTGGAGCGCGTCTCGGCCGGACTGGCCGCGACCCTGCTGCCGCTCTGGTCCGACGGCCGCACACACACCGACCCGCTCGACTACATCGAGGTGTTGCGCGACCCACGGCAGACCGCCGAGCGCTATGCCGACATCCAGGATCAGGCGACCGGCGAACTGCTCAGCTTCTGCACGCCCCCCTTCGTCACACCGGCAGCCAACGTCTCCGGCCTCAAGGCCGCGCGGCGGATCAGCCGCGCCCGGGGCACCGTCCAGGCCGTTTACACCTATGACGCACTGGCCGACGAGGAGATGCTGGAGAACGTCAAACGTTTCGGCGAGGCCGGCGAGGTGGCCCGATTCACCGACGAGCTGCCGATCAAACTCGTGATAGCCGACGCTTCGCTGGTGCTGTGCGACATGCCCGATCCGGTCGCGGGCACCGGCGCCACGACGTCGCTCTTCATCGAGCATCCGGCGCTCGCCGCCTGTCTGCGCCTCGCTTTCCGGACGGTGTGGGACCGGGCCGCCCCACTGCCACACGCGAATTCTCGGAGCAGCTGAACGGATCGCCCGCCGCGCCCGTATGGAACGTCGCGCTTCAATTCCCCTGCCGGGAACCCCCCTACCGGATACGAAGCCTGAGGAGTTCCATGGGACGCATATCAAGAAAACGCTCCACGCTGACGAACCGTATGCTGGTCGCATCGGCCGCGCTGGTACTGGGCGGCGGCGGCCTCCTCGCGGTCAACGTCTACGCGTCGGCCGGAGAGAGCCACCGGGGCCCCGACTCCCCACAGGTATACGGGCAGCAGAGCCAGCAGAGCCGGTACGCCGCTCGGCAGATGTCCACCATCGTCTGCCCGGACGTGTCGAACCAACTGCCGGACGTGCCGCATGCGGCACGGCAGGAGGTGGACCGCGAACTGGCCGGGATCGACAGCCGGATCACCGATGCGTACAAGAGACTCGCGGACTCGAGGGACCAGATCGCACGCGATCCGAACTTCGCCCAGAACGCCATTCTGAATCCGCTCAAGGACAAGCGCTTCGCAGCCATCGACCGGATAGTCATCGCGATCGGCCGGCACGCCGCGAAACCGCGGGGCCTCGAATCACTGGCCCCGTGCACGATGCGCAGCGACGGAACGCCGAACGGTGACCAGGCCGGCGGGCAGGCAGGCGACCAGGGCGCTTACCAGGGGCAGGGGCAGGGCGGCCAGGGTGACGCTCAGGGCGGTGATCAGGGCGGTGATCAGGGCGGTGGCCAGGGCGGTGAGGGCGGTGGCCAGGCCCAGCAGGGCAACGGTCCCGAGGCGTCGGACTTCGTCGACATCACCTCCGTACAGCCCAACGTCCGCACCCCACGCCAGCTCCGATCCGGCTCCACCGGAGTGTTCACCTCCGACTGCGGACGCAACGAGAACGGGAAATTCAATCCGGCCAATGTCATTGTCGCCCCCGGGGTGAGCAATGGTGCGCACCACACGCACGACTATGTCGGAAATCAGGCCACCGATGCCTTTTCGACCGATGAGATATTGGCCAATGGTCAGACGAGCTGCAAGAACCAGGGCGACAAATCCGCCTACTACTGGCCCGTCCTCCGGCTGCAGAACGGTCAGGACGAGAAGGACGTGAACGAGGACGGCGGCGGAAAGGACCAGAACATCGGGAAGATTCAGACACCGGCCGAGGTCGACATCACCTGGAAGGGAAGCCCGGTCAGCAAGGTCACCGCGATGCCGCGCTTCCTGCGGATCATCACCGGTGACGCCAAGGCATTCACCAATGGTGATGCCAATGCCGGCGCCTCCTGGTCCTGCACCGGATTCGAGAACCGTCAGCTCGCCGACAAGTACCCCATCTGCCCGGCCGACAGCAAGGTGGTACGGAGTTTTCATTTCCCGAACTGCTGGGACGGCCGCGACATCGACAGCGCCAATCACCGCACGCATACGGCACTCGCGGACGAGAACGGAGCCTGTCCGAACGGCTTCGAGGCCATCCCGCAGCTCGTCGAGCGCCTCGTGTACGACGTCCCGCCGGGCCCCGGCTTCGCCGTCGACTCGTTCCCCGAGCAACTGCACAAGCCGATCACCGATCACGGCGACTTCATCGACGTCTTCAGCGACCAGCTGATGCGGCGTGTGGTGTCCTGCATCAACAACGGGCGCACGTGCACCTGAGAAAGAGCCGCTGAAGAACGGCCCCCCGACCTGCGCGGTCAGCTCGTGTGATGACCGGAATGCCCGTCGCTCCGCCCGCTGCCACTACTCCCCTGGTGGTGCTGCGACCCGGCTTCCACCGTCCCACCGAGCCGGCCGCGCAGCCCTGCGACCACCCCGGTGTCGCCGACCGCGACCCACCTGCGGCCGAGCAGATAGGTACCGCCGTAGTCCTCGGCCGAGTTGAGCCATTCGCGTTGGCCACGGTCGGTGGCGAAGGTCAACAGGACGTACCGTCCTTGGCCGGTGGAACAGTTGGCCTGGCGCAGTTCGCGGGCGTCCGTCTGGATGTCCGGTTTGCACCTCGCCTTCACCGCCAGCTGCTCCAGGCTGCCGGTCGCGGTCTTCGGCGCCGCGGGCACTCCGTGGGAGTGTGCGGTCGGGTGGGCGGTCGAGCAGCCGGCCGCCAGGCTCAGGGCCGCGACCGCCACGGCCACTCGGGTACGCATCCGCCCATCGTGCCGTCTCCGGAGCGGTTTCGCGGGCGAATCGTCTACCCCGTCAGACTGATCAGGCACCATTGCTCCGGCCCTGCCTCCTCATTAACCTGCGCTGCGCATGCACCTGTTGTCGCACGAGCATCACGAGCAACATAAGGAGCGCAGATGTCGGAGCTGTCGAGGCGTACGCTGTCGAGACGTACGCTGCTGAGCACCGCCGGGCTGATCGGCTGCGGAGCGACGCTCGGCGTCGCCTCTCCCGCCTTCGCCGCCGGAACCGACGGCCCGGCCGGCTCGGGGGGAACCACCGGAGCTGCCGGCAGCGACCTCGACACCGGCCCCGCCCGGGCGGCCCTGCGGCGGCTGCTGCCCCAGCACGCCGACCAGTTCCGGCTCACCGTGCTCACCGGCCGCGAACGGTTCCGTGTCACCGGTTCGACCGGCCGGATCGAAGTCGCCGCCACCGGCCCCGCGGCAGCGCTGACCGGTGTGAACTGGTATCTGAAGTACGTCTGTCAGGCGCACATCTCCTGGGACAGCTCCCAGCTGGACCTGCCGCACCGGCTGCCCGCACCGCGCCGGGCCGTCCAGCAGTCGGCGACCGTGCCGCACCGCTTCGCCTTCAACGACACCAACGACGGGTACAACGCTCCGTATGCCGACTGGGACCACTGGGAGCGGACGATCGACGTCCTCGCCCTGCACGGCTGCAACGAAGCCCTCATCACCACCGGCCAGGAAGCCGTCTACCACCGGCTGCTGCAGGACTTCGGCTACTCCGACACCGAGGCCCGCAGCTGGCTGCCCGCACCCTCCCACCAGCCGTGGTGGCTGCTGCAGAACATGAGCGGTTACGGCGGCCCGCTCTCCCCCGAGCTCATCGACCGCCGCGCGGCGCTCGGCCGCCGCATCGCCGACCGGCTGCGCGACCTCGGTATGCACCCGGTCTTCCCCGGCTACTTCGGCACCGTTCCGGACGGCTTCCCGGACCGCAACCCGGGTGCCCGGGTCGTCCCGCAGGGCACCTGGAACGGGCTGCGGCGACCCGACTGGCTCGACCCGCGGACCGAGGTGTTCGGCCAGGTCGCCGCCGCCTTCTACCGGCATCAGGCGGAACTCTTCGGTGACGCCGCGCACTTCAAGATGGACCTGCTCCATGAGGGCGGCACCCCGGGCGACGTACCGGTCTCGGACGCCGCGCGCGCCGTGGAGAAGTCCCTGCAGACCGCGCGTCCCGGCGCCACCTGGGTGATCCTCGGCTGGCAGGCCAACCCGCGCCGCGAGTTGCTCCAGGCTGTCGACACCCGGCGGATGCTGATCGTCGACGGTCTTTCCGACCTCGACAACGTCACCGACCGGGAGCAGGACTGGGGCGGGGCCCCGTACGCCTTCGGCACCATCCCCAACTTCGGCGGCCGCACCACGATCGGCGCCGACACCGACCGCTGGACGGAGAAGTTCACCGCCTGGCGCGACAAGCCGGGCAGCGCCCTGGTCGGCACCGCGTACATGCCGGAGGCCGCCGAGCGCGACCCCGCGGCCTTCGAGCTTTTCAGCGAGCTCGCCTGGCGCACCGAGAAGATCGACCGGCCCGCCTGGTTCACCCGGTACGCCGGGGTCCGCTACGGCAAGGACGATCCGGCCGCCCAGGCGGCCTTCGCCGCGCTGGCCACCACCGCGTACCAGCTGACCAGCACCGACGGCCGCCCCGTCGATTCGCCCTTCTCGCGCCGCCCGAGCCTCACGGCCTCCGTCCGCTTCGCCTTCGACACGGCCGGCTTCGACGAGGCCTTCGCCTCCCTGCTCGACGTACGACGTCCGCTGCGCGACTCCGACGCCTACCGCTACGACCTCACCGACCTGGCCCGGCAGGCGCTGGCCGACCGCGCCCGGATGCTGCTTCCGCAGCTGCACGCCGCCTACACCGACAAGGACCTGGACACCTTCCGGGCGCTGGCCGCGCTCTGGCTGAAACTGATGCGGCTCACCGACGCCATGGCCGGCTGCCACCGGGCGTTTCTGCTCGGCCCCTGGCTCGAGGAGGCCAGGAACTTCGGGACCAGCCCCGACGAGGCGGTGCGGCTGGAGTGGACGGCCCGGACCCTGATCACCACCTGGGGAGACCGCACGGCCGCCAACGACCTCAGCAACTACGCCAACCGTGACTGGCACGGACTGATGTGCGATGTCCATCTACCGCAGTGGCAGGCCTATCTGGACGAGCTGACGGCTGCACTCGCCGAGGGCCGGGCCGCCAAGTCCTTCGACTGGTACCCGTCCGAGGAGGCGTGGACCCGGCGGACCGACGCCTACCCGGTCCGGCCGACCGGCGACGCGCAGCGCACCGCGCAGGAGGTGTACGACACCCTCGCCACCGCCCCGTACCAGGGCGCCGCCTCCGTCTCGGCCGAGCCGGTCGCCTTCACTCCCGGCAGCAAGGGCAAGGTCACCGCGTCCTTCCGCAACCTCAACGGGCTGCGCTCCACCGGCCGGGTCGACTTCACGCTGACCGGCCTCGACGCCACCGCGCAGGGTGACACCTTCCTCAGCAGCGTCGGGCCCGGCCGCACCGGCTCGGTCTCCTGGGAGGTCACCGCACCCGCCGAACCGCTCACCGTCCCGCTGCGCCCGATGCCGTACGCGCTGCTCACCCGGTTCGGGCCGCGCGGCGATGACCGGGTGGGCGTCACCCGGTCGAGCGCGGTGTACGTGGCGGCCCCGCTGGATGCCGCCTGGCGCACCTACACCGGAAACGAGGCGGTGTTCGGGCAACTCGGTGACCGGCTGGCGATCAACGGCGGTGGGCAGGACCTCTGGAAGGGCACCACCGAGTTCGGCACCGCCTTCCGGGCCGGGGCGATGGTGGACGGCACGACGGTGACCGTGCGAGTGGACTCGCAGGAGAACACCGGCAGCTGGGCCAGGTCCGGCCTCGTCGTCCGCAACAGCCTGGCCACCCCCGGCGCGCCCGGTTTCCTCAACCTGGCGGTGACGCCCGGCCAGGGCGTGGTGCTGTCGTACGACACCAACGGCGACGGGACGCTGGACACCTACAAACGCATCACCGGGATCAAGGCACCGGTCCTGCTGCGGCTCACCCGGACCGGCGGGGCCTTCACCGGCGCCTGTTCGACCGACGGGGGCGTGACCTGGCGGACGGTCGCCACGGTGACCGTGCCGGCCAGCGCGGACGCCCAGGACGTGGGCGTCTTCATGAGCGCCACCAACGGCGGCAGCGGCCTGCGCGGCACGGTCGAATTCAGCGGGTGGACGCTCAACTGAGCATGCGCCACGGGGGTACGGGGCGGCAGCTTCGCCGCCCCGTACCCGACCCCGTACCGGCCTGGCGGTGACCATCCACCGGCTCACTCGTTCTGCTGGGCGTGCAGCCACAGGATGTCGCCCCGAGCCCGGTGCCGGAAACCGCCCCCGTCGATGCCGAGCAGGCCGAGGCCGCGCTCGTCGAGCACTACCCCCGGTTCGTCCGGCTGGCGTATCTCGTCCTGCCGCCCGCGCTCGGCCGCCACCGCAGGGTGCTGACCGCGCACGCGCTGGCGCAGCGTTCGCTGCCGACCGGACGCCGGGCCGAGGAGGACGCCCTGCCGTCGCCGCGCCGGGGCGACAGCTGCGACGACGGTTACGCCTATGTGCGCGGCCGGGTACTCAGGGCGGCCCTGGTGGCCGCGCGGCCGCGCCGGTGGGCCCGCCGGCCCCGGCGCCTACAGCTGCCGCCGCTGCTGCCCCAGGTATGGGGGCTGCAGCTCTACCCGCACTGCGGTGGCGCCGACGAACTCGCCCTGGACCAGCGGCTCGCCGCTCTCTCCGGCCCGGCCCGCGCCGCCTATGTGCTGCGCGGCCTGGAGCAGCTCGACGATCCGACGATCCTGCGGGTGCTCGACGAAGCACGGGTCGAAGACCCCGAAGCGGCGCTCGACGAGGCGGACACCGCTCTCGCCCAGTACGAACTGCTGGAATCCGCCGAGTTCGACCCCTGCTCGCTGCTGGCCAGGCCCACCGATCTGGTCCGGCGCCGCTGGCGGGGCCGGGCAGCGCTGGCCGCGACGGTCGCGGCGCTGGTCTGCGGCACGATGCTGGCTCTGCCGGACGGCGGCTGGGGCGCCGACGGGGCCGCCGCACCACCGTACGCCCGGAACGCCGCCGCCGAGCAGGCGCTGAAACCCGACAAGCTGCTGCGGATCGCGCCGGCCGACTGGAAGACCTCGGCCCGCACCGACTTCTCCGTGTGGCCGGCCCGCGGCAACCACGCCCACGACTCGGCGCTGCTGCGCCGCGCCCTCGCCGTCTGGGCGAGGCCCGGCGCAGGCGTCCAGGTCTCCACCACCCCGGGCACCCCGGCAGGACCGCCGATGGGCGCCGCGCAACTGCTGTACGCGGGCACCGTCGACCAGGCTTTTGTGGTGCTGCTCTACGACGGCTTGCGGGTGGTGCGGTATGCCGAGCCGAAGAAGGGCCACGGGGACCCGGCGCTGGACTTCGCACGGGCGGACAACGCGGACGAGGCCGGTGCCGACGCCGTGGTGCTCGGGCGCACCGACGGCAACGTCCGCTACCTGACGGCTCCCTGGGTGCAGAAGGCAGCCGTACGTGACCTGCTCGCCCCGGCAGCCGGGGCGGTGGCGCTGCACCGCAGCGCGGACGGGGTCACGGACCCGGTACCGAGCCCCGCGCTGGCCCGTACCTGCACCTCCTGGGAAACCGTCGAGCTGCGCGACTCCACCGCGACCCGGATGCTGACCGACCTGGGCGAACTGACCCCGGCCCGGCTGACCTCGGGGCCGCCCGCAGATCCGCACGACGTCTCCACCGCCGCCGACCGGGCCGCCTGGCAGCACACCGCCTGTCTGCTGCCCACGGTGCGCTCGCACGGCGTGCGCACCGTGAACTCCTGGCAGTTCGCCACGCAGCAGCTGCCCGAGTCCAACGGCACCGCGCGCTGGCTGTGCACCCGCGCCGACACCTGGCGGGGCACCGGGAGCCGGGTACTCGCCCAGTTCCAGCCGCCCGGCGCCAAGGCGGCCATGCCGGGCGCGGTGGCGGCCCGCGCGGAGAACACGGCCGCCTGCGGGGAGCGCGAGCCGCAGGTGCTGGCGGGTGTGCTGTGGAAGTCGCGTGGCGGCCACTGGTTCGTACTGGCGGCGGGCAGCCCGCAGTTCGCCTCGCTGGCCACCACGGGCGGGGTGACCGGCAGCGCAGCGGGCCATCTGCTCGCCGTACCCGCCGAGCAGGGCGCCCAGGCGCAGCTGAACGGGCGGCTCGCGGACGGCACCGAGGTCGGCGCCCTGCGCTGAAAGGCCGTCCGGCGGACGGGGATGCACGGAATCCTTGACACTTCCGTGCCCACGGGAGAGCATCCACACGTCGTTGACAACGTTGTCGGGTCGTCCCTTCCCAGTGCTTCCCGCCGCGTTGACCGTCCGTCACACCCGAAGGGCAGGAACGGTGTCAGACACGCTCAACCGTCGGCCGCGCACCGGGCTCAGAGCGCTCGGATCCGTCGCAGTGACCGCCATGGCCGCCCTGGGGATGACGGCCACCGCCGTCCCCGCGTCGGCCGCGCCCACCCCTGGCAATCCCCAGGGCGCCGTGCAGGATCCGGCGTCCTACGTCCACCCGCTGATCGGATCGGCGAACGCCGGCAACACCTACCCGGGCGCCGTGCAGCCGTTCGGGATGCTGGCCTGGAGCCCGCAGAACTCCCGTGGCAAACAGGTCTCCACGCCCGCGCCGGGCGGCTACCAGTACGACGCGACGAAGATCCGCGGCTTCAGCCTCACCCACCTCAACGGTGTCGGGTGCTCGGGCGCCAACGGCGACATACCGATCATGCCGTATGTCGGCGATGTCGATTCCTCGCCCACCGCGGACACCACCGACGCCAAGTACGCCAGCACCTTCTCGAACAGCAACGAGACGGCCTCGCCCGGCTACTACAAGGTCGGCCTGGACAGCGGCGCGTCCGCCGCGCTCACCACCACCGCCCGCACCGGCTCGGGGCAGTTCGGCTTTCCCGCGGACAAACCGGCCAGCATGCTCTTCCGTACGTCCAACTCGGAGAGCGGCAGCTCCGACGCCACCGTCAAGGTCGACGCCGCCGCCCGGACGGTCACCGGTTCGGTCAGCGCCGGCAACTTCTGCGGCCCGCAGAGCGCGAACAACCGCAAGGACCTGTACACGCTCTACTTCACCGCCCACTTCGACACACCGTTCGCCAAGGTCGGCACCTGGACCGACGGCAGCGTGCAGCCCGGCTCCACAGCGGCCACCGGTGGTACGGGGTACAGCTCGTCCGGCAATCCGGTGGCGGGCAAGGGCTCCGGCGCCTACGTGACCTTCGCCGACGGCACCAGCGAGGTACAGGCGAAGGTGGCCGTCTCCTACGTCAGCCCGCAGAACGCCGAGGCCAACCTGCGCGCCGAGAACGCCCCCCGCAAGAGCTTCGACTCGGTCAAGTCGCAGGCCACCAGGACCTGGAACCGCGAGCTCAAGAAGATCGGCGTGAGCGGCGGCACCGACGCCCAGCGCTCCACCTTCTACACCGCGCTCTACCACTCCATGCTGGAGCCCACCCTGACCAGCGACGTCGACGGCCGCTACCTGGGCGCCGACCGGAAGCCGCACAAGCTGGCCAAGGGGCAGAAGGCGCAGTACGGCACCTTCTCCGGCTGGGACCAGTACCGGGCTCAGGTGCAGCTGATGACGCTGCTCAATCCCCGGGCGGGCAGCGACTACGCCCAGTCCCTCTACAACTACGCCGGCCAGCGCGGCGGCGAGTGGGACCGCTGGCTGCTGGAGAACGGCAAGACCAGCGTGATGTCCGGCGACCCGTCGGACGTCGCACTCGCCGGCATCTACGCCTTCGGCGGCCATGACTTCGACGCCAAGGGCGCACTGAAGTCCCTGGTGAAGGCGGCCACCGTACCGACCGCGAACGACTCCGACAGCGCCGGCTGCAACGTCGAGTGCGTGGGCCAGCGCCCGGCGCTCGACAAGTACCTCGACCTCGGTTACGTACCGTCGGACAGCTGCCACTGCTGGGGTGGCGCCGCCGAGACGCTGGAGGACGCGGCGGCCGACTACGGCATCTCCGAACTCTCGGCCCACCTCGGTGATCACTCCGACCAGAAGGCGTTCCTGGACCGCTCGGGCAACTGGACCAACGTCTTCGACGCCAATGCCACCCCACAGGGTGGCTACATCCGCGACCGCAAGTCCGACGGCACCTGGGCCGGCACCTTCACGCCGGGCACCGGCAGCGGCTTCGTCGAGGGCACCAGCGCGCGCTACACCTGGATGGTGTACTCCGACGTTGCCGGGCTCGCCAGCGCGATGGGCGGCAAGGACGCGGCGGTGCAGCGGCTGGACGCCTTCTTCCGTACGCCGGACGGGAAGTTCGACTTCTCCGCCAAGGACGCCACCCGCTACGACCCGACCAACGAGCCCGACATCAACACGCCTTACCTGTACGACTACCTGGGCGCCCCGTACAAGACGCAGCAGACGGTCCGCGCGGAGATGGACCAGCTGTGGACCGACGCCCCCGGCGGCATCCCCGGCAATGACGACGCCGGCACCATGTCGTCCTGGTACGTCTTCTCGGCGTTGGGCATGTACCCGCAGAACCCGAGCCGCGCCGATCTGACACTCTCCGCGCCGCTCTTCCCGCACGCCGTCATCCACACCGGACACGGTCGGACCATCAAGGTCAACGCCCCGGCCGCCTCGGCGGACAACACGTACATCCAGAGCCTGCGCACCAACGGCAAGAGGTCCGACAAGCCCTGGGTCCCCGCCTCCTTCGTCACCCGCGGCGGCACCCTGGACTACACCCTCGGCGACAAGCCGGACACCTCCTGGGGCAGTGCGGCCGCCGATGCCCCGCCGTCCTTCCCGGGCGGCGGCCTGAAGTACTTCACCGGCGCCACCCCGGAGCAGCTGAAGGTCGAGCCGGGCGCCACCGGAGCGAAGACCACCGTCAAGGTGCAGACGCTCGAGGACAAGGCGACCACGGTGCACTGGAAGGCCACCCCGCCGGCCGGTGTCACGGTCACCCCCACCGAGGGTGACTTCACCGTGCCGGGCGGTGGCTCGGCGAGCGCCGCACTCACCGTCTCGGCGACAGCGGGCTCCCCGGAGGGCTACTACACCGTTCCGATCACCCTGTCGTCCTCCACCGGCAGCACGCTCCCCAAGACGTCCGTCGCGGTGACCGTCGCCACCAAGAACGGCATGCTGTGGAACCGCAACAGCACCGGCATCTCCACCGATGACACGAATCCGCAGGCCAACTTCGACGGCGAGGGCTGGAGTTACTCCGCCAAGGCACTGGCCGCAGCCGGCGCCACACCAGGCGGTACGGTCTCGGCCAACGGCTTCGACTTCACCTGGCCGAAGGTGACCGCGGGCGCCCCGGACAACATCGAGGTGGCCGGCACCGCGCCCCAGGTCCTCACCGTCCCCTCGTCCCCGGACGCCACCAAGCTCAGCTTCCTGGGCAGCGCGGCCGAAGGAAAGGCAACCGGCGCGGTGACGCTGACCTACACGGACGGCACGACGCAGCAGGCCGATGTCGGCTTCAGCGACTGGACGCTGGGCGGCGGCTCCCAGCAGCCGTCGTTCGGCAACACGATCGCCGTCCACACCCCCTACCGCGACGTCCAGGGCGGCGGCGCCGACCCGGTGGGCACGGAGATCTTCGCCACCGCGCCGATCACCCTCCAGGCGGGCAAACAACTGGCGAGCGTGACCCTGCCGTCCAGCACGGACGGTGGCATCCTGCACATCTTCGCGGTGGCCACCGCCTGAGCCGGATTTCTGCCGACCCGCACAACCGGGCCGCCGCGACCGGGACACCGTCCCCGTCGCGGCGGCCCGCTGCTAAGCAGTCCGGCCCAGCCGTCCCTGGTCCCACCCAGGGGCCTGTCCGGAGTCGTAACGACGCGGCGGGGAAAAGGGTTGAGGGGTGATCACCGGGCTGGTAGCTTGCAGTCGACCGTGACACCGCCCGAGGAGGTGAGACCCATGAACGCTGTATCAACGTGGGTGCTCTCCCTTCCCATCACGGTCGGCGATTGACGTAGGTGTCGCCGGGAGCGCCTCGACAACAAGGCACTCCCGAAAGGCAACACGTATGCGCTCTCTGCAGTCCACCGCCGAGTCGTCGTCGAACGGCATGGTCGAACGCGACTTCATCGTGGACGGCGTCCCCGGCGTTCTCTGGTCGCCGGTTTCCGGCTCAGCCGATCACGCACCCCTGGTCCTGATGGCCCACGGTGGCGGCAACCACAAGAAGCATCCGGCGATGTCCGGCCGCGCCCGTCTCCTCGTGACCGGCTGCGGCTTCCACGTCGCCGTCATCGACGCGCCCGGTCACGGCGACCGGCCGCGCACGGCGCACGACGAGGCGGAAATCGCCGAGCTGTTCCGGGCTCGGGCGGCGGGCGAGCCGGAAGGCCCGATCGTCGTGCGCTACAACGCGCACCTGGCCGAACTCGCCGTGCCCGAGTACCAGGCGGCCCTGGACGCCCTCCAGGAGCTCCCGGAGATCGGTACCGGCGGGCCGGTCGGCTTCTGGGGCATCAACATGGGCACCGCGATCGGCATACCGTTCGTGGCGAACGAGGCCAGGATCACCGCTGCGGTTTTCGGCCAGCACTGGCCCGATGTCCTGGCCGAGAAGGCGAAACAGATCACCATCCCGATCGAGTTCGACCTGCAGTGGGACGACGAGCACATCTCGCGCGAGGAGGGTCTCGCGCTGTTCGACGCCTTCGCCTCAAAGGAGAAGTCGTTGCACGTGAACTCGGGCAAGCACAAGGAGCTGCCCCGGTTCGAGGCCGACAGCGCGCTCCGGTTCTTCGCCCGGCACTTCGGCCGGCCGATCACCTCGCCGGCCTGACGTACGCGGTCGCGGCGTCCGGCTCGCCGGCCGGACGCCGCGGCCGGCCCCGGGAATCGATGCGTTCCGCGGGGCCCAGGCGAGGAATCTGGTTGTTCGGTAGCACCGACATGCGGAGAAGGCTGACGCGAGCATGCAACCCGTCGGCAACCGGCGGGATGATCGCCTGTGGGAAGTAGATGTTGCCCACGGCCACGGCACAGGTCATGGCCAGGGCCAGGGTCATCCGACGGTTCGTCCTCAGTCCACCGGCCCGCCGGCGACGTAAATAACCTGGCCGGAGACGAATCCCGCCTCGCGGCTCACCAGGAAGGACGCCGTGTGTGCGACGTCCTCCGGTTCGCCGACCCGCCCGACCGGGATGGACTGCGCCGCGCTGCGCCGGCGGCGCCGATGCCGCGTGCTGCGCCGGTGACGATCGCTGTGCGCTGCTGAGGAGTTGTATGTGTCATGCGCTGAAGTCCACGGCACGGACGTGCCGTTGCCAATCGATGTAGCGTTGAGCTTAATGATCAGCTTTGTGCTCGGCGTCGAGGATCTCGCGGACACCCGGTTCGCTGTCTCGCCCCTGAACGAAACGGCGGTCAGCCTACGAGTGCTGCAGGACCCGGGTGCGGAGCCACCGCCTGCCCTACCGAGTAACCCAGGCGCCGTCCCTTCGTCCGGCCACCGCCTCCAGCGCTGACGTAAGGGGGGCAACTCGCTCCCCTACCGGGCGGGCGTCCGAACAGGCCCACTCGGTACGCTGTTCGTATGACGACCGGGGTGCGCCGCAGGATGGGTGTCGAGGAGCGCAGGCAGCAACTGATCGGCGTCGCGCTGGAACTGTTCGGGCACCGGGCCCCCGAAGATGTGTCGATCGACGAGATAGCTGCTGCGGCGGGCATTTCGCGGCCGTTGGTGTACCACTACTTCCCCGGCAAGCAGCACCTCTACGAGGCGGCGCTGCGCCGGGCCGCCGATGAGTTGGCCGCGCGGTTCGTCGAGCCGCGCGAAGGGCCGTTGGGGGCGCGGCTGCTGCGGGTGATGAAGCGGTACTTCGACTTCGTCGATGAGCACGGGGCGGGTTTCTCGGCGCTGATGCGTGGTGGTCCCGCGGTGGGGTCAACCGCGACCAACGCGATGATCGAGGAGGTCAGGAACGCCGCGTGCACACAGATCCTGGCGCATCTGAACGTCCAGGAGCCGCCCGAGCGGCTGCGGTTGGTGGTGCGGTCGTGGGTGTCGCTGGCCGAGTCGACGGCGTTGATCTGGCTGGACGGGCGCGGTATTCCCCGGGCCGAGCTGGAAGCGCAGTTGGTGAACGACTTCGCGGCGCTGGCCGCGGTGAGTGCGGCCTACGACGACGAGATGGCCGATGTGGTGCGGCGCGTGCTGTGCGAGGAGCCGCCGGACGGGCCGTTCGGGGATCTGGCGCGACGGCTCCTCGCGCTGGCGCCGACGCCGGCGGTTCCCGCTCAGCGGGGCGGCTGAGACCGAAGCGACCGGGCAATCAGCCGTAGACGACCGACACCTGCTTGAAGCCCAGGGAGTGCAGCAGGCCCTGGAGCATGCTGGTGGTGTTCTTCTCCGCGCGCCCGGCGAGTCCGCTGTCCTTGGCCGCTTCGGCGATGTGTTGCGCGGCGAGTTTCTGCACGGCGTGTTCGTTGTTCGGGTTGTCGGAGAAGAAGTCGCCGAGCCGGTCGAGCAGGCCGCGTTGCTTGGAGACGGCGTACGAGCGGTCCGCGTCGATCGCCGGTTTGCCCAGTACGGCATGCGGCAACCGGAGGGTGGCTGTGGTCCGGTCCTTGTTGACCGTGACGTTGCCCTGGGCCACCTTGCCGAGGTCCACGTACGAGCCGACGGTGCCGGCACCGACGTACAGCACCCGGGAGCCGCGGATCGCGTCCGGCAGGAACTTGGTGTCCTTCTCGAGGTCGACGACCACCTGGAAGTTCCCGGATGCGGCTTCGTAGCGGCTCATGTCCTGGATCGACTTCAGCAGCGCCGGTCCGGAGCGGTCTGTCGTCTTCTCGCCGAAGACGTCTCCGAGACCCGGCAGCAGGTCGAGCCTGCTGCCGGCGAAGAGCAGGGCCAGTACGGCTGCCAGGGCCACCGGCACCTTGATCCATAAGGACTGCCGGGGGCGCGTGCGCCCTCGCGTCAGCGGAGGTTCGGTCTGCGACGGATCGGTCTGCGTCATGAAGTCCGGATTCCCCCCGGGCTTCATGAACACTCCGGCGGCGCGGTCAGCGCTTGCGGTCAGCGCTTGCGGTAGGACACGTCCAGGTCGCGTACCTCCGCCGAGATGTGCAGCGGGCTGTCCGTCGGCTTCAGGTGCTGCTCCACGAGCCCGAGCACCGCCTCGGACAGCCGGGCCTTCGCCTCGTCCGTGCGGCCGGGCAGCAGGGCGACCCCGACGTGCACGATCGCGGCGTCCTGCTCCGCGCCGTCCCCGGCGACGAAGTCCTCGGCGGCGACGAAGCGGGTCTTGCAGGCGGGGATCTTGGCGGCGACCGTCTCGACCACCACGGGGTGCAGCGCCAGCGCGAAGCCCCGGCGGTCGAAGGTGTCCCGCAGGGACTCGGAGTACTCGACGGTGATCTGCGGCATGGCTGGCTCCTGGTCCCTGAAGGTGACTGTCAGTCCCCACCTTTACTGTGATGACCATGACCGCACAACTCACCTTCCGCATGGCGGACAGCGAAGACGCCGAGAAGCTGGCCGCGATGTACGACCGGGCGGCTCGCTGGATGCAGGGCAAAGACCTCGATCAGTGGAAGCCGGGCGAGAAGGACGCCGAGCACTTCCTGCTCCGGATGAAGGAGGGCGAGGTGTGGCTCGCCGAGGCGAGTGAGCACCTCGCCGGCGCGTACGAGCTGTGGTGGGACGACGAGGAGGCCTGGGGTGTGCAGCCGCCGGTCGCGGGTTATGTGCACCGGCTGATGGCCGACCGCGGGTACGCACCTCCCGGCACCGGCCGGATACTCCTCGCCCACGCCGAGCAGCGGATGGCCGCTGCCGGGCGTGGGCGGGCAAGGCTGGACTGTGCGCCTTGGCTGTGCGGGTACTACGAGGGTTCCGGATATCGGGTGGTGGGTGAGTTCCCCGACAAGGTCGCCAGGGACGGACGGAGGTACGTGGTGATCCTGCTGGAGAAATCCCTGGGCTGATTCGTCAGTGGGCCACCTTGAAGACGGCCACCGTGCGCGCCGGGACGGTGAACTTCCCGGTGGAGCGGGCGTACGAAGCGGACCGCACGGCGCGGTCCGCGCCGTGTGCCTGCACCGGGTGCAGGGCGTACGCCGTGCCCGCCAGGTCCGGCACCGTCTGGGACCGGGTGTCCGGGGTGGCGTTGAAGACCACCACCAGGTCGCCGAGTCGCATGGTGATCACGCCGGGGGTCTCGTCCTTGCCGGAGAGCGGGAAGGCGAGGACCGACTGGACCTGTCCGGCGGTGGCGAGGCTGAAGGCCGGTTCGGTGGTGCGGATCTTCAGCAGGTCCTGGTAGGCGGCGGAGGTCTCCGGCATGGTGGCGCAGCCGGCCGGTTTCACCGTGTCGAGCAGCGGCTTGGCGTACGGCCACTTGGCCTGGTTGTCGGCGGCCAGGGGCAGCCCGCGGCCGAAGCCGTTGCCGTCCCGGCAGTCCCAGTGGATGGCGTTGAACCAGTCGCCGCTGTCGAAGGAGTTGCGGTCCAGCGACTTGGAGCGCAGCAGATCCGTACCGGCCTGGGAGAGCGACGGTCCCTGGGCGAGTGCTGCCGTGGCCATGGCGAGCACCTGCATACGGGATCGGTCGGCGGCGCCGGTCGACTTGGGGAGTTTGAAGGTGAGCGCGTCGTAGAGGGATTCGTTGTCGTGGGCGTCGGCGTAGGAGAGCGCGTCGCCGGGGGCTGCCGCGTATCCGGCCGGGGCGCCGTTGTAGTCGATGTCCGAGCCCTTGACCTTCGCGCCGGATGAGTCGGTGAAGGTGTAGGCGGCGAGGTTGCCGGTGAGGCCGACCTTGATCAGGTCCTGGTAGTGCAGCAGTCGGGCCTTCTGTTCAGCGGGGGTGCCGTTGGCGGTCGAGCCGTTGGGGTCGGTGTAGAGGCCGGAGGCGAAGCCCTGGACGCCGGGGTCCTCGTCGAAGGGGCTGCCGCCGCGGATCGCGTCCCGTGAGCGGTCGGAGAAGGTGGCTATGCCGGTGCCGGCCATGTTCTTCTGGGTTGCCTGGACGAACCGGGCGTCGTCGGCGACCTCGCCGAAGTTCCAGCCCTCGCCGTACAGGATGATCTTCTTTCCGTCCACGCCGTCCTTGGCGAGGGTCAGCGCGTCGAGTGCCTTGCGGACGGCCAGGATGTTGGCCTTGGGGTGGTGGCCCATGAGGTCGAAGCGGAAGCCGTCGACCTTGTACTGCTTGGCCCAGGTGACGATCGAGTCGACGACCAGTTTGCCCATCATGGTGTTCTCGGGCGCGGTGTTCGCGCAGCAGGTGGAGGTCGCCACCGTGCCGTCGTCCAGGAGCCGCTGGTAGTAGCCGGGTACGATCTTGTCGAGGATGGACTTGTCGGCCTGGCCGCTGGCCACGGTGTGGTTGTAGACCACGTCCATGACGGTCCGCAGGCCGGCCCCGTTGATGCCCTGGACCATCTGCCGGAACTCGACGGTGCGGCGGGTGCCGTTGGGATCGCTGGCGTAGGAGCCTTCGGGAACCGTGTAGTGCAGCGGGTCGTAGCCCCAGTTGAAGGCGTCCTTGGCGGCGGCCTCGGCCACGCAGGCCTGCTGCGACTCGGAGTCGGGTGCGTACACCTTCAGGTCGCAGGTGGGTACCGACTGCTCGGACTTCTTCTCCGGGATGGTGCCGATGTCGAAGGCCGGTAGCAGGTGCACGTAGGAGGTGCCGGACGAGGCGAGCTGTGCCAGGTGCCGCATCCCGTCGGAGTTCTTGTCGGTGAAGGCCAGGTACTCGCCGGGGTGCTTGGACGTGGGGTCGGCGATCGAGAAGTCGCGGATCTGCAACTCCTGGATCTCGGCGTCCCGCAGCGGCACCGCGGCGGGCTTCTTCAGGGTGGACCAGCCCTTGGGTGCGAGCGTGGGGTCGCTGAGGTCGACGACCAGGCTGCGGGCCGAGTCGGTGGTCAGTGCGGTGGAGTAGGGGTCGGTGACCTTGTTGGTGACCAGCTTCTGCACGCTCGGCGCCCACACCGTGACGACGTAGCGGTACGGCTTCCCGGTCCAGCCGCGACTGCCGGTGACCGACCAGACCCCGCTTGCGGAGTTCCGCTTCATGCGGACGGTCCTGCCGTCGAGTTCGAGGGAGACCGAGTGGGCGGTCGGCGCCCAGACGGACAGGGTGGTCCTGCCGTGGTGGAAGACCGGGCCGAGGGATGCCTTGGCGGCGGCCGGGCTGTACAGGTCGTCGAGCACGCCCTGGGTCTGCACTCCGGTGGCGGAGAGCAGCGCACCGTTCGCGGCCCGCTGGGTGGCGATGAGCTGCCCCTTCAGCGATGCGCGGACCCTGTCCCGGTCCCGCTGGTCGACGGTGAACGCCGGGTAGTCCTTGAGGTGCGGGTATCTGGCCTTCTGCGCGTCGGTCAGCGCGGTGGGTTCGAGCCGCAGCCACTGGCCCTCGTCGGAGAGGGCGCCGTCGACGGTCCGGATGCCGCCGTCGGGTGCGTACACCAACTGCTCGCTGGTGGCGGCGGTCGCCTTCACCTTCCAGACCACGGTGTCGCGGTCGATCCACTGTGCCTCGGACTTGGTGAGGTCCAGGGTGGGCGCGGCGCCGGTCTGCGGCAGCAGGTACTTCTGCTGACCGCCGAGCAGCCACACCTCGTGGCCGTAGGTGGCCAGGTCCAGGGACTGGTCGGTGGGCAGGTCCTTCTCGTCGCCCTTGTGGATGATGTAGCTGAGCGCGGTGGCGCCGGGCACAAGCGGTACCTCGAAGGTCACGCCGGACGCGTCCTTTTTCACCGGCTGCAGCGGCTTGGACCAGTCGGTGGGGTCGGCGGCGCCGGTCCAGGTGTGCAGTCCCCAGCCGTCGTAGTTCCCGTCGGCGCGGTAGTAGTGCAGGACGGCCTTGGTCGTGTCCTGCGGCGGGTAGGCGCCGTCCGGAGCCGTGTCGCTCTGTCCGTCGGAGCCCTGGGCGATCCAGACCTCACCGGTCTTCGCCAGGTCGACGGAGCGCTGCGGTCCGTCCGCCGTGCCGTTCTTCTCGACGGTGTACGGAACGGAGTCGGCGCCCTCGGGGACCTTCACCCAGGCGAACGCGCCGTAGGCGTCGCGGCCGGTGAAGTCGGCGGCGCTGTCGCCGGACTTCAGCTGTACACCGTCGTAGTCCTGGTCGGTGCGCCGGTAGTGCACGACCGCGTAGTCGCGCTCGACGGCCACCGGTTTCGCGGGCGGCGGGGCCTGGCCCGCGGTGGTGGCCGCGAGTGCGCTCGCGGTGCGGCCCGCGCTGTCGATCACCACGGCCTTGTAGCGCAGGGCGGTTCCCGCGGTGACCTTGTCGTCCAGGTACTGGGTGACCTTGTACGGCGCGTGGTCCACGGAGCCGAGCGTCTGCCACTTGCCGATGCCGGTCTGGGCGGCGAAGACGACCCGGTTGAGCTGTCCGCCGGCCGGGTCCGCGCTGATCTCCACGGTGCCGGTGGCGCCGGCGGCCGGGGCCTTGAGGGTGAGCGAGGGTTTGGTGGCGGGCTTGGCGAGGGGCTTGGCCGCTTCGAGTACGAGGGAGGAGAGGGCGGGCACGGTGACCGTGATCTTCCGGTCGGCGCCGCTGTGGACGGTGCGTGAACCGCCGTACAGCACCCGGTAGTTCATGTCCGCCGAGCCGACCGGGACTTCCACGGTCCTGGCTGTGGTGGCGTTGTTCACCGCGACCAGGTCCTCGTCGAGCCGCTTGGCGTCGGTCCGCGAGAAGGCGTAGACGGAGTCCGCCGCGTACCGCTCGGTCTGCACGCCGTCGCGCAGGGCGGGGTGCTCCTTGGTGAGTTTCGACAGGGCGGAGATCTGCCGGTAGAGCGGATGCGTGGGGTCGTAGGCGTCGGAGGCCTGGGTCCGGTCGGTGCCCAGTTCGTCGTCGTCGAGGTAGTCGGCGGTCTTCGAGGCGAACATGGTCTGCCGGGCGTCCTTGTCGCCGCCGGCACCGGTGAAGCCCTGTTCGTCGCCGTAGTAGACGACCGGGTTGCCCCGGGAGAAGAACATCAGGTCGTTGGCCAGCTCGTCGCGCTTGAGCAACTCGGTGTCGTCGGCCTTGGGGTTGTCCTGGGCGATGAACGAGCCGATGCGCCCCATGTCGTGGTTGCCGAGGAAGGTCACCTGCTCGTAGGCGTTGGCCTTGTCCGTCGTGTACCGGTAGTCGTCGGCGAAGACCGACGCCAGCTTCGCAGCGGGCGCCCCCTGCGAGGCGTACTGCCGTGCCGCGTCCTGGAACGGGAAGTCGAGCGTCGCGTCGAGCCGTCCCCGGGTCACGTAGGGCGAGGTGACCGAGGTGTCCGACGAGTAGGTCTCGCCGAAGAGGAAGAAGTGGGGGCGGCCGTGCTTGGCCGCGTAGGCGTCGAGGGCGGTGGCCCACTGGGTCCAGAAGTCCAGGTCGACGTTCTTGACCGTGTCGATCCGGAAGCCGTCGATGTCGAAGTCGCGGACCCACTTCTCGTAGATCTGCTCCATGCCGTGGACCACCTCGGGCCGCTCGGTCCACAGATCGTCGAGGCCGGAGAAGTCGCCGTACTCGGCGCTCTCGCCGGCGAAGGTGGAATCACCCCGGTTGTGGTACATCGTGGGGTCGTTGAGCCAGGCGGGGACCTTCTGCTCGCCGGGCTGCTGCCCGACCGTGGGTGTGTACGGAAAGGAGCCCGCGTCGACCTTTCGCATGCCGGTGCGGTCGTCGAAGGGCCGCCCGTCCGTGTCCAGATACGGGTAGGCGCCCTTGGAGCGGTAGCCGTACTGCTGCTCGGCGTAATCGACGGTGTCGGCGGTGTGATTGGTGATGACGTCGAAGAAGACCTTCATGCCCTTGGCGTGGGCCGCCGAGATCAGCTTCGTCAGGTCCGCGTTGGTGCCGAAGTGCGGGTCGACCTGGGTGAAGTCGGTGATCCAGTACCCGTGATAGCCCGCCGAAGCTCCCCCAGTGCTGAACGCCTGGGAGGTACCCCCATTTCCGGTGCCCTGCACCGGGCGGTTCTTGAAGATCGGCGCCATCCAGATGGCGGTCGTCCCGAGCCCCTTGATGTAATCCAGCTTCTTGGTGAGCCCCTTGAGGTCTCCGCCCTGGTAGAAGCCCTTGTCGGTGGGGTCGTAGCCGGTCTGGAGCCGCGAGCCGGTGAGCCCTCCTTCGTCGTTGCCGGTGTCTCCGTTGGCGAATCGGTCCGGAATGACGAAGTAGAACTGCTCGCGCGTCGCGTCGTGCCGGGCCGGTACGGAGGCGAGCTTGGCGTCCGACGGCGGCGCGGGAGCCTTGGCGGCGGCCGCCGACGGTATGGCCGGCGCGAGCGCCGCGCAGAGCGCGAACGCCACGGCGGCTGCGATTCTTCGCAGGGACGGGCTCACGGAAGGGCTCTCCTCGGTAGGGCGGCCAGGTCCTGTCCGGTCGATCTTGTCGGATCAGCCCGGGGCGTCTGGTGCGGTGCAGTGGCGCGCCGGGGCCGGACTGAATTTACTTGCTGCAAGAATGTAAGGACCGTTGCGCAGCAGACCGTACGAGCAGCCGACCCACCGGTCAACCCTTTGTGCAGGGCCTGCCGGTTCCGGGCCGGAACAGCTTTCGCAAGTTATTGCAGAAAGGTGCGGTCGCAGGCTAGATTCGGCGCACGCAGAGAGGTCCCGGGGCCATCTCCCCGCCGGCCCGCCCTGGGCAGGCCCCGGGGCCTTCTGCTGCGTCGTGTCCCGATTCCGCGCGCCGGCCGGTCAGGCCACCCGGCGAGCCGTGGAGCCCCGCACCACCAGCTCCGGCTGGAAGACGAACTCGGTGCGCTGGACCGGGTTTCCGCCGATCTCCTCGAGCAGTGCGCCCACCGCAGCCGCCGCCATCGCCTGCACCGGCTGACGCACGGTGGTGAGCGGCGGGTTGGTGAAGGCGATGAGCTGCGAGTCGTCGAAGCCGACCACCGAGATGTCGTCGGGCACCTCGAGACCGCGTTCCCTGGCTGCCCGCACCACGCCGAGCGCCATCAGGTCGCTGCCGCAGACGATGCCGGTGCACCCCTGGTCGAAGAGCTCGCCGGCCGCCGCTTGGCCGCCCTCGACGTTGAACAGGGTGTGCCGGATGAGGACTTCGGCCTCCTCGCGGGGCTGGCCGAGATGGGCTGCCACCGCGTCGATGAAGCCCTCGCGTTTACGGCGGGTGGGTACGTACCGCGGCGGGCCGACCGCCAGGCCGATGCGGCGGTGGCCGAGATCGGCGAGGTGGCGCACCGCCATGTGGACCGCGGCGTGGTCGTCGGGTGACACGAAGGGGGCGCTGATCCGCTCGTTGTAGCCGTTGATCAGCACGAACGGCACCCCGCGCTCCGTCAGTCCGGCGTACCTGGCGGGGTCCGAAGCGGTGTCGGCGTGCAGTCCGGAGAGGAACACGATGCCGCCCACACCGCGCTCCACCAGTTGCTCGACGAGTTCGTCCTCGGTCGCGCCGCCCGGTATCTGGGTGCAGAGGACCGGCGTGTACCCCTGTCCTGCCAAACCCTGCTCGACGGCCTGCGCGAAGGCCGGGAAGATCGGGTTGGTGAGCTCCGGGGTGACCAGACCGATCAGGCCCGCGCTGCGCTGCCGCAGCCGGAGCGGGCGCTCGTAGCCCAGCACGTCGAGCGCCGCGAGCACCCGCTGGCGCGTGGTGTCCGCGACGCCCGGTTTGCCGTTGAGCACCCGGCTGACGGTGGCCTCGCTGACGGCGGCCTGGGCCGCGATGTGGGCGAGCCGGGGAGGCGCCGTCACACCGCCCACCAGACGGTGGTGTCCGGCGGGAGTACGAACTCCGCGCCGCCCGTCGTTACGTCGGCGCTGGCGAGCACGATCCGGCCGGATGCCGGGATGCGTACCGCCTCACCCGTCGTGTTGACCGTGCAGACGAAGCCGGGACGGTCGAAGGCGAGCACCCCCGCGGGCGTGCCGGACTGCCAGTCGACCCGGTCCCCCGCGCCCAGTCCGGGCAGCTCCCGGCGCAGCGCCAGCGCGCTGCGGTACAGCTCCAGGGTGGAGTCCGGGTCGCCGGTCTGCGCCTCGACGCTGAGACCCGACCAGCTGTCGGGCTGCGGGAGCCAGCTGCCGCCCGCTCCGAAGCCGTACGAGGATCCGGTGGTGGTCCAGGGGATCGGCACCCGGCAGCCGTCCCGGAAGCCGTCCTGGCCCGCGGCGCGGAAGAACGACGGGTCCTGGCGCACCTCGTCGGGGAGGTCGGTAACATCGGGCAGGCCGAGTTCCTCGCCCTGGTAGACGTACGCCGAGCCGGGCAGCGCCAGCATCAGCAGGGTGGCCGCGCGGGCGCGGCGCAGCCCGAGTTCGCGGTCGCCCGGCGTGCGGATCTGGGTGCCGCCGGGCGGGTTGGCGAAGCGGGTCGCGTGCCGGGTGACGTCGTGGTTGGAGAGCACCCAGGTGGCAGGGGCGCCGACCGGGCGCATCGCGGCCAGTGAGACGTCGATGACCTCGCGCAGCCGGTCGGCGTCCCAGGGGGTGCCCAGGTACTGGAAGTTGAAGGCCTGGTGGAGTTCGTCGGGGCGGACGTAGTTGGCGGTCCGCTCGACGGTCGGGGTCCAGGCTTCGGCGACGGCTATCCGTTCACCGGGGTACTCGTCGAGGATCCGGCGCCAGGAGCGGTAGATCTCGTGGACGCCGTCCTGGTCGAAGAAGGGCATGACATCGTTGCCGAGGAGCTTGAGTTGTTCGGTGCCGCCGATGTCGGGCAGTCCTGCCGCCTTGACCAGGCCGTGTGCCACATCGACCCGGAAGCCGTCGACGCCCATGTCGAGCCAGAACCGCAGGATGGAGCGGAACTCGTCGGCGACGGCCGGGTTCTCCCAGTTGAGGTCGGGCTGCTCGGGGGCGAAGAGGTGCAGGTACCAGGCCCCGTCCGGGGTGCGGGTCCAGGCAGGCCCGCCGAAGATGGACTCCCAGTCGTTGGGCGGGAGTTCGCCGTCCTCGCCCTTACCCTCGCGGAAGTGGTAGCGGTCGCGCAGCGGCGAGCCGGGGCCGTCCGCCAGGGCCCGCTTGAACCATTCGTACTGGTCCGACGAGTGGTTGGGCACCACGTCGGTGATGACCCGCAGGCCCAGCTCATGGGCGTCGCGGATCAGGGCGTCGGCGTCGAGCAGGGTGCCGAACATCGGGTCGATGGCCCGGTAGTCGGCGACGTCGTAACCGGCGTCGGCCTGCGGTGACGCGTAGAAGGGGGAGAGCCAGACGGCGTCGACGCCGAGGTCGCGCAGATACGGGAGCCGGCTGCGTACCCCTTCGAGGTCGCCCATGCCGTCACCGTTGGCATCGGCGAAGCTGCGCGGATAGACCTGGTAGATCACCGCGTCCCGCCACCATCCGGTGTGGGTGCCGGGCGTGGAGTGGCCGGTGGGAGCAGCGAGGTGCTGGGTCATGTCATCCCTTGGAGTACGGGGTGGGGGCAGATGAGTGGTGGTGCGTGCGGGTCGAGGGCGGGTCAGGACTTCGCGGCGCCGGCCGCCAGTCCGCTGACCAGGTGGCGCTGGACCAGGTAGAAGAAGACCGCCGCGGGCAGCGCGATGAGCACCGAGGTGGCCGCCATCAGGTTCCACTGGGTGTCGTGCTCGCTGATGTACGTCTGCAGGCCGACGGCCAGCGTGTACTTGTCCGAGCTGAGCATGAAGGTGGAGGCGAAGGCGACCTCGGCCCAGGCGGTCAGGAAGGTGTAGAAGGCGGCGACCGCGAGACCGGGCCTGGCCAGCGGAAGGATCAGCCGGTAGAAGGTGCCGAAGGGGGTGAGCCCGTCGACCCTGCCGGCCTCGTCGATCTCCATCGGGATGGTGTCGAAGTAGCCCTTGAGCAGCCAGGCGCAGTACGGCACGGCGGTGGTGCAGTAGGCCAGGATCAGCGCCCAGTAGGTGTCGAGCAGACCGAGGTTGGCGAGGATGTTGTAGAGCGGCACGATCAGGATCGCGATGGGGAACATCTGGGTGACCAGGAAGGTCCACATCAGCTGGCGGTGGCCGGGGAAGCGCATCCGGGACACCGCGTAGCCGGAGCTGGCCGCGATGAACACGCCGAGCACGGTGGTGCCGAGCGAGACGATCACGGAGTTGGCGAACCACTTGAGGAAGTCGGTGTGTTCGAGGACGAACGAGTAGTTCGACAGGCTCATCTTGCCCGCGATGGCGCCCGGGTGCAGGAAGTCGGTCTTGTCCGGGCCGAGCGAGATCCAGCCGATCCAGATCACCGGGAAGGCCGCGATGAAGCTGGCCAGGATCAGCCCGCCGTGCAGCAGGGCGGATGCGGCCCTGCTGCGCTCCCCGCGTGGCAGGGGCACGCGGCCGGTGCGGGCCTTCGGTGCGGCGGATGCCGGGGCGGCCGTGCGGCCGGCGGTGGTGACGCTCATCGGGGTGCCTGCCTTCTCGTCGTGGGTCGCTGCGTTCACCGGAGGACTGCCTGTTCGCCGCGGGCCTGCCAGCGACGGTAGAAGGTGGCGAACACGATGAGCAGGGAGAGGACGAGTACGCCGTAGGTCGCCGCGCCCGCGTAGTCGCGGGGGGTCTGGCCGAAGCCGAGCCGGTAGGCCCAGGTGATGAGGATCTGGGTGTCCTCGCCGCCGGTGGCACCGAACAGCAGGAAGATCACGTTGAACTGGTTGAACGTCCAGATGGTGCCGAGCAGGATCACCGTGGCGCTGACCGGCCGCAGGCCCGGCAGGGTGATGTGGCGGAAGCGCTGCCAGGGGGTGGCGCCGTCCATCTCGGCCGCCTCGTACAGCTCGGCGGGTACCGCCTGGAGGCCGCCGAGCAGCGACAGCATCATGAACGGCACACCGACCCAGGTGTTGACCCCGATGGCGGCGACGCGCTGCCAGGTGGTGTCGCTGAGCCAGCCCGGCTCGGGCAGATGCAGGGCCCCCAGCACGGTATTCAGGATGCCGCCGTCGTCGGCGAGGATCAGCCGCCAGGAGAAGACGGTGACGAAGGTGGGGACGGCCCACGGCAGGATGAGCAGAATCCGGTAGACGGTGCGGCCGCGCATCTTGCGGTTGAGCATCATGGCGAGCGAGAGCCCGATGCCGTAGTGCAGCGTCACGCAGGCCGCGGTCCAGAGGATCGTCCAGACGAAGTGCGGCCAGAACTGGCCGTCGGCGCCGGACAGGATCTCCTGGTAGTGCTGGAGCCCGACCCACTTGAACGAGTCGGGGATGTGGTTGACGCCGATGGTGCGCCCGACGTTCTCACTGGTGGCGTCCGTGAAGGTGAGGTAGATGCCGCGGATCAGCGGGATGAGCACCAGCGCGATGAGGACGAGTACGACCGGGGCCACCATGGCCCAGGCGTACCAATGCTTGTTGTACGACTTCTTGATCCGGCTGATCGGGCCGGACCGGCCCCGGCCGGCCCCGCCCTGAACGGACCCGCCCTGCACGGCGACGGTCATCTTGGACACCTTTTCGAGTCTGCTGCTCTGCTGCTTCTGCTTGCGCCGGCCGCGTGGTGGCGGCACTACGCGCCGGACGGCCCGCCCGCCCCCCGGTGCGGAACCGGGGCGGGCGGGCCGGTCGGCGGTCAGTCGGTGAAGTCCGGCAGGAGCTTCTTGTAGCTCTTGGCGGTGGCGTCCAGACCACTCTGCACGCCGGCCTTGCCCTGCAGGATCTTCGTGTAGTTGGTCAGCAGGTCGGCGTAGAGCGAGCTGTACTCGGGCAGCGCCGGGCGGGCCTTGCCGTCCTTGAGCAGCGCCTGGAACTCCGAGACGCCCGGCTCCTTCTGGACGGCCGGGGTGACGGCGTCCGAACGGGTCGGCAGCGTGCCGTTCTTGAGGGTGATCTCCGTCTGGGTGGCGGCGGAGGTCATGAAGCCGATGAACTTCTCGGAGGCCTTCAGGTGCTGGGCGTCCTGACCAGCGTAGGCGACCAGGTTGTGGCCGCCGAGCGGGGCGCCCGCCGTGCCGGTGGAGCCGGCCGGGACCGGGGCGATGCCCAGGTTCGCGGGGTCCTTGAAGGCCGCGCCCTTGTAGATGTTCGTCAGCTCCCAGGGGCCCTGGACGATCATCGCGACCTTGCCGTTGACGAAGGCGTCCTGCATGTTCGCGTACTTGTTGGCGGTCACGTCGAGCTTGTGCACGCCCGGCGCGTGAAGGAGGTCCTTGGCCTCGGTGACGGCCTTGACCGCGGGGTCGCTGTTGACCGTGATCTTCTTGGCGCCGGCGTCGACCATGTCGGTGCCCTCGCCGTACAGGAACGGCATCAGGTAGTACGAGTCGTCGTGCAGCCAGAAGCCCTCGGCGTCGGTCTTGGACTCGACGGCCTTGGCGACGGCCTTCACCTCGGCGAGGGTCGTCGGCGCCTTGTCATAGCCGGCCTTCTTCAGCAGGTCCTTGTTCCAGAGCAGCCCGAGGGTGTCGGTGACCAGCGGAACGCCGTACTGCTTGCCGTCGACCTGGGCCTGCTTCAGGAGCGTCGGGTCGATCCCGCCGGCGGACGCGACCGCGGGGGTGCTGTCCAGCGGAGCCAGGAACTGCGACTTCACAAAGCCCGGCGTCCAGCCGACGTCGGAGCGCATGACGTCAGGGGCGCCCTTGCTGCCGGCCGCGGTGGTGAACTTGTTCTGCGCCGTGTCGAACGGGACGTTGACGTAGGTGACCTTGATGTCCGGATTGGCCTTCTCGAACTTCTTGACGAGGGTTTTGTACGTCGGGCCTTCGTTCGTCGCGTTCGAGGTGTCCCACCAGGTGATGGTGACAGGTCCGTCCGACTTGCCGCTGCCGCTGTCGCCGCCGCAAGCCGTCGCCGCGAGCGCCAGGGTCGCTACCAGAGCGGTGGCCGCTATGCCACGTCGCATGTGAACTCCTTCAACAGGTGCCGCTCCATCACGGCGCCGGGTTGTCGAGGAACGTAACAAGGATGAAAGGAGACCGAAAGAGCTTGCGGTGATTTTCTGCAAGAAGCGCTCTTCGTTATCGCAGCGTGTCCGCACGGTTGCCGTACCGACCCTTGCCAACCTGGGCTCCGACCGCCAGGAAGTATCCCCGACGAGGCGGTAATGGGTACCGCAAGCTCTTGCAAGGCTGGTAATTTCGGTGCCAGCCAGCGTTGATCCCGTACGTGCATGCCTTCCGAAGGGGACCACCCATGACGCAGGAGCTCACCACCACACCCGCCGCGCCCGTACCGGCACCGGCACCGGCGCCCGCCGGCCGGCCCGGGTGGTGGCGGGACGCCGTGATCTACCAGGTCTATGTGCGGTCCTTCGCGGACAGCGACGGTGACGGCATCGGCGACCTGCGCGGCATCCGGGACCGGCTGCCGTATCTCGCGGGCCTGGGCGTGGACGCGGTCTGGCTCACCCCCTTCTACGCGTCGCCGCAGGCGGACGGCGGCTACGACGTCGCGGACTACCGGACCGTCGACCCGCTCTTCGGTGACCTCACCGATGCGGAGGAGCTGGTACGGACCGCACATGAACTGGGGTTGCGGGTGATCGTGGATGTCGTCCCCAACCACACCTCCGACCGGCACGTCTGGTTCGAAGCGGCACTGGCCGGCGGCCCCGAGCGGGCGCGCTACCACTTCCACCCGGGGAGGGGCGCAAACGGCGAACTCCCCCCGAACGACTGGGAGTCGGTGTTCGGCGGCCCGGCCTGGACGCGAACCACGGCGGGCGACTGGTACCTCCACCTCTTCGCCCCCCAGCAGCCCGACCTCAACTGGGACAGCCCCGAGGTCCGCGAGGAGTTCGACGCGGTGCTGCGCTTCTGGCTGGACCTCGGTGTCGACGGCTTCCGCGTCGACGTCGCGCACGGCATGGTCAAGGCCGCCGGGCTGCCGGACATCGGCGCCCGCGAACAGGCGAAGATGATCGGCTCGCAGACGCTGCCCTTCTTCGACCAGGACGGGGTGCACGAGATCCACCGCTCCTGGCGTCGCCTGCTCGACTCCTACCCGGGGGAACGCATTGGGGTCGCCGAGGCCTGGGCCCCGTCCGCCGGCCGGCTCGCGCTGTACGTGCGCCCCGACGAACTGCACCAGGCCTTCAACTTCCAGTTCCTCCGGTGTCCCTGGGACGCGACCGCGATGCGCACGGTGATCGACGAGTCGCTGGCCGCCACCGCGTCCGTCGGTGCGCCCACCACCTGGGTGCTGTCCAACCACGACGTCGTACGCCATGTGACGCGGTACGGCGGTGGTGCCACCGGTCTGCGCCGGGCCCGTGCCGCCGCGCTGCTGATGCTGGCGCTGCCCGGATCGACGTACATCTACCAGGGCGACGAACTCGGGCTGCCCGAGGTCACCGACCTGCCCGACGAACTCCGCCAGGATCCCTCCTTCTTCCGCACCGCGGGGCAGGAGGGGCTCAGGGACGGCTGCCGGGTGCCGATCCCGTGGACCGAGGACGGCCCCTCGCACGGCTTCGGGCCCGGGCCGGGGTGGCTGCCGCAGCCGAAGAGCTGGCGCAGCCGTTCCGTCGCGGCGCAGTCCGGTGACCCGGACTCCACGCTCGAGTTGTACCGCCGCGCGCTGACCCTGCGGCGCCGCCGGGCCGGCCTTGCGGCGGGACCGATGCGGTGGCTCGAAGCCCCCGACGGCGTACTGGCCTTCAGCCGCCCGGGCCTGGTCTGCACGGTCAACACCCTTGCCACGGCAGCCGAACTGCCCACCCCGGGCAAGCCGCTGCTCGCCACGTCGGCACCCGTCGTCGCCGGTGATGTGGTGCGCATTCCCGGCGATTCCTGCACCTGGTGGGCAATCTGACATGCGCCCGGTACAGTCCAGTCCCATGACCGCACGGCTTGCCGACATCGCATCCCAGGCGGGGGTCAGTGAAGCGACGGTCAGCCGGGTGCTCAACGGCAAACCGGGGGTCGCGGCGGCCACCCGCGAATCCGTACTCGCGGCACTCGACGTGCTCGGTTACGAGCGTCCCGTACGGTTGCGTCAGCGCAGCGCGGGGCTCGTCGGGCTGATCACCCCCGAGCTGGAGAACCCCATTTTCCCGGCGCTGGCCCAGGTCATCGGTCAGGCCCTGACCCGCCAGGGGTACACCCCGGTGCTCGCCACCCAGACACCGGGCGGCTCCACCGAGGACGAGCTCACCGAGATGCTGGTGGACCGGGGGGTCTCGGGCATCATCTTCGTCTCCGGGCTGCACGCGGACACCACGGCCGACATGCAGCGGTACGAGAAGCTGCGCGCCCAGGGAGTTCCGTACGTCCTGGTGAACGGTTTCTCGCCGAAGGTGCAGGCACCGTTCATCTCTCCCGACGACCGGGCCGCGATGCGGCTGGCGGTCACCCACCTCGCCTCGCTGGGTCACACCAGGATCGGTCTGGCACTCGGACCCCGGCGGTTCGTGCCGGTGCTGCGCAAGATAGAGGGCTTCCAAGCCGAGATGCAGGACCGTTTCGGTCTCGCTCCGGCCGAGAGCGAGAAGCTGATCCAGCACTCGCTCTACACCCTGGAGGGCGGCCAGGCCGCCGCGTCCACACTGATCTCGGCCGGCTGCACGGCCGTGGTGTGTGCCAGCGACATGATGGCGCTCGGCGCGATCCGGGCCGCCCGGCAGCTCGGACTCGACGTGCCGCGCGACATCTCGGTGGTCGGTTTCGACGACTCCCCCCTGATAGCGTTCACCGACCCGCCCATGACGACCATCAGGCAGCCGGTCACCGCCATGGGGCAGGCCGCTGTCCGCGCTCTCCTCGAAGAGGTCGGTGGCACGCCCGCGCCGCACAGCGAATTCGTCTTCATGACGGAGCTCGTGGTCCGTGGTTCGACCGCTTCGGGCCCAGGATCCGATTCCGGGGCCGTGTCGCGTACTTCGTAAAGGCAAGTCGCTCATCATGACCCAGGGACCCCGTACGTCCTCCATCCACCGGCTCCGGTCCCCCGGCCGGCCGCGCGTCTGGCTCGAAGTGCTGCTGACCGCAGTGAGCTACTGGACGTACTCGCTGATCCGCAACGCCGTGCCGGAGCAGAAGGCGGCGGCGCTGCGCAACGCGGACTGGGTCTGGCGCACCGAACACACGCTGGGCATCGCGGTCGAGCAGAGCATCAATCACACGATGAACTCGGTGACCTGGCTGATCGTCACCATGAACTACTACTACGCGACGCTCCACTTCATCATGACGATCGGCGTCCTGGTCTGGCTGTTCCGCTCCCACCCCGGCCGCTATGCGGCGGCCCGCCTGGCCCTGTTCGCCACGACGTCGGTGGCCCTGGTCGGCTACTACCTGTTCCCGCTGGCCCCGCCCCGGCTGATGAGCGGCGGTCACTTCGTCGACACGGTCCTGGTGCACCACACCTGGGGCTCCATGGCCTCGGGCGACCTGAAGAGCATGTCCAACCAGTACGCGGCGATGCCCTCGATGCACATCGGCTGGTCACTCTGGTGCGGACTGATCATCTTCGCCCTGGCGGCCACGCCGTGGGTGAAGGTCCTCGGCCTCCTGTACCCGGCGACGACCCTGCTGGTGATCGTGTCCACCGCCAACCACTTCTGGCTGGACGCGGTGGGCGGGGTGCTGTGCCTGTCCTTCGGCGTAGCGCTCTCCTACGGGTGGTACGCGGCGCTGCCGTATCGCTTGCCGCGGCTGCCGGGGCCGCCGGGTCCATGGGCTCCTGCCTCCGGCGACCGGGTCGGCCGGAAGCCGGCATCGGCCCATTCGAGCCCGTCCGGCTGAACGGGGCCGGGGGCAGGGGCGGGGGCTGGGGCGGGGACCGCCGTGGCATTCCGCTCACCCCGCTCCGTAGAACCGTTCCTCCATCACACCCCGGGCCCGGCGCGTCACCCTGCGGTAGTCGTCGAGCATGTCGCCCAGGTGTCCGGCCTCGTACCCCAGATAGCGCCCCACCGCGGCCAGTTCCCGCCCGTCCGGCGGGAACGTGTCGCTGGGCCGTCCCCGCACCAGCATCACCGCGTTCCGCACCCGGGATGCCAGTACCCACGCCTCGTCCAGCGTCTCCGCGTCCTCCGTGCTCAGCAGGTCGGCCGCCCGGGCCGCCGCCAGGGCGGTGCGGGTGCGGGTGGTGCGCAGGCCCGGGATCTCCCAGCCGTGCTGCATCTGCAGCAACTGCACCGTCCACTCGACATCGCTCAGTCCGCCGCGCCCCAGCTTGGCGTGCAGCGTCGGGTCCGCGCCGCGCGGCATCCGTTCGGACTCCATGCGGGCCTTGAGCCGGCGGATCTCCCGTACCGCTTCGTCACCGAGGCCCTCGGCCGGATACCGCAGCGGATCGATGAGTTCGATGAAACTGCGGCTCAGTTCCTCGTCGCCCGCCATCGGCTCGGCCCGCAGCAGCGCCTGGCTCTCCCAGACCTGCGACCAGCGCCGGTAGTAGGCGGCGTAGGAGGAGAGGGTGCGCACCAGCGGCCCGGTCTTGCCTTCGGGGCGCAGGTCCGCGTCGATCAGCAGCGGCGGATCGGCCGTCGGCAGCTGCAGCAGCCTGCGCATCTCCTCGACCACCGCGTTCGCCGCCCGGCCCGCCTCCTGGTCGTCCACGCCCTCCCTCGGTGCGTGGACGAAGAGGACGTCCGCGTCCGAGCCGTAACTCACCTCGTGACCGCCGAAACGGCCCATGCCGATCACCGCGAACCTGGTCGGCAGGCTGTCACCCCACCGGGCGCGTACGGCGGCCCGCAGCGCGCCGGCGATGGTGGCGGCGTTCAGGTCGGTGACGGCGTTGCCGACCCGGTCCACCAGGGTGCCGTGGTCCGCCTCGGCGGGGCTCTCCTCGGTACCGTACGAGCCGATGAGGTCCGCGGCGGCCGTACGGAAGAGTTCCCGGCGGCGCACCCCGCGCGCCGAGGCGACAGCCCCCTCGGGTGTCTCCGCCCGGCCGACGGCCGACATCACCTCCTGCTCGAGATGCTCCCGGCTGCGCGGCACGAGTCCCCCGCTCGCGCCGAGCAGCGCGACCGCCTCCGGAGCGCGCAGCAGCAGGTCGGGGGCGAGCCGGCCACCCGACAGCACCCGGGCGAGGTTCTCCGCGGCGGCGCCCTCGTCCCGCAGCAACCGCAGGTACCAGGGGGTCTTGCCCAGCGCGTCGGACACCTTGCGGAAACCGAGCAGACCGGCGTCCGGGTCGGCGGAGTCGGCGAACCAGCCGAGCAGCACCGGCAGCAGGGTGCGCTGGATCGCGGCCTTCCGGGACACCCCGGACGACAGGGCCTCCAGGTGGCGCAGTGCGGCGACCGGATCGGCGTAACCGAGGGCTTCCAGTCGCTGCCCGGCCGCCTTGGGGCTGAGCCTGATCTCGCCGGGCGCCAGCTGGGCGACGGCGTCGAGCAGCGGCCGGTAGAAGAGCTTCTCGTGCAGCCGCCGCACCACCGTTCCGTGGCGCTTCCACGCCTTGGTGAGCTCGCTGACCGGGTCCGTACGCATCCCCATCGAGCGCCCGAGCCGACGCAGATCCGCCTCGTCGTCCGGCACGAGATGGGTGCGCCGGAGCTTGTACAGCTGGATGCGGTGCTCCATGGCACGCAGGAAGCGGTAAGCCGCGTCCAGCTGAGCGGCATCGGCGCGGCCCACATATCCGCCGGTCGCCAGGGCGTCCAGCGCGTCCAGGGTGTTCCCGCTGCGCAGGGTGGCGTCGCTGCGCCCGTGCACCAACTGCAGCAGCTGGACGGCGAACTCCACATCGCGCAGCCCGCCGGGCCCGAGCTTCAACTCACGCTCGACGAGGGCCGGCGGGATGTTGTCGACGACCCGGCGGCGCATCTTCTGCGCGTCCGCCACGAAGTTCTCCCGCTCGGCCGCCTGCCAGACCAGCGGCCGGACCGCTTCCACGTACTCCTTGCCGAGCGCGATGTCACCGGCCACGGTCCGCGCCTTGAGCAGCGCCTGGAACTCCCAGGTCTTCGCCCACCGCTCGTAGTAGGCGAGGTGGCTCGACAGCGTACGCACCAGCGGTCCGTTGCGTCCCTCGGGGCGGAGGTTGGCGTCCACCGGCCAGATGGTGCCTTCGGCGTTCGTCTCGGAGCAGATTCGCATCAGGTGCGCGGCCAGGCGGGTGGCGGCCTGGATCGCCTTGGTCTCGGCGTCGCCGTCGTTGCCGATGCCGTTTCCGTCGGCCGGTTCGGCAACGAAGATCACGTCCACGTCGGACACGTAGTTCAGTTCGTGTCCCCCGCACTTTCCCATCGCCACCACCGCCAGCCGGCACAGCGCGGCGTCCTCCGGGGCGGCGGCGGACGCGATCGCCAGTGCGGCGCGCAGGGTGGCCGTCGCCAGATCGGCCAGTTCGGCGGCGGTCTGTTTGACGTCGGTGGTGCCGCACACGTCGCGGGCCGCGATGGCCAGCAGGCACCGCCGGTAGGCGATCCGCAGGGTCACCGCGTCGGTGGCGCCCGCGAGCCCGTGCTCGAACTCGGGCAGGCCGGGATGCAGGTCGGTCTGCTCGTAGGTGACGAGCGCGTGCCAGTCGTGCGGATGCCGCGCCAGGTGGTCCCCGAGCGCCTCGGAGGCCCCGAGCACCCCGAGCAGCCGGTCCCGCAGCGGCTTGGCCGCCACCAGCGTGTCAAGCAGGGTGTGCCGTTCCTCCGGCTGCTGTGCCTCGACCATCCGCACCAGCCCGCGCAGCGCCAGATCGGGGTCCGCGGTCGCCCCCAGCGCGTCGAACAGCACCGGATCATTGCGTATGGCCGAAAGCTCCGGCACGTCGAGGAGCCGCTCCGCGCCCGAGGCATCGATGAATCCATGCCGGAGCAACCGCGTGAACGTACTACCCCTGCGCCCCGGTGCCGTCATGCCACCCCTACCTTCTTCGGTCCGGCCTCTTCGGTCCGGCCTTCTTCGGTCCTGATCCAGTCCGCCCTCCGAGCCTATCCGGCGCACGTGAGAGAGGGGCCTGTCACGGCGCCGCCGGACGGGGTGGTGCTGCTGTGATCCAACGGCGGCGGACGCGTGCCGTGACGGGTGGACTCGATGGTGCGGACCGGCCGGTTGCGCACCCCCAAAGGGTGATCGTCGCTCCACTTCGACGCCGGCCGCTCGACCGGTGCCGGTGCTGGTGCTCTTGGCCTTCGCCCGCCCTCCCAGGGTCGCGGCGTAAGGCTTCCGCACGGATCGCGGCTTGTCGTCCTCCGGCGCACCATGGAAGAAAGGGGGGCGGTTGGAGGGAACCATCATGATGGAAGTCAAAACGGTCGACAAGCCGGATGAACGGCGCGACTTTCCCCGGGGTCACCTCGAAGCCCTGCACCTCTCCGGTCTGGACTTCGCTGTGGGTACCTTCGAGCCCGGCTGGCGTTGGTCGGAGTCGATCGCCCCACTTGCCGGGACCGACAGCTGCGAGGTCCACCACGACGGCTACGTGCTTCAGGGGCGCATGCGCATCAGGATGAATGACGGTGCGGAGTCCGAAGTCGGGCCCGGTGACGTCTTCGTCTGCTCTCCCGGGCACGACGCCTGGGTCGTCGGAGACGAACAGGTCATCGTGTTCGACTTCGCCGGCAGCATGGCTACGGACTACGGGAGGGGGGCGAAGAGTTAGCGCTCCGCCCTGCCACCTCAACTCGGCTACGGCTCTGGGCACACTGCACGGCGGCGGCTGCGGGCCTGGCAGGCCGCGGGGGTATGGGTCTGCCAGTTGATCGACTGGTCCCGCGGCTGCATCGACAGCGTCTCGGTGCGCCCGAAAAGGGGGCGAGAGCTGACCGGGCGCAGCCCCACCGATCCAGGCACCCCGCGCCGCTCCCGGAGCTGCTGGACTGGGGGCCGCAGCACGCATCGCCCGGCGCGGCGTGGGGTCCAGCAACCACCTCGGTCGAGCACACACCGGAAAAGCCGGTCGCCGGGCAGCAGCCCCGTACGTTCCCACGTTCTTCACCCCGGCGGGGCTTCCCGCTCCGGCTCCTTATCCCTAATCTCACGGTGGACCGCCCCCGTCACTCCCCTACCGGAGGTACCCCGTGCGCAGCAGGATCCTGCCCCGCCCCGCCATGGGACGCGGACTCCGTACCGTGGTCGCGTCCGCTCTCGGCCTCACCACCGCGTCCTTCGGCCTCTGGGCCGGTCTGGGCAGCGCGTCGACCGCGCACGCCGCAGGCGCCGTACCGACCCCCGACCATGTGATCGTGGTGGTGTTCGAGAACCATGGATACGACCAGGTCATCGGCAGCTCCAACGCCCCCTACATCAACTCGCTGAAGTCCGGCGGCGCCAACCTCACGGACTCCCACGGCGAGACGCACCCGAGCCAGCCGAACTACTTCGCGCTCTTCTCCGGGTCCACCCAGGGCATCACGGACGACTCGTGCTACACGCCCGGCTTCAGCTCGGCGCCCAATCTCGCCTCCGAGCTCACCGCGGCCGGCAAGAGCTGGGCCAGCTACAACGAGTCGCTCCCCAGCCAGGGCTCGACCGTATGCAGCAGCGGCAAGTACGCCCAGAAACACAACCCGTGGTTCGGCTTCAGCAACGTGCCGACCTCGTCGGCACACACCTTCGGCCAGTTCCCCACCGACTACTCGAAACTGCCGCAGGTCTCCTTCGTCACCCCGAACCTCTGCAGCGACATGCACGACTGCTCGGTCCGCACGGGCGACACCTGGCTGAAGAACAACCTCAGCGCCTACGCGACCTGGGCCAAGACCCACCACAGTCTGCTCGTGGTCACCTTCGACGAGGACAACGGGCTGAGCAGCAACAAGATCCCGACCGTTCTGTACGGCCAGCAGGTGGCCCCCGGATCCTCGTCGTCGGCCACGTACCACCACTACGACCTGCTGCGCACCATCGAGGACATGTACGGCACCTCGCACGCCGGTCAGGCCGCGAACGCCACCGGCATCACGGGCGTCTGGGCCTCCTGACCTGCACCGCGGGGCCGTGATCCCGGGGCCGTCATGCCACCCTGCGGTCGCTCCCGCGGGTGAGGGCGCGGAGGGCGTCGACCTGAGCGTGGACGTCGTGTGCGGCCACCTGCGCCCGGGCGTCGGTCTGTGCGGCGGGTGGTGCGGCCGCCGGCACGGTTCGGCACGTGCGGCAGAGACCGTCGGGCAGGGCTTGGGGGCGGCCCGGTGTGCCGCACTTCGTACACTCCACCATCAGGCGAGAGCCCGGAGCGTCGACCGCACCTGTTGTGGTAGCGGTGGGCCGGTAGGGCGGCTTCTTCTCCCGGAGGCGACGGCGGACAAAGCCGAAGGGCGAGACGATGGGCTCGGCGGGCAGTCCGGCAGCGAGGACCTGGACGATGTACGCGGGGGTCACCCCGCGCGCCAGCCACTCTCCCGCGAGGCCCTCCAAGCGCTCGCAGTCGGCTGCGGAAAGCGCCAGGCGGGGCTCCACACAACCGAGTTGGGCCAGGGCGAGGTATCCGGGCGAGGGGTGGTCGGCGTGTGGCTCCGGCTGTTGAGGCACGGAAGACTCGGTCGGCGCGGTAGTCGCCTGCGCGGTGGGCGGTTCCGCAGTGACCGGCGGCACCGGAGCCGTTGCCTCTGCCGGAGCCTCGGCGGCGAGGAACGTCACCCACCACTCGTTGTCGCGGGCAGTCCGTGACCAGAACGTCCGGAACGCCCAGCGGACCTGGTCACCGGTCCCCGTCAGGCAGCGCACGCGGCGCAGGTGACCGGCGACCGACAGCGCGGTGAGCGCGCTGCTGACGGCCTGCTGGCCGTACGAGGGGAGTTGTTTGGCGAGGGCCTTGATCGTCATCGAAGCGCCGTCGGGAAGCCGGTCGACGAAGGCCGCGATGTAGCGCTCCCGCTCAGGCAGTAACAGGAAGTCGTCGGACCGACGAGGGGACGGGCGGTCGGGGGCCGAGCGTTTGCCGTAGCCGGGGGCCGCCATGGGGTGGGCGGGTGCTGCTGCGGGGGCGGGCAGGGCGGCGCTAAAGTTCTGGGTAGCCACTGGATCGTCCTGTTCGATCTTGGGGTGAGACCCCGGCTTGGTGCTGAGAACACCGCGTCGGGGTCGTTTAGTTGATCGAACCGTAAGCAGCCGCGCCCGCGCGCCGCAAGGCAGCCGCGCCCGCGCGCCGCAAGCTGGTCCGGATTAGTCGTACTTCCTCACCGTTACGGCGGTGGGGAGGCGGGGAGGTTCTTCCCCAACCCCCTTACCCACCCACCGGGTAAAGAAGAAGCTCGAATCCCGAAGCCCGCGTCCCGGACCTCGAAGCTCGGCGCTCCCGCCCCGTCGCTCGAAGCTCGGCCCTCGAACCCCGGAGCCCGAGCTTCGGGTTTCGTGCGGCTTGGCGGTGCCCTGCCAAGGTCTCGGCGACGGCGCCGGGTGCACGTGGGCCTGCACCGACTCGGGCCGCTCCAGTAGCCAAGGACCACGCAACTCGACTCCACGGGACCAAGGGCACATCAGCCCTGCCCGATGGGGTCAGAGTTGGCGATGGGGCTCTTGTGGGCGTAGTTGTAGGCGTTCATCTCGGTCGGGTTGGCCGGGTCACCTTCTCCGCCGGCGAGAGGACTCCGACTACCCAAGAATCCACGTCCGGGCTCCGCCTGTAGAAAACGTTCGACTGGACCGGATCGCACAACACAACCAGGATCTCGCTTTCCTTCAGGTCTATGACCTGCAGAAACGAGGTGCTTCTCGTGGTCTGCATGCGTATCACGTTGAACTCGAGTCGGTGAGGACCGGGCAGCAGTTCGACAAATTTGGGCATCTTCGAGTCGCGACTCCGAGCACAGAACTCCACATCGTCCTCCCAGAGAGACACGATGCCTGCTTTGTACGTAAGGCTACGAATTGGCTCCCTGATCTCGGCGAACAATAGAACTCCCGTTCGCTTTCCTCTCCGCTCCCTCCGCAAGCGCCACCGGACTAGGAAAGGCAGCCGCTTCGACTCATCGAGTGCCTTTACGGAGGGGCACCGACCGGATTCCGCCATGGGCTAATCATCCTCCCAACGGCCGGAGGCGAGCAGGTTGCCTCCGGTGGCGGTCGTGATGGTCGCAAAAACGCCGGCGGTCCCCCTCAGGAGCACGGAGGAGGACCGCCATTGCTGGTCTCCGTCAGCCCGCGTCGGGGGCCGGGCCGCTACCTGCCGAACGGCCGGGCCAGCAGCAGTTCCGTGTTGTGGTCCGCCGCCGCGCCCAGCTTCGCGGCCGGTGTCGCGTACGGGTCGTTGAAGGACAGCTCGCGGTAGAGGGCCGCCAGTCCGGCCTCGGAGGTGTCGCCGAAGTCGGTGGTGTACGGGGCGGCGGACTCCACCAGGGTGGTGAACAGCGAGAGGGTCCCGTCGGCGTTGTCGGCGACCTCGATGATGCGTGCGTGCTGCGGGAAGTCCACGTGGGAGGCAGTGTTGATCTCCCAGAAGGCGCGTTCGGGGACGGTGTGGCCATGGGGCGTGATCAGGTTGGCGTGGGTGTGGCCGTTCACCCAGGCGACGACGTTGGGGTAACGCTGCAGCAGGGCCACCAGTTCGGTGCCGGTGTGGCGGCCGTCGAAGATGTTGTTCGGGTCGGGCAGGGTGTTACCCATGGTCGTGCTGGTGTGGTGGCTGAACAGGACCACCAGCTGGTCCTGGGAGCCCCGGCGTACGACGTGGCCGTCGGTGTCGTACCAGTGCGTGCTGTAGGTCTGGAGGACGGACTCCAGCCAGCGCAGTTGGGCCGTGCCGATCGAACCGTCCGCCCAGCCGGCCCGGTTGGTCGTGTCCAGGCTGACGCCCAGCACGCCGTCTGAGATGGGGAAGGTGTAGTACAGCTTGCCGCTGGATGCGGCGGCCGGCGTGAAGCCGTGGCCGACCGGGCCGGGGCCTGTGTGTGCAGGGTCCAGGTGTGCCTTGGCGAACTGCTTGGGTGTGAAGGGCGCGCGGCGGGCATCCGGGGTGACGTGGCGGATCGGGCCGGCGGCCAGCAGCCGGGCGAGCAGCAGAGCCGCCTGCGCCGGGTCGTGCAGGATGGCATCGGCGAGCTTGGCGGCGGTGGCGTCGTCGACGCCTTCGACCTTCCGGTCGCCCGTGTAGAGGGAGTTCAGCAGATCGAGGTCGGGCAGCGTGCCCTCGATGCTGTCGTCGTGGTTGCCGACCGTGGTGTACCAGGGTGTCCGCAGACCGGGCGCGGTGAACGGCCGGCCGGAGGCCGACAGGAGGCCGGGTACCTGCGGGAAGCCGACCTTCTTGTAGTCGTCGAGGAACGCGGACTCCGGATTCCAGTAGTCGGCCGATCCGGAGTTCTGGACGCCCTCGTAGCGGGCCGGGTCACCGGTGTTCGGGGTGATCCTGCCGCCGCTCATCACCGACAGGTACCAGTCCAGCTCGACCAGTTCGTGGTTGTCGGTGTTGTCGCCCGTCGCCATCACCAGCGAGAAGGGGCGGCCGGTGTACGGGCCGCCTGCCAGAGCGTTGACCCGCTCCACCAGCGAAGCCGCGCCGCGTACGGTGAGCGCTTCGTGCGGCCGGTATGCGGAGTCGATGGAGCGGGCCAGATACTCGAAGCGCACCGGGGACTCGGTGTCGGCCAGGTGCAGGTCGGTGAACTGGACAAACGACGCGAGCCCGGTGCGCCGGGTGTCGCGTCCGGAGCTGCCCGCCGCGAGCTCGCGCCGTACCACCAGCGGCCAGCCCGGCCCGGCGGCCAGCCGGCGGTACGTTCCCGCACCGGCCGGCGCGGCGGCCTGCTCCAGCGTGGTGCCCGCGGTCCGGACGGCCCTCGCAGCGGTACCGGCCACCGCACGGTCCCGTTCCGCGGCGGACGCGAACCGGCTGTCGGCCAGGGTCATTGCCGCTGCCGCGGCCACGGCCGACGTACCGGTGACGAACTGGCGTCTGCTGTAAGGGCGCATGCCGGATCTCCTGGGGGTGAGGGCGAGCGTGCGGACAGTGTGCGCGGACGGAACAGCCGTCGGCGCACACAGATGTACTACCAGTCGGTAATACTCAACCGCCAGAATGCGGCGCCCTGTTGGCAATCCCGTGAACACGCTATGACAGCGGGACGGCGGCCGGCGGCCCCTGCGCAGGCCGAGTACGGCTCGCGTCTACAGCTCCTGGTCTCCTTGCCAGGTGACTGATGTCAGGGCGGCCAGGCCACCATTCGCCAAGCCCTTGTAGGTCACCGTCCGGGCAGGGCCGAGTTCGCGTGCGACCTGATGCGCCAGGTCTCGTCCCTCGTAGAACAGCCGCTGCCACTCGTCGTCGTACTTGCCGTCTTCCCGATCCCGAAGGTCCAGGTTCACCGTGGTGTCGATGTCCTTCGCCCACGCGTACAGGCCTGCGACGAGGCCGTCGGACAGGCCCAGCGCGGCGGTGGGATCGTCGGGGGCGAAGTCCCCGAATCCGTCGGAGCGCAGCGGACCGTACTTGAACTCGCCTTCAACCGTGATGTGTACGGCAGGCGGCGGCGGTGTGCCGTGGGCGTCGCGTTCCCAGTGGAGACGGTCGCAGCTGCAGCACACCCACTTGGCCGTCCTGTGGCGCTCGTCCCAGTAGCGCACCGCGCATGACGGCCCGAGATGCCCGGCCAGTCGGCGGGCGACCGCCAGCCCCTGTTTGACGTGCTTGCGCAGATCTGGGCGGGAGGTGAAACCCGCAGGCGGGCGGGAGAGCGACCAAGAGCGCAGCGCGTTTACCAGGTCCACCGGGAGGTCCAGCCGCGAATCCTCCAGCGGGACGTTGTGGGTGAAGGTACCGAGGTCGTCGTAGATCCCGGCGCCCTGCGACTCGTACAGGGAAGACGGTTCCCCTCGGGCCTGCACGAGCAGATCACGGGGTTCATCGAAGGTCATACGGCGTTCGCTCCGATCTGCCACCATCGCCCACGGTAATGGGCAGGCGCGCTGGTCCGCTTTTCAGACCGCCCGCTGGCCGCGCTCTCCTCCCTGAATAGAGGAAAGCGCGGCCAGCAGGTTAAACGTCAGGTCAGTGGATGATTCAACGGCCCCGCGATCATCTCGAACGCTTCGAGGGTGATCTGCGGGACGAAAATGGAATCGTTCTCCACGCCTTCGGGGAGATGAGCTCTCATGTCCTCACGGCACAAGAACGTGCCGTTGGGAATAAGTATAGTTCCGCTGACCCGGTCAGCCAGCTCCACGATGATCTTCCACACGTTGCCGACCTGCGGTCGCTCAATGCCGATGACACGGTCAACGACGTCCACCTCGACCTCGCTGCCGTCAGCAGCACGAATCCAGAACGCCGCGTCATCTCCGGTCGCTTTCTCTGGCGCGGCATAGTAGGGGGAAAGGATCGCCCGAACCACTTCCATGTCCGGCTGGACCGGCTCGCCATGCTCGAACTTGTAGAGACTTAGGCTGTAGCTCACTTCTGCGGCCCCGCCCTGAATGCGAACTCGATCCCCTTGACGTTATTGTCGAGTGCCCATTGTTGCAGGGCGTTCAGGGTCTTCTCGTCGGACATGTACCACACGACGGGTGTACCGTTCGCCGCCTTGACTTGTTTCACCATTGTACTGGTCTCCTTTGTGGGGAACCTCAGCTTTCCATCCGCGCTGATCATCGACGCGGAGTAGTGCAGGTTCTTGGCATCTATGAGGGCTCCATTGTGGTATCCGTCAAACTTGACGAAACCACTCGGTGTGTCGGCCGGAACCTTGTAGGAGATGCCCGAGGGGACCCCATTCGTCACCAATTGCTCATAGGCGTGGTCGGCTGCTGTCATACTCTCCGTCTCAGACATCCACTTACCAGGGCCGCCCAGTTCCAGCCACTTGCAGTAGCTTCCGCCACCACCCGCTGCGCTGACGACGATGGTGAAGGCAGCAGTAGTAACGGCTCCCTTGGCACACGCCGCTTCCAGCTTCGGGATCGCCTTTGTGCCGATTCCAGCGATCACCTCATCGGTCAGACCGAGGGAGCGCAGGCCCTTCCACGCGTCGGCGAAGCCGATACCGGTATTGAGGGAGGCATCGAGAGCACGGACCGCCTCGGCTGCCGCAGCGAACGCCTTGCCGGGGATGAAGTTGCTCAGCGCCCAGGCGCAGCCGCTGGCGCTGCCGTGCCAGCAGTCGACGAAGTCCTGGACCAGGACCGCCTTGATGAGCTGGTAGGTGAGGGTCTGCTGGATGAGTTCCAGCTTGGAGAAGTACCGGGTGACGTCCTTCTTCAGACCTGGGATGCGTTTGCTCTCGATGAGCAGTGTGTCCTGTGACGGGCAGCCGCTGGCGCTGGCCGTGGCGTCGGGGTTGGTGCAGAGGAAGAAGTCAACCGTCGCGCTGAAGGTGACCGTGAAGGTGGTGGTGCAGCCCTCGAAGCCGATCGTGATCTCGCAGGGGTTCTGCTGCTTGGCGTCGGTGATCTCGATGCTGTCCTCGTCGACGACGTACCAGGTGCCGCCGACTCCGGTTCCCGCACCGGTCGAGACCTGCTTGTTCGCGGCGTTGCGTGCCGCTTCCTCGGCTGCCTTCTGTGCGTCCTCGGCGTATTTCTGGGCGTCTTTGGCGGCTTGTTCGGCTTCGGTGGCTGCGGTGTCGGCGCGGTCGGCTGCTGCGCGGGCGTCCTTGGCGGACTGCTCCGCCGCGGCTGCGGCCGCACGTGCCGCTGAGGCGTCGAGGGCGGCTTGGTCGGCGGAGTCGCGGGCTTGTTTGGCGTAGCCGTCGGCGCCGTCTGCTGCCTTGTCGGCGGCTGCGGCGTCGGTGGTGGCCTGGTTGTCGTAGGTGATGGTGCGGGCCAGGGACGCGGTCGCTGCCGATGCGACGGTCGCGGCGTCGGCGGCGTAGCCGAGGGCTTGTGTGGCGTAGGTGCGGGCGTCGGCCGCGTATGAGGCGGCGTTGGCGGCGGATTGGTAGGCGGCCTTGGTGTCGTCCTGTGCCTGGTCGGCGAGGGCTTTGGCGGTGGCTGCTTCTTGCTGTGCGTTGGTGGCGTGGGCGTCGGCGACGGCCTGTTGCTGTTCGGCGATCGTTTTGGATGCCTGCCCGGTCAGGACGACGAGGCTTGCGGCCGTGTCGGTGGTGACGTAGGGGGAGCCGAGCTGGATGGCGTCGTTGGCCGGCTTGGCGACCTGGGCGGCGGCGTTCCCGGCGTCCTCGGCGGCCTGGGCGGTGACGTAGGCGAAGCCCGCGGCCTTCGCGGCAGCCGCCAGCGCGTTGCCGGCTTCCTTACTTGCCGTGTCCGCGTGGGACTTTGCGGTCTTGGCCTGTGCTTCGGCGTCGTCGGCCAGCTTGACTGCTGTGCGGGCCTCGGACGCGGCGTGCTGGGAGGCGGCGATGGCGTCCGCTGCGGCGCTGGTCGCGGTCTTCACCGCGGCATCGGCCTTCAGCTTCGCGGCCTGCGCCCCGTCCGCGTCCGCGCGGGCGCGTTTGGCGGCTGCTTCGGCGCGGGTGGCCGCGGCGTCCGCGTCCGCGGCTGCCTTCGTCGCGGCGTCGGCCTCGGAGCGCGCCTTCGTGGCGGCGGTCTCGGCGTCCGATGCGTGCTGGTCCGCCGTGTTGGCCGCGGTGCGGGCGGCGGTCGCGGCGTCGCCCGCGTCGAGGGAATCGGCGTAGGCGTCCTTCGCGTCGGCCTTGGCGCGTGCCGCGTTCGCCTTCTGTTCGGCGTCCCACGCGTCGTCCCGCTTCGCCTTCGCATCGTCGCGGGACTTGACCGCGTCGTTCCTCTTCGCGACCGCGGTGGCCTCGGAGGATTCGGCCTTGCCCTTGGCGTCCTTCGCCTTTGTCGCCTGGGCCTGCGCGTTCTGTTTGTGCTGCGCGGCCTCGGCCTGCTTGGCGGCGGCGGTCTCCTTCTGCGCCTTGGCCGTCTTCTCCTCGGCCTCGGCCGCGAGCCGCTTCGCATGGGCGTCGGCGGCCGCTGTCTTGGCGTCGCTTTCCGCCGTCAGGGATGCGGCGAGTTTGGCCTGCGCTTCCTCCTTGTCCTTCTTCGCGGTGTCCCGGTGCGCCTTCGCCGCGGCCGCCGCGGCCTTCGCCTGCAATTCGGCGGTGTGCGCGGCTTCCTTGCGGAACTCCGTCTTCACCTGCGCGGCCTGCGCCAGCGCACGCTGCGCGATGGTCTCACTGTCCCCACCCGATGCACGGGTGGCGGCCTCAGCGGTCTCACCCGCCTTCACCATCGCGTCCAAGGCGGCAGACGCCCCCTGGGTGACCTGTGCCTTCTGCTGACCCACCAGCAGCCCACGGCCCCGCGGAGCACCATTCTTGTCCGCGATGGCATAGGCGGCGTTCTCGGCGGTGTCCGAGTCAGCGGCGGCCTTCTTCGCCGCAGCGGCCTGCGCCCTGAGGACAGCGAGCTGCTTCTTCGCCTCCGCCTGGGCGCCCGCGACGCCCCTGGTCGCCTGGTCGAAATCGACCTTCGCAGGGACCTCACCGGTGTGCCCGGACGGCGTGATGTCGAACTGCTGCGCACCGGTGTTGTTGCACGTGTAGAGCTGCGCGTTGAGGCCATTGCCGAAGGTGTGCAGATCCAGGCACTTGCCCGTGCCGACACTCTTCAGACTCGTGGTGGCCCGCAGGTTGTACTCCCACGTCTGCGCGGGAGTCGAGTTGCACGTCCAGATCTGGATCTTCGTGCCGTTGACCGCGTCGTTCCCGGACACGTCCAGGCACTTGTGGGAGTTCACGTTCTGCAGGTGAAGGCCGTGGTCGTCGCCGTAGATCTGCCACTGCTGCGCCGCCGTCTTGTTGCACGTGTACACCTGGACCGGGGCGCCGTTGGTCTTGCCGCTGCTCTGCACGTCCAGGCACTTGCCGTTCGCCGCGTGCACCTCGATCACCGCCGGCGCGTCACCGATCCACCCGGCCCCGCCGGGCGACCAGTAGTCCTGCCAGCGGGCAAGGTGGTCAGCGACCCACGACTGGCCCAGCAGCTCACCCAGCGCCTTCGCCCCCGAGGCAAGAGCCTTCGTCGCGCCCGTATTCGCGTCCAGAACCTGGTTGCGCTGGACCTGCTGGGAGGCGATCTCCTGCTGCCACTCCGCGGCAGCGGTGGCCGTGACACCGCCCAGGACCTCGTCCGGATCGACCGGATCACGCCAGGCGCACCCGGCGAACCGGGACTTCAGATCCTCGACCGCGATCCGGTACTCCGCCGTACCCGGCTTCGCAGCCGTGCGGGGGAAACCCCCGGAGGCAAGAAAGAGGCGGGCGTCGTCCGCGCCCGCCTCGGCCCCCGGCCCACCATGCATCCACTCGAACGCGGCCCGCTCGGCCAGCGCACGATTCCACTCGGCCGGCGACATACCAGCCGGATCAGGATCCTTGCCGTAGAGAGGGGTGCCCACGTCGTCGACGGCCTTCAGCGTCTTCGCATCTGCCTTCGGGGTGGAGTCCTCGTAGAAGTCGCTCTCCTCCTTCCAGAACCGGTCGGCGACCCACTGGCTCAGCCCCGTCTGGGAGTAAAAATCGTCCTTCCCGTCCCCGGGCGACCCCGGAGGCCAGTGGAAGTCGGCGTCGCTGCTGAAACCGGCCGGAGCGGGCAACCCCGCGAGAGGCTTCTGCCACACACCCAGCCGGGAGTTGAGAGCATCCAGCTGCTTACCGGCCGCATCCCGGTCAGCCGTGTACGCGGCGGCCAGCGGAGTCTTCTCCCAGTACTGCCGATCGGCCAGAACATGAAGCTTGTCCGCCGGCTGATTGAGGCCGTCCTGCGCCGTCCGGGCCATCGACGGCCCGCCCAGACGCAGCACATCGGCCACCAGACACTGATCCTGCCGCAACTGCTCGGCAGCCGTGTCCGTGTACCAGCCGTACGAATCACCCGCCGGCACCGCATCCGCTCCGTCAAACCGGTCCAGCACATCCGGTCGAACAGCCAGACCGGACAGCACGGCCAAGCCCAACACGCCCGTCATCACCGACGCGAACCATCTCGATCTTCGCGGTCCGCGTATGAGCAATTCTGATATCGCGCGCAACAGAGCATCCCCTCGGTAGGTGAAGCAAGCACACCGAAGGGAGCCAGGTCGGCCCGCTGCGATCAGTGGGCAGACAGATGTTGCGTGACACTCCCCCGGTGTGCCGGTCCGGACAGCGCCACCGGCGGGAGAGCGGTCAAGATCCCCGCCGGGACGCGGCAGGCACCATAGGCATAGATCAACATGCTGTTACAAGAGGTAACTCCGGCGTCGGCTCGAACACGTCAGCGGGCAGATGGGCACCAGAGATGTGCAACTCCCGTGCGTGCGCTACGGATTCCCTGTGAGGAACCTGTGACCAAAACGTGGAGGCAAGTGCTCGACATCGAACGGAATTGGCCGAAAACCGGTCCTCCATCATCGGGAACGCACCGCCCCGCCCCACCCACGCTGTCGCTCGCGCCAGGCGGACCACAGGTCGAGCGAACGATCAACCGGCTCAAGACTCCCGAGCCATCGGCACCCGCGGCTCAGGGGTGCATGACGATCTTTCCCACATGCCCCCTACGGGAGAGTTCTTCCTGCGCCTGAGCGGCCTGGTCCAGTGAGAAGGTCGCGGCGATGACGGGCTGGACCTCTGCCCGACGAGCCAGGTCCATGAGGAGCTTGAAATGCGTGGGCGTGTGCATCGCGGAACCGATGACCTGGGCGTTGTGCAGGTAGAGACGGCGCACATCAAAGGTCACGCCGTGTCCACCGAGTGCGCCGGCGATGACCCACCGGCCCCCTTCGCGCAGCAGCGGCAGCCCCTCATTCACCAGCTCGCCGGCCACGACGTCGAGTGCGACGTCGATGCCCTCGGGAGCGGCAGCGCGGACCTGCTCGGCGATGTCTCCTGCGCGGTCGATGACTTCGTGCGCGCCTGCTTCGCGCACCGCGTCGATCTTGGGTCCGCTGCTGATGGCGATCACCCTTGCGCCGCGCGCGCGGGCGATCTGCACCAGCGCGAGGCCGACGCCGCCGGACGCTCCCGAGACCAGGGCGGTTTCTCCCTTCTGCAGCCGGCCTCGCTCGATCATGCCCAGCGCCGTGCCGTAGGCAGTCGGCAACGTCGCGAGCTGGTCGTCCGTGAGCGGGGATTCCGCCACGTCATGTACACGCTCTACCGGCGCTGTCACGTACTCGGCGTATCCGCCATCGCGTTCGCTGCCCATCAAGCCCACCGGGTTGGCGTCCGGCCCGTCGGTGTCGTAGATCGCGGGGTCGACGACCACTCGGCGTCCGACGAGGCTCCCCTCGACTCCGCTCCCGACGGCCACGACCTGGCCGGCCACGTCGGCGCCCTGGATGCGCGGGAAGTCGATTGGGCCTCGCCAGCCCGACAGCGCCTGTGGGTCGTCCGGACGGCCGTAGGCGCCCTCCCGGGTCCACAGGTCGGTGTTGTTCAGCGCTACCGCGCCGACCTGGACCAGCACCTCCCCTGCCTGAAGGGCGGGGACGGCGACCTCCGTCAGCTCAAGGACCTCCGGTCCTCCGTGCCTGGAGATACGCACCGCTCGCATGGAATCGGACACGCCCATCGCTTGAACCTCCTCAGGTATACTGATCTGTGAACATCCCCCACCGTACACCTCTCTGCGAAAGGGCCCGTCGTGCAGGAAGCCCGGCCTATGACGCCGGCCGGCCGCCGCATCGTGGCGGCCGCCGAGGAGTTGTTCTACAACCGCGGAATCACGGCGGTCGGTGTGGATCTGATCGCTGAGCACTCAGGCGTGACCAAGCGAACCCTGTACAACCAGTTCGGTTCGAAAGATCACCTCGTGGCGGCCTACCTGACGGAACGCGACCAGCGCTGGCGGTCACTCGTCCAGGCCATCGTTGACGCCGGCGACACTCCGGCCGAGGCCGTTACCGCCCCCTTCGAGGCCCTGCGGACCTGGAGCGAGAACAACACTCGCGGGTGCGCCTTCATCAACGCACTGGCCGAACTCCCGGACCCCTCGCATCCCGCATACCGCATCGCCGCGAACCAGAAGCTCTGGCTGCTGAACTTGTTCAAGGAACTCGCCGCCACGGCGGGCTGCTCGCACCCGGCCACCCTCGCCACCCGACTCCTCGTGCTGCACGAGGGGGCTGTCGCCACGCAGCCCCTCTCGCTCGACACCCTTCCGGAGAGCACTGACCTGGCACGAGCCCTGGTTCGAGCCAGCACATCGCCCCGCCAGTAGGGCGTTTTCGACGAGGTGCTGTCGTTCAGCCGGGCTGGGCATGCCCGGTGCCTGCGATCGCAAGGCGGAGGATCGCCCTGGTACGGGGTGTACGGAGGCAATTCCGACAACACGGCGAGGTACGCGCGCCAGGCATCGCGACCCCGGTCATGATCCGCCGGGCAGGGCCTGGCTAGTCGCGCCAGGTGTCATTCACCGAGACCGTGCCGCCCGAGGAAACCGTGGCTGTGCGGTTGCTGCCGGATTCCCAGGTGACGTTTCCGCTGCTGTCCTTGCGGATGTACTTGTACTCGAAGGAGGTGCCGGCGGCCATCGGTACCGTCAGCTTCCAGACCGGGTAGCTCGCCGATGAGAGCAGCAGGGCCTTGCCGGTGTCCCAGTTGCCGAGGGCCACGTTGCTGCCGGTGACGTAGATGTTCTGGCCCATCACGGTGGTGGCGTTCACCGCGAAGGAGGCGCCGGTCGCCGGATCGGTGGTGCCGCCGCCCGTGCCGGCGCAGGAGCTCGCCGCGTAGAGGGCGATCGCGTCGTTGGAGCCGATGGTGGCGGTGAATGTGCCGTCGGAGCCGACCGTGTACGTCGTGCCGCTGTGCTCGACGTCGCAGTAGGTGCCGCCGGGCAGCGAGGTGCTGAAGGTCCGGTTCAGTGAGCTGCCTTCGTGGTTGATCGCCACGTAGCCCTCGCTGCCGCGGCCGAAGGCGATCGCGTTGTTGCCGTTGGACCACCAGTTGGTGACCCCGGTGCCGGAGACCGCGTTGCGGAAGCCGACCATGTTGGCGATCTGCGGCCAGGCGTGCTGGCACTTCCAGCCGTCGCTGTAACAGGCGTTGACGGTGCCGCCGTTGGGCGGGCCCGCGTCGTTGTTGGAGAACTCGTAGCCGGAGTAGACGTTGGGTGAGCCGTAGGGCCAGGCCAGCATGAAGACGTTGGCCAGGGTGTAGGTGGCGTTGTCCTTGTAGCTGAGCGTGGAGCCGTTACGCTCGGTGTCCCAGTTGTTCACGAAGGTGCGGCTCTTGTCACTGGCCAGGTAGCCGGCGCCCCAGGACTGGCCCCAGTTGCTGAGGGACGAGAGCTTCTCGCTGCCGAAGATCCGCTTGAGGTCGTAGGCGCCCTGGAAGGCGTCCACATCGCCTGTTCCGGTGTACTCGCCCGGCTGAACCGCCTCGCCCGCGCCGTAGATGGCTTCCTGGGCCCAGTAGATGTTCGGGTCGGAGAGCTTCGACTTGATGGCGGAGAGGTCGGAGGCCGCCATGTGCTTGGCGGCGTCGACGCGGAAGCCGTCCACGCCGAGTGAGATCAGGTGGTTCAGGTACGCGGCGATCGTGCCGCGTACGTAGTCGCTGCCGGTGTTCAGGTCGGCCAGGCCGACGAGTTCGCAGTTCTGGACGTTGTTCCGGTCGCCGTAGTTGCTGATGTCGGTGCGGCAGGAGTGGAAGTCCTGGTCCTGGTAGAAACCGGGGTAGTTGTACTTGCTGTAGGTGGTGCCGCCGGTGCCCGTCCCGGAGCCCGACGACATGTGGTTGATGACCGCGTCGGCGACCACCTTCACGCCTGCGCCGTGGCAGGTGTCCACCATGTTCCGGAACGAGCCCTCGTCACCGAGCCGTCCCGCGACCTTGTAGCTGACCGGCTGGTACGAGGTCCACCACTGGTCGCCCTGGATGTGCTCGGAGGCCGGGGACACCTCGACGTAGCCGTAAGCGGCGGGGCCGAGGCTGTCGGTGCAGGCCTTGGCCACCGAGTCGTACTTCCACTCGAACAGGGTGGCCGTGACGTCCTTGCTGCCCGGCGGCGTCGCCTGCGCGGACTGCTGCGCCGTGAAGCTCAGACCGGTCGCGGCAAGCAGCACCGCCAGCCCGCCGCGTACGGCGCTGCTGCGTATGCCTCTGTTTCTCATGATTCCCATGAGCGGCTCCTTCGGGAAGACGAGCACAGCCCACCTGAGGGCCGCGCCCAGGAGCCTCCCGCCGCGGCGATGAGCACGTCAAGGCACTTGCAGCAATTTTCAATTGATTTCTGAAATAAGTTTCATCAAGGCCGCTGAGAAGGCTCGGGAGCCTCCGCCCGCCCCTCGCCCCCCTGCAAGGAGCGGAAGGAGCGGGCCGACGCCACCGATCAGTCGGTGCCGGACTCCATCGCGGCGCGGTCCAGCAGCTCCTCGTCACCGGACACCTCGCCCCGGGAAGCGATGGCCTCGGCGCCGCCTTCCGGCATGGTGCCGATCAGACCGGTTGCCGCCGCCTGCGCGGCGCCGACCAGCACCGGTTGGGTCGTGCCGACGATGCCGAGACCGGCGTACTGCTCGAGCTTGGCACGCGAGTCGGCGATGTCGAGGTTACGCATGGTGAGCTGGCCGATCCGGTCCACCGGGCCGAACGCCGAGTCCTCGGTGCGCTCCATCGACAGCTTGTCCGGGTGGTAACTGAACGCCGGGCCCGTGGTGTTGAGAATCGAGTAGTCCTCACCGCGCCGCAGCCGCAGGGTCACCTCGCCGGTGACCGCCGAGCCCACCCAGCGCTGCAGCGACTCGCGGACCATCAGCGCCTGCGGGTCCAGCCAGCGGCCCTCGTACATCAGCCGCCCGAGGCGCCGGCCCTCGCTGTGATAGTGGGCGAGGGTGTCCTCGTTGTGGATCGCGTTGACGATGCGCTCGTACGCGGCGTGCAGCAGCGCCATGCCGGGCGCCTCGTAGATGCCGCGGCTCTTCGCCTCGATGATCCGGTTCTCGATCTGGTCCGACATGCCCATGCCGTGGCGGCCACCGATCGTGTTCGCCGCCATCACCAGGTCGATCGGGGAGGCGAACCGCTCGCCGTTGATCGTCACCGGGCGGCCCTGGTCGAAGCCGATCGTCACGTCCTCGGCGGCGATCTCGACCGAGGGGTCCCAGAACCGCACGCCCATGATCGGCTCCACGGTCTCCACGCCGGTGTCGAGGTGCTCCAGCGTCTTGGCCTCATGGGTGGCGCCCCAGATGTTGGCATCCGTCGAGTACGCCTTCTCGGTACTGTCGCGGTACGGCAGCCCGTGCGTGAGCAGCCACTCCGACATCTCCTTGCGGCCGCCCAGCTCGGCGACGAAGTCGGCGTCGAGCCACGGCTTGTAGATGCGCAGGTGCGGGTTGGCGAGCAGCCCGTAGCGGTAGAACCGCTCGATGTCGTTGCCCTTGAACGTCGAGCCGTCGCCCCAGATCTGCACGTCGTCCTCGAGCATCGCCCGGACCAGCAGGGTGCCGGTGACGGCACGGCCGAGCGGCGTGGTGTTGAAGTAGGCACGGCCGCCCGAGCGGATGTGGAACGCGCCGCAGGCGAGCGCGGCCAGGCCCTCCTCCACCAGTGCCGCCCGGCAGTCGACCAGGCGCGCGATCTCGGCACCGTAGTTCTTCGCACGACCGGGCACCGAGGCGATGTCGGGTTCGTCGTACTGGCCGATGTCGGCGGTGTAGGTGCACGGGACGGCACCCTTGTCGCGCATCCACGCGACCGCGACGGAGGTGTCGAGGCCGCCCGAGAAAGCGATGCCGACGCGCTTGCCGGCGGGCAGGGAGGTGAGAACCTTAGACATAGGAAGATAATGCACTCAAACGCATGATTATGCAAACCTGGGACCGGTAAACCGCCCACCGCCGCCGGACGGACCTGGGCCGGCGCCGGGACGGCACCGGCCAGGGGGGATCCCTTAGAGCACCGGCAGGCTCTTGCGCAGCTCGTAGGCGGTGACCTCGGAGCGGTACTCCTCCCACTCCTGCTTCTTGTTGCGCAGGAAGAAGTCGAAGACATGCTCGCCCAGCGTCTCGGCGACCAGCTCGCTGCGCTCCATCAGCGAGATCGCCTCGCCCAGGTTCTGCGGCAGCGGCTCGATGCCCATCGCGCGGCGCTCCCCGTCGGACAGGGCCCAGACGTCGTCATCGGCGCCGGCCGGGAGTTCGTAGCCCTCCTCGATGCCCTTGAGACCCGCTGCGAGCAGCAGCGCGTAGGTCAGGTAGGGGTTGGCGCCGGAGTCGATGGAGCGGACCTCGACCCGCGCGGAGCCGGTCTTGCCGGGCTTGTACATCGGGACCCGGATCAGCGCCGAGCGGTTGTTGTGGCCCCAGCAGATGTACGAGGGGGCCTCGCCGCCCGCACCCGCGCTGCGGGTCGAGCCGCCCCAGATGCGTTTGTAGGAGTTGACCCACTGGTTGGTGACCGCGGAGATCTCGGCGGCGTGCTGCAGCAGGCCGGCGATGAAGGAGCGGCCGACCTTGGAGAGCTGGTACTCGGCGCCCGACTCGTAGAAGGCGTTGCGGTCGCCCTCGAAGAGGGAGAGGTGGGTGTGCATGCCGGAGCCGGGGTATTCGCTGAACGGCTTCGGCATGAAGGTGGCCTGGACGCCCTGCTCCAGCGCGACCTGCTTCATGACCAGGCGGAAGGTCATGATGTTGTCGGCGGTCGACAGCGCGTCGGCGTACCTGAGGTCGATCTCCTGCTGGCCGGGGGCGCCCTCGTGGTGGCTGAACTCGACCGAGATGCCCATCGATTCGAGCATGGTGATCGCCTGCCGGCGGAAGTCCATGCCGACGTTCTGCGGGGTGTGGTCGAAGTAGCCGGAGTTGTCCGCGGGGGTGGGGCGGGTCCCGTCGAGAGGCTTGTGCTTCAGCAGGTAGAACTCGATCTCGGGGTGGGTGTAGAAGGTGAATCCGAGATCCGACGTCTTGGCCAGGATCCGCTTGAGTACGTAACGCGGGTCCGCGAAGGACGGGGAGCCGTCCGGCATCAGGATGTCGCAGAACATCCGCGCCGAACCGGGCGCCTCGGCGCGCCAGGGCAGGATCTGAAAAGTGCTGGGGTCCGGCTTGGCGATCATGTCGGACTCGTACACGCGGGCGAAGCCCTCGATGGCGGAGCCGTCGAAGCCGATGCCTTCGTCGAACGCCTGCTCCAGCTCGGCGGGGGCCACGGCGACCGATTTCAGGAACCCGAGGACGTCGGTGAACCACAGCCGTACGAAGCGGATGTCACGCTCCTCCAGCGTCCGGAGTACGAATTCCTGCTGTTTGTCCATGTCTACCGTCCTACCCATCCTTGCCGGTCGGTCACCTGCTCCCACGCCGCCGGAGACACCGGGGCTCATGAGCATCCCACCACACGATTTCAGGCATGTTGCGAACCTGCGTCCGAACGTCTCATCCCACTCGGTACGCAGTCTCCATTGTGCTGTGCGGTCTCTCCATTGTGCTGTGCATCGGGGCGGCCGGGTGCGGGGGGCCGCGCTACCACCACGTGAGGCCGCCGAGCAGCGCCGCACCGGCGACCAGCCACGCGACGTAGTCACCGATGTGACCGGAGTGCAGGCGGCGCAGCGGGGCCGCCCAGTCGTGGCCGGCCACCCGGTCGCTGCCGCGCTTCGGGTCTCGCACGGCGTACCCGGCGAGGGCGGCGGCGAGAGCGGCGGACAGCAGTCCGAGCAGCAGACCGGGCGCCGTCCACGCGGGGTCGTGCGGTGCCTTGCCCGGCAGCGCATCGTCCAGTGCGTGGCCGACGGAACGGGCGAAGCCGGGCACCAGACCGACCGCGAGCGCCGCGGCCAGCAGCAGGGCCGGGACGGCGAGCATGGTGTCCGGGGCCCGGGAGAGCATCCCGCCGGTTTCCGGCTCCTCGGACTCACCGCTGGTCTCGTACTGCTGGCTGTCGGTGGGCCGGGGGCCGAGCCCGCCGAAGACCCGTGCGGCGACGCGCAGCACTGAGGCGCCGGTGACGGCCGAGACCACCACGCAGACCACCGTGAGCGGTCCACCGGCCGATTCCTCGAGCACCGCCTTGCCCAGCGCCGTACCGAACGGCGGCAGCCCGGCCAGCGCGAGCCCGCCGACTGTGAACAGCCCGCCCACGATGGGCAGTTCACGTCCACGCCCGTGCAGTTCGTGCTCGTCGATGGAGCCGTAACGGTCGAGGAGGATGCCGGCGCAGGCGAAGAGCGCCGCCTTCACCCCCGCGTGCCCGATCACGTACAGCGCGACGCCGCCGGCGCCCTCCGGGGTGAGCAGTCCGAGCCCGATGAGGAAGAGGCCGGTGTGCGCGACGGTCGAGAAGGCGAGCAACCGCTTGATGTGGCGCTGTTGCCAGCACATGACCGCGCCGACCAGGGCGGTCAGCACGCCCAGCGCGACCAGGGCCCGTTCGGCGTCGGCTGCGGGGATGCCGCCACTGCCGCCGAAGACGGTCCAGTAGATCCGCCCGGTGCCGTACACGCCGAGCTCCACCATCACGCCGGAGAGCAGCATGCAGACCGGGGTGGGGGCGACGGCGTGGGCGTCGGGGAGCCAGAAATGGAAGGGTACGGCGGCCGCTTTGACCAGCAGGCCGGTGAGGATCAGGACGAAAGCGGCGAGGACGAGTGCGTCCGGACCGCCCTGGGCGTCCAGGCGCCTGCCGATGGCGTGCATGCCGAGTTCGCCGGTGCGGGCGTAGAGCAGCACGATACCGATCAGGGTGGCGTAGGCCCCGAGGGAGTTGACGACACCGAAGGTCAGCCCGCCCTGCACGGCTTTCGCCGTCTCCACCCGGTAGCCGGTGAGCGCATAGGCCACCACGCTCATCAGCTCGAAGAAGACGAACGCGTTGAAGAGGTCCCCGGTGAGGACGAATCCGCACATGCCGGCCTGGAAGACCAGGACCAGGGCGGGGAACGTCCCGGCATGCCTCACCGGCGGCTCGTCGAAATAGCGCCAGGAATAGGCCAGTACCGCCACGACCAGCAGGGAGACGAGCGCGGTGAGTCCGAGTGCGAGCGGGTCCCCGAGCAGGACGATGCCCACGCTCCGCCCGTGGTACGGGGTCCAGCCGCCGACCCATTCGGTGCCGGCTCCGTGCGGGTGCGCGAGGAGGAGGACGGCGAGCGCCGCGGTGCCCGCCGCGAAGGCGACGCCCACCGCCTCGGCGACGAGACGCGGCACCCATCGGCCAGCGGCGACCAGCAGGGCGGCGCCGAGCAGCGGCAGGGCGACGATCAGCGGGAGCAATTCCTGGGGACGGCTCATCCGCGCAGCTCGGAGAGTTCGTCGGGGTCGACCGTGCCATGGCGTTTTTCGACCTGGATGACCAGGGCGAGCAGCAGCGCGGTGACGGTGGCGCCGACCACCACGTCGGTCAGGGTCAGGGCCTGGACGACGGGATCCACCACGGTGCGGGTATGCGGCTCGACGTCGGAGAACACCGGGGCGGTGGAATCGTCGCGGTAGCCGACGGCCAGCAGCAGCACATACGTGGCGGCCTGGCAGACGGCGAGGCAGCCGACCGCGTGGATGAGGTTGCGGCTGGTGGCGAGGCCGTAGACGCCGATGAGGAAGATCCAGGCGGCGACCAGATAGGGCAGCACGGACATCATTTCCCGTCGGCCTCCTCGATCTCCAGGGCCTGGTCCAGGAATCCGGCGAGCAGCACGACGACGGCGCAGGCGACCTCCATGCCCACGGCGGCGTTCAGCAGTGGGACGGTTCCGCCCGAGGCGAGCATGTTGAACGTTCCGCGTGGCAGGAAGTTGGCCAGGAACGACGTCCCCCAGAGCACCCCCGCGATGCCGAGGACCAGATAGGCACCCTCTCCCGCGGCGTCCCCCAGCTTGAACACGTCCGTGGGGCGGATGCGTTCCAGCGCCGGGTAGTCCACCGCGATGTAGAGCAGGTGAAGGGCGGTCGCGGCGACCACGCCGCCCTGGAAGCCACCGCCGGGACTGAGCTGGCCGTGCGCCACGACGTACAGGCCGGTGAGCAGCGTGACGGGCAGGGCGATCAGCGCGTAGCGGCGAACCGGCGGCAGTACCGGGGCGGCTTCCGGTTGGTGCTGCCGTTCGCCGCGGGTCTGCCGCAGCAGTACGACGGTACCCAGGACGGCGACGAAGAGGATGCTCTCCTCCCCCATGGTGTCGAACGCCCGCTGGTCGAAGTTGACGGAGGAGACGACGTTGGCGGTGTGCCGGGCCAGTGCGGCCCGGACGGCGCGTTCGCCGTACGGGTGGTTGGCGCCGCCGAAGTCCGGCAGCCGGAAGCAGGCCAGAGCGAGCAGCACGGTGAGTCCGGCGCCGCCGGTGGCCAGCACCCACATCCGGGTCCGGCGGGTCATCCGGTCCGCCCCTGCCGTCCGGTCCGTCCTGGCGGCCCCGCCTCTCCGGGCCGGCGCTTGCGCCGGATCTTCCGTACCGAGAGAAGCAGCAGCAGCGGGGTCAGCGCGGAGCCCACCGCCAGCTGCGAGAGGGCGACGTCCGGGGCCTGCAACACGGTGAACAGCACGGCGAGCGCGAGACCGAGCACCGACAGGACCAGTGCCTGCCGCGCCGGGTCACGCACCAGTACGGCCCCGGTGGCGGCGGCCGCGACCAGCAGCAGAACGATGACGATCACGGCGTCACTCATCGGGCACATCCTCCGGGATCGGGTCGTCCAGGGCACGGGAGGCGACGACGTTCCCGGCGATCAGCAGCGCGCCGGTCACCAGCAGCTTCACCGTCGCCCTGCCGGGCCCGGTGGCCACGCAGAGCGGCAGCACGACCAGCAGCGTGGCCACCACGGCCGGCCTGGTGGTCCGGCTGCTGCGCGGCGGGTCGTCCGCCAGCTCGTCGGCGAGCAGCCGGGCGTACACGAGGGTGCCCACCGGGCCGAGCAGCGAGAGGACGAGCCCGAGGTCCACATAGGCGGTGCGGTGGTACCCCTGGGCCAGCAACAGCAGCACCAGGCAGGTCAGCAGGGTCGCCAGGTTCTGGGCGACGACCCGGCGGCGCACCGGGCCGGTGGCCACCCCCCACAGGGCGGGGCCGACCCCGCACAGCAGCAGTGCGGCGGCCGCCGCGAGCCAGCCGTTCACCGGTGTCTCACCGCCCGGCGGGCACCGCAGGCGGCGGCCGCCGCGAACAGCGCGGCGGCCGATCCGACCAGCACCTCCAGCGGGTCGACGGTACTGATGAACATCAACCACAGCACCAGCAACGCTGCCCACCAACCCAGCAGTTCGGCTGCGAGCTTGTACCTGTGTGCCACCGTTTCACCTCCGCACGCCAGTACCCGGGGCCACAGTGCCGCACTCCTGGCATACCGCTCCTCTGACATGCCGTGCGCCCGCACTACGATCTGAGCCCCCACTTCGCTGTTACCCAGAAGGACGTAACCGATGGCCTCGCCGAAGAGCGCGAAGAACGATCCCAACCCGCAGCACGATCCGAACGCGCAGCACGATCGCAGGAGCCGCATAGCGGAGTTGCGCCGCTCGGAGAGGTCACGTGAGCGCCGTGTCCGCGTCATCGCGATCACCGTGGGCCTGGTGGCGGTGGCCGGCCTGATCGGGTTCGGCATGTACATCGTCGGCAACCGGTCCGATGGCGCCGCTTCGGACAGCAAGGCCGACGGCGGTACGCCCACGGGCCCGATCAAGGGTGAGAAGGACTGGGACGTCAAGAAGCTGACCCGCAACCATGTCACCACGCCGGTCAGCTACCCGATGAAACCGCCGGTGGGCGGCGACCACAACCCGGTGTGGATGAACTGCGACGGGAACGTCTACAAGAAGGCGATCCCCGACATGAACGCCGTGCACTCACTCGAGCACGGTTCGGTCTGGGTGACCTACACCGGCAAGGCCGCCGCGTCCGATGTGGCGAAGCTCAGCGCGAAGGTGGCGAAGACGCCCTACTCACTGATGAGTCCGTATCCGGACCAGGCCGGGGTGATCATGCTGAGCGCCTGGGGCAAGCAGCTGACGGTGGACGGTGCCGACGACCCGCGGGTGAACCAGTTCTTCACCAAGTACGTGCAGGGCCCGCAGACCCCCGAGCCCGGTGCGGCGTGCACCGGCGGGCAGGACGGCTCGTGACACGCGGCACCCGGCTGACCGCCGTCGCCGCCGCCGTTCTGGTGCTGCTGTGTGCGGCGGCCGCGACGATGGCCTTCACGCTGGGCGACCGAAGCAGGCCGGCGGCGCGCACGCCCACCGCGGACTCCCCGGACGCCGGTTTCGCGCGCGACATGTCGGTCCATCACGAGCAGGCGGTGGAAATGTCGTTCATCGTGCGGGATCGTACGAAGAATGTCGATGTCCGCCGCCTGGCCTACGACATCGCCAATACGCAGGCCAATCAGCGCGGGATGATGATGGGCTGGCTCAATCTCTGGGGACTGCCGGTGAGCGAGGCGGGCACGCCGCCGATGCAGTGGATGGGCATGGGCATGGGCATGGACCCGTCGACCGACGGGGCCCTGATGCCGGGCATGGCGACCCGGGCGCAGCTGGCCGCACTGCGAGAGCTGAGCGGCCGGCAGGCAGAGGTCCGCTACCTCCAGCTGATGACGGCCCATCACAAGGGCGGCATCCATATGGCGGAAGGATGCGTCCACCTGTGCAAGGTCCCCACGGAGCGGAAATTCGCCCAGGGAATGGTGACGTCCCAGCAGTCCGAAGTGCGGCTGATGTCCGACATGTTGAAGGCGCGCGGGGCTTCGCCGACCGCCGCCCCGGGTGCCGGTTCATGACCCTTCCTTGATCTTTTCTTGACGATCGAATACCCCTGGCATGCACAGTTCATGGGGCAAGGTGTGGCGTACACGCGTACCCGCGTCCTCGCGACGAACCGCACCACAGGGGGTTCCATGAGATCCAGCCGCGCCACACTGCGCGCCGGCCTCAGCGTGGCAGCAACACTGCCTCTGCTGGCCGGCGCGCTGGCCCTGTCCACACCCAGCGCCAGCGCCGACAACGGCTCGGGCCGCCACATACTGCAGGGCACCAAGCCGCTGTGGGCGACCGCACAGGCCGACCGCGGCGCCACCGCCGACTCCGGCAAGGTCAGCGCGCGCGTCTACCTGGCCGGGCGTGACGCCCAGGGCCTGACGGCGTACGCCAAGCAGGTGTCGGACCCGCAGTCCGCTTCCTACGGGAAGTACCTGACGGCCCGCCAGGCGCAGGCCCGCTTCGGTGCGACGCCGGAGCAGATCAAGCAGGTCACCAGCTGGCTGAAGGCCTCCGGGCTGGAAGTCACCGGGACGAACCAGCACTACATCGCGGTCAGCGGTGCCGTGTCGGCCGCCGAGAAGGCCTTCTCCACCCAGCTGCACAATTACCGCAAGGGCAGCAGGACCTACCGCGCCCCGACGACGACGGCCTCCGCGCCCGGCTCGCTGCAGGACGCGGTACTGACGGTCGTCGGCCTCGACAACGCCCCGCACAACGTCAAGCACGACGACACGCTGCCGCCGCCGGACGCGGTCTTCCGCAACGCGGGGCCGTTCTCCACGTACTACGGCTCCAACGTCAACCAGAAGCTGCCGAGCGTCGACGGCGTCAAGGCCCCGTACGCGATCAAGGGCTACACCGGCAAGCAGCTGCGCTCGGTCTACGGAGCGGGCAACAAGAGCGGCAAGGGCGTCACCGTCGCCATCACCGACGCCTACGCCTCGCCGACCATCGCCGACGACGCGAGCCGGTACGCCGCCAGGAACGGTGACGGCCCCTACGGCAGCGGCCAGTTCTCGCAGGTCCTGCCCAGCGACTACACCGACACCGAGGCGTGCGGCGCGGCCGGCTGGTACGGCGAGGAGACGCTCGACGTCGAGGCGGTGCACGCCGTGGCACCGAAGGCGGACATCGTCTACGCCGGGGCCGCGTCCTGCAACGACAACGCGCTGCTCGACTCGCTCGGCAAGATCGTCGACAACCGTCTCGCAGACATCGTCTCCAACTCCTGGGGCGACATCGAGGCCAACGAGACCCCGGCCGTCGCCGCCGCGTACGACCAGGTCTTCCAGCTGGGCGCCATCGAGGGCATCGGCTTCTACTTCTCCTCCGGCGACAACGGCGACGAGGTCGCCAACACCGGTACGAAGCAGGTCGATACCCCGGCCAACTCCGCCTGGGTGACAGCGGTCGGCGGCACCTCGCTGGCCGTCGGCAAGCACGACGACTACCAGTGGGAGACCGGCTGGGGCACGCTGAAGGCGAGCCTCGCGGCCGACGGCAAGAGCTGGGCCGGCTACCCCGGCCCGTACACCAGCGGCGCGGGCGGCGGCACCAGCAAGACCGTGGCGCAGCCGTTCTACCAGCGCCATGTCGTCCCGTCGAAGCTCTCGAAGGCCAACGGCGGCAAGGCCATGCGCACCGTGCCGGACATCTCTGCGGTCGCCGACCCGACCACCGGTTTCCTGGTCGGGCAGACCCAGACCTTCCCCGACGGTTCGCAGCAGTACAGCGAGTACCGCATCGGTGGCACGTCGCTGGCGGCTCCGGTCATCGCGGGTGTGCAGGCGCTGGCGCAGCAGGGGCGGTACGGCATCCCGATCGGGTTCGCCAACCCGTCGATCTACGCCCGCTCCGGCAGCCGGCTCTTCCACGACGTCACCGACCACCCGCGGGGCGTCCACCACGACCTCGCGAACGTGCGGGTCGACTACGCGAACGCCTTCGACGCGTCCGACGGGCTGCTGACGTCGCTGCGCAGCATCGGCCACGACTCCTCGCTGGTCGCGACCAAGGGGTACGACGTGGTGACGGGTGTCGGCTCGCCGGCCCCGGGCTACGTGGCGTCGTACGACCTGTTCCGCCGGTAGGCCCCCCGCTTCAACGGGAGCCGATCAGGCCCGCGCCCCGTCCCCGCCGAATCACCCGGTGGGGGCGGGGCGGCACTGTGTCGCAGAAGACAGGCCGAGGGGCCGCCCGCACCGACATCGCGTCAGAGAGACGATTACACTGGGCGGCGTGCCTCAACTACGCCTCGCACTGAATCAGATCGACTCGACCGTCGGTGACCTCGCCGGGAACACCGAGGCGATCGTCCACTGGACCCGGCACTCCATCGAGCAGGGCGCGCATCTGGTGGCGTTCCCCGAGATGGTGCTGACCGGCTACCCCGTCGAGGACCTCGCCCTGCGGTCGTCCTTCGTCGACGCCTCCCGGGCCGCACTGCGCGCACTCGCGGCGCGGCTGGCCGACGAGGGGTTCGGGGAGGTCCCCGTCGTCGTCGGCTACCTGGACCGCACCGAACAGGCGCAGCCCCGCTACGGGCAGCCCGCCGGCGCGCCGCGCAACGCCGGGGCGGTGCTGCACCTCGGGGAGGTCGCGCTGACCTTCTCCAAGCATCACCTGCCGAACTACGGCGTCTTCGACGAGTTCCGCTACTTCGTCGCCGGCGAGACCCTGCCGATGGTCCGGGTGCACGGCGTCGACGTCGCGCTCGCCATCTGCGAGGACCTCTGGCAGGACGGCGGCCGGGTACCGGCCTCCTGCTCCGCCGGGGCCGGGCTGCTGATCTCCATCAACGCCTCGCCGTACGAGCGGAACAAGGACGACCAGCGTCTGGAGCTGGTCCGCAAGCGGGCCCAGGAGGCCGGCTGTACCACCGCCTACGTGGCGATGACCGGCGGCCAGGACGAGCTGGTCTTCGACGGTGACTCGATCGTCGTCGGCAAGGACGGCGAAGTGATCGCCCGCGCTCCCCAGTTCACCGAGGGCTGTGTGGTGCTGGACCTGGAACTGCCCGCGGCGGGTCCGGTGCCGTCCGGGGTGGTCGACGACGGGCTGCGGATCGAGCACGTCATCCTCTCCGGCGAGCCGCTGCCCGCCTACCCCGCCGAGGTGACCGGCGGATACGCCGACCGGCTCGAGGCCGACGAGGAGCTCTACACCGCGCTGGTCGTCGGACTGCGCGCGTATGCCGCCAAGAACGGCTTCGGCTCGGTGCTGATCGGGCTCTCCGGCGGCATCGACTCCGCGCTGGTGGCCGCCATCGCCTGCGACGCGCTGGGCGCGAAGAACGTGTACGGCGTGTCGATGCCCTCCAAGTACTCCTCGGAGCACTCCAAGGACGACGCGGCGGAGCTGGCCAGGCGCACCGGGCTGAACTACCGGACCGTGGCGATCGAGCCGATGTTCGACGCGTACATGGGGGCGCTGGCGCTCAACGGCCTCGCCGAGGAGAACCTCCAGTCGCGGCTGCGCGGCACGACCCTGATGGCCATCTCCAACCAGGAGGGCCAGATCGTGCTCGCGCCGGGCAACAAGTCCGAGCTCGCGGTCGGTTACTCCACGTTGTACGGCGACTCGGTCGGGGCGTACGGGCCGATCAAGGACGTGTACAAGACGGCCATCTTCCGGCTCGCCGAATGGCGCAACCGGGCCGCCCGGGAGCGGGGACAGACCCCGCCCATCCCGGAGAACTCCATCACCAAGCCGCCGAGCGCCGAACTGCGTCCGGGCCAGGTGGACACCGACTCGCTGCCCGACTACGAGGTGCTCGACGCGATCCTGGCGATGTACGTGGACGCGGACCAGGGCCGGGACGCCATCGTCGCGGCCGGGTTCGACGCGGAGCTGGTGACGAAGACGCTGCGGATGGTGGACACCGCCGAGTACAAGCGTCGTCAGTATCCGCCGGGCACCAAGATCTCGGCCAAGGGGTTCGGCAAGGACCGGCGGCTGCCGATCACGAACCGCTGGCGCGAGACGAGCTGAGTTCCCGCTCCGTCCGGGGGCCTTCCGCGACCACGCGGGAGGTCCCCTTCGGCGTACCCCGGTCCAGCAGACCCGCGGTCACCGCGATGGCCAGGCCCACCACCGCGAGCACCGCACCGACCAGCGCGGGGGACATCCATCCCCAGCCCGCGGCGATGGCCACCCCGCCGAGCCAGGCGCCGCCGGCGTTGGCCAGGTTGAAGGCGGAGTGGTTGGAGGCGGAGGCCAGCGTCGGCGCGGACCGCGCCTTCTTCATCACCAGCATCTGCAGCGGCGTGGTGGTCATGAAGCCGACCGCGCCCAGGATCACCACGGTGACCAGGGCGGCCCACTTCACATGGACGGTGAAGTCGAAGGCGACCAGCACCAGGGCCAGCGCCCCGAGCGAGCCGTAGAGGGTGGGCCGCAGCGCGCGGTCGGTCAGCGGTCCGGCGGCCAGTGCGCCCAACGTCATACCGATACCGAAGAGGGCGAGCACCACGGTCACGGAGGACTCGGAGAAGCCCATCACCTCGGTGGTGATCGATGCCAGATAGCTGTAGACGGCGAAGACGCCCGCGAAGCCGAACACGGCGGTGAGCAGCCCGAGCAGTACCTGCCGGTTGCCCAGCGCGCGGATCTCCCGGCCGACGCCCTGCTGCGCGTCGACCGGCAGATCGGGGATGAGCCTGGCCAGCGCGGCCACGGCGAGCACCCCGATGGCTCCGACGACGAGGAAGGTGGCCCGCCAGCCGAGATGCTGGCCGAGCAGCGTCGCGGCCGGCACGCCGACGATGTTGGCGACGGTCAGTCCGAGGAACATGGTGGCGACGGCGCGGGCCCGTCGGCCGTCCTCGACCAACCGGGAGGCGACGACGGCGCCGACCCCGAAGAAGGCACCGTGCGGCAGCCCGGCGAGCAGCCGGCCGGCCAGCAGCCAGCCGAAGCCGGGGGCGAAGGCGGAGGCCAGGTTGCCGACGGTGAAGAGCCCCATCAGCAGCAGGAGCATGCGCTTGCGCGGGATGCGCGAGCCCAGTGCGGTGAGCAGCGGGGCTCCGATGACCACGCCGATCGCATAGGCGGAAACGAGATAGCCGGCCGTGGGCACCGACGTACCCAGATCATCGGCGACGTTGGGCAGCAGGCCCATCATCACGAACTCGGTGGTACCGATGCCGAAGGCGGAGATGGCCAGCGCGAGCAGGGCCAGTGGCATGAAGAGACTTCTCCTACGTGGGTGGTCGGGGCGGGACACCAGCGTATGTTCTCTGGCGGAACAAATTATCCGGCCCTTGTTGTTCCGCGAGGTGAACGCCCTGTTACGTGAGAGAGATCTCAGTGCTTACGGGAGAATCTCAGAGCTTCAGACGCGCCGCGATCGGCAGGTGGTCGCTGGAGGTCCTCGGGAGCGTCCAGGAGGACACCGGCTCGGCGCCCTTGACCATGATCTGGTCGATGCGCGCCATCGGGAAGGCGGCCGGCCAGCTGAAGCCGAAGCCGTCGCCCGCCGCGCCCTGGGTGGAGCGCATCTGGGCGGTCACCGCGTTCAGCGAACGGTCGTTCATCGTGCCGTTGAGGTCCCCGAGCAGCACCACGTCGGGCAGTGGCTCATGGGCGATCGCCTCGCCCAGCGCGTCCGCGCTCTCGTCCCGCTGGGACGCGGTGAACCCGGCGTTGAGCTTGACCCGCACCGACGGCAGATGGGCGACGTAGACGGCGATCTTCCCGTGCGGCGTGGTCACCGTGGAGCGCATCGCACGCACCCAGCCGAGCCGGATGTCGACCGGTTCGGTGCCGCTCAGCGGGTACTTGCTCCAGAGCCCGACGGTGCCCTGCACCGAGTGGTACGGGTAGGTGGACGCCAGCGCCTGGGTGTAGGCGGACACCTGGCTGGGGGCCAGCTCCTCGAGGGCGAGCACGTCGGCGCCCTGTGCGGCGACCTCCTTCGCGGTGCCCACCGGGTCCGGGTTCTGCGCGTTGACATTGTGGGTGGCCACCATGAGATCGGACCCGCCGCCGCTCGCCTTGCCGGTGACCAGCCCGCCGAAGAGATTCAGCCAGACCACCGTCGGCAGCAGCAGGACGATCAGCGCGGTCGCCGAGCGGCGCAGCAGGGCGAGGACCAGCAGCACCGGGATGCCCACGCCCAGCCAGGGAAGGAAGGTCTCGATCAGGCTGCCGAGGTTGCCGATCCGGTTGGGGATCTGCGCGTGGACCACCATCGTCAGAGCGATCAGCGCGGCCAGCGCGGCGAGCACGATGCCGCGCCGCCAGATGCCCCGGTCGCCCCGCCATCGTCCGCCGAACAGGCGCCGCACACCGGACCCGGAATGCTCGGCCCCCGAGCTGCCGCGTTCCGTGTCCGTCATGTGCGCCTGCGCCATACCGCTGCCCTCGCTGCCTTACCGAGCCCCGCCGTTCCGCCCTTGACACTAGGGGATCGCCGGGATCTTTCCTGCCGTGGTGACACGGTCCGTACAGCTACCAGGACGTGAACCGCACGGCTGCGGGTTCCGGTTGTGACAGAACGCGGACGTCAGCCGCGGGACTCCGGCTGCCGGGAGGGCGCGAGCCCCGTCAGTACGGCGTCCACGACATGCTCGGCGAGATCGCCGTCGAGTACGCCGTCCGGGCGCAGCACCGTGCGCAGCAGCACCGGCCCGACGAAGAGGTCATTGATCAGCGCGGTGTCCAGATCGGACCGGATCAGCCCCTCGTCGATGCCCCGGCGCACGATGGCCATACCCGTCCGGCGACGACCCTCGACCACGTTGGCGTGGTAGGCGGCCCAGAGCTTCGGATAGTTCTGCATCTGCGCGAAGACGTTGTGCAGCAGGGCCGATGAGCGCTTGGCCAGACCCCGCTGCCGCAGCGACTCGAGCATGGCGACCAGATCGTCGCGTACCGATGTGCCCGGCAGTTCCGGATCGGTGGGCTCGACGTCCTTGAGTACGTCGAGGAAGAGGTCCTCCTTGCCCTTCCAGCGGCGGTAGATGGTCGCCTTGCCGACGCCCGCCGTCCGGGCAATGCGCTCGATGGACAGATCGGCGAGCGAGGCGCCCTCTTCCAGCAGCTTCACCACGGCTTCGGTGATCGATCGCTCGACCGTCTCGGAGCGCGGCCTGCCGCGCCGGTGCTCCGGTGGTGGGTTCTGCCGTTGCGTCGGGTTCACGCTCGCCCGCCTTTCCTCACGCTGCTGTTCGCGGACCGCCGATCGGCTTTCCGCCCGATCAGTCCGTGCCGACGGTGGCCGATGCGGGTACCGCACCGGTCGGCCCCGCCTCGGATCGCCCGGCGGGCGGTTTGCCCGGCAGGAAGATCACCACGACGATCGCACCGAGCAGCGCGACCCCCGCCGAACCGATGGCCGTCAGGTGCATGGCGTGCAGGAAAGCGTGGTCGGCCTGCCCCGCGAGCGTACGGCCGGCCGGGCCGAGCTTGCCCGCGATGCCCAGGGTTGCCTCGATCGACTCCCCCGCTGCTTTGCGGGCGCCCGGCGGCACCGCGCCGAGGTGGTCCTGGATGCCGGTGCGGTACGCGGCGGAGAGCACCGAACCCAGGACGGCGACGCCCAGCGCTCCGCCCACCTGCCGGAAGGTGTTGTTGATCGCGGAGCCCGAACCGGCCTTCTCCCGGGGCAGCGACTGCATGATCGAGACGGTGACCGGCGGCATGATGTGCGCCATCCCGGCGCCCATCACGAAGAACACCACTTCCATGATCCATACCGGTGTGTCGGCGCCGAAGAAGGCGAAGGCCCCCAGCCCGCCGGCCACCAGGACCATGCCGACGGTGCAGACGGCGCGGGCTCCGAACCGCTCCACGACCAGCCTGGCCCGCGGGGAGAAGATCATCTGTGCCGCGGCCAGCGGCAGCAGCAGCAGACCCGACTGCAGGGCGGTGTAGCCGCGGACGCTCTGCATGTAGAAGGCGGAGAAGAAGGTGACGCCCATCAGCGCGAAGAAGACCAGCGCGATGGCGGCGACGGCCGCCGAGAACGCCGGGTTCTTGAAGTAGCCGACATCGATGGCCGGATGGTCGCTGCGCTTCTCGTAGAGCACGAAGCCGATCAGCACCGCGAGACCGCCGAGCGACGTCAGCAGCACGGACGGCGCGGTGAAGTCGGCCAGCTCGCCGCCGTGGATGATCCCGTAGACCAGCAGGACCAGACCGACCACCGAGAGGCCCACCCCGACCGGGTCGACGTGCCCGGGTGCCGGGTCCTTCGAGTCGGGCACCAGCAGCACCATCGCTATCAGTGCGACGGCGACCACGGGCACGTTGACCAGGAAGACCGAACCCCACCAGAAGTGCTCGAGCAGCAGGCCACCGGTGATCGGGCCGATCGCGATCGCCAGGCCGACCCCGCCCGCCCAGATACCGATGGCCTTGGGCTGCTCCTCGCGCTCGAAGACGTTCATCAGCACGGCGAGGGTGGCGGGCATCACGAAGGCCCCGCCCAGCCCCATCACCGCGCGGAAGGCGATGAGCTCGGCCGGTGAGGACGAGAAGGCTGCGAGCACCGAGCCGACGCCGAAGACGGCGAGGCCGAAGAGCAGCACCTTCTTGCGGCCGACACGGTCCCCGAGCAGGCCCGCGGTGAAGAGCAGGCCGGCGAAGACGAGCGTGTAGGCGTTGATCGCCCATTCGAGCTGGCTCTGCGTGGCGCCCAGCCCTTCGGGCTTGGGACTGGCGATCGTCTTGACCGCGACATTCAGGATGGAGTTGTCCAGCACCACGATCAGCAGGCTGAGCATCAGCGTGGACAGAATCGCCCAGCGGCGGCGGTGCACGGTCTCGGATATGCGGGGCGCTGCGGGGGCCCCCGTGGGATTGGCCATGGGTGCAGCCTAGGCCAATTTCGATACGGCACCGTCTCGTATCGTAAAGATTTTACCCGGGGCGACCGGGTCCGTGGGCCCCCCAACTTCCGTGAACCGGTCTGTGATGCCACCATGGAAGCGATCCGGGGACGCCGTCAGGGCGCCTCGAGATGACGAACAGGAGCGTTGCGATGACGCGCGCGTTGAACCCCCGGGCCCAGAGCCCCTCGGCCGAGAAGCCCGCTGACGGCAGCAAGGCGCTGTACGGCGGCACAAGCACCCGGCGCATCACCGTCCACGACATCGCGGGCGCCAAGGAACGCGGCGAGAAGTGGCCCATGCTCACCGCGTACGACGCGATGACCGCCTCCGTATTCGACGAGGCAGGCATCCCGGTGATGCTGGTCGGCGATTCCATGGGCAACTGTCACCTCGGGTACGACACCACCGTGCCGGTCACCCTCGACGAGATGACCATGCTCTCCGCAGCCGTCGTGCGGGGCACCTCGCGTGCGCTGATCGTCGGCGACCTGCCGTTCGGCACCTACCAGGAAGGGCCGGTGCAGGCGCTGCGCAGCGCCATGCGGCTGGTCAAGGACGCGGGTGTCGGTGCGGTGAAGCTGGAGGGCGGCGAGCGCTCGCACGAGCAGATCGAGCTACTGGTCCAGTCCGGTATCCCCGTCATGGCACACATCGGCCTCACCCCACAGTCCGTGAACTCGATGGGCTACCGCGTCCAGGGCCGTGGCGAGGAGGCCGCGCAGCAGCTGCTGCGTGACGCCAAGGCCGTGCAGGACGCGGGCGCTTTCGCGGTGGTGCTCGAACTCGTACCGGCGGAGCTGGCCGCCGAGGTCACCCGCATCCTGCACATCCCGACGGTGGGCATCGGTGCGGGTCCCGAGTGCGACGCCCAGGTGCTGGTCTACACCGACATGGTCGGTCTGACCGGCGGCAAGGTGCCGCGCTTCACCAAGCAGTACGCGAATCTGCGCCGGACGCTCGGCGATGCGGCGAAGGAGTTCGCCGACGAGGTGGTCGGCGGTACCTTCCCGCAGGAAGCGCACACCTTCCACTAGACCCGGTGAGTCACCCCTGATCCACTGCCGCACGGACCGACAGCCCGCCGACATCCCCCATCGGCGGGCTGTCGGCAGTCTGTCGGCGACTTGTCAGTGGCGCCTGGTGTGCTGTTCCCATGACGCGATACGACAAGGACCCCAGGACCGGCGGAAACGCCGTAGAGGTGCGGGGGCTGGTCAAGCACTACGGGGCGACCAAGGCACTGGACGGCGTGGACCTGGACGTCCGCGAGGGCACCGTGCTCGGTGTGCTCGGGCCCAACGGCGCGGGCAAGACCACCCTCGTACGAGTGCTGTCCACCCTGCTCCAGCCCGACTCCGGCACCGCCTCGGTGGCCGGGTACAACGTGCTCACCCAGCCCCGGCAGCTGCGCCGGGTGATCGGCCTCACCGGGCAGTACGCCTCGGTCGACGAGAAGCTCTCCGGCTGGGAGAACCTCTACATGATCGGACGGCTGCTCGATCTCTCCCGCAAGGACGCCAGGCTCCGCTCGGACGAGCTGCTCGAGCGGTTCTCGCTGACCGACGCGGCCAAGAAACCGGCGATGACCTACTCGGGCGGCATGCGGCGCCGGCTCGACCTGGCCGCATCCATGATCGGCAACCCGTCGGTGCTCTTTCTGGACGAGCCGACGACCGGACTCGACCCCCGTACCCGTAACGAGGTCTGGGACGAGGTGCAGCGGATGGTCGCGGAGGGGGCGACCGTACTCATCACCACCCAGTACATGGAGGAGGCCGAGCAGCTCGCGAACGAGCTGACCGTCTTCGACAAGGGCAAGGTCATCGCCAACGGCAAGGTCAACGAGCTCAAGGCCAAGGTCGGTGGGCGCACGCTGTCGATCCAGCCGAGCGATCCCGCCGAGTTGCCCGCCATGGCACGCGCGCTGAGCGAGGCGGGACTCGACGGCATCGCGGGATCGCAGGCCGTCCCGGACGAGGGCGTCCTCAACGTGCCGATCCTCAGCGACGAGCAACTGACCGCGGTGGTGGGCCTGCTGGCCGCGCGCGGCTTCGGCATCTCGCACATCGGCACCCATCTGCCCAGCCTGGACGAGGTGTTCCTGGCCATCACCGGCCAGAAGCCCACCGACGCCCAGGACGAGACCACCGACCAGGTCCAGGAGGCCGCGGTATGAGTACGGCAACGATCCAGAAGCCGGCGCCCGCGACCGCGGCGCAGTCCGGGTCCGAGGGCCGGATCGGCCTGCGGGCCAATCTCCGGCACATCGGGGCGCTGGCCCGCCGCAACGCCCTGCAGATCAAGCAGGACCCGGAGTCGATGTTCGACGTCCTGCTGATGCCGATCATCTTCACCCTGCTGTTCGTTTTCGTCTTCGGCGGTGCGATCGCGGGCAAGGGCAACCAGACGGAGTACGTCGACTACGTCGTCCCCGGCCTGATGGCGATGATGGGCATGAACATCGCCATGGCGGTCGGCACCGGAGTCAACGACGACTTCAAGAAGGGGGTGATGGACCGCTTCCGTTCCATGCCGATCGCCCGGTCCTCCGTCCTCATCGCGAAGATCGTCGTGGAGATCGGCCGGATGATGGTCGCGACCGCGATCCTGCTGGTCATGGGGTTCATCCTCGGCCTCACCATCCACACCTCGGTGCTCTCGCTCCTCGCGGCGATCGGCCTTTCGCTGGTGTTCGGCGCCTCACTGATGTGGATCTTCATCCTGCTCGGACTCACCATGAAGACGGCCCAGGCCGTCCAGGGGGTCGCCATGCTGGTCCTGATGCCGCTGCAGTTCGGCTCTTCGATCTTCGCACCGCCCACCACGATGCCGGGCTGGCTGCAGTCCTTCACCGACTACAACCCGCTCTCCAACCTCGCGGACGCCGCTCGCAATCTGATGAACGGCGGCCCGGTCGCCCACTCCGTGTGGATGACCCTGGCCTGGTCCGTGGCGATCACCGCGGTCACCGCGCCGCTGGCGATCAGGAAGTTCCGTAAGAAGACCTGAGCTTGGCGTTTAACATCGCAGGTCACTCGACCTGCTGATCTGCGGTTCTTCCCGGGACAGCGGAGACGGCCGTTCTTCACGCTTCGAGATGTTG
>NZ_JBFBAL010000016.1:0-139356 GCF_040682175.1 Streptomyces sp. NPDC051320
GGTTGATAGGCCAGATGTGGAAGCCCGGTAACGGGTGGAGCTGACTGGTACTAATAGGCCGAGGGCTTGTCCTCAGTTGCTCGCGTCCACTGTGTAGTTCCCAGACCACGAACAATCGTGGCCGGCGGAACAAAGTTTCACTGCTTGATTCTTAATTGAAGAGTGTGCTTGTTCGCTAGAGCCCAAATAGGGTTTCGGTGGTCATAGCGTTAGGGAAACGCCCGGTTACATTCCGAACCCGGAAGCTAAGCCTTTCAGCGCCGATGGTACTGCAGGGGGGACCCTGTGGGAGAGTAGGACACCGCCGAACAATCTTTGAAGGACCTTTGGTCCCAGCGTTCACGCTGGGACCAAAGGTCCTTTTTTTATTTCCCGAAGCGCGGCGGATGACCGACTGCGTGAGAATGATTGCGGTACCCGAAGACAGGAGTCACACCGATGTCCACCAACTCTCCCGACGACCGTCCGGAGCGCGAGCCGCGTCGCCGGGACGGCGGCGACCAGGGCGGGTCCCGAGGTGGTCGTGACGACCGTCCGAGTGGTCCGCGCCGAGACAACGACCGTGGTGGCTTCCGCCGTGACGACCGCTCCGGCGGTCCGCGTCGTGATGACCGCCGTGATGACCGCCGTGGTGATCGTCGTGATGACCGTGGCGGTCGTCCGGCCGGTGCCGGCAGCGGTGGCGGGTATCGCGGTAACCGCGATGACCGGCCGAGCGGCCCGCGCGGCGACAATGATCGTGGTGGGCGCCCGAGTTCCGCCGGCGGTGGCTACCGCGGTGGGCAGCGCGACGACCGCGGTGGGCGTCCCAGCAGTGGTGGCGGGTTCGCCCGTCGCGACGACCGTCCGCCTTTCCGCCGGGACGACCGCCGGGACGACCGGCGCGACGACTCGCGTGGTGGGCGCCCCAGCAGTGGTGGCGGCTTCGAGCGGCGTGATGACCGTTTCGGCGGTCCGCGTCGTGACGACCGGCGTGATGACCGTGGCGGTCGTCCGGCCGGCGGCGGTGGCGGGTACCGGGGTAACCGTGACGACCGGCCGAGCGGTCCGCGCCGCGATGACGACCGTGGTGGGCGCCCGAGTTCCACCGGCGGTGGCTACCGAGGGGGCGACCGTGGGGGCTTCCGGCGGGACGACAGCCGTGGTGACAGCCGTGGTGACACCCGTGGTGGTGACAACCGTGGTGGCTTCCGTGGGAACCGTGACGATCGGCCCACCGGTCCCCGCCGTGATGACAACCGCGGTGGACGTCCTAGCGGTGGTGGCGGGTTCGCCCGTCGCGACGACCGTCCGCCCTTCCGCCGGGACGACCGGCGTGACGACTCGCGTGGTGGGCGCCCCAGCAGTAGTGGCGGCTTCGAGCGGCGTGATGACCGTTTCGGCGGTCCCAGCCGCGACGACCGTTCCAGCGGACCGCGCCGTGACGACCGCCGTGACGACCGCCGTGACGACCGTGGCAGCCGGCCCGCCGGCGCCGGCAACGCCGGGTACCGCGGGAACCGTGACGCCCGTCCGAGCGGCCCCCGCAGGGACGACGAGCGTGGCGGCGGCTTCCGTCGTGACGACCGTCCCAGCGGCGGTGGCGGCTACGGCCGACGCGACGACCGTGGCAGTGACCGCCGTGACGACCGCCGTGACGACCGGGGTGGTTTCCGCGGTGGGCGACGCGATGAGCGCGGTGGTGGGTTCCAGCGGGAGGATCGCGACCGGGATCGCGACCGCGAGCCCATCAAGCGGCTGCCGATCCCTGAGGACGTCACGGGCCAGGAGATCGACAAGGACGTGCGGCAGGAGCTGATGAGCCTGCCGAAGACCCTCGCCGAGGACGTCGCCAAGAACCTGGTGATGGTCGCCCGGCTGATCGACGAGGACCCTGACGAGGCATACGCGTACTCGCGTATCGCGCTGCGGCTGGCCTCGCGGGTGGCTGCCGTACGTGAGGCGGCCGGCTTCGCCGCGTACGCAACGCAGAAGTACTCCGAGGCGCTCGCGGAGTTCCGTGCCACCCGCCGGATGACCGGCACCGTCGAACTGTGGCCCGTCATGGCGGACTGCGAGCGCGGACTCGGGCGGCCGGAACGTGCCATGGCGATGGCCGGTGAGCCCGAGGTGCAGAAGCTCGACAAGGCGGGACAGGTCGAGATGCGTCTGGTCGCAGCCGGAGCGCGCCGTGACATGGGGCAGATCGATGCGGCGATCGTGACGCTGCAGAGCCCGGAACTGGCGTCGAACTCCGTGCAGCCGTGGACCGCCAGGCTGCGCTACGCGTACGCCGACGCACTGCTGGCCGCCGGGCGCGAGGACGAGGCGCGCGAGTGGTTCGCCAAGACCATCGAGTGCGACAAGGACGGCGCGACGGACGCTTCGGACCGGCTCGCCGAGCTGGAGGGCGTCGAATTCGTCGACGTCGAGCACGAGTCCGGCGACGAGTCGGACAACGGACCCGAAGACGAGTCCTGACGCTACGTCCGCTGATGCGGACGAGGAAGGGCGGTGCCCTCGGAAGTCCCCGGGGACACCGCCCTTTTTCCGGTCGTCAGTCGAGGCTGAGGCTCCGCAGCACCAGTCCGGTGGCCGGCTTCGGGCCGAACGACGTCGACTTCCGGGGCATGGTCACGCCCTGCCGGGCGAGCTCCAGTACGACCTCCTCGCGCACCGGATGCATCAGCACCGCCGTGCCGCCCCGGCGTTCCGCCTGTTCGACGGCCGCGTCCGTGGCATGGATGTACGCGATGTGCTCAGGGGCGTCGGGAATGCGCCAGACCTCGTCGAGGAGCGTGTGGTGGAGCACCGTCGCGTCCAGGGTGCGCCAGGCCGACGGAGGGTCCTGGGGGACCGTGCGGGCGAGGAGTTCCTCGTCGGGCCGGTCGATGAGGTGGAAACCGCCGTCGCCCGCCAGTAGAAACGCGTTGCCCGTGGCAGCCGCCTCGGCCAGCGCGTCCAGCGCCCGCGAGAGGCCGTCGACCTCCCGGATGCGGAACAGTCCCTCCAAGGCGGCCAGCGCCTCGGCGACCGGTACCCGGTGCAGCAGCCGGTGGATGGCCCGGACCTGGAGCGGATGGCGGACCGTGTCGATGAGCAGCACCAGTCCGTAACCCCAGGGTCCGGGGCCCGGGTGCTCGGTGCGCAGCCGGAGGTAGGTGGCCCAGCGATGGTGCCCGTCGGCGATCAATGCCTGCCGATGGGCAAGGTCGGACTGGGCCTCGGCGATCTCCGCCGGATCGGTGAGGGACCAGAGCCGGTGGCTGAAACCGTCCTCGGTGGTTGTCGCGAGCAGCGGCGGACGGGCGATGGTGCGCTCGATGACCGCCGCCGCACCGGCCGCGCCTGTCGGACCGGCCGCATGCGTCTCGCACCCCTCGTTCATCTCGCGCCCCGGGCTGTCCTCCCGCCCCCGACCCGTTCCCGTCGCGCTGCCGTCGCTGCGATAGGTCAGCAGGAGCGGCTCGAAGTTGGCGGCGGTCGCGCGCATCAGGGCCGCCCGGTCCTCGACGATGTCCGGCATCACCGCCTCGTGCGGAAGGACCACACCGTGCTCGGGGCCGGACAGGGCCAGCGCACCGATCAGCCCCCGCTGCAGCAGCTCGCCCTTGCGCTGCTCGTAGACGTACAGCGCAGGTTCGGGGTCCGGGGCGAGGATGCCGTCGGCGAGCCAGTGGGAGAGCGTCGTCGCGGCTTGTTCGTTGCGAGCCGCAGGGGTGGCGGCCTGCGGCAGGATCAGCCGGACGATGTTGTGCGGATCGGCGGACTCGAGGTGCAGAAGCCCGTCGGGCCTGACCACGACGTCGTAGGGCGGTGATGTCACTGCCGCGAGGCTCCCCACCCGCTCGGGGACGTAACGCAGCCCACGGAAGGGGAGCAGGTGCAGTCCGGCGTCCGCTTGCTGACCACGTTTGCTCATTGCTGCATGGTAAGTGCGGTCTCGATATGCGGGATGATCGGGGGAGAACCCCGGAACGAGGAGTGCGATGAGCCGGCAGAGCAGGACCAGGCCCGAGGGCAGTACCACGGCGCTGAATGAGGCGTACGACACTGCGCTGCTCGACCTGGACGGGGTGGTGTACTCGGGCGGAGAGGCGATCGCCCACGCGGTCGCCTCACTCGGAACGGCGCGGGACGGAGGGATGCGTCTCGCGTATGTCACCAACAACGCGCTGCGGACTCCGGACGCGGTGGCGCGGCACCTGACCGAGCTCGGGGTCCCCGCCGAGCCCACTGACGTCATCACGTCGTCGCAGGCCGTGTCCCGGCTGATCGCCGATCAGGTGCCGCAGGGCGCACGGGTGCTGGTCATCGGCGGCGAAGGACTGCGGGTCGCGCTGCGGGAGCGCGGGCTCGAGCCGGTGGACTCCGCCGATGACGATCCGGTGGCCGTGGCGCAGGGATACGGCGGCCCCGACCTGGCCTGGTCGCGGTTGGCCGAGGCTGCGTACGCGATCAACCGCGGGGTGCCGTGGTTCGCCTCCAACACGGATCTGACCATCCCCACACCGCGCGGCATCGCTCCCGGTAACGGTGCGGCGGTCGAGGTGGTCCGGATCGCGACCGGCGCCGAGCCGCAGGTGGCCGGGAAGCCGTTGCCGCCGATGCACCGGGAGACCGTGCTGCGGACCGGTGCCGAGCGGCCGCTGGTGGTCGGGGACCGTCTCGACACGGATATCGAAGGCGCGTTCAACGGAGGCGTCGACTCGCTGCTGGTGCTCACCGGAGTGACCGACGGGCCGCAGCTGCTGGCCGCGAAGCCCCAGCACCGCCCGACGTTCGTGGCCGCCGATCTGCGCGGGCTGCTGGCCGGACAGCCGGAAGTGGCGGCTGCGGACGGCGGGTTCGGATGCGGCGGATGGACGGCGTCCGTACGGGGCGGGGAGCTGGTCCTGGAGGGGGATGGTGGCCCGCTGGACGGGCTGCGGGCGCTGTGCGCCGCGGCCTGGACGGATGCGGGGGACGGTTCCTGCGGTCTCGACGCCGGGAAGGCGCTGTCCCGGGCCGGACTGTGAGGGGATATGCAGGGTAGGCTAACCTAACCGGGTGTTGGTCGACAGTCCTCCCGTGCAGAGCGCGGACCCCGCCCCCGCGCCCCCCGAGCGCGTACTGCCGCGCGCCGCCGGGCTGGTGCTTGCCCTGGCCGTGCTGCTGGTGGTGGCCGTCGCGAGCACCGCGATCGGCGCCAAGGCGGTGCCGCTGGGCGATGTGTGGCACGGCCTGGCGCACAGCTCGGGCCGGGGCAATGACGTACTGATCCGCGAGGTGCGCCTGCCGCGCACCGTGCTGGGGCTGCTCACCGGGGCGGCGCTGGGTGTCGCCGGAGCGGTGATGCAGGCCCTTACCCGCAACCCGCTGGCCGAGCCCGGTGTCCTCGGCGTCAACGCGGGGGCGTCCGCCGCGGTGGTCTCCGCGATGAGCTTTCTCGGCGTCAGTTCCTTCACCGGCTACGTGTGGTTCGCGTTCGCCGGTGCCGCGGTGGTGTCGGTGCTGGTGTACGCGCTGAGCGGCAGCCGCGGTGCCACACCGGTTCGGCTCGCGCTGGCCGGCACAGCGGTCAGCGCGGCGCTCTTCGGCTACGTGAACGCCGTACAACTGCTGGACTCGGCCGCGCTGGACAAGTTGCGCTTCTGGACGGTCGGTTCGCTCGCGTCCGCCACCTGGGGGACCGTCTCCCAGGTGTGGCCGTTCGTGGTGGCGGGGCTGCTGATCGCGCTGCTGATCGGCCGACCGCTCAACGCGATGGCACTGGGGGACGACACCGCGCGGGCGCTCGGCGCCCATCTGACCCGTACCCGGATCCTGTCGATGATCGCCGTCACGCTGCTCTGCGGCGCCGCGACCGCCGCCTGCGGCCCGATCGTCTTCATCGGGCTGATGGTGCCGCACATCGTCCGGGCCATCACCGGGCCGGACATGCGGTGGACGCTGCCCTACGCGGCGGTGCTCTCACCGGTGCTGCTGCTCGGCGCCGATGTGGTGGGCCGGGTCGTCGCCCGTCCCGCCGAGCTCCAGGTAGGGATCGTGACCGCGCTCATCGGCGGGCCGGTCTTCATCTTTCTCGTACGCCGCCGGAGGATGGCTCAGCTGTGAAAGCGACGCACGCGATACGCACGGCGGGGTTCTCCCTGCGGGTCGACATCAGAGCGGTGGCCGTGACGGTGCTGCTCGCCGCGGTCGCGCTGGCGGCCGACGTGGTGCTCATCGGGAGCGGCGACTACCCGATGGCGCCCGGTGACGTCGTCCGTACGCTGTTCGGCGGCGGCAGCGCGGCCCAGGAGTTCATCGTCAACGACCTGCGGCTGCCGAGAGCCCTGGTCGGGCTGCTGGTCGGAGCGGCGCTCGGTGTCTCGGGAGCGGTCTTCCAGTCCATTTCCCGCAATCCGCTGGGCAGTCCGGACGTGATCGGCTTCGGGCAGGGCGCGAGCGTCGGGGCGCTCACCGTGATCGTGCTCTTCCACGGCGGAGCGACCGCCGTGGCCGGCGGAGCGATCGTCGGAGGCCTGGTGACCGGCATCGCCGTGTACACCCTGGCGTGGAGACGCGGCGTGCACGGCTATCGGCTGGTCCTCGTCGGCATCGGCGCCGCCGCGATGCTCACCGCCTGCAACAGCTACTTGCTCACCAGGGCCGACCTGGTCGACGCGACGCGCGCCGTCGTGTGGATGACGGGTTCCCTCGACGGACGGGACTGGTCGCAGTTCTGGCCGCTGTTGGTGACCGGCGTGGTGCTGCTGCCCGTGGTCGTCGGACAGGGGCGCGACCTGAGGATGCTGGAGATGGGTGAGGACGCCGCCCATGCCCTGGGGGTACGAGTCGAACGGACCAGGCTGGTGCTGTTGCTGGCCGCGGTGCTGCTCACCGCGGTGGCCACCGCCGCCGCCGGGCCGATCGCCTTCGTGGCGCTCAGCGCGCCCCAGCTGGCCCGGCGGCTGACCCGCTCGCCGGGGGCGAATCTCATTCCCTCGGCCGTCATGGGGGCGGCCCTGCTCGTCGTCGCCGACTGGACCGCCCAGCAGGCTTTCGGCGACCGGCAGTTGCCGGTGGGAGTGGTGACCGGGGCGATCGGTGGTTGCTATCTGCTGTGGCTGCTGGTCTCCGAACGCAAGGCAGGACGGATCTGATGACATCCAGGAGCACGCCCATGCAGCGACTCACCGCCGAGTCGGTCACCCTCGGCTACGAGAAGCGGATCATCGCGGAGGACCTCTCCGTACAGATCCCCGACCACTCCTTCACCGTCATCGTCGGCCCCAACGCCTGCGGCAAGTCGACGCTGCTGCGCGCCCTCTCACGGATGCTCAAGCCCTCACAGGGACGGGTGCTGCTGGACGGACACGCGATCGGGTCGATGCCGGCCAAGAAGGTCGCCAGAACGCTGGGCCTGCTGCCGCAGTCCTCGGTCGCACCGGACGGGATCACGGTCGCCGACCTGGTGGCGCGCGGTCGCTACCCCCACCAGGGGCTGCTGCGGCAGTGGTCGCCCGAGGACGAGCGGATCGTCGAGGAGTCGATGGCATCGACCCGGATCGGTGAGCTGGCAGATCGTTATGTCGACGAACTCTCCGGCGGTCAGCGTCAGCGTGTCTGGATCGCGATGGCGCTGGCCCAGCAGACACCGCTGCTGCTGCTCGACGAGCCGACCACCTTCCTCGACATCCAGCACCAGATCGACGTGCTGGATCTCTGCGCGGAACTGCACGAGACGCAGGGCCGCACCCTGGTGGCCGTACTGCACGATCTGAACCATGCGGCGCGTTACGCGACCCACCTCATCGCCATGCGCGACGGCGCTGTCGTCGCCGAGGGACCGCCCGAGCAGGTGGTGACCGCTGAGCTGGTGGAAGAGGTCTTCGGGATGCGCTGCCAGGTCATCGACGACCCGCAGACCGGGACGCCGCTGGTGGTGCCGGCCGCGCGGAAGGGCCGGGCCCGCACCGCCGGGGCCGACGCCGTGGTCAGAGAAGCGTCCTGAGCCGCAGCAGATCGCGGAAACCGGCCTCCAGGCTGATCCGGCCCGACGCCCAGGCCTTGGCGAAGTTCAGTTCGCCCCCGACCAGGGACACCAGGTCGTCGCCCTTCATGGCGAGCCGGATCTCCGCCTTGTCCGGCGGCGGTCCCTGACGTGTGTCGAGCACCTGGATCCGGCCGTCCACCAGACGGCCGGTGAAGGTGACATCGAGGTCGGTGATGCGGCAGCTCAACGACCGGTCGAGCGCTGCCGCGCTGCGCACCTGGCTGTTCGCCTGCGCCATAATGTCCGAGAGTCTGTCGAGGGCACTGCGGCACTCTTCTGTCGTCGCCATCGTCATCGACCGTACCGCAGCGCTTCGCGGTAGCGTCTGGGCATGAGTGACTCGATCGCGGGGCCCTCCGACACGGAGCCCGGGCCGCAAGCCGCTGAGGTGGCCGACCCGGCCGCTTTCGCGCCGCTGGGTGTGACGCGTACCCCCACCGGGGACGAAGCGGTGGACGCGGTGCTGGACCGGCTGGGCGACGCCGACCACCTCGCCGCCGACGGGCATGTCGAGGTGTACGAGGATGTACACCGGGGATTGCGTGCGGCGCTGGACGCGCTCGACAAAGCGCCGGGACCGCAGTCTCCGGCCCGTGGCCCCCTTCCGTACAACAGCAGGAGCTGAACCGAACGTGGCAGGAGTGGCACGCCGCCGCCTCGACGCCGAGCTGGTCCGCAGGAGTCTGGCGCGCTCGCGCGAGCACGCCGGTCAGCTGATCGCCGCCGGGCGGGTGACCGTCGGCGGCGCCACCGCCACCAAGGCGGCCACCCAGGTCGAGACCAGTGCGGCCGTGGTGGTGCGCAAGGACGACAGCGACCCCGACTACGTGTCCCGCGGCGGACACAAGCTGGCCGGTGCCTTCACGGCCTTCGAGCCGCTCGGGCTGAAGGTCGCGGGACGGCGGGCACTGGACGCGGGCGCGTCGACCGGTGGCTTCACCGATGTGCTGCTGAGGGCCGGCGCGGCGCAGGTGGTCGCCGTGGACGTCGGGTACGGCCAGCTCGCCTGGTCGCTGCAGAGCGACGACCGGGTCACCGTGAAGGACCGTACGAACGTACGCGAACTCACCCTCGAAGCGATCGGCGGCACCCCGGTCGACCTGGTCGTCGGGGACCTCTCGTTCATCGCGCTGGGTCTGGTGCTGCCCGCTCTGGTGCGGTGCGCCGGGCCCGGCGCCGATCTGGTGCTGATGGTCAAACCCCAGTTCGAGATCGGCAAGGACCGGCTCGGCAGCGGCGGCGTCGTGCGCAGCCCGCAGCTCCGCGCCGAGACGGTCCGGACGGTGGCACGGCAGGCCGCGGAGCTGGGCCTGGGCGTACGCGGGGTCACCGCGAGCCCGTTGCCGGGACCTTCCGGGAACGTCGAGTACTTTCTGTGGCTGCGGGCGGACGCGCCCGCGCTGGATCCGGCGGATGTGGACCGTGCAGTGGCGGAGGGGCCTCAGTGACAGACACAGCACCGACTTCGGCGGAACCGCGCGCGCCACGCACCGTTTTCCTCTTGGCGCACACCGGCAGGCCGGCCGCCATCCGCAGCGCCGAACTGGTCGTGCACGGACTGCTCAAGTCCGGTATCGGCGTACGGGTGCTGGAGGCGGAGGCGGCCGATCTGCCGCTGCCTCCCTCGGTCGAGCTGGCCCCCGCGGCGACCCCCGCCTGCCTCGACGGGTGCGAACTCCTGGTGGTGCTCGGCGGTGACGGAACGCTGCTGCGCGGCGCCGAGTTCGCCCGGGCGTCCGGGGTGCCGATGCTCGGCGTCAACCTCGGCCGGGTCGGCTTCCTCGCCGAGGCCGAGCGGGACGACCTGGACAAGGTGGTCGACCGGGTGGTCGGCCGTTCCTACCAGGTCGAGGAGCGGATGACCGTCGATGTCGTCGTGCATCAGAACGGCAGCGTCATCCACCGGGACTGGGCGCTCAACGAGGCCGCCGTGCAGAAGACCGAACCGGAGCGGATGCTGGAGGTCGTCCTGGAGATCGACGGCCGCCCGGTCACCGGGTTCGGCTGTGACGGAATCGTCTGCGCCACGCCGACCGGTTCGACGGCCTACGCCTTCTCGGCGGGCGGCCCCGTGGTGTGGCCGGAGGTGGAGGCGTTGCTCATGGTGCCCATCGGCGCGCACGCCCTCTTCGCCAAACCGCTGGTGACCTCGCCGACGTCGGTACTCGCGGTCGAGGTGCAGCCGCACACCCCGCACGGCGTGCTGTGGTGCGACGGCCGGCGCTCGGTGGGGCTTCCGGCCGGTGCCCGGGTGGAGGTGCGCAGGGGCGCCGTGCCGGTCCGGCTCGCCCGGCTGCACCACGCCTCGTTCACCGACCGGCTGGTGGCCAAATTCGCCCTTCCGGTGGCCGGCTGGCGCGGGGCGCCGCACTGAGGGCTGTCCCGCAAATTCCCGGCGGGCGCACGGCGTCAGCTACGGCGCACCTCGCCGCGTTGTCGGAACGCCCGAATACATCCAGTATGCGGACGCCCCTCCGCCTTGCGATGCACCGCATCTGACGCCGCGCGCTGATCCACCAAGAATTGCGGGACAGCCCTTGGAGGGGGAGGGCGCGTCGCGCGACACGGGCAAAACCTCGTATGGTCGGGGTCGTGTTGGAGGAGATGCGGATACGGTCGCTCGGAGTCATCGACGACGCGGTGGTGGAGCTGTCACCCGGCTTCACCGCGGTGACCGGCGAGACCGGCGCGGGCAAGACCATGGTGGTGACCAGCCTCGGACTGCTGCTCGGCGGGCGGGCCGACCCCGCTCTGGTGCGGCTCGGCGCCAAGTCGGCACTGGTCGAGGGGCGGATCACCATGCCCGCCGGCGCACCGGCCACCATCCGCGCCGAGGAGGCCGGGGCCGAGCTGGACGACGGTGCGCTGCTCATCAGCCGTACGGTCTCGGCCGAGGGACGCTCACGGGCGCATCTCGGCGGGCGGTCCGTGCCGGTCGGGCTCCTCGCGGAACTCGCCGACGAGCTCGTCGCCGTGCACGGGCAGACCGACCAGCAGGGGCTGCTGCGCCCGGCCAGGCAACGGCAGGCTCTCGACCGGTACGCCGGGGACACGGTGGCCGTGCCGCACGAGAAGTACGCCGCTGCGTACCGCAGGCTGCGGGCGGTCGCCACGGAGCTCGACGAACTGACCACCCGGGCCCGCGAACGCGCCCAGGAAGCGGACCTGCTGCGCTTCGGGCTCGACGAGGTGGCGGGTGTGGAGCCGCTACCGGGCGAGGACACCGATCTCGCGGCCGAGGCCGAGCGGCTGGGCCATGCCGAAGCGCTCGCCTCCGCCGCCGCCCTCGCGCACACCGCGCTCGTAGGTGACCCGGAGGATCCCGAAGGCATGGACGCGACGACGCTGGTCGCCGGGGCCGGCCGGGCACTGGACGCCGTACGCTCCCACGACCCGGCGCTCGCCGCGCTCGCCGAACGCATCGGGGAGATCGGCATTCTGCTCTCCGACGTGTCGGGGGAGCTGGCAGGGTACGCCGACCGTCTCGACGCCGATCCGCTGCGGCTGGCCGCCGTGGAGGAGCGGCGGGCCGCGCTGACCCAGCTCACCCGTAAGTACGGCGAGGACATCTCAGCCGTACTGGCCTGGGCCGAGAAGGGCGCGGCGCGCCTCACCGAACTGGAGGGCGACGACGAGCGGATCGGTGAGCTGACGGCGGAGCGTGACGCGCTGCGGGACGAGTTGTCCCTGCTCGCCCAGGCGCTCACCGATGCCCGGACCCATGCGGCCGACCGATTCGCCGACGCGGTGACGGAGGAGCTCGCTTCGCTCGCCATGCCACACGCCCGGGTCTCGATCGATGTCCGTCAGACCGAGGATCCGGAGGGCATCGAGGTCGGCGGCCGGCTGGTCGGGTACGGCCCGCTGGGCGCGGACGAAGTCGAACTGCTGCTCGCGCCGCATCCCGGTACCGCCCCGCGGCCGATCGCGAAGGGGGCGTCGGGCGGTGAACTCTCGCGCGTCATGCTGGCCGTCGAGGTGGTCTTCGCGGGGTCCGACCCCGTACCGACCTACCTCTTCGACGAGGTCGATGCCGGGGTGGGCGGCAAGGCCGCCGTCGAGGTCGGCCGCCGGCTGGCCAAGCTGGCCAGGTCCGCCCAGGTGGTGGTCGTCACGCACCTGCCGCAGGTGGCCGCGTTCGCCGACCGGCAACTGCTGGTGGAGAAGACCCACGACGGTTCGGTGACGCGCAGCGGCGTCACTGTGCTGGAGGGTGAGGACCGGGTGCGGGAGCTGTCCCGCATGCTGGCGGGCCAGGAGGACTCGGAGACGGCGCGTGCGCACGCGGAGGAACTTCTGGCCACGGCCCGCGGGGACGCGGGCTGAACGGGCGGTGTGCCGGCGATCGATGAACGGTGCGGCGGGCCGATAACCACGCGCTGGGGGCGGTCCCGTAGTCCCTGGTGGATCAGCGCGCGGCGTCAGATGCGGTGCATCGCGAGGCGGAGGGGCGTCCGCATACTGGATGTATTCGGGCGTTCCGACAACGCGGCGAGGTGCCGTAGCTGTCGTCGTGCGCCCGCCAGGGATTACGGGACAGCCCTTAAGGTGGGCGGCATGAGACACGGCGCCCGCACCACCGCATTCCTCGCCGCCTACACCGCGACCCGTACCGTCGCGACCGCGTTGCGGCGGCGGCCGCCCGGAGGCCCCGAGCGCTGGCAGCGGACGAACTACGCGGGCCGAGTCGTCGACCTCTGCGCGGGACCGGCCGCCACGCTCGGCGCGGCCGCCGGGGCCCTCCCCGCCGGACCCCGTGGAGTCGCCACACTCGCGGTGCTCGTCGCCGGTGCCTGTGGGGGATACGACGACATCGTCGGCGCGGACGACCCCCGCCGTGGGTTCCGGGCGCATCTCTCCGCGCTCCGGCAGGGCGAGGTGACCAGCGGCGCGGTGAAACTGTTCGGGATCGGCGCGGCCGGTCTGGCCATCGGCGCGGTACTCAAGGAACGGCCCGTCGACCGGCTGCTCGCCGGAATCGTCGTGGCCGGCAGCGCCCACCTCGTCAATCTGCTGGATGTGCGCCCCGGACGGGCCACCATCGCCGTGCTCGGACTGGCCGGCCCCGGCCTGCTGCGGCGCGCGCCGGGCGGTGCGGCCGCCGCCGCCCCGATGGGGGCGGCGGCCGCCGTGGTCATCGACGACCTGGGCGAGCAGACCATGCTCGGGGACACGGGAGCGCACGCGCTGGGGGCCGCCCTCGGGGTGGCGATCGTGACGGGGAACGGCCGGGCGGGACTCGCCGCCCACGCGGCAGCTCTGGTCACCGCGGCAGCGTACGGTGACAAGGTGAGCCGCGCGGCAGCGAGTTGAGTTGCGGCGCAGTCCGCCGACCGTTCGGCCCGGCACCGCGTAACCAGTGGACTGCTCACCCAGACGAGTGACACCCCTCGGCGTTGACCCGACCGCGTCGGCCCTCATCCTCCGGGAGAGTGCCGGAACGCGCGTGCGGGCTGGCATCCTGGGGCGCGACATCCCGCCCGACGCCGACTCAGGAGCTCCGGTCAGTGAGCAGCACCCAGGTCCCGCCGTACGGCCGATCGCCGCTGCGTGCCGTCCAGGTACTCGGCGGGGGCAGCGCGGGCAGCAGCGCACACGTCCGGTCGATCGCCGGGGGACTCGTCGAGCGGGGCGTCCATGTCACCGTGTGTGCTCCCGTCGAGTTGGAGCACTCCTACGGCTTCGGCGGCGCCGGTGCGCACTTCCTGCCGGTGCCCCGGAGCAGCGACCCGGCAAGCGTCGCCGCCCTGCGCTCCGCCTGCGCCGGGGCCGACGTCGTCCACGCGCACGGGTTGAACGCCGCCGTCCGCACCGCGCTCGCGCTGAGCGGGCAGCGGCTGCCGTTGGTCGTCACCTGGCACACCCGCTCGCACACCGAGGGCGCGCGACGTCATCTGATGCGGCTGCTGGAGCGAAGGGCGGTCCGGGCGGCCACCGTTGTGCTGGGTGCCTCATCCGATCTGGTGGACCGGGCCCGTGACCGGGGGGCGCGCGACGCGCGTCTCGCGCCGGTCGCTGTCCCCGCACCCCGAGCGGTGGGCGGCCGGGACGGGAGCAAGGTGCGCGCGGAACTCGGCGCCGTCGGGCGGCCCTTGCTGATGGCCGTGGGCAGCCTGGAGCCGCACCGCGGTTACCGGACGCTGCTCGACGCGGCCCGGCTCTGGCAGCGACTCGACCCGGCGCCGCTGCTGGTCATCGCCGGCGAGGGCCGGGAGCGAGCGGCGTTGCAGCACCGGGTCGAGGCCGAGTCGCTCGCCGTCCGGCTGATCGGCAGCAGCGACCAGGTCACCGAACTGCTCGCCGCGGCGGATCTCGCCCTCCTGCCCAGCCGCTGGGAGGCGCGCTCCCTGCTGGCGCAGGAAGCTCTGCGCCTCGGCGTACCGCTGGTCGCCACCGCCGTCGGCGGGACACCGGAACTGGTCGGCGGCGCGGCCGAACTCGTCCCGTACGGCGACCCGACGGCACTGGCCGCCCGGGTGACCGCACTGCTCGCCGACCCTGAACGCCGCCGGTCGCTCGCCGCCGCCGGCCGTATCCAGGCGTCGAGTTGGCCGACCGAGGACGAGACCGTCGCTCAGATACTGAGCGTGTACGACGAGTTGATGCAGTCGGCCGTATCGCGCTGACGCGTCAGGAGGTATGCCGACGGGCCCGCAGGGCCAGGCTCAGCGCCAGCACGGTCTGCGGATCCTCCAGATCGGTGCCCAGCAACTCGGCGATCCGGGCCAGTCGGTTGTACAGCGTCTGCCGGTTGAGGTGCAGCTCGCGCGCCGTCTCCGCCTTGCGGCCGGCGTGCGCCAGATAGCTCTCCAGGGTCGGCAGCAGCGCGGGCCGCGAGGTGCGGTCGTGCTCGCGCAGCGGACCGATCGCCCGGTCCACGAACGCCGCCAGATCGGGCTGGTCCCGCAGCCGCCACAGCAGCAGATCGATGTCGAGGCGGCGCGCGTCGTACCAGGGCCGGTCGGGGAGCCCCTGTGCGGCCGTCGCGGTCTCCGCGGCGTGCCGCAGCCCCGCCGAGGCGGCGGCCCAGCCGCCCGCCTCGCCGACCACCACAACCGGCGGATGGCCGCCGGCCCGCTCGAGTCCGGCCCGTTCGAGGCCGGCCCGCTCCACACCGGCCCGCAGCGCCACCGCGACCCGGTCGGCCACCGCGGCACGTTCGGATGCGGTACGGAGGCCGAGGAGAAGCGGCACCCGGCCCTCCACCGGACGGACACCGAGCAGGACGGGCACGCCCACCGCGCCGAGCTCCTCGAGGACGGCGCGGGCCAGCACCGCCCAGTTGCCCGACGGCGACAGCTCGGCGGCCAGCCGCATCACCACCGGCAACAGCGGCCCCTCACCGGGCTTGAAGCCCAGTACCCGGGCCTGTGCCGGCGCATCCTGCGCGGTGATCCGGCCCTCCGCGAGATCGGTGAGGAAATCGCCCCGGCCGCGGGCTGCGAGCTCCTCCTCCTGGCGGGCCTGCATCAGCACGACGGCGAGGATGTCCGCCGCCTGCTCGGCCGCCATCCGGTGCACCGGCTCCGGCGGCGCCGACACCGGCAGCAGCGCCAGCATGGCCCGGACGGAGCCCGGCCCCGAACCGCCGCCCGGCACCTCGACCAGCACGGCACCGGCCGGCCGGTGCCCGCGCAGCCCTTCCCACACCTGGAGCGGCTCGCCCTCCCCCGCGGCGTAGAGCAGCTGTCCGTCGGGCGTCTCGAGGAAGACCGGATTGCGGGCGAAATCCGCCAGCACGGAGAGCACCTGGGGCACCCCGCCGCCGTCGAGCAGTGCCCGGGTGCACCGGCGGTGCACCTCTTCTGCCTGCTGCAGAAGGGCGTAGTGACCGTTGACGATTTCGGTGTGCACCTCCTCCGTCACCGACACGAAGGGCACCTCCCGGTGCAGCTGGACCAGCGGCAGTCCGGCCGACTGCGCGGTCTCCACCAGCGTGGCGGGCAGCCGACTGAAGCGCGGCCCCAGCTCCACCACGAGCGCCGCGATTCCGCGCTCGGCGAGCCGGCGCACGAACGCCCGTTGTTCGGCGGGGCGGGTGCCGAGCGCCAGGCCCGTGGTGAGCAGCAGTTCACCGCCCTTGAGCAGTGCGGCGATGTTCGGCGCCTCACCGGCGTGCACCCAGCGCACCGTACGGTTCAGCCGGTCGGCGCCCGCCAGTACCTCGGGCAGACCGGCGCGCAGCCCCGGTAGCTCGAGCGCCCGCCGCACCGTGATCCCGCCCTGGTTCTCCACGGTCCGGACGCTACAGGGCCGCGGAGGCTGCCCGGAAGCGTCCGGCCGCAGGTCAGCCGCCGTACGCCCCGGATGCGGTCAGCCGCAGAGCCGTGTCGATCAGCGGCACATGGCTGAACGCCTGCGGGAAGTTCCCCACCTGCCGCTGAAGCCTGGGGTCCCATTCCTCGGCGAGCAGGCCCAGGTCGTTGCGGAGCGACAGCAGCTTCTCGAAGAGCCTGCGTGCCTCATCGACCCGGCCGATCATCGCCAGATCGTCGGCGAGCCAGAAGGAGCAGGCCAGGAAGGCGCCCTCGTCGCCCTCCAGGCCGTCGACCCCGGCCACGGTGCCGGCTGTCGGATAGCGCAGCACGAATCCGTCGCTCGTGGACAGCTCGCGCTGGATGGCCTCGACGGTGCCGATGACCCGCTTGTCGTCCGGCGGCAGAAAACCCATCTGGGGGATGAGCAGCAAGGACGCGTCCAGCTCCGTCGACCCGTAGGACTGGGTGAAGGTGTTGCGGTCCTTGTCGTAGCCCTTCTCACAGACGTCGCGGTGGATCTCCTCGCGCAGGGCGCGCCAGCGCTCGAGCGGGCCTTCGGCGTCGCCGGACTCGATCAGCTTGATGGTCCGGTCGACGGCGACCCAGGCCATCACCTTGGAATGCACGAAGTGGCGGCGGGGCCCGCGCACCTCCCAGATCCCCTCGTCGGGCTGGTTCCAGTGCCCCTCGAGGTAGTGGATCAGCTTGAGCTGCAGGAGCGAGGCGTAGTCGCTGCGGGCCAGGCCCGACATGTGGGCGAGGTGCAACGCCTCGGTCACTTCGCCGTACACGTCGAGTTGCAGTTGGCCCGCCGCCCCGTTGCCGACCCGGACCGGGGTGGAGTTCTCATAGCCGGGCAGCCAGTCGAGTTCCGCTTCGCCCAGTTCCCGCTCGCCGGCGATCCCGTACATGATCTGCAGGTTCTCCGGGTCACCGGCGACCGCCCGCAGCAGCCACTCGCGCCAGGCACGGGCTTCCTCGCGGTAGCCGGTGCGCAGCAGCGAGGAGAGCGTGATCGCGGCGTCGCGCAACCAGGTGTAGCGGTAGTCCCAGTTGCGGCTGCCGCCGATGTCCTCGGGCAGCGAGGTGGTCGGCGCGGCGACGATTCCGCCCGTCGGTGCGTAGGTGAGTGCCTTGAGGGTGATCAGCGAACGGACCACGGCTTCCCGGTAGGGGCCGTGGTAAGTGCACTGCTCGACCCACTCACGCCAGAAGTCCTCGGTCGCCGCAAGCGCGTTCTCCGGCTCCGGAATCGCGGGCGGTTCCTTGTGCGACGCCTCCCAGCTGATGGTGAAGGCGACGCGCTCCCCGGGGCCGACGGTGAAGTCGGAGTAGGTGGTGAGGTCCTCGCCGAAGGTGTCCACAGCGGTGTCGAGCCAGACCGAGTCGGGGCCGGCGACCGCGACCGTACGGCCGTCGACCTTGTGGACCCACGGGGTCACCCGGCCGTAGCTGAAACGCTCCCGGAGTGCGGAGCGCATCGGGACCCGCCCGGTGACGCCCTCGACGATCCGGATCAGTTGCGGAGCGCCGTCGCGGGGTGGCATGAAATCCGTCACACGGACGGTGCCGCGCGGCGTGTCCCACTCCGATTCGAGGATCAGTGAGTCCCCGCGGTAGCGGCGCCGGTCGGCGTCAGGAGGGCATGCCGAAGAGGCATGTGCCGGTCCCAGGCGCCAGAAGCCGTTCTCCTCGGTTCCCAGCAGCCCGGCAAAGACGGCGTGTGAGTCGAAGCGGGGCAGGCACAGCCAATCGGCCGTGCCGTCCCGGCAGACCAGCGCGGCGGTCTGCATGTCTCCGATGAGTGCGTAATCCTCGATGCGCCCGGCCACGTGCAATCTCCAGTCGAACGGCCACGTCGCCCCTTGGGGCGCTTGCGTTGCAGTCAAGGGATCGTTGACGAGCGCTTGTTCCGGGAACGGGCGGGGTGGTGCCGGTTTCCGGCCGTCTCGGCAGCGAGTGTCCGAGCAGGATACGACGCACCCTAGTGATCTGCATGACCGGTCCGGCAACCTGGCTGGGCCGAACGAGTGAGCGTCGGGTGAGTGAGATGTGACCTCCCGGTGAAGGCGGTGGCTCGCGTGCCCGGACGCAGCCTCACGCTGCCGCTGATACCCTGGTGGCCCGTGGCCCGGTGGCTCTCATGCCCCCGAACCGCAGCGGCGGCACCCCCGGAGTTCTCCGGAGCCTCGTGCCGGCACGCACCTCAGATCGCGACCACGGGAGCCCCCTCTTGGCCATGCAGACCGCTGCTTTCCGAAACAGCACAGCCACGACGACCAAGCACATTTTCGTCACTGGGGGTGTCGCCTCCTCCCTCGGCAAGGGTCTGACCGCCTCCAGCCTCGGTGCGCTCCTCAAGGCCCGCGGTCTGCGGGTCACCATGCAGAAGCTCGACCCGTACCTGAACGTCGATCCCGGCACGATGAACCCCTTCCAGCACGGTGAGGTCTTCGTCACCAACGACGGTGCCGAGACCGATCTGGACATCGGACACTACGAGCGGTTCCTCGACGTCGACCTGGACGGCTCCGCCAACGTCACTACAGGTCAGGTGTACTCCACGGTCATCGCCAAGGAGCGGCGCGGCGAGTACCTCGGCGACACCGTGCAGGTCATCCCGCACATCACCAACGAGATCAAGCACCGCATCCGCCGGATGGCCACCGACGACGTCGACGTCGTCATCACCGAGGTCGGCGGCACGGTCGGCGACATCGAATCGCTGCCCTTCCTGGAGACCGTCCGGCAGGTCCGCCACGAGGTCGGCCGGGACAACGTCTTCGTGGTGCACATCTCGCTGCTGCCCTACATCGGCCCCTCCGGCGAGCTGAAGACCAAGCCCACCCAGCACTCGGTGGCAGCGCTGCGCAACATCGGTATCCAGCCGGACGCCATCGTGCTGCGCGCCGACCGTGACGTTCCGACCGCCATCAAGCGCAAGATCTCGCTGATGTGCGATGTCGACGAGGACGCCGTGGTGGCCTGTGTGGACGCCAAGTCGATCTACGACATTCCCAAGGTGCTGCACACCGAGGGCCTGGACGCCTATGTCGTGCGCAAGCTCGACCTGCCGTTCCGCGACGTCGACTGGACCACCTGGGACGATCTGCTCGACCGGGTGCACAACCCCGACCACGAGGTCACCGTCGCCCTGGTCGGCAAGTACATCGATCTGCCCGACGCGTATCTCTCGGTCACCGAGGCGATCCGCGCGGGCGGCTTCGCCAACAAGGCGCGTGTCAAGGTCAAGTGGGTGACGTCCGACGACTGCAAGACGCCGGCCGCCGCCCGGCAGCAGCTCGGCGACGTCGACGCCATCTGCATCCCCGGCGGTTTCGGCGAGCGCGGCGTGACCGGGAAGGTCGGCGCGATCCAGTACGCCAGGGAGAACCGCATCCCGCTGCTCGGTCTCTGCCTCGGTCTGCAGTGCATCGTCATCGAGGCCGCGCGGAACGTCGCCGGCATCCCGGACGCCAACTCCACCGAGTTCGACGCGGCCACCGCGCACCCGGTGATCTCCACCATGGAGGAGCAGCTGGCGTACGTCGAGGGCGCCGGTGACCTCGGCGGCACCATGCGCCTCGGCCTCTACCCGGCGAAGCTCGCCGAAGGCTCGGTGGTCCGGGAGGCGTACGCGGACGAGCCCTACGTCGAGGAGCGCCACCGCCACCGCTACGAGGTCAACAACACCTACCGCGCGGAGTTGGAGAAGAAGGCCGGTCTGGTCTTCTCCGGTACCTCTCCCGACAACAAGCTCGTCGAGTACGTCGAGTACCCCCGCGAGGTGCACCCCTACCTGGTGGCCACCCAGGCCCATCCGGAGCTGCGCTCCCGGCCCACCCGGCCGCACCCGCTCTTCGCGGGACTGGTGAAGGCCGCGGTGCAGCGCAAGACCGGCGAGTAGCCGCCGGCGGTACAGCGATACGGTTGACCGGGGTGGGAGCCCCACAGGACTCCTGCCCCGGTTTTCTTTTGTGGAGAGGACGCTTTCATGGCCAGCAAGGACGCCACCAGGGACGCCATCAAGGACACCGCCGAGGAATGGCAGGTGGTCGCGACCACCACCCCCTTCACCGGCAACAAGACCAGCGTCCGCACCGACGACGTGGTCATGCCGGACGGCGCGGTCGTCCACCGCGACTACCAGGTGCACCCCGGCTCGGTCGCTGTCCTGGCACTCGACGAGGCGGGCCGTGTCCTGGTACTGCGCCAGTACCGGCATCCCGTGCGCCACAAGCTCTGGGAGATCCCGGCGGGCCTGCTCGACGTCCCCGGCGAGAACCCGCTGCACGCCGCGCAGCGCGAGCTGTACGAGGAGGCGCACGTCAAGGCCGAGGACTGGCGGGTGCTGACGGACGTCTACACCACGCCGGGCGGCTGCGACGAGGCCGTACGGATCTTCCTGGCGCGGGGCGTATCCGACATCGAGGGCGAGCGTTTCGAGGTCGCCCACGAGGAGGCCGACATGGAACTCGCGCGGGTCGACCCGAAGGAACTCGTACGAGGTGTGCTGGCCGGCGAGTTGCACAACACGTGCCTGGCTGTCGGAGTCCTGGCACTGACCGCAGCGCTGAACGGCGAGGGCCTCGACGCGCTCCGCCCGGCGGACGCGCCCTGGCCTGCCCGCCCCTTCGAGGCCTAGGGGTGGCCCAGGGGAGGCTCGGCCGCCCGAAGCAGGGCGGCCCCAGGACCGGCGGATCCGGTGATCCGCCGATCCGCCAGTCGGATGATCGGCTGATCCGAGTGGCGGATTCGGCCGCTCCGGTCCGCCGGGCCCCTCTCCGTACCTGAACTACGCTCGGCACTGTCCGGTCCGGGCCCCCGGCGGACTGGTGCGCTGGCGGACGGAGCGAGGCCCGTGACGGATCAGGCGGTGGAGACGGCCGGCCGGGCCGCGACCTCGAAGGCCGCGCCGGCAACGGGGCAGTTTCTGGGCCGGCGGCGGGAGTTGAAGGCGCTGCGCGCAGACATCGAGCGCGCGGGCCTGGACACCATGGCCGGCCGCAAGGGTGCCAGGCCCCGGGTCCTGCTGATCGCCGGACGGCCCGGTTCCGGTCGCAGCGCCCTGGCCGGGGAACTGGCCGGAAGGCTCGCAGCCGACTACCCGGACGGCGTGCTGCGGGCGCGGCTCAGCACACCCGGCGGCGAGGCCGTCAGTACCGCGGAGACGGCCCGCGAGCTGCTGCACGGGCTCGGCGTACCGACACCTCCCGGAGCAGCCGAGGAGGAGCTCACCGAGCTGGTGCGCGCCGCCCTGGCTGAACGCCGGGCGCTGCTGCTCCTGGACGACGCGACGGATGCCGAACAGGTCGAGCCGTTGCTGCCCGACGCGTCCGCTTCGCTGGTGCTGGCCACCTCCACCGGCCCGCTGACCGGCCTCCCCGATGTCCGCCCCTGCACGCTCGGCGGTCTCGACACCGGCTCAGCGGTCGAGTTGCTCAGGCGCTTCGCCGGCACGGTGCGGATCACCGTGGACCCGCGGACCGCCGAGACACTGGCCGAGGAGTGCGGAGGCCAGCCCGCGGCCCTCGTCCTGGTGGGGGGCTGGCTCGCCGCCCGGCCCAAGGCGTCGGTCGCCGATGTCACCAAGCAGCTGTGGACCCTGCCCGACGGCGTGGACGAGCCCGGGACCGTCTCCAGGCCGCTGGCCCGCGCCTTCCGGTTCGTCCACGGTTCGCTGCCGCGGCCCGCCGCGCGAATTCTGCGCCTGCTGTCCCTGGCGCCCGCCGGACTCGCCGATGCCCACATCGCTTCCGCCCTGGCCGGCTGTTCGGTCCCGGCGGCGCAGGCCGCCCTGGAGGAGTTCGCCGCACTGGGACTGCTGCGGGCCCACGGCCCGCAGTTCGAGGTGCCGGGCTGCCTGATGCCCCTGCTCGACGCCCTGGTGGCGAGCCAGGACCGTCCCGCCGAGGTGGAGCTGGCCCGCGCCCGGATGCTGGAGCGGACAGTCCGGCTGCTGCAGTCCTGCTGGGCGATCACCGAACCGGACGGATCGGCCGTCCGCAGAAAGCTCGCCGGGCTGCCGCGCTCGCTGCGGTTCCCCGGAGCCCCGGCCGCCGCCGCATGGCTGCGGCAGATGCTGCCCGCACTCCTCGCGTCGGCCCGGCGGGCTGCCGCCGACGGAGAGCTCGACACCCTGGCCAGGCGGCTGGTGGCCGCGCTGGTGAAGGCGCTCGCGGCCCACCGGGGCACGGACGCTGCGGCGCCCGAGCGGTACGCACTGCACCAGCTGCTCCTCGAGATCGCCGAGCGGCGCGGACTGCACCGGGAACGGGCCGCCGCGCTGCTCGATCTGGGCGATCTGGATGCCGGCGCCGGACGTATCCAGCAGGCGCTGACCCGGTACAAGGCCGCGCTGGACGCCGGGCGGTCCGCCCGTGACCCGTACGCGACGGGCCGGGCGACGGAATCCGTCGGCGGCGCTCACCAGGAACTGGGGGACCTTCAGCGGGCCGCCGACTGGTACGCCAGGGCCCTGGCCCAGCGGCAGTCGCGGGGCGAACACGCGGACGAGTCGCGGCTGCACGGTCGGCTCGGGAGCGTCCAGGCACGGGCCGGCCAGTACGGCGATGCGCTGCGCAGCTGGCGGGCGGCCGTGGCGGGACACCGCCGGCTCGGAGACCTCGCCGGCCAGGCCCGGGCGCTCAGCGAGCTCGCCGGGGTGCAGGAGCACGCGGGACAGCCGGACGAGTCGCTGCGGACCCGCACGGAGGCGGTGGAGTGCGCCCGCCGGGCCGATGACGTGCGGCTTCAGGCAGTGCTGCAGCTGCGGCTGGCCGAAGCCCTGGACCGGCGCGGGGACGCTGCGGCGGCTCGGCTGCACAGGGGTTCGGCCGAGAGACTGCTGCTCGATTCGAAATCTGCCTACGAAATCCGTGGTGTATCTGCAGAAGATTGATGCTTTGAAAGGCTAGACAGCGAGAAGTCCTTCATTAGACTGGGTTCGTCGCGTGTATCCGTGGTGCCTCCAGCTGTGCTGAGCACGCCCGGGTATGTCTGGCATTGCCCGAGTTATCCTCCAGAGCCAAGGACCGTGATCTACGTGAAGGTCGGCATCCCCCGCGAAGTCAAGAACAACGAGTTCCGGGTGGCGATCACCCCCTCCGGTGTGCACGAGCTGGTGCGCCACGGTCACCAGGTCGTCATCGAGCAGAACGCCGGCGTCGGGTCGGCGATCCCGGACGAGGAGTACGTGGCCGCGGGCGCCCGGATCCTCCCCACCGCCGACGAGGTCTGGGCCACCGCCGACCTGCTGCTCAAGGTCAAGGAGCCGATCGCGGAGGAGTACCACCGGCTCCGCAAGGACCAGACGCTCTTCACCTACCTGCACCTCGCCGCGTCACGGGAGTGCACGGACGCGCTGCTCGCCTCCGGCACCACCGCCATCGCGTACGAGACGGTCGAGACCGCCAACCGCCAGCTGCCGCTGCTCGCCCCGATGTCCGAGGTGGCCGGCCGGCTCGCTCCGCAGGTCGGCGCCTACCACCTGATGCGTTCGGTGGGCGGCCGCGGCGTGCTGCCCGGCGGTGTGCCCGGCACGGCGCCGGGCCGGGCGGTGGTCATCGGTGGCGGTGTCTCCGGCTGGAACGCCACTCAGATCGCCGTCGGCATGGGTTTCCACGTCACCCTGCTCGACAAGGACATCAACAAGCTCCGCGAGGCGGACAAGGTCTTCGGCACGAAGGTGCAGACCATTGTCTCCAATGCCTACGAACTGGAGAAGGCGGTCGTCGACGCGGACCTCGTCATCGGCGCCGTTCTCATTCCCGGAGCCAAGGCGCCGAAGCTCGTCAGCAACGACCTGGTCGCCAAGATGAAGCCCGGAAGTGTACTTGTCGACATTGCGATTGATCAGGGTGGCTGCTTCGAGGACTCCCACCCGACCACGCACGCCGAGCCGACCTTCCAGATCCACAACTCGGTGTTCTACTGCGTGGCGAATATGCCGGGTGCGGTGCCGAGTACGTCCACCTACGCACTGACCAACGCCACCCTGCCGTACATCGTGGAGCTGGCCAACCGCGGCTGGGCGGACGCGCTGCGCCGGGATTCCGCGCTCGCGCTGGGCCTCAACACCCATGACGGGCAGGTCGTTTACGGCTCGGTGGCCGAGGCGCACGACCTTCCGCACACCGAACTGAGCACGCTGCTCGGCTGACGCGTCAACACGCGCCGTCAATCTCGCGCAACCGGCCGGACCTTGCTCCCAGAGGTCCGGCCGGAGTCGCTTACGTCCTCTTTGTTCCGCTCGCTCAACTCGCCGCGAACATAACCCTTCAGCCGATTCGTACACCCGCGAAACGTGCCCTGTGCCCCCTGTGCGCCCTTGACAGAGGGATGTTCGGTTGCCGACACATGGGGTCGGGTCCGGCGGATTGTGTTGCTGCGGAGCGGTGACACGCCATAGAGTCGCCCATCGTCGGCATGATGCCACGCTGACCTATCGATAAAGTTTCCTGGTCACGTCCAAGGAGGTAAGACGACTTGTGAATGAGTCGACATTTACTCCCGGGGGTGGTCACCCAGGAGCGCCTGCTCGGAGCCATGGCCCTGCGGGGCGCGAGGCTGTCGGCTCCGTCGCTGTCCGCGCCTTCGCAACCCAAGAGCACATGACGACAGCCCACCAGAGTATGGACGGCCAACACGTGAACGCCAGGGCCGGCGACCGGAGTGGCGATACGACCACCCATCTCGCCGTCTACAACGAGGTACCCGAGGGTCACTTCTACGACCCGGACGCCGAGTACGAGCCTGACCCGGAGTACGCGGCCACGCTCGCCCCGGACGCTGCCCGCCAGCGCCGCGAGCGGATCGGCCCGACCGGACGGCCGCTGCCGTACTTCCCGATCCCAGGACCGCTGACCGACCACGGGCCGGCCAAGATCATCGCGATGTGCAACCAGAAGGGCGGCGTCGGCAAGACCACGTCGACCATCAACCTGGGTGCCGCGCTCGCCGAGTACGGACGACGGGTCCTGCTGGTCGACTTCGACCCGCAGGGCGCGCTGTCCGTGGGTCTCGGCGTGAATCCGATGGAGCTCGACCTCACCGTCTACAACCTGCTCATGGAGCGGGGTATGGCGGCGGACGAGGTGCTGCTGAAGACCGCGGTCCCCAACATGGATCTGCTGCCGAGCAACATCGACCTGTCGGCCGCGGAAGTGCAGTTGGTCAGCGAAGTGGCCCGGGAGTCCACCCTGCAGCGGGCACTCAAGCCGCTGATGCAGGACTACGACTACATCGTGATCGACTGCCAGCCGTCGCTCGGTCTGCTGACCGTCAACGCGCTGACCGCGGCGCACAAGGTGATCGTGCCGCTGGAGTGCGAGTTCTTCGCGCTCCGCGGGGTGGCGCTGCTGACCGAGACGATCGAGAAGGTCCAGGAGCGGCTCAACCCCGAGCTCGAGCTGGACGGCATCCTCGCCACGATGTACGACTCCCGCACGGTGCACAGCCGTGAGGTGCTCGCGCGCGTGGTCGAAGCCTTTGACGACCACGTGTACCACACGGTCATCGGGCGGACCGTGCGCTTCCCGGAGACGACAGTCGCCGGCGAGCCCATCACGACCTACGCCTCCAACTCGGTCGGCGCGGCCGCTTATCGTCAGCTCGCCAGGGAGGTGCTCGCCCGGTGTCACGCCGAGTGAGTCTGCCGGGCGCCGACGAACTGTTCCGTACCACCGGAGGGATGGCACTCCAGTCGTCGTCCCCGAGGCGTCCGGTCAACGGCGAGCAGCCCCGGGTGCCCGCGCCCGCGGGGGAGAGCGATTCGGTGGCCTCCGCCGCCGAACGCGCCGAGCCGCAGGCCGCCGAGCACTCCACCGCGGGGGCGGAGGCACCGGAGTCCCGCACCAGGAACAGCGAGGCGGAAGCCGCCACCGGCGGCCGCCGGGCGCCGGACGGTCGCACGGCCCCGGCGCCCGCCCCGCCGACCGGCCAGCAGCAGCGCCGCCGTGGTGGCGGCCGGGGGGCCAACCGGCGCCCTACCGGCCGGGAACGCCACGACGAGAAGATCACCGTGTACGTCTCGGCCGAGGAGCTGATGGACCTCGAGCACGCCCGGCTGGTGCTGCGCGGGGAACACGGCCTCGCCGTGGACCGCGGGCGTATCGTCCGGGAGGCGGTCGCCGTGGTGCTGGCGGACCTGGAGTCACGCGGCGACGCCAGCATTCTGGTGCGGCGGCTGCGCGGGCGCTGAGCGGCTGCGCGCCGGTGTCCCTGCCGCGCCCGTATCTCCGTACTCTGGACCCCGATGCCCACCGACGACTCCGCTCAGCCCCGCCGCCGCGCCCTCGGGCGTGGCCCGGGAGCAGCGCCCGTGGCATCGGGGGCACCGGTGGCGCACCCGACGCCGGAACCACCGGCCCCCGAACCACCGGCCCCGGAACCCGCACCGGTACCTCAACCCGTGCCGGCACCCGTACCGGAACCCGTACCGGCAGTACCTCAGCCCGCGCCGGAACCCGTACCGGCAGTACCTCAGCCCGCGCCGGACGCCGCACCGGCTCCGGTCCCGGTGGAAGACACCGCAGATGGCCGGTTCAAGGTCCGACTGGCCAATTTCGAGGGCCCTTTCGATCTGCTGCTGCAGCTGATCTCCAAACACAAGCTGGACGTCACCGAGATCGCGCTGTCCAAGGTCACCGACGAGTTCATGGTGCACATCCGTGCCATGGGCGCCGACTGGGACCTCGACCAGACCACCGAGTTCCTGGTGGTGGCCGCAACGCTTCTCGACCTGAAGGCAGCACGGTTGCTGCCCGCCGCCGAGATCGAGGACGAGGAGGACCTCGCCCTGCTGGAGGCACGCGACCTGCTCTTCGCCCGGCTGCTCCAGTACCGCGCCTACAAGCGGATCGCGGAGATCTTCAGTGAGCGGCTGGAGGCCGAGGGCAGGCGTTACCCGCGGACCGTCGGCCTGGAGCCGCATCATGCGGCGCTGCTGCCCGAGGTCGTGATCCGCATCGGAGCCGAAGGCTTCGCGAAACTCGCCGTCAAGGCGATGCAGCCCCGGGCACGGCCGCAGATCTATGTGGATCACATCCATGCACCGCTGGTCTCCGTGCAGGAGCAGGCCGAGATCGTGATGGCACGGCTGCGGGAAGGTGGTGACGTGAGTTTCCGCACGCTCACCGAGGACGCGACCGACACCCTCACGGTGGTGGCGCGCTTCCTCGCCCTGCTGGAGCTGTACCGGGAGAAGGCCATCTCCCTGGACCAGCCGGAGGCGCTCGGCGAACTGCTGGTGCGGTGGACCGGGGGAGACGGAGCGAAGCCGGCCGTTACCGACGAATTCGATCAGTTCGATCACCTGCTGGAGGAGAAGGCGTGAGTGATCTCAAGCCCGCGCTGGAGGCGGTCCTGATGGTCGTCGACGAGCCTGCCACCGAAGAACACCTGGCCAAGGTGCTCGACCGGCCCCGGCGGGAGATCGCCGACGCGCTGCGCGCGCTGTCCGACGAGTACACCGTCCAGGGGCGCGGCTTCGACCTGCGTCTGGTGGCGGGCGGCTGGCGGTTCTACACCCGCCCCGAGTACGCCGAAGCGGTCGAGGGATTCGTTCTGGACGGACAGCAGGCACGGCTCACCCAGGCCGCTCTGGAGACGCTTGCGGTGGTCGCGTACCGCCAGCCGGTGAGCCGCTCCCGGGTCTCCGCGGTCCGCGGGGTGAACTGTGACGGGGTCATGCGGACCCTGCTGCAGCGCGGTCTGGTCGATGAGGCGGGCGCGGAACCCGAAACAGGTGCGATCCTGTACAGGACGACGAACTACTTTCTGGAGCGGATGGGCCTGCGAGGCCTGGACGAGCTCCCGGAGCTCGCGCCCTTCCTTCCCGAGGCGGAAGCGATCGAGGCCGAGACACAGGAAGGGGTGCCGTCGTTCGATCCGGATGCACCGGACGGTCCGGACACCGACGCAGACGACAAGACGGAACTTTGATGCGAAGCAACGGCAGGAACAGCGGAAGCGGCAACCGGGACAACCGGGGTGCGGGCGGGAAGTCCCCGTCCCCCCGCCCCAGGTCCGGCGGCGCGCGCGGCGACAAGCAGGAGGAGCGTCCGCGCCGGCCTCGCCCCGAGGAGCGCCGTTACGACGTCGGCACCGGTTCGTCCGAGGAGCAGGGCCGCAAGTCCGGCGGCGGCAGCCGCGGCGCTTCGGCGCGCGGCGGCGCCAAGGGCGGCCCGAAGACCCCGAAGAGCGGGGGCGCCCCGCGCCGCGGCCCGCACGGGCAGCGGGAGACCTCCAGGCCGCGCGAGCTCGACGCCAAGATCGAGGAGCGCAACCGGGAGCGGCACAACAAGCCGCAGGTGAAGACCCCGAAGACCTTCCCCGGCGCCGAGGAGGAGGGCGAACGCCTGCAGAAGGTGCTGGCCAGGGCCGGTATGGGATCGCGGCGCGCCTGCGAGGAACTGATCGACCAGGCCAGGGTCGAGATCAACGGTGAGATCGTCATGGAGCAGGGCCGGCGGGTCCTGCCGAAGGACGAGATCAAGGTGGACGGCCTGACCGTCGCCACCCAGTCGTATCTCTTCTTCGCGCTGAACAAGCCGGCCGGTGTCGTCTCCTCGATGGAGGACCCGGACGGGCGTCAGAACCTCGGTGACTACGTCACCAACCGGGAGACCCGGCTGTTCCACGTGGGCCGTCTCGACACGGAGACCGAGGGCATCATCCTGCTCACCAACCACGGCGAGCTGGCCCATCGGCTGACCCACCCCCGGTACGGCGTCAAGAAGACCTACCTCGCCGCGATCCAGGGCCCGCTGCCGCGCGATCTCGGCAAGCGGCTCAAGGACGGCATCGAGCTGGAGGACGGATACGCCCGCGCCGACCACTTCCGGGTCGTCGAGAACACCGGGAAGAACTACCTGGTCGAGGTGACCCTGCACGAGGGTCGCAAGCACATCGTCCGCCGGATGCTCGCGGAGGCCGGTTTCCCGGTCGAGAAGCTGGTGCGGGTCAGCTTCGGCCCGATCCCGCTGGGCGACCAGAAGTCGGGCTGGCTGCGCCGCCTGACCAACACCGAGGTCGGCATGCTGATGAAGGAAGTCGGCCTGTAGGCCCACACCCGCGCCCGGCCCGGCCCCCGCTTTCGCGGGGGCCGGGCGTTTTTTTGCTTGTGGTGGCCCTCGTCCTCCTTTATAGTCACAGTGACCATAAAGGAGGCGGGCGTGAGTCTCGCAGACGTACTCGACCCGTTGCAGCAGCCACTGGTGACCATCCTGAACACTCCGGTGAGCTGGACCGAGGTGCTCGGCTTCGGCAGTGGCGCGCTCTGTGTCTGGCTCGTCGCCCGGCAGCACATCGCCAACTGGCCGATCGGCATCGCCAACAACGTCTTCTTCATCCTGCTGTTCCTGCAGGCAGGCCTGTACGCCGACGCAGGCCTCCAGTTCGTCTTCATCGCCCTCGCCGCGTACGGCTGGTGGACCTGGACCCACGGGGGTGGACCAGGCTCCGAGCTGCCGGTGCGGCGTACCGACCGCACCGAGTGGGGCCGGCTGCTCGCGGCGGGGGCGGTGGGGACTCTCGGTCTGTGGGCCCTGCTGGCAGGTGCGACCGACTCGACCGTCCCCTTCTGGGACGCCCTGACGACCGCGCTGTCGCTGATGGCCACCTACGGGCAGTGCAAGAAGCTCATCGAGTCCTGGTGGCTCTGGATCGCCGCGGACGTGGTGTACATCCCGCTGTACGCGTACAAGGACCTCTATCTGACCTCGCTGCTCTACGTCGGGTTCCTCGTGCTCTGCGTCGTGGGTCTGCGCAACTGGCGGGGCGACGAGGCGCGCCAGTTGACCGGGGTGCCGGCATGAAGAAGCACGGACACGGCCTGGTCCTCGGCAAGTTCTATCCGCCGCACGCCGGGCACCACCATCTCGTCCGGACCGCACAGGACCGCTGCGAGAAGCTGACCGTCCTGGTCTGTGCCGCCGCCGTCGAGTCACTCTCCCTCGCGGACCGGATGGCCTGGATGCGTGAAGTGCATCCGGAGGTACGGGTGGTGGGCGCCGTCGACGACATCCCCATGGACACCGGCGACCCCCTGATCTGGGACGCGCACCTGGCGGTCTTCCGCGGCGCGGTGCCCGAGCGGGTGGACGCCGTGTTCACCTCCGAGCGGTACGGGGACGAGCTGGCCCGCCGGTTCGGCGCGGAGCACGTGCCGGTGGACCCGGACCGTACGGTCTTCCCGGTGTCCGGGACCGCGGTGCGCAGGGCCCCGGCGGACTGCTGGGACTTCCTGGAGCCGCCGGTGCGGGCCGGACTCGTCCGCCGGGTGGTGGTGCTGGGCGCGGAGTCGACCGGGACGACCACCCTGGCCCGCGCCCTGGCCGAGACCTACCGGCGCCGGGGTGGGGTGTGGGCCCAGACCCGGTATGTGGCGGAGTACGGGCGGGAGTTCAGCGAGCGGAAACTGGCGGACCTCCGGGCCGTACGCCCGGACGCGGACTGGCAGCAGGTCACCTTCCGAACGGAGGACTTCCCGCTGATCGCCCAGCGGCAGGCCGAGCGGGAGAACGCCGCGGCCCGCACCGGATCACCCGTGCTGTTCTGCGACACCGACGCCTTCGCCACCACCATCTGGCACGAGCGCTACCTGGGCGCGCCCAGCGAACAGGTCGCCGCCCTCGCCGCACGGGGCAGACAGCACCTGTGGCTGCTCACCGACCACGCGGGTGTCGCCTTCGAGGACGACGGGCTGCGCGACGGCGCGCATCTGCGGCCCTGGATGACCGGCAGGTTCCGCGAGGAACTCACCCGCACCGGGCGGCCGTTCCGCATGCTGGGCGGCTCGCACCGGCAGCGGCTCGATGCCGCGGTCGCCGCCGTGGACGCTCTGCTGACCGACGGCTGGAACCTCGCCGACCCGCTCCCGGAACGCCACCGCGAGGCCACCGGATGAAGGGCGGCGACATGCACGGCTATGACCCGCACGCCTTCGAGCCGTTCGCCGTCACCGTCGACCTCGCCGTCTTCACCGTCAGGGACGCCGCACTGCACGTGCTGCTGATCCGGCGCGGCCAGGAGCCCTACCGGGGCGCCTGGGCGCTCCCCGGCGGATTCGTCCTGCCGACGGAGTCCGCCGAGGAAGCCGCCGGGCGCGAACTGGTCGAGGAGACCGGGCTGTCCGACGCGACCCTGGCCCACCGACACCTGGAGCAGTTGCGGACCTACAGCCGACCGGACCGCGACCCCAGAATGCGGGTCGTCTCGGTCGCCTACACCGCGCTCGTACCGGACCTGCCGGAGCCGCAGGGCGGCGGTGACGCGGCGCACGCCCAGTGGATGCCGGTGGACACCGGGCGTGAACTCGCCTTCGACCACGCACAGATCCTCACCGACGCGCACCACCGGATCGGCGCCAAGATCGAGTACACCTGTCTCGCCACCTCCTTCTGCCCGCCCGAATTCACCCTCGGCGAGCTGCGGCAGGTCTACGAGACGGTCTGGGGCGCCGCACTCGACCGTGCCAACTTCCGGCGCAAAGTCCTCGCCACACCGGGCTTCGTGGAGCCCGTGGCGGGTGCCGCACGCCTGACCGGCGGCCGGGGCAAACCGGCCGCCCTCTACCGGGCGGGCCCTGCCACCGCCTTGTACCCACCGCTGCTGCGCCCGGAAGGACGAACCGAATGAGCCCCATGACCAAGCCCGTCACCACGACGGAACGCGCCGCGACAGGTGCGCTGATCGGACTCGCCCTCGGCGACGCGCTCGGATTCCCGACCGAGTTCAACGACGTCCCCTCGATCCTGGCCACGTGTGGCCCCTGGCGGGAGATGGAGCTGCCCAGGCCCGCTTTCGTCACGGACGACACCCAGATGACCCTCGCGCTGGGCAAGGGACTGCGGACCGCGACGGAAGCCGGGCCGCTGGCACCGGCCGCCATGGTGCCGCCGGTACGCGCGGAGTTCGTGGCCTGGTACCACTCGCCGGAGAACAACCGGGCCCCCGGCAACACCTGTCTGACCGCCTGCGACCTGCTGGACAGCGACCGGCCCTGGCAGCAGGCGAGCCGGGTCGGCTCCAAGGGCTGCGGTGCCAACATGCGGGTCGCGCCGATCGGTCTGCTACCCGGCCTCAGCGAGGAACAGCGCGCCGGAGCGGCGCAGCTGCAGTCCGCCCTCACCCACGGCCACCCGACAGCCCTGGCCGCGAGCGATCTGACGGCCCGGGCGGTGTTCCTGCTGGCCCGGGGCGCCGAGCCGACGGGGCTGGTGGGGCGACTGCGCTCGTACGCACTCGAGAATCGCACCCGTTACCACGAGCGCTGGCTGGGCGATCTGTGGACGCACTCCCAGGACGCGACCCCCGACGCCTTCATGGCGCGCGGCTGGGACGACTGTCTGGCCGTCCTCGACCGGCTCGTCGGTGCCCTGCGCACCCCGTCCCCCGAGACGGACCCGTGCCTGGCGACGGGCGACGGCTGGATCGCCGAAGAGGCCCTGGCCACCGCGCTGCTGTGCTTCCTGCTCTTCCCGGACGAACCGGTCACGGCGCTGCGTCGGGCGGCCTGCACCCGGGGCGACTCCGACTCGATCGCCTGCCTGGCGGGCGCGTTCGCCGGCGCACACCTGGGACCCGGCGGCTGGCCGGAGGAATGGGCCGAACGCATCGAGTACCGGGACGAACTGCTGGCGCTCGGCGCGCTCTGGGACGCTTGAGCCCTTTCGACGTCGATGGCTCGGCTCAGGCCCCCATGCGCTCCACGACTTCGTCGTACGGACCCGGCTGGAGCGCTGACCTCCGCCGGGTCCGGAACAGGAAGTCGCCGACCCGCGCACGGTCCGGCTCCGGCGGCAGCGCGGTACGGGCGGCCGCCTCGTCACACTCGTCGGCGAGGCGGCCCATCAGCCGCTCGATCTCCGGCCACGGCACCTCGCCGCGTTTCACCGCGAGCAGCCGATCCCGGTCATCGCCGACGTCGATCACCAGCGAACCGGTCCGCAGCAGGTCCCGGCAGCCGGCCATCAGCCGCAGCAGGTGCATGGCGTGCTTCCAGCGCGGGGCGCCGTACTGCCGTACATCGGCCGTCAGCTTCTTGCGCTGGCCCAGCGCGCAACGGGTGAAGGTGCGGTGAACGGCCCGGGAGAGGAACGCGTCGCGCAGCGCCAGCAGCTCTCGGCCGGTGGCGTCGATGTGCTCGACGAGCGGGGAGTGCAGGCACTCCAGGATGTTCGGGTTGGCCCGCAGCGCCAGCTCGCAGAAGCGCTCCAGCTCCCAGGAGAACTGCTCGTCGGCCGGCCCCTCCACATGGGTCGGCGGCTTGTCGAAACGCCAGAACGACGGGGTCGGCGCGAGGAAGACGCCACGACGGTCGGTGTCACTGGAGTCGGTGGCGAGACCGAAGGCGCGCGAACCCATCACACAGGCGTAGACGGTGTGGTCGCGCACCAGCGCTTCCGGAGTGAGTCGCATGCGCGAGAGGCTACGCGAGACGCCCGTCCGTCTCGGAGGGCGGTCGCGGCCGCCGCAGACCGGGTCGGCTGACTACTCTGAACCGAGCAGCGCAGCACAGAACGAGGAGCACGACGTGGCGGTACGAGCGGTCCGGGGCGCGGTCCAACTGGAGCGGGACGAGGCCGGACACCTGGAGGAGCAGGTCGGCGCCCTGCTCACGGCTGTACTGGAACGCAACGAACTCACCCTGGACGACCTGATCAGCGTCTGGTTCACCGCCACCCCCGACCTGCACAGCGCCTTCCCGGCGGCCGCGGCCCGCAAGCTCGGCATGGTCGACGTCCCGCTGATCTGCGCGCAGGAACTCGACATCGTCGGCGCCATGCCGCGCGTCGTGCGGATACTGGCCCACATCGAGAGCGACCGGCCCAAGGCCGAGATCGCGCATGTCTACCTCGGTGCGGCCGGGGCGCTGCGCAAGGACATCGCCCAGTGAGGACCGCCCTCGTCATCGGGACCGGCCTGGTCGGCACCTCCGCGGCGCTGGCACTGGCCGGGCGCGGGATCACCGTGCACCTCGTCGACCACGACGCGGCCCAGGCACGCACCGCGGCCGCGCTCGGCGCGGGCACCGACGAGCCGCTCGAAGGGCGGGTGGACCTGGCCGTCGTCGCCGTGCCGCCCGCCCACGTCGCCAGGACACTGGCCGACGCGATGCGCCGGGGCGTGGCCCGGGCCTACCTGGACGTCGCCAGCGTCAAGGGCGGACCGCGCCGGGAACTGGAAGCCATGGGCTGCGACCTGGCGCCCTACATCGGCACCCACCCGATGGCCGGGAAGGAGCGCTCCGGCCCGCTGGCCGCGACCGCGGACCTCTTCGAGGGCCGGCCCTGGGTGCTGACCCCGACCCCGGACACCGACACCGAGGTACTCAATCTGGCGCTGGAGCTGGTGGCGCTCTGCCGGGCGGTACCGGTGGTGATGGACGCCGACGCGCACGACCGGGCCGTGGCGCTGGTCTCGCACACTCCGCAGCTGATCTCCTCCATGGTCGCCGCCCGCCTCGAGGAGGCGGACGAAACCGCCGTGCGACTGTGCGGCCAGGGCATCCGGGACGTCACCAGGATCGCCGCGTCGGACCCACGGATGTGGATCGAGATCCTCTCGGCGAACCCGGGACCGGTCGCTGACGTGCTGGCCGGTATCGCCGATGACCTGGACGAGACGGTCCGGGCGCTGCGGGCGCTGCAGTCGTCGGACGAGCAGAAGCGGCGCAGCGGTGCCGGCGGCATCGAGGACGTACTGAAGCGGGGCAACGCAGGCCGGGTGCGGGTGCCGGGCAAGCATGGTGCGGCGCCCGCTTCGTACGAGGTGGTGGCCGTTCTGATCAGCGACCGGCCAGGCGAGCTGGCCCGGATCTTCGCGGATGCCGGACGAGCCGGAGTCAACATCGAGGACGTGCGGATCGAGCACGCGACGGGCCAGCAGGCAGGCCTGGTCCAGCTGATGGTGGAGCCGAGCGCGGCCTCCGTGCTCTCGGCGTCGCTGAGGGAGCGGGGCTGGTCGCTGCGGCAGTAGTGGGGGCTGCGCCGGACGGCGTAACGGGGTGGCCGGTCCAGCCAGTAACCTTGGGCTGGGCGCATCGGCGTCCCAGCCAGACTCCCCGTGAAGCAGGAAGGTGTCCGTCACCGTGGAAACCGCCGCCCGGATCGCCCCGGCAGCAGTGATCGTCGCCATCGACGGCCCCTCCGGCACGGGCAAGTCCAGCACCTCGAAGGCAGTGGCCGCCGCGCTCGGGCTGAGTTACCTGGACACCGGCGCCCAGTACCGGGCGATCACCTGGTGGATGATCAGTAACGGCATCGACGTCCAGGACGCGGCAGCCGTCGCGGTGGCCTCGGCCAAGCCGTCGATCGTCTCGGGTACCGACCCGCTGTCCCCGGCCATCACGGTCGACGGGGTCGACGCCTCGGGGCCGATCCGCACCCAGGAGGTCACCGCCAAGGTCAGCGCGGTCAGCGCGGTTCCCGAGGTGCGGGCCCGGATCACCGAGCTGCAGCGTTCCATCGCCGCCGCGGCGGCCGACGGCATCGTGGTCGAGGGACGGGACATAGGGACCACGGTCCTGCCCGACGCCGACCTGAAGGTCTTCCTGACCGCCTCTCCGGAGGCCCGGGCGGCCCGCCGCAGCGGCGAGCTCAAGGGCAAGGAAGCCGCTGACCTGGCCGCCACCAAGGACGCGCTGATCAAGAGGGACACGGCCGACTCCAGCCGCAAGACCTCGCCGCTCGCCAAGGCGGACGACGCGGTCGAGGTGGACACCACGGAACTGACCCTGCAGCAGGTCATCGAGTGCGTCGTCACCCTCGTCGAGGAGAAGCAGGCCGCCAAGTGACGGCACCCGCGCTACGTGGCGCCGCCGTAGGGCGCGGCATCGGCATCGGGCTGATGTACGGGCTCTGGCGGCCCCGCGTCCTCGGGGCCTGGCGGGTCCCGGCGAGCGGTCCGGTCATCCTGGCGGTGAACCACGCGCACAACATCGACGGACCCATGGTGATGGGGACAGCGCCCCGGCCGGTGCATTTCCTGATCAAGAAGGAGGCGTTCGTCGGTCCCCTCGACCCATTTCTGCGCGGGATCGGGCAGGTGAAGGTGGACCGTGCGATCGCCGACCGGGCAGCGATCACGCAGGCGCTCGGCGTGCTCGCCGACGGCGGGGTCCTCGGGATCTTCCCCGAGGGCACCAGGGGCGAGGGCGACTTCGCCTCCCTGCGGGCAGGGCTCGCGTACTTCGCGGTGCGCGGCGGTGCGCCCATCGTGCCCGTCGCCGTACTCGGCAGCCGGGAGCGCCGTGGCGGGCGGTCGGCGCGGGGCGCACTGCCCCCGTTGCGCAGCCGGATCGACGTCGTCTTCGGGGACGCCTTCGACGCGGGGGACCCACATGGGCGGCGTACTCGCAAGGCGCTGGACGACGCCACCGTACGGATCCAGCAGCGGCTGACCGGCCACCTGGAAAGTGCCAGGCGCCTCACCGGGCGCTGAGTGAGACTTGAGTAGTGGACCGCGCAACCGCGGTCCATCGATGACGTACAAGAGGAACGGACTTCATGAACGACCAGCACGACCACGGAGCACTCGGCGATGCCGAGTACGCGGAGTTCATGGAGCTCGCCGCGGAAGAGGGCTTCGATGCCGAAGACGTCGAAGGCGCTCTCGAAGAAGCCTCGCACGGCCCCCTGCCCGTCCTCGCCGTCGTCGGCCGGCCGAATGTCGGCAAGTCGACCCTGGTGAACCGCATCATCGGCCGCCGTGAGGCCGTGGTGCAGGACAAGCCGGGCGTCACCCGCGACCGGGTCACCTACGAGGCCGAGTGGGCCGGACGCCGGTTCAAGGTCGTCGACACCGGTGGCTGGGAACAGGACGTGCTCGGCCTCGACGCCTCCGTCGCAGCCCAGGCCGAGTATGCGATCGAGGCGTCCGACGCGGTGGTCTTCGTCGTCGACTCGACGGTCGGCGCCACCGACACCGACGAGGCCGTGGTCAAGCTGCTGCGCCGGGCGGGCAAGCCCGTCGTGCTCTGCGCCAACAAGGTCGACGGCCAGAGCGGCGAGGCGGATGCCACCGCGCTCTGGTCGCTGGGCCTCGGCGAACCGCACCCGGTCTCCTCGCTGCACGGCCGCGGCACCGGCGACATGCTGGACGCCGTGCTCGAAGCGCTCCCCGAAGCGCCGGCCCAGACCTTCGGCAGCACCCTCGGCGGCCCGCGCAGGATCGCGCTCATCGGCCGACCGAACGTCGGCAAGTCGTCACTGCTGAACAAGGTGGCGAAAGAGGACCGGGTGGTCGTCAACGAGATGGCGGGGACCACCCGGGACCCGGTCGACGAGCTGATCGAGCTCGGCGGCGTCGTCTGGAAGTTCATCGACACGGCCGGTATCCGCCGCCGCGTGCACCTCCAGGAGGGCGCGGACTACTACGCGTCGCTGCGTACCGCCGCCGCCGTCGAGAAGGCCGAGGTCGCCGTCGTGCTCATCGACGCGACCGAATCCATCAGCGTGCAGGACCAGCGCATCGTCACCATGGCCGTCGAGGCGGGCCGGGCGATGGTTCTCGCGTTCAACAAGTGGGACAACCTCGACGAGGAGCGCAGGTACTACCTGGAGCGCGAGATCGAGACCGAGCTGGGCCAGGTCGCCTGGGCACCGCGGGTGAACATCTCCGCGCGCACCGGACGGCACATGGAGAGGCTGGTCCCGGCGATCGAGACCGCCATCGAGGGCTGGGAGACCCGGATCCCGACCGGCAGGCTGAATGCCTTCCTGGGGGAGATCGTGGCCGCGCACCCGCACCCGGTCCGCGGCGGCAAGCAGCCGCGGATCCTCTTCGGAACGCAGGCCGGCACGATGCCGCCGCGTTTCGTGCTGTTCGCCTCGGGCTTCCTGGAGGCGGGTTACCGGCGCTTCATCGAGCGCCGGCTGCGCGAGGAGTTCGGCTTCGAGGGCACACCGATCCACATCTCGGTGCGGGTGCGCGAGAAGCGCGGGCGTAAGAAGTAGTTCAGGTGGCCCTGCGCGGGCCGGGCGGCAGCGCTGCCGGGACGTGGGTCCCGGCGGACTGCCGCTGCCAGAACCCGGCGTTCTCCGCGGGCCGGTGACCACTGCTGTGCGGGCCGCCGGTGTGCAGACCCGCACTGTGCGGACCGGTGCCGTGCAGACCGGTCCCGTGGAGACCGCTGCCGTGCTGCCCGGTGCCGAAGGCGGTGAAGCCGGTGTTCTCCTCATTGCTTCGGTCGCCGGGAAGAGTCCGGAAGGCTCTGCGGTATTCGGAGCAGAGCGCGTCGTAGATCGGTGTGGCCGAGCGGCTGCTCGACATGTCCTGCGACGGGCGCATGGCGGGAATCTGATGGTACGGCTGGCGGCTCGGCTCGTATGGGTGCACACAGGGCAAACGATCAGGTCGCTCGCGGGATGCGGTGCAGAGCGTAATGGTTTCTTCTGCCCGAACATGCCGATAACCCCCGGTACCGGCATGCTGCGGCCGGGGGTTGCCGGAAGGGCTGCTCAGGTACCGGCCAGCGGCAGGGCGGCGGCGACCAGTGCGCCCCGCATCGCCGCTCGGTCCAGGGCGTCCCGCAGCAAATCCTCACGCCCCTGCTGGCCGATCGAACCCACCGGCGCCGCATAGACGAGCACGGTGTGCGACTTGTTGGCGGCCGCGCGCCAGTCATCGGTGACGTGCAGCGGCTGGTGGGCCTGCCACCAGGACACCGGGCTGCCGCCGCCGGTGCCCGGCTGCAGGATGGCGTGCAGCTGACCCATGGCGAGCAGTACGGACCAGCCGGGCAGGGCGGCCGGCACCTGGTTCAGATCGCCGATGGGGCGAAAGCCCTGTTCGTTGAGGAGCTGGAGGAACTCGTCCCCGGTCTCCGGGGAGCCCGGGCGGACTACGGGCGCGGTCGGTTCGACGACCAGCGCGGGATGGAGTTCGCCCTCGATCAGCACCAGGCCACTGGTGATGCCCAGCACGGCCTGCTCCGCACCGGCGGCGACCGGGGATGCGTGCGCCGGTCCTGCTGCCGCCGCCGGACCTTCGCCGGTGATGCTCCGCACAGCACCCTGCAACTGCGTCTCGGAGACCCTCACCACCTGTGAGGGGATACAGGTGGCGTGGGCGAAGGCGAGCACAGCGGTTTCGTCGCCGACGAAGAGCACGGTGCTGGTGCGTTCCTGCGCGGAGTCTCCGGGGGTTCGGCAGGAGGTGCAGTCGTAACTACCGGAGGCGTTGTCGCCGGCGAGCAGCTGATCAGCTTCTTCGTCGCCGATCTCGGCACGTACGTCCTGGCTGACGTCGAGCATGCGCGGCACGGGTGGCTCCTCGAACTCGGTTCGTGCGCCGGGAAGTTCCCGGCTATCAAGAGAACAACGGGCGAGCCGTGGCCGGGGTCACGCGTAAAGGCGAACGCAATCGAAAGTTCCCGGCTGCCCAGGTACAGTCCATTCACAGCAGTCACATGAGAAACACGGGGGATGCGGCGGCGACATGCACATTTCGTTCATGCTTCACAACGCCTACGGCATCGGCGGCACCATCCGGACCACCTTCACCCTCGCCGAGACGCTCGCCGAGCAGCACGACGTGGAGATCGTGTCGGCCTTCCGCCATCTCGACCGGCCGACCCTCGGCGCACCCGCCGGCGTGCGGATGAGCCACCTGGTGGATCTGCGGAAGAACAGCAGGAGCTATGACGGCGACGATCCGGAACACTCCAGCCCGGCGACCGTCTTCCCCCGTGGCGACAACCGCCACCGGCAGTACAGCCGCCTGACCGACGCGCGGATCGCCCGTTACCTGAAGACCCTGGACGCCGATGTCGTCGTCGGTACCCGTCCCGGCCTGAACGTCCACATCGCCCGCCAGGTGCGGCGCGGGCCGGTCCGGGTAGGTCAGGAGCACCTCACCCTGGACAGCCATGGCGGACTGCTGCACCGCGAGATCCGACACCGCTACGGGCTGCTCGATGCCGTGACCACTGTCTCCGAGGCCGACGCGGAGGCTTACCGTCGCCGACTGGCGATCCCCGGTCTGCGGATCGAGGCCATCCCCAACAGTGTTCCCGAGCCCGGACTCCCGCCCTCCGACTCCACGGCCCGGTGGGTGGTGGCAGCAGGGCGGCTCACCGAGACCAAACGGTTCGACCTGCTGATCCGGGCCTTCGCCGGGGTGGTCGCGGTACGCCCCGACTGGCGGTTACGCATCTATGGCAGCGGTGACGCGAGCGGGAACGAGAAGAGCAGTCTGCGCGCTCTCATCAATGAGCTCGGCCTCTACAACCACGTGTTCCTGATGGGGCCGGCCAACCCGATAGAGCCTGAATGGGCCAAGGGATCGGTGGCCGCGGTCACCTCACGTCTGGAGTCCTTCGGGATGTCCATCGTCGAGGCGATGCGCTCCGGACTGGTTGTCGTCTCCACCGACTGCCCGCACGGTCCCCGCGAGATCATCAGCGACGGCGTCGACGGCCGGCTGGTGCCGGTCGGTGACACCGGGGCGATCGCAGCAGCACTCCTGGAGGTGATCCAGGACGACGGGCTGCGCCGCCGGATGGGCCGGGCCGCCAGGCAGAACGCGGCCCGCTTCGATCCGGCCTTGATCGCCGGACGTCACGAGGCCCTGTTCGCCGAACTTCTCGCCGCCCGAGGAGGCACCCGGCCGCGCAGCGCCCTGCACGACGGCCTGAGCCGTGCCCGCGGCACGCTGCTCGGCAAGGCGTACGCACTGAGCAGCCAGGTTGCCGCACGGGCACGCAAGGGGAGAGTCGCATGAGCCGGACCGACACGGCACCGCAGCCGTCCGCTGACTGCACGGCCGACGCCGAGGGCGCGCTCACCTTCGAACTCACCGTTTCCGACGGCACCCTTCCCGACGGCACGGTTTCGGACGGCACGGTTTCGGACGGCACGGTTTCGGACGGCACGGTTTCCGACGTCACCGCGTCCCGCCCCGCGGCACTGGTGCTGAAGCGCCGCAGCAGCGACGACCGGGTCACGCTGGCGCTCACCGCGACCGGCGACGGGCGGCTGCGCACCGTGCTGAGTGCCGGTGTCGAACTCGCGGAGGGCCGCTGGGACGTGTTCGCGGAGTGTGGCTCCGAGGGCGAGCGACGCATCGACCCCGGCCTGCGGGACCTGCGGATGCTCGTCGACCGGATGCCGCCCGCCGCTGCCCGGACGGTCGTCGCCCGGGTGCCGTACCGGACCGTCAACGGGAAGCTCTCGCTGCGCTGCTGGATGCGCTCGCCGCACGCGGAAGCGGGCGAGCTCACCGTGCGGGACGGGGCGCTCACCGTGCGCGGACAGCTCTACGGGTCCGTACTCGGCGCACACGCCGCCGTGCAGGCCCGGCTGCGCGGCGCGCGGGGCCACGTGCACCGGGAGGCCGTGACGGGCGATGCGGACGGTGGCTTCAGCTGCACCCTGCCGTACCGGCCGCTGGCCGGGGACGGAGCGGCGGAATCCCGGTTGTGGGACCTGTCGCTGCTGCCCGAGGGGCCGAACGGGCCGGAGATCCGGATCAGCAGGATCCTCGACGACCTCGCCGACCGGAAGAGCGTCTTCGTGTATCCGCCGTCGTTCTTCGCCGTCACCGACCGGGGCAGTGGTGAGGGTGACACGGATGCCGGTGGCGATGGGCGGGGCGGTGCGGACCCGGTCGCGCGGGCTGCCCCGTACTACACCGTGGACAACGACCTCAGCGTGCGGGTGGACTTCCGGTCGCGCTGACCGGGCGCCCCCGGTGCCCGGCGGCGTCCAGCAGGTGGGCGGTGCGGATTTTCATGCAGGGCGTGAGGATCGTGTAGGGAATCCGTGAATTCGTGCCGGGCCGGATCTCCGTCCGCGGCATTCCGAGGTGGCTGGTCCGACGGAAATTCGGCGGTGTCTTCCTCGGTATGCCGCACGGCGCCCAGGGCTGAATTACCGGAGAGTAATCCACGCCGTGTTCGCCCGATGTTCTTCTCGGATTTTTCTTTGTACTGAAGGCCCATTCGGGTGAAGACGTCGAGGCCGAAGAGTGTCGTGGTCCTGTGACAGAAGCGTGACGCGTCCGCGGTACCGTCGTGCCGCCCCGGCCGGGGCGCCGCGCTTTTCCCGTGGCGTCGGGGCGCCTACGGTGGGTGCCATGTCACCCATTCCGGACCCTCCCGTACAGCCTGACGACGATCCCGACAGCTATCTGGGCCTCGACGGCGCACGCGCCGAGGAACTGGCCCGTGAGCGCGGATGGTCCACAGTGAGATCCCTGCCGCCGGGTTCGGTCATCACCATGGAGTTCCTGTCGGGCCGGCTCAACTTCGAGGTCACCGACGGCACGGTCACCCGCTGCTGGCCGGGCTGATCCACCGGACCGGCGAAGCCCGGTCGGCCCGCTTCCGGCGGATTCCCTACGAGGGTGCGCCGGGTACCGGGCGGGCCTGGCTGCCCCGGGGGGTGCGCTCGGCGTGCGAGGGCCGACGGCTGACCACCGGCGTCCCCGGCGTCCGCTCGGAGCGGGGCGTGTGCGGCCGCGGCGACTGCGTAGCGGTGGGATACGCCGCGGTGGTATGGGGCGCCGTGAGATGCGGTGCGGTGAGATGCGATGAGCCTCTGGGAGCGGGCGAGTGCCCGGCGGCGCCCGCCGGCTCCAGGACCGGATCCTCCCCGGCCGTGCCCGCGGAGCGGGGGTCCCCGGCAGGGGAGAGCGCGGACCCGACGGCGACCGGGACGGGCACCGGGGACGGGGTGGTGGTCCCGCGAACCCGCCCGCGTTCGCGCAGCCGTGCCCGGAAGGCCAGTACCGCCGTCTCGGTGCGGCCGATCAGCGGCTCGCACCAGGGCAGTCCCAGCAGGATCAGCAGCCCGGCGGCCCAGCCGAGCAGCACATCGCTCAGCCAGTGGGTACCGAGGTAGACGGTCGTCGCGCCGACGCCGAGGGCCAGCGAAGCCGAGCCCACCGAAAGCCAGCGCCTGGCCGTCGGCGTGGTCGCCAGATACGCGAGGATTCCCCAGGTCACCACGGCGTTCGCGGTGTGCCCGGAAGGAAATATATCGCCGCCCGCGAAGAGCTCGGCGGAACCGATCTGGGTGGCGTAGTGCGGGCCGAGGCGCCCGAGCCCGAGCTTGACCGCGCCCACGGTGACATTGAGGAGCAGCAGAGCGGCGCCCAGGGTCAGCAGGGGGCGCAGCGTGTGCTGGCGCCAGGAGCGCCAGCCCAGCCAGGCCATGACCATCACCGCGGTGGGGCCGCGCTGGCCGAGCACCACGAAGTAGTCGAGGAAGGCATGCAGCTGCGGCCACTGCTGGTAGGGCCGGAAGAGCATGACCTTCCAGTCCAGCTCCACGAGCCAGGACGTGGTCAGCACGGCCACCACGATGGCGAGATAGAACGCCAGCGTCGCGCCCAGCAGGGCCACCCGGTGCCGGCTCATTCGCGGGATCTCCAGCCGCGGTGGCTCGGGCTCCCGGTCCAGGCGGGCAAAGATTCGGTCGATACGCACCCAATCGACGTTACAGCGGGCGAGTGTCGCGCCTGGCCGTTCCGGTCTCTTTGTGATGACGATGTGATGTGGACTATGTCTCACGGCCCGGCTTATTCCAACGCAATGTCGAATAGGGGGCGGCGGTTGTCGCCTTATGTGAGAAAGCTTCTTACTTTCGCTTTATCAGACCTGCGGTAAAGGCTTTTTTCTGGGGTGATTCACGCGGAATCCTCCCGTCGTCCGCGCTCGGCGCGGGGAGTTTTCAAGATCACCCCCAGCGGTGCCGTACGGCGTACGGCAGGGCGTCGAGGCTGCCGGTGAGAGATGGGCCACAGGATGCCGGCGAGGTGTCGCGTACGCTGGCGACTCACTCGCCCGTCGACGCCGGGCCCCGGTGGACGCACGCCGTCCCCGCAGGTCCGCCGGGTGCGAGGGACCACTGTGGGAGGTACGTGCATGCCAGGGACGTCCATGACCGGCAGGCGCACACGCGCCGGTGCCGCCGACGGTGCCAACCGCTGGACCGTCCTCGTCGTCCTCTGCGTCAGTCTGCTGCTGGTCGCGCTGGACGCCACCGTTCTGCATGTCGCCGTTCCGGCCGTCACCGAGGACCTGCGTCCCAGCGCCGTCCAACTGCTCTGGATCGTCGACGCCTATCCGCTGGTCTGTGCCTCCCTGTTGATCCTCTTCGGCACCCTGGGCGACCGGGTGGGCCGCCGGCGCGTTCTGCTGATCGGCTACGGGCTCTTCGGTGCGGCCTCGGCCGCCGCCGCGTTCGCGGCCGGCCCCGAGATGCTGATCGGGGCCCGCGCCCTGCTCGGCATCGGCGGAGCGATGATCATGCCGGCCACGCTGTCGATACTCCGTGCGGTATTCCCGGACCGCCGGGAGCGCGCGGTGGCCATCGGGGCCTGGACCGCGGTGGCCGCTGTCGGTGCCGCCATCGGACCGGTCCTCGGCGGTTTCCTGGTCGAGAACTTCCGGTGGGGTTCGGTCTTCCTCATCAACGTCCCGCTGGTGCTGGTACTGGTGCCGGTGGCCCGCTGGCTGCTGCCCGAGTCGAAGGGCGGCGCCGACGGCCCGTGGGACGTGCTCGGTGCACTGATGGCAGCGGCCGGGGTGCTCGGTGTGGTGTTCGGCGTGAAGCGCATCGGCGCCGGCGAGGCGCTCTTCGGCCCCGAGACGCTGGCCCCGCTGGTCGTGGGCCTCCTGTTGCTTGTGCTGTTCGTCCGGCGGCAGGAACGCCGGGCGCACCCGCTCATCGACATGCGGATGTTCTCCCGGCCGACCTTCACCACCGCGGTCGGCTGCATCGTCCTCGCCATGCTGGCGCTGGTCGGCCTGGAACTGATAGCGGTCCAGTACCTCCAGCTGGTGCTCGGCCTCAGCCCCCTCGCCACCGGGCTGCGGCTGCTGCCGCTCACCTTCGCCGCCATCACCGCGGGCGTCACCGGCTCCTGCGCACTGCGCCGGATCGGACCGCGCCGGATGGTCAGCCAGGGTTTCGCGCTCACCGCCGCCGCGGTGCTCTGTCTGGTGACCATGGGTGACCACGACCGGCCGTGGCTGCTCACCGTCGCCTTCGTACTGCTCGGTTTCGGACTGCAGGCCACGCTCTTCGGTGCCTACGAGTCGATGCTCAGCGATGCGCCCGCGGACCGGGCGGGCGGCGCCGCGGCGATCGGCGAGACCGCCTACCAGCTCGGTGCCGGCATGGGCATCGCCCTGCTCGGCAGCGTCATGAACGCGGCCTACGGGCCCGCGCTCGCCACGGTGCCCGGCGTTCCCGCGGCCGCCAGCGATCAGGCGTCGAACTCGCTCGGTGAGGCCTACCAGGTGGCCGGGCATCTCGGTGGTCCGGCCGGCGAGACCTTGCGCACCGCGGCTCGCGGAGCCTTCGTCCACGGGCTGCATGTGACGCTTGTGGTCAGTGCGGCGCTGCTGCTGTGCGGCGCGCTGGCCGCGCTGCGACTGCCGCGCGTGATGGAATGCGGGGCTGCGGACGAGCCCGTCACCCAGGCCTCCGCGCCGGCCGGCGAGACCGCCGCCAAGGCATCGGTGCCGGCCCAGGCGCCGCCGCGGCTGCGACGGGCGCCCGCCGAGGCAGCCGGGTCTGGACGGGCGGCGCGTTGAGCCGTAACGTCGCCCGCAGGCTGTAACTAACACTGCTAGTTTTATCCGCGCGAGCCGTCGGAGGCATCCCCATGTCCGCATCTTCGAAGCTGCCGCCCTTCGACCCCGGCGACCCCATCGGCCTGGACGACCTGCTCGATGACGACGACCTCGCGATCCGCGACACCGTCCGGTCCTGGGCGGCCGACCGCGTCCTGCCCCATATCGCCGAGTGGTACGAGCAGGGCGAGCTGCCCGGCATCAGGGAACTGGCCAGGGAACTCGGTTCCATCGGCGCGCTCGGCATGTCACTGCAGGGGTACGGCTGCGCGGGCGCCAGCTCGGTCCAGTACGGCCTCGCCTGCCTGGAACTGGAAGCGGCCGACTCCGGAATCCGCTCGCTGGTCTCCGTGCAGGGCTCGCTCGCCATGTACGCGATTCACCGCTTCGGCTCAGAGCACCAGAAAAAGCAGTGGCTGCCCGGGATGGCGGCCGGCGAGGTCATCGGATGCTTCGGCCTCACCGAGCCCGACCACGGCTCCGACCCCGCCGGCATGCGGACCTACGCACGGCGCAGCGGTGACGACTGGGTGCTGACCGGCCGGAAGATGTGGATCACCAACGGATCGGTGGCGGGCGTCGCGGTCGTCTGGGCGCAGACCGACGACGGCATCCGCGGCTTCGTCGTGCCCACCGGCACCCCCGGCTTCTCGGCTCCGGAGATCAAGCACAAGTGGTCACTGCGCGCCTCGGTCACCAGTGAGCTGGTGCTGGACGACGTACGGGTGCCGGCCGACGCGGTGCTGCCCGATGTCACCGGGCTGAAGGGACCGCTCAGCTGCCTGAGCCACGCGCGCTACGGGATCGTCTGGGGGGCGATGGGGGCCGCCCGGGCGAGCTTCGAGGCCGCGGTCGATTACGCGAAGACCCGGGAACAGTTCGGCAGGCCGATCGGGGGCTTCCAGCTCACCCAGGCCAAGCTCGCCGACATGGCGGTGGAACTGCACAAGGGGATCCTGCTCGCGCATCATCTGGGGCGCCGTCTCGACGCCGGGAGGCTGCGGCCGGAGCAGGTCAGCTTCGGGAAACTCAACAACGTGCGGGAGGCGATCGAGATCTGCCGTACCTCGCGCACCATCCTCGGTGCGAACGGGATCTCACTGGAGTACCCGGTGATGCGGCACGCCACCAACCTCGAGTCGGTACTCACCTACGAGGGCACAGTGGAGATGCATCAGCTGGTACTGGGCAAGGCGCTCACCGGTCTCGACGCGTTCCGGTAGACACACATCCGGCGGCGTCCGGACCGACCGGCGAGCACCCTGCTCAGCTCTGGTTGAAGAAGCCGCCCTCGGTGGGCCGGCCCGCGGCCTCCCCGCTGACGATGCGGGTGTCGGCCGGCGTCAGCAGGAAGACCCGGGTCGCGACCCGGTCGATGGAACCGCGCAGGCCGAAGATCAGTCCGGCGGCGAAGTCCACCACCCGCTTGGCGTCCGCGGGCTCCATGGAGGTGAGGTTCACGATCACTGGTACGCCGTCGCGGAACATCTCACCGATGCTCCGGGCATCCCGGAAGCTGTCCGGGGTGATCGTGGCGATCCGGCGGCTCTTCTCCTGTGCCGACTCGGCGGCGACGCGGACCCGGGGGTCGGTCACCCATGCCTCGGCGGGGGCAGCGGTCGCCGCTCCCTCCGCGTACTCGTCGTCGTAGTAGCGGTCGTCGTCGTTGTCCTCGACAAGGCCCAGCCAGGCACTCGCCTTGCGTACCGATCCCATGGACGCCTCCTTTCACCGCGGTCCGTCTGCGTTCCGCATCCCTATGGTCGTCCATGATGCGGATCGCGCGCCAAGCGGATAAGCAGAGCGGAGGGGATTCGTGACGGTACTGGTGCAGAACTTGTGGCGGTTCGTCAGGATTATTCCTACGCAGGACTGCTGACGTAATGAAAATAAGATCTTTCGGGACCGTCTGGGTGACGGCTGAGACGTACGGGTGACGGAAGGACTGAGCGCATGGGCGCGGGCGCGGACGACGCGAACGGTACGGGCGGCCCCGGCGGTACGGGTGGCCCTCAGGACGCGGCGGCCGCTGACCGGGCCGACTGGCCCGAACAGCGCACCGCGACCGTCTTCGCGCCGTACGGTCCGCTCGCGCTCACCGGCACCCACTGGCTCGACGACGCGGCGGAGGGACGAATTCCGGCCGTTGCGGGCCGTTGGGAGGCGGCCCGCGACGCGGTGGTGCTGACCGCCACCGCGGAGGACGGACTGACCCTGGACGGAGAGCCGTTCACCGGCCGGGCAGTGCTCACCGCCGACCACGCACCGGCCGCATCCGCCCGTCCGGCCCAGGGGGAACGGCATCGGGTCGTGGTGTACCGGGCGGGGCTCTGGGCGATACGGGTCACGGACTCGGCGTCCGCGGCCCGGCGGGACTTCGCCCGTATCGAGGCCTCCGCGTACGAGCCGAGGTGGGTGCTGCCCGGAACCTTCCGGCCCTGCGCCGAGCGCCGCACCGTCCGGGTCCCGAACGCCGACGGCCGCGACCGTGGGCTCGGCCTCACCGGTGAACTGGCCTTCCGCATCGAGGGGCAGGTCGACTCCAACCGGGCGCTGCTGACGCCCTGCGCCTTCACCGAGCACTTCATCTGCCCTTTGCCACCACCCGGCAACACCCTCCCGATTGACGTCCCGGCAGGAGAACGCACGGTTCTCACCGGGCAGCACGGGCGCCGCTGTGCGACGCCGGTGCGCCCGGCCGAAAGGCGCTCTTGCGCCTGATGGCCGGTTCGCGTTGTACTCCCGGAAAGCGCTTGTCAGGGGCACGGCGGAAACACCCCGTCCGGTCCTGCTGGCTGTGCCTCCGGGTCCCCCCACCCTGACGGACCCTCGATTCCCTTCGGAAGGAACTGAAGTGAGGATCAACACCACCCCCCATAGCGGCTCCGCGAGACGTGCACGGCTGATCGCCGTCACCTCCGGCCTGATCGTCGCGGCCGCGCTGACCGTACCCACCGCCCACGCCGACCAGGCCAAGACGTACAGCCCGCAGCAGCTGGCCGCAGCCAGCAACGCGGTACAGAGCGCGAATGTGGCAGGCACCGCCTGGTACGTCGACAAAGCGACCGGCAGTCTGCACGTCACCGCGGACAGCTCGGTCTCCCCGGCCGAGATCTCCGGGATCATGCACCAGGCCGGCACCAACGCCGGTGCGGTGCATGTCCAGCGCGTGCCCGGCACCTTCAACGAACTTCTGTCGGGCGGCGACCCGATCTACACCACGCAGTGGCGCTGCTCGGTCGGCTTCAACGTCCGCAGCGGCTCGAACTACTACTTCCTCACCGCGGGGCACTGCACCGAGGGTTCACCCGCGTGGTACACGAACGCGTCGGACAGCACCAGCATCGGTCCGACGGTAGGCACCAGCTTCCCGGGCAATGACTACGGCATCGTGAAGTACAGCAACACCTCCCTCGCCCACCCGGGCACCGTCGGCGGCCAGGACATCACCAGTGCGGGCAACCCCACCGTGGGGCAGACGGTGACCCGTACCGGCTCCACCAGCGGCACCCACAGCGGCAGGGTCACCGGGCTGAACGCCACCGTCAACTACGGCGGCGGCGACGTGGTGTCCGGCCTCATCCAGACGACCGTCTGCGCCGAGCCCGGCGACAGCGGCGGTCCGCTCTACGCCGGTTCCAAGGCCCTCGGGCTCACCTCCGGCGGCAGCGGCGACTGCACCTCGGGTGGCACGACCTTCTTCCAGCCCGTCACCGAAGCGCTCAACGCCTACGGAGTCAGCGTCTACTGACGGTCCGCCGACGGGTGGTCCGTGCTCCGCAGTGCTGCCGGCCGCAGCTGGCCCCCGCCCGGTTCTCCGGGTGGGGGCTCTTGCGTACTTTTGAGAGGATGTCGGAGGGAGAGCCGGGGGGCTCGGAAAAGGCGGGGCGTATGAAACGCATCGGAGTGACCGGGCACCGCAGCATTCCGCACGAGGCTCTCACTCATGTGCAGGACGCGCTGCACGCCCTGCTGTGCGGCCATTCGGGCTCCCTGGAGGCGCTTTCCAGCCTGGCGGCCGGCGCGGACCAGCTCTTTGCCGGTATCGCGCTCGAATGCGGTGCGGAACTGACGGCGGTCATCCCCAGCGGCGACTACGAGCTGGGCTTCGACGACAAGGGCGAGCTCGCCCGCTATCAGTGGCTCAGAAGCCGGGCCGCCCAGGAGGTCCGGCTGGCCTTCGCCCATGCCACGGACGAGGCGTACTACGCGGCGGGCACCTATATCGCCGACAACTGCGACCGCCTGGTCGCGGTCTGGGACGGCCGGCCGGCCCGCGGGCGCGGCGGTACCGGCGACATCGTGAGCTACGCCATCGGGAAGGGCACACCGGTGACGGTCATCTGGCGCGACGGAGTCCAGCGCGACTAGCGGGAAGAGCCGAGACTCGGCGGGTCAACTCCCGTGCCGGGCCAGCCACTCGGTGTACTGCGGCGAGACGATCCGCTCGGTCTCGTACACCACCGACGACCACTGCTTCTCGGTGAGCCGGCCCTCCATCGCGATATGCAGCGCCTTCAGCTTCTCCTCCACCAGCGCATGCGCCGAGATCAGCGGCTGATGGCGGCGGAACTCGCCCCAGGCCACCCCGGAGGCGGCCGTGGCGGACAGCACCCCGGCCATCGCGGTGTTCTCGGTCACCGAGAAGGCCCGCAGCACCCCCAGGATCAGCGCGACCAGGACGAGCAGTGCGAAGGCGCTCGACCACAGCGCGGTCGCCAACAGGGACACCTCCTGCTTGCGGCGGTACCAGTTGCGCTGCTCGATCAGCCGGTCCCGCACGTAGGTCTCCTTGCGGACCTCGAACGACTTGGCGCGCAGTACCCGCATCTGAGGCGTTATCAGGTCGTCGTCCGGTGACTCGAGGGTCCAGCCCACCGTCCGCAACTCCTCGAGCTGTTCCTCGACCCGGGTGGTGAACAACACGTCGGCGTCGGCGGAGCCGGCGTCGAAGGGTGCACCGTGCACGGCGTAGCGCCAGCACATCGATTTGATGAAGTCCGCTGCGGAGCGGTTGAGTTGCCACTGAGACTGCGCCTTGCGCCGGGAGGTGCTGAAGGTCAGCAGCAACACTCCGGCGTACGCCACCGCGCTCAGCACGCCGAACGCCTGCAGCCCGCCGCCCAGCTCCACCTGCCAGGGCACCGCCGCCAGCGCGGCCCCCACCACCAGAAGAACCAGTTGAGCGCGGGTGGAGCCGACCGCCTCTCCTTGTCGGGCGATGGCCAGACCGTCGGCGCGATGGAACAACGCGGGCAGATCGGCATTCCGGAAGACCATGCTTCGTCCGGGACCGGGTAACGCCGTCACGTGAACCCCCGTCTGCGACTTCGGGCCGCCCGGCCCGAGTCTTCACTCTTTAGGTGGAATGGTGCCTTCCATATTTCTGGAAGACGCTCGACGCAATGCGCTTGTTACCGCTGGTGGCGCTCAGTTGCCTTCGGTCTGCATGAGAGTAAAGTCGACCCGCCGACACTGCAACGGTGCACTATCGGTATTCCAGCCCATGTCCGGAAAACATCCTTCAAGGACGGTCGCCACCATGTCCGTAACTTCCGCCTCCTTCGCCGCGGCGAAGAAGCCACGCGTTCCGCTGTCCGAGATCGATGTGCGCGGGGCCGAGGCCGCCAAGCAGCTCGGCAGGGTGCTCGCCATGTCGAACGGCCGCCCGATGAGGACCTCGACCTTCAACTCGGCGCTCTAGACTGGCGGAATGACAGGACCCCTGGTCCCATTCCGCGAGATCGTTCTCAAGGTCCACAGCAGATGTGATCTGGCCTGTGACCACTGCTATATCTACGAACACGCAGATCAGAGCTGGCGTACTCGCCCGAAAGCAATCTCTGACGAGGCGATTCACTGGACGGCTCTGCGACTGGCGGAGCATGCCAGGACCCATGCCCTGCCCTCCGTGTCAGTGATCCTGCACGGAGGGGAGCCACTACTGGCGGGTCCCGCGCGGCTGCGCCGCATCTGTGAGGAGCTCACCGGGGCCCTGGAGGGCGTCGCGGAGCTCGACCTCCGGATCCACACCAACGGGCTGCAGCTCAGCCCGCGCTATCTCGATCTTTTCAACGAATTCCAGGTCCGGGTCGGTATCTCCCTCGACGGCGACCAGGAATCCAACGACCGCCACCGTCGCTTCGCCGACGGTCGCAGCAGTCACCCACTCGTGCTCAGAGCCGTGGAACTGCTGCGCCAGGAGCGGTACGCCCACCTCGATCTCGGCCTGCTCTGCACCATCGACGTGCGGAACGATCCCGTCGCCGTGTACGACGCACTGACCGCCCTCGCCCCGCCGCGTGTCGACTTCCTGCTTCCGCACGCCACCTGGGACGAGCCTCCGCACCGGCCCGCCGGTTCACCCACCGCCTACGCGGACTGGATCCTGACGGTCTTCGACCGGTGGGACGCACAGGGGCGGCAGATCCCGGTCCGGCTCTTCGAATCGGTGCTCTCCACGCTGAACGGTGGCCCCAGCCTCACCGAGTCGCTGGGTCTCGCCCCCACCGATCTCGTGGTGGTCGAGACCGACGGCACGCTGGAACAGGTCGACTCGCTGAAGAGCGCTTACGAAGGCGCCGCGTTCACCGGGTTCGACGTGTTCACCCATGCCTTCGACGAGGTCGCCGCGCACCCCGGGATCCGCGCCCGCCAGCTGGGCCTCGCAGGGGTCGGCGAGAAGTGCCGGCAGTGCCCGGTCGTCCGGTCCTGCGGGGGAGGCCTCTACACCCACCGCTACCGCGACCGGTCCTTCGACCAGGAGAGTGTCTACTGCACCGACCTGGAGGCGCTGGTGCGCGGTATCGAGACACGCACCGCCGCCGCGACGACCGAGCCGGCCATCGCCGACCCGGTGGAACTGGACGCCGCGCAACTGTCCCTCTCCCGCATGTTGCTGGTCCATCTGCACACCGATCTGGACGGCCGGGGCGGCGAGCGGTGGGCGGAGGCCTGGGAACTCGCGGGCCGGGTGGACCAGCGCTCCGACGGCATGTTCGACACCGTGATCGGCCATCCCTACGCACGCAGCTGGCTCCTCGGCGCTGCGGAGGCCGTGCAGCGGGGGCGCTTCGGGCCGTCGGGCCGGCTGGCCGCATACGTCGCGGCCGCAGCGGTACGCGGTGGTTCCGACGCCCCGGTCACCGTGGCCTTCGACGACGGCCTGCTCCAGCTGCCCACCCTGGGGGCGTTACGGCTCGCCGCGCCCGGGGGCGGCGGACACGCGGTGGTGCGCCGCGTCGAGAAGGGCTTCCTGGTGCGGCTCGGACACACCGAGCACCGGGTGGCCCGACCCGACGAGGCCACGGACGGCTGGGAGCCGGTGCGCCGACTCGGCCGGGACGGCGCACCGGACCTCTTCCTGGACGACCTCGATCCGTACCGCGACTGCTACGGCACCCCGGTCACCCCCCGCCTCGGCCTGGCCGAGGCCGCCGACTGGAGCCGCCGGCTGGCCGGAGCCTGGTCGGCGCTGCGCGACGCCGTCCCCGGGCAGGCCGACGAGGCGGCGGCCCGGTTGACCACGGTGACCCCGCTGGCCGCCGGTGCACCGCGGGTCGGACGGCACGGCCCCGGGGCCCTGGGCATCGCCGCGCGGGAGCTCACCCCGGAAGGCCTGCTGCGCGCCGTGCGCCGGGCGAAACTGCGGGCACTGCTCGACGTCACCGACCTCTACGCGCAGGACGGCGCCTGGCTGCACCCGGTGCCCTGGCAGCCGGATCCGCTGCCGGTCTCCCGGTTGCTGGCCGAGGTGTTCGAGGGCGTCGGCCTCGCCGCGTACCGGAAGCGTGCGGGAGAAGGCCCGGGAGAGCAGCGTGCCGTTGCCCCGACACAGATCAGCTCCGCGCTGGAAGCTCTGCAGGAGGCGGCCGAGCTGACGGTCAGCGGCAAGAGCCTGCTGGCCGCCCTCCGGGACGAGTGGGAAGAGACAGTCTGTGACTGACCGTGCGCGGCTGGCCGGCGAGCTGAGCGCCCTCGGGGTGACACGCGGCGCGACCCTGCTCGTGCACGCCTCGCTGAGCGGCACCGCACTGCGCGCCGGGATGCTGCGCGACGCGCTGCTGGACGTCCTGGGGGACGAGGGCACCCTGGTGGTGCCGGCCTTCACACCGGAGAACTCCACGACGTCCTCGGCCCACCTGCGACAGGTGGCGGGCCTCACCGCGCGCGAGCAGGCCGCGTTCCTGGCCTCGATGCCGCCTTTCGATCCCGGCCTGACACCGTGCCTGGGCATGGGCCGGCTGGCTGAATGCGTCCGGCGTACCCGAGGCGCACGGCGCAGCGCGCACCCGCAGACCTCGTTCGCCGCGCTGGGCGCGCGAGCCCGGGAACTGGTAGAGGGACATCCGCCGGACAGCCACCTCGGTGAGAAGTCGCCGCTCGGGAAACTGCTGGAAGCCGGGGCCGACGAATTGATGATCAATGTGGGGTTCGAGGTGTGCACCTCGTTCCATCTTGCCGAATACCGCATTCCGCATATCCCGCTGAAGACGTACCGCTGTGTGATCAGCAGGAACGGACGGCGCGCATGGTTCGAATACCAGGACATCGCACTCGACGACAGTGATTTCGAGCTGATCGGTGCGGACTTCCCCCGGATGAGGGTCCGGGAGGGAAAGCTGGGCAATGCGGCGGCCCTGCTGGTACCGATCGGGGACGCCGTGGACCACGCGGTGAAGTGGATGACCGAAAAGCGGCGTTGATTGACCGAACGTCGACGGGGTGGAGGCGCTCCGCTCCGGAATGATGTCCTCTTGGAGGACGGGGGCCAGTTGGCAGCAACGGAACAGCCGAGAGCGGCGAACCACAGGCCGTACTTCTTTCTCAGCTATGCGCACACGCCCAAGCACGGCGCCGTGGGGCCGGATCCCGACATGTGGGTCGAGCGGCTCTACCGTGACCTCTGCGGCCATGTGATGGCCATGACCGATCTGCCCGCCGGAGCCCCGGCGGGCTTCATGGACCGGGAGTTACGTTCCGGAGAGGGCTGGTCGGAGCGGCTCGGGGAGGTCCTCGCCACCTGCCGGGTGTTCGTCCCGCTCTTCTCGCCGCGCTATTTCGTCAGCGAGATGTGCGGCAAGGAGTGGTACGCCTTCGCCCAGCGGGCGATCCAGCACCAGGCCCGTTCCAACCGCACCACCGAGGCGATCGTGCCTGCCCTCTGGGTGCCGGTGCCGCCGCACCAACTGCCCGGCCCGGCCGAGCGGTTGCAGTTCAACCACCGGGCTTTCGGGGACCGGTACGTGACCGACGGCCTGTACGGACTGATCAAACTCCGGATATTCGCCGAGGAATACGAACGGGCCGTCTACGAACTGGCCAAACGGATCGTGAGTGTCGCCGACGCGTCGGACGTCGGCCCCGGCCGCCCCGTCGACTACCGGCTCGCACCCAGCGCCTTCGGCCCGCCGAGCCCCGGCCCGCGCCCGATGCAGCTGACCGTCGCGGCGCCCACCCGGCACGATCTGCCCGACGGGCGGCACGCCGAGTACTACGGGGACACCCCGCTGGACTGGAATCCGTACCAGCCGGACTCCGCCAGACCGCTGGCCAGACTGGCCGAGGACCTGGTGCGCTCGCTCAACTACCAGGCGACGGTGACCTCCTTCGACGAGGAGGTGCTCCACCTCGACGGGAAGCAGCCCCCGTCACGCCCCGAGGTGCTGCTCGTCGACCGCTGGGCGCTGCACGACGAGGAGCGGCGCAGGCGGCTCGCCGCCTTCGACTCGGAGAACCGCCCCTGGGTGAGTGTGGTGGTCCCGTGGAACCGCGACGACCACCAGAGCAGAGCATCCGAAGCCGAACTCAGCGCCCAGCTAGAAGCCACCATGCCGTCCAAGATGCAACTGGGCCGCGCGACATCGCGCGCCGCGGCCAAGGGGGTGCCGAGCATGGAGGCCTTCGGCCAGATCCTGCCCCAGGTCGTGGAGGCGGCCGCCCAGCAGTACCTGAAACACGCCGTGGTGTACCCGCCGGGCGGCGGCGGCCACAGCGAACGACCGCGTCTCATCGGCCCGATGGCCACCGAACAGGCCACCACCCACTTCATACCCGGTACGCACGACAACGCGCTCGATGCGGAGGACACGGATGACGGCAGGGCGTGACGGACGCATCGTCACCTTCTATTCCTACAAGGGAGGCACCGGCAGGACCATGGCCCTGGCCAACACGGCCTGGATCCTCGCCGCGAACGGCAAGCGCGTCCTCGCGGTCGACTGGGACCTGGAGGCGCCCGGCCTCTACCGCTTCTTCCACCCCTTCCTCGACCCGTCCACTCTCGGCGCGACCACCGGGATCATCGATCTGATCACCGAGTATGCCTGGGCCGCGACCAGCCCCGTCGCCCGGCCCGACGACTGGCACCGGGACTACGCACGGATCCAGCAGCACGCGGTCTCACTGACCCCGGAAACGCTCGGCTGGGAGTTCCCCGACGGAGGCACCCTCGACTTCGTGTCGGCGGGCCGGCAGAACCGCGAATACTCCGCCACCGTCTCCACGTTCGACTGGGACAACTTCTACGACCGGCTCGGCGGCGGCCACTTCTTCGACGCTCTGCGCGACGACATGAAGGCCAACTACGACTACGTCCTCATCGACAGCAGGACGGGTCTGAGCGACATCGCCGACATCTGCACGGTCCATCTGCCGGACGCACTGGTGGACTGCTTCACCCTCAGCGACCAGTCCATCGACGGCGCCGCCGCGGTGGCCCGGCAGATCGACAAGCACGACGGTGGCCGCGGCATCCAGATCCTGCCGGTGCCCATGCGCATCGACGAGGGGGAGAAGGAGAAGGCGGACGCCGGGCGGGCGCTGGCGAGGCTCCGGTTCGACGGACTGCCGCGCGGCCTGTCCGGCGAGGAACTCACCGCTTACTGGGGCGCGGTGGAGATCCCGTACCGCCCCTACTACGCCTACGAGGAGACGCTGGCCACCTTCGGTGACGAGGCCGGGCTCACCAACTCGCTGCTCTCCGCCTTCGAACGGCTGGTCGCCGTCGTCACCGACCAGCAGATCACCGCGATGCCCTCGATCCCCGAGGAGACCAGGCTCCGTATCAGGGACGCCTTCACCCGCCGCCGCCCCGCGCTCCCCGCCGATCTGCTGCTCAGCTATGTGGCCGAGAACCGGATGTGGGCCGACTGGATCGAGTCGGTGCTCACCCGGGCCGGCTTCCGGGTGGTACCGCGTGACGTGTCCGCGGAGGCGGGCCCGTCCGACGCGGAGACCGCGGCCGCCGAGGGCGCCGCCCGTACGGTCGTCGTTCTGTCCTCCGCCTATCTCAAGTCGGCCCGCGCCGTGGAGGTCTGGCAGCGTTCCGCGGCCGAGGACCCCTCGGGGACCCGCCGGCATCTGCTGCCGCTGCGCGTCGGCGACGTACGGCTGACCACGCCCTACATCGACCGCAACCCGGTGGACCTCTTCCGGCTGGACGAAGTGCACGCCACCGCGGCCCTGTTGCGGGCGGTGGACCGGCCGGTCCAGCTCGCCGACGGGGCGATGTCCCCCGGGCCGCGTTTCCCGGGGACCGTACCGAAGATCTGGAACGCACCACCCCGCAACTCCGGCTTCACCGGGCGTTCCATGGTCCTGGAGCGGATGCGTGACCAGCTCGGCGGCGGCATGGCTGTGGTACTGCCGCAGCCGCAGACGCTGTACGGACTCGGTGGGGTCGGCAAGACCCAGGTGGCTCTCGAATACGTGCACCGCTTCATGGCCGACTACGACCTGGTGTGGTGGATCTCCGCCGAGCAGACCGACGATGTGGTGGCCGGCCTCGCCGAGCTCGCCGTCCGGCTGGGGACGCAGGGCGCCGACGACATGGCCGCGGCCTCCCAGGAGGCCATCGATCTGCTGCGGCGCGGGGTGCCCACCCCGCGCTGGCTGCTGGTCTTCGACAACGCCGACGACCCGGAGCAGCTGAAGCGGTTCTTCCCGCCGGGCGGCCCGGGCCACGTGCTGGTGACCTCACGGAACCAGACCTGGTCGCAGTACGGTGACGCGCTGCCGGTGGACGTCTTCCTGCGCGAGGAGTCCGTCGAACACCTCCAGCGCCGGGCCCCCGGCCTGTCCGCCGAGGACGCCGCGCGGGTGGCGGAAGCGGTCGGTGACCTGCCGCTGGCCGTCGAGCAGGCGGCCGCCTGGATCGCGGAGACCGCCACCCCCGTCAACACCTATCTGGAGCAGCTCGCACAGGAGGCCGAGAGCGTCCTCGGACTCAACCAGCCGGCCGGATATCCGGAACCGGTGGCCGCCACCTGGAACGTGTCCATCGCCCGTCTCAAGGAGCGCTCGCCCGCCGCGGTGCGCCTGCTCCAGCTCTGTGCCTTCTTCGCCCCCGAGCCGATCTCCGCCAAGCTGCTCTACAGCAGGGAGATGATCGACGCGCTCAAGCCGTACGACGCCACCCTCCAGGAGAAGCTGGTACTGGGCCGGGTCATCCGGGAGATCGGCCGCTTCGCGCTGGCCAAGGTGGACCAGGTGGGCGGTTCCATCCAGGTGCACCGGCTGGTACAGGCCGTCATCAAGGCTCAGCTCAGCCAGGAGGAGCGCAACGAGGCGCGGCACGCCGTGCACCGGATCCTCGCGGGCGCCAGACCTGATGGCGACGAGCCGATAGACAACCCCGACACCTGGCCGGATTTCGCTCCCATCTGGCCGCACCTGGGTCCGTCCGAGGCGAGGCTCTGCAAGGAACCCGAAACCCGCCGGCTGATGATCGACCGGGTGCGGTACCTGTGGAAGCGGGGCGATTTCGTCACGGCCGCCGCTCTCGCCGGGGAACTGCGTGAGGTCTGGCGCGAGCAACTCGGCAGCAACGATCTGCAGTATCTCTACCTGCGCTTCCACCTCTCCAACATCCTCCGCTCACGCGGCCGTTATGTGGAGGCGATGGAGCTCGACGAGGAGACGCTGGAGCGCCAGCGGGCCCAGCTGCCCGAGCTCGGCCCCTCACATCCGCACACCTACATGACCACCAGCGCCCTGGCCATGGACCTCGGCGCGCTCGGCGAGTACAGCAGGGCCATGACACTGGCGACCGAGGCGTACGAGGGGTTCAAGGAGATTTTCGACGAGTCCCATCCGAGGACCCTCGCGGCCGCCAACAACCTGGCACTGAACCTGCGGATCGCCGGGGAGTACGCCCGCGCCCGGGAGATGGACCAGGACGTCTACGACCGGCGCACCGAGGTGCTCGGCCCGGAACACCCGTACACCCTCTCCTCCGCCCAGAACCTGGCACGCGACCTGCGGGAGGTCGGTCGGTACGAGGACTCGGCCGCCCTGCTAGCCCGTACGTACGACATCTTCAAGCAGCAACTGGGCAGGACCTTCCCCGGCACCCTCGCCGCCGCGAAGAGCCTGGCCGTCTCGCTGCGCAGGGCCGGCCGGACGGAGGACGCGCGGCGGCTGACCGCGGCCACCCGCGACCGGTACCGCATCAAGTACGCCGCGGCCAACCCGGACACGCTGGCCTGCGAGCTGAACTTCGCGGCCGACCTGTTCGCCGCCGGCGACGCGGTGGCGGCCCGGGACGCCGCCCAGGGCGTGGTGGACGAGTATCTGAAGGTGCCGGGCGAGCGGCATCCGTACACCCTCACCGCCATCAACAACCTGGGCATATACCAGTGGGCCTGTGGCTCGCTCGACAGCGCGGAGTCGCTGCTCTCGGGGGCGATCAGGGCGATGAGCGAAGTGCTGAACGCGCGTCACCCGCAGGTGCTCTTCGCGACGGTCAACCTCGCCAACGTCGTCGCCGACCTCGGCGACCCGGAACAGGCACTGCGGATCGAACGGGCCGCCGTGGGCGCACTCCGTGAGGTCATCGGCGCGCACCACCCGGAGACGCTGGCCGGCGCGTCCAACATGGCGGTCTCGCTGGACGCACTGGGCCGCAAGGAGGAGGCTCAGCTGCTCCGGGCGGAGGTCGTGCCCGAGTTGCAGCGGCAACTGGGGGACGACCATTCCTATGTGGCCATCGCGAGCGATGCGCGGCGGTTCAACCGCGACCTGGAGCCGCTTGTCGTGTAGGGGCCGCGGCTGCGGGGCGGCGCTCAGTCGTCCAGCAGCCAGTTCAGGATGCGGGGGAGCGCGTGCAGCGCGTCGAAGTGCGCGGCGGCCGGTTCGAGTACGGCCGTCGCGCCCGGGATGCGCCCGGCCAGCCAGCGCGAGTGGCCGACCGGCGAGAAGACGTCCTGCACCCCGTGCCACAGCAGGATCGGACCACGGATGTCGGCGGGGTCGAAGCCCCAGGGGCGGCTGAAGGCCAGCGCGTCGTCGATCCAGCCGTACGGTGAAGTGCGCAGCGCCTCCTGGTAGTTGCGCAGCAGCATGGCCCGTACGCCCGCGTCGTTGACGACCCTGCGGTCGGAGTCGGTGAGATCACTGAACAACTGGTCGAGCAGCCGGACCGGGTTCTTCCTGATCTCCGCCGAGCGCGGGATGAGCCGGGCGGCGAGTCCGGCGGGATCCTCGGACGCGCTGGTGTACTCCCTGACGTTGGACGCGGCCATGCCCTCGAACCAGTCCAGCCCGTCCGCGTCCCGGGGGGCCAGCGTCACCAGGGCCGCGGCTCTGGTCACCCGCTCGGGCAGCAGCGCCGCGCAGGCGAGCGCGTGCGGGGCGCCGCCGGAGCGGCCGGCCACCGCGAACTTCTCAAGGCCGAGCGCGTCGGCGATGTCCCTGACGTCCTGGGCGACGGCGGCGACGTTGCGCCCGGGCAGCCGGTCGCTGCCCCCGTAGCCCGGCCGGTCGAAAGCGATGAGCTGCATTCTGCGCTGATAGAGGACCATGCCGCGTGGTGCGGGCCCGAGTCTGCTGCCCGGTGTGCCGTGCAGCAGGAACACCGGCCTGCCGTGCGGATCGCCGAGACGCTCCACGGTCAGGTGCCGGCCATCCCTCGCGCGCACCCGTCCACGCAACCCCGGACCCCCCGCGCTGTATGCATGCGTCGTGTGCACTGGCATCCCCCTTCGCATCGATGATTACCCATGGAGGGTCATGTCCGGGACTCCCTTTGGCGGGAAAGCGGGGTTACCGTCGAAAGGCACGTCCAATTCGGACCCTGGGGGCCGTGATGGTCGAGGAACTGATGTCGGCCGGTGCTGCTGTGGTGGCTGTCGGCGCCGTCTATCTGTTGGCGGGGGCCCGGGTCGTCAAACAGTACGAGCGGGGTGTGGTCTTCCGGCTGGGACGGCTGACGGACACGGTGCGTGGTCCGGGTTTCACCATGGTGGTGCCCTTCGTCGACCGGCTGCACAAGGTGAATCTGCAGATCGTCACGATGCCGGTCCCCGCCCAGGACGGTATCACCCGGGACAATGTCACTGTCCGGGTGGACGCGGTGATCTATTTCAAGGTGATCGACGCGGCCCATGCTCTCGTGGAGGTCGAGGACTACCGTTTCGCGGTGTCCCAGATGGCGCAGACCTCACTGCGTTCGATCATCGGTAAGAGCGATCTCGACGATCTGCTGTCCAACCGCGAAAAGCTCAATCAGGGCCTGGAATTGATGATCGACAGCCCGGCCGTCGGATGGGGCGTGCAGATCGACCGGGTGGAGATCAAGGACGTATCGCTGCCGGAGACGATGAAGCGGTCGATGGCCCGGCAGGCCGAGGCGGACCGTGAGCGGCGGGCCCGGGTGATCAACGCGGACGCCGAACTGCAGGCGTCGAAGAAGCTGGCCGAGGCGGCCGGCGTGATGTCGGACCAGCCGGCCGCTCTGCAACTGCGGCTGCTGCAGACCGTGGTCGCGGTGGCAGCCGAGAAGAACTCCACGCTGGTGCTGCCCTTCCCGGTCGAACTGCTGCGCTTCCTCGAGCGGGCGACGCCCCAGCAAGCGGGGACGGCTGCCGAGCCGGCGACCGTGGTGGAGTCGGGGCCGCCCACCCATTCGTGAACACCGTGCGGTCGGTTTGTTGCTGTCATGTGCGCGTCCTGAAGTCGACCTTGTGTGCGAGCTGTGCCTGTCGGGATAGTGGGCGGCTCAACCATCCTCCGTGTCCGGACACCCCACTGACCGGATGCGGCCCCCACAGGAGGTCGAAAGTTGAAGCACCGACGCATACCCAAGCGCCGGGTGGCCATCGCGGCGGGCGGCGCTGCCGCGCTGATCGCCGCGGCTGTCACCTTCCAGACGGCCAGCGCCAGCGAGGGGACCCCCACGCCTCTCGCCAGGACGCTGTCCGTGACCGCGGCAGGGAACCTGGCAGCGACGCTGACCCACCAACTGGGCGCCGACACGGCCGGTTCGTACTACGACGCCAAGAGCAAGCACCTGGTGATGAACGTCGTCGACGAGGCGGCAGCCCAGGACGTGCGCAGCGCGGGTGGCAGGGCGAGAATCGTCGACAACACCCTCGCCGAGCTGAAGAGCGCCCGTAAGACCCTGGTCGCCAAGGCGTCACTGCCGGGCACCTCATGGGCGGTGGACCCGGTGAGCAACAAGATGGTCGTCACCGTGGACCGCACCGTGTCCGGCACGGAACTCTCCCAACTGGACGGGATCGTCAAGGGGCTGGGCTCCCGAGCCGAACTCAAGAAGAGCTCCGGGGAGTTCAAGCCCCTCATCGCGGGCGGCGACGCCATCTGGGGTTCGAACGCGCGCTGTTCGCTCGGTTTCAATGTGGTCAAGGACGGCCAGCCGTACTTCATCACCGCCGGGCACTGCACCGAAGCCGTCACCAGTTGGTCCGACACGCAGGGCGGCTCCCAGATCGGCACCAACGCGGCCTCCGACTTCCCCGGCCACGACTACGGCCTGGTGAAGTACACCTCGGGCACCCCGCACCCGAGTGAGGTCGACCTCTACAACGGCAGCACCCAGCCGATCACCAAGGCCGGTAACGCGACCGTCGGGATGGCCGTGCAGCGCAGCGGTTCCACCACCCACGTGCACGGCGGTACGGTCACCGGGTTGGACGCCACCGTCAACTACGGCAACGGCGATGTAGTCAACGGGCTCATCCAGACCGACGTCTGCGCCGAGCCCGGCGACAGCGGCGGTGCGCTCTTCGCGGGCGACACCGCGATCGGCCTGACCTCGGGCGGCAGCGGCGACTGCTCGGCCGGCGGCGAGACGTTCTTCCAGCCGGTGCCCGCCGCGCTGGCCGCCTTCGGCGCGACGATCGGCTGATTCCCGCGCGACCCCGGCCCGGCCCGTCCCTGTGGCGGGCCGGGCTCGTCGTGCCTCAGGCCGCCGGCGCCGGACGTCTGCGGACGGTGGACATCGCGAGGGTGATCACCGTGCCCACCACGGCCCATCCGGAGAGCACCAGCAGCGGCCCGGTGACGGCGTTGCCGTCGAAGTACGCGATGGAGCGTGCCACCCAGGTGCCCGCGCCCGGCGGCAGCCAGGGGCCGATGGCCCGCCAGAACGGTGGCAGCATCTGCAGCGGGAAGGCGCCGCCGGCGCTCGGATTGCCCCCGATCACCACCAGCAGGACGGCCAGGCCGATCCCTACGACGCCGGTGAGTGCCTGGAGGGCGAGCGTGATCGCGCCCACCGAGAAGACGACCAGGGCGCCGAGCCCCCACAGCCCCAGGACGCTGCCGGGCAGGGCGCCGAGCAACGGTCCGACGATGACCGCGCCGCCGAGCCCGCCCGCGATCGAGTAGAGCGCCATACTGGCGAGCCTGATCACCGCGCGGGGGCCGTTGGCGGCCCGGGAGCCCGCGCTGATCGCCAGGATCGAGGCGCAGAGGTAGCCGCCGACGCACCAGCCGACGACCAGGTAGAACGCGGAGAGCCCGTCGAAGTCCTGCGCGGACGCCGGGGCCACATCCACCACGCGTACGGTGCGCTGCTGTCCCTTCTCCACCCGGTCGATGAGTGCGGTGAGTGCCGACGACAGTACGGTCCCCCCGCCCGACGCGACCAGCAGGGTGTCCTCGCGGCCGTGGGCGTCGACGATCAGGGCGCCGCCGAGATCGCGGTGCATGATCTGCCGGTGGGCCTCGGCCGCGCCGGCGACCGTACGCGGATCCAGCGGCCCGCCGGGGAGCGCGTCGAGTCTGCCGACGAGCCGCGGCGCGGCCTGCTCGGGCGCCACGACGCCGAAGGGGACGTCCTTCGGCGCGGGGCTGTGCAGCGCCCCCACATAGGACGCGATGAACAACCACTGCAGCACCAGCACACCGACGACGAGCAGGGCGGCCCGCGGGGTGACAGCGCTCTTCATCTCGTCAAGAAAAGTCATGGGCCCAGGGTCCGGGGGAACGGGTATTTCCGCAGGTGGGGAGGGTCTGAATGGCTGAAGGGCCGAGGCGCGTGCAGTGAATCGTACGCACGTTCGAAACTTGGTCTATGGTGGAGAAGAAGGAGGCTGGGGGTCCCTCCGGCCGGTGGCCGGGGAGGCTGGAATCACTGGATCAGGAGGTGGGGCGGATGTCCGGTTTCACGCATCTGCACACCGTTTCCGGCTTCTCCCTGCGGTACGGGGCCTCCCACCCGGAACGACTCGCCGAGCGGGCAGCCGAGCGGGGCATGGACGCCATCGCCCTGACCGACCGGGACACCCTCGCGGGCAGCATCCGTTTCGCCAAGGCATGCGCCCGTGCGGGGGTGCGGCCGTTGTTCGGGGCGGAGCTCGCGATCGGCGGGCGGGTCCGCGAGGAGGGGCTCACTCACCGGATGCGTGCCCCGGTGCGCGGCGGGATGTTCGTCGACGAGTCGGCGCCCCGTGCGACCTTCCTCGCCCGTGACGGCGCGGCGGGCTGGGCCGACCTGTGCCGACTGGTCACCGCCTCGCACGCCGGTACGGGCCGGCCCCTGCTGCCCTGGGCGGGAAACCACGGCGAAGGTCTCGCCGTCCTGCTCGGCCCGGACTCCGAGGTCGGCAGGGCGCTCGCCGCGGGCCGCCCCGACCGGGCCGCCGGCCTGCTCGCCCCCTGGCGGGAGATCTACGGCGACGCCCTGCGCCTCGAAGCCGTCCACCACGGCCTGAAGGGCACCGGCGCCGGATCGCTCAGGCTCGCCGCCCGCACGGTCGGCTTCGCCGCCGAGCAGGGCGTACGCCCCGTGCTGAGCAATGCCGTCCGTTACGCCGACCCCGGCCAGGGCCCGGTCGCCGATGTCCTCGATTCCGCGCGCAGGCTGGTGCCGGTCGATCCGCGCAAGGGGCTCGACAACGGCGAACGCTGGCTCAAGGGACCCGACGAGATGCTGCGCGGCGCCGAGCGGATCGTCGAAGCGGCGGGCTTCCGCCGGGACACCGCATACCGACTGCTGGACGAGACCCAGGCACTGGCCGCCTCCTGCGAGGTCGACCCCGAGGACGACCTCGGCATGGGCACCGTCCACTTCCCCGAGCCGCACCTGGTGGGCGCCACGCGCCGCACCGCGCAGCGCGTCCTCACCTCCCGCAGCGCCGCCGGTATGGTGCTGCGCGGCTATGACGGGCGCCGCGACTACTGGGAGCGGATGCATCACGAGCTGGACATCATCGCCTTCCACGGACACGCTTCGTACTTCCTGACCGTCGCGCAAGTGGTACGCGACGTGAAGGAGATGGGCATCCGGGTCGCGGCCCGCGGCTCCGGGGCCGGCTCCCTCGTCAACCATCTGCTGGGCATCACCAACGCCGACCCGGTCGAGCACGGGCTGCTGATGGAACGCTTTCTGTCCAAACGCCGGACCGCGCTGCCCGACATCGACATCGACGTCGAGTCGGCCCGCCGGCTGGAGGTCTATCGCGCGATCATCGACCGCTTCGGCGCTGAACGGGTCGCCACCGTCGCCATGCCCGAGACCTACCGGGTGCGTCATGCGATACGGGACGTGGGCGCGGCCCTGTCCCTGGACCCGGCCGAGACCGACCGGCTGGCCAAGGCCTTCCCGCACATCCGGGCCCGCGACGCCCGCGCCGCCATGGACGAACTGCCCGAACTGCGCGCCGTGGCGGCCGACAAGGAGAAGTACGGACGGCTGTGGGAGCTGGTCGAGGCGCTGGACGCACTGCCGCGGGGGAGCGCCATGCACCCGTGCGGGGTGCTGCTCTCCGATGCCTCCCTGCTGCGCCGCACGCCGGTGATGCCGACCAGCGGGGAAGTCCCCCATAGCCTTGAAGGCACGGGAGGTGCCCCCCTCCCCATGTCCCAGTTCGACAAGGACGACGTGGAGGACCTCGGGCTGCTCAAGCTCGATGTGCTGGGCGTGCGGATGCAGTCCGCGATGGCGCACGCGGTCGCCGAGATCGGCCGGGCGACGGGGGAGCGCCTCGACCTGGACGATCCGAAGCAGGTGCCGGCCGGCGACCCGGCGACGTACCGGCTCATCCGTTCGGCCGAGACGCTGGGCTGCTTCCAGATCGAGTCGCCGGGCCAGCGCGATCTGGTGGGGCGGTTGCAGCCCGCCGGCTTCCACGATCTCGTCGTCGACATCTCGCTCTTCCGGCCTGGACCGGTCGCCGCCGACATGGTCCGCCCCTTCATCGAGGCCAGGCACGGTCGCACGCCCGTGCGCTATCCGCATCCCGATCTGGCCGATGCGCTGAAGGAGACCTACGGGGTGGTCGTCTTCCATGAGCAGATCATCGAGATCCTCCGGATCATGACGGGCTGCGGCCGGGACGAGGCGGACCGGGTGCGCCGGCTGCTGTCGGACCCCGAGTTGCAGGGGCAGATCCGTGCCTGGTTCGCGGGGCTGGCCGAACAGCGGGGTTACCGGGCCGAGGTGATCGCCCGTACCTGGGAGATCGTCGAGGCCTTCGGTGCGTACGGCTTCTGCAAGGCGCACGCGGTGGCCTTCGCCGTGCCGACCTACCAGTCCGCCTGGCTGAAGGCGCATCACCCTGCGGCCTTCTACGCGGGGTTGCTCACCCATGACCCCGGGATGTATCCGAAGCGGCTGCTGCTGGCGGACGCGCGACGGCGCGGGGTGCCGGTGCTGCCGCTGGATGTGAACCGGTCTGCGGTCGCTCACCGTATCGAACTGGTGTCCGATGAATCCAGTACATCCGGCGTATCCAGTACATCCGGTGTATCAAGAACATCCGGCGTATCCAGCACATCCAGTACCTTCGGTATCCGGCTTGCGCTGTCCGACGTCCATGGCATCAGCGAGGCCGAGTCCGCCCGGATCGTGGCCGGGCAGCCCTACTCCTCGCTGCTGGACTTCTGGCAGCGCGCCCGGCCGGGGAAGCCGGTCGCCCAACGGCTCGCTCAGGTCGGCGCGCTGGACGCGTTCGGCGCGAACCGCCGGGATCTGCTGCTGCATCTCTCCGAACTGCACGCGGGGCGGCGGGGCTCCGCGCACAGTGGTCAGCTCGACATCGGCGAGGCGCAGCAGGACCCGGGGCAGCAGGTGGCATCGGCCGGCCTGCCCGATCTCAACGACGAGGAGCGCCTCAGCGCCGAGCTGGGTGTCCTCGGCATGGACTCCTCGCGTCATCTGATGGAGGACCACTACGCCTTCCTGAAGGAGCTGGGCGCGCTCTCCGCCCAGCGGCTGCGGTCCGCCGAGCACGGGCAGAGCGTCCTGGTCGCGGGCGCCAAGGCCGCCACCCAGACGCCGCCCGTACGGTCGGGGCGCCGGGTCATCTTCACCACGCTGGACGACGGTACGGGCCTGGTCGACCTGGCGTTCTTCGACGACAGTCACGCCGCCTGCGCGCACACCGTCTTCCACTCCTGGCTGCTGCTGGTACGCGGGGTGGTGCAACGGCGCGGGCCGCGCAGCATCGGTGTGGTCGGTTCGGCGGCCTGGAATCTGGCCGATCTGGTGGAACTGCGGCGTACCGGCGGGCTCGATGCGGTCGCCGCAGCGCTGGCCGCGCCTGCGGTGTCCGAGCCGGAGCCCGGGCCGGGGCCCGGGCCCGAGCGCGCGCCCGGGGCCGGGGAAGAAGCGGGGGCCGGCGCCGACCGCCGTATCCAGCTGGCCACCGGCTATGAGATGCACCCCTGGGCGGACCTCAAACCCGCCGGCGACCAAGTCGCCACCGGGCGCAAGCTCTGGCACTCCAGCCCGGGGAGCGCGGGGTGATCCTCTACGTACGGTTCACGCCCGAGGCCCTGCCGCTCGGCCTGATCGAGGACCTCACCCCGGTCGTCCAGGCGTTCCCGCCCGACGCCGCGCTCATCGACGTGCGCGGCGCCCAGCGGTATTTCGGGCGGAGCGCCCCCGAGATCGCCGCCCTGCTGCGGGTGCGGGCGCTCGCCCACCACGGCCTGGACTGCACGATCGGGGTGGGCCCCAACCCGCTGCTGGCCCGGATGGCCGCCCGGGAGGCCCGGCCGGGGACGACCCTGGTGGCGGCTGACGCGGTGGCCTTCCTCGCGGACCGGCCGGCCGGCGCGCTGTACGGGGTCGGACCGAAGCTGGCCGGCACCCTCTGCTCGTACGGGCTCGACTCCATCGGCAGGATCGCTGAAGCGCCGCCGGCCACGCTCCAGCGGATCGTCGGCGCGCGCGCCGGCCGTGAGCTCCAGGAACGGGCCCGCGGCATCGACCGCACCCAGGTCGTACCGAACGCGGCGGCCCGCTCGGTCGCGGCCGAACGCTCCTTCCCCCGGGACGAGCTGGACCGGGAACGGCACCGCAGAGCCCTGCTCTCGCTCGCCGGTGAACTGGGAGCCCGGATGCGTGACGACGGCCAGGTGTGCCGCACGCTGACGCTCACCATGCGGTATGCCGACCGGTCCACCACCACCCGGACCCGTACCCTGCGCGAGCCGACCGCGCACTCGGCGGCGCTCACCGCGACGTCGTACGCGATCCATGAATCCCTCGGGCTGCAGCGGGCCAGGGTCCGGGGGATCGGGCTGCGGGCCGAGGGGCTGACCCCGGTGGAGCACTCCACGCACCAGCTGACGTTCGACCCGGCGGACGACAAGGCGCGCAGGATCGAGGCGGTGGCGGACCGGGCGCGGGCCAAATTCGGCCCCCGGGCGATCCTGCCCGGCGCGCTTGCCGCGTAGAACCCCGGTGACCGGCGAAGATCGACTCCTGATCCCCCATCAGATCTTTACCGACGCGTAACTTCCCCCGCTACCTTACTGGCGCGTAATTTGAGCGATGAAGAACCTTCTTGTGGTCCGGACCACAGGGCGAACAGTCATCGCAACTCCCTTGAGCCGCAAGGAGAACACTCGATGCTGCCCTGGAAACGTACTCTCAGGACGCTCCCCGCCCTGTTGCTGACCGCAGTAGCCACCGTGATCCCGGCCGCCACCACGGCCCACGCGTCGTCGGCCCCCAGCAGCGGATGGAACAACTACTCCTGCAAGCCGTCCGCGGCCCACCCGCGACCCGTGGTCCTCGTCCCCGGAACCTTCGGCAACTCGATCGACAACTTCCTCGCCCTCGCCCCGTACCTGGTCAACCGCGGGTACTGCGTCTACTCCCTCGACTACGGTCAGCTCCCCGGCGAGACACTCTTCGACGGGCTCGGCCCGATCGACGCGTCGGCCGGGCAGCTCTCCGTCTTCGTCGACAAGGTGCTCCGGGCGACCGGCACATCGAAGACGGACATCGTCGGTCACTCGCAGGGCGGCATGATGCCGAACTACTACCTCAAGTTCCTCGGCGGGGCCGCCAAGGTGAACTCCCTGACCGGCCTCGCGCCGGACAACCACGGCACCGACCTGTCGGGTCTCACCAGACTGCTGAAGTACTTCCCCGCCGCGACGGACATCCTCCGGAAGGGCACACCGGGACTCAGCGACCAGATCGTGGGCTCGCCCTTCCTCACCAAACTGAACGCGGGCGGCGACACCGTCCCCGGAGTGCGGTACACGGTCATCGCCACCAAGTACGACGAGGTGGTGACCCCCTACAAGTCGCAGTTCCTGAAGGGCCCCGACGTCACCAACGTGGTGGTCCAGGACAAGTGCGCCCTCGATCTGTCCGAACACGGCGCCATCGGCCTCACCGACCGGATCGCCTACCACGAGGTCGTCAACTCCCTCGACCCGGCCCACGCGACCCGCACGACCTGCGCCTCGGCCGTCGGCTGAGCGGGGACGCCGGCGAGGCCGGCAAACAGCGCGGCCGGCCCTCCTCGGGAGGGCTGCCCGCGCGACGAGCCGGCCGAAGCGGTCGTAGCGTGTCCGCATGAGTGATCAGATCCGGCCCGCCGCGGCCGAGGACACCCCGGCGGTGCGGGCCGTGACCGAGGCCGCGTACCACCGGTACATCGAGCGGATCGGCGTCGTCCCCCTGCCGGTGCAGGCGGACCACGCCGCGAACGTGGCCGCAGGACGGGTGTTCGTCACCGGAACGCCGGTGGTGGGCGTCCTGGTCCTCGTCCCCGAAGCCGATCATCTCTTCCTCGAATCGATCGCGGTCCACCCGGACGCGCACGGCACGGGCATCGGCCGCCGGCTGCTCCGCTTCGTCGAGACGTACGCGGCGGAACGCGGACTCGGCGAGATCCGCCTCTACACCAACGCGCTGATGTGGGAGAACCAGAAGCTCTACACGCGGTACGGCTACGAGCTGATGGAGCGGCGGGCGGACGGGCCCTACGACCGGCTGCACTACCGGAAGCGGCTCACGGACTGACGCGCCGTCCTCCGCCGACGGGCCAATCAACTCGATTGTCAGTGGCGGCTGAGATCATCGGAGCATGACGATCGACTGGGATGCCGCTGCCGGCACTTTCGACGAAGAGGCCGACCACGGACTGCGGGACGCCGGGGTGCGGAAAGCCTGGGAGGCCCGCCTGAGGAGCTGGCTGCCCGACGCGCCGGCCGATGTGCTCGACGTCGGCTGCGGTACCGGAAGCCTCGCCCTGCTCGCCGCCGAACAGGGCCACCGGGTGACCGCGGTGGACCTCTCACCGCGCATGGCCGACCGGGCGCGGGCCAAACTGGCCGGTGTCGACGCCGAGGTGCTGGTCGGGGAGGCGTCCCGGCCACCGGTCGGGGAGCGCACGTTCGACGTGGTGCTGGCCCGCCATGTGGTGTGGCTGCTGCCCGATCCCGAGGCGGCGCTCAAGCACTGGTGCTCGCTGCTCAATCCGGGGGGCAGGCTGGTGCTGGTCGAAGGCGTCTGGGGCGGGGTCGGGCTGTCCGCCGGCCAGCTGATGGCGGCCCTCGACCCCCTCACCGCGTCGGTCCATCACACCTTGCTCTCGTCCGACCCGGCGCTGTGGGGACGGGAAGTCGACGATGAGCGTTATGTGCTGGTGGCCATGGCCTGAGACCTGTCAGGCGAACGGCAGCTGCCCGCGTGCGGCGAGCAGCTCCAGTTCGTCCAGGGCCTGTACGGCGTGGCGGGCCGCTTCCGGGTCCCGGTCGGCGATGCCACTCGCGGCGAACTCGTCCTCGTCCAGGCGCAGGATGGTGGACCCGTCCGCCGACACCCACAGGTCGAGGTCCAGGTCCTCGACCACCAGCTCGCCGCCGCCCATCTCGGCGGGGCGGGTCACGTCGCAGTACCAGCCTTTCAGCTCCCCGTCGCCGGCCCGGACCTCTTTGACCGCGTACCACCTGTTGCGCCAGTAGTGCTCGGTGAAGACGTCGCCCGGCTCGAACCGTACGAACCCGAAGTCCCGGGTCCCCGCACCGGCCCAGCCTGCCCGTACCGACACGCCCGTACCGTCGTCGGAGAGCAGAGTCGCGGGGTAGGAGATCTTCGTACGGCCCGCCTTCCGCAGCACCACCGTGACCTCAGCCGAGCTCGCGGACATACCGCACCTCCGTCGCACAGATCTCGTATCCGAACCAGGTGTTGACCGCCAGCATGGGGCCGTTGCCGGCGTCATTGCCGGTGTACGCGTCCGTGTAGCCGGCCGCCCTGGCCCGGTGCAGCGAGTCGTTCTTGACGAGCTTGGCCAGGCCCCGGCCGCGGAACGCCCGGCGGGTGCCGGTCATGCCGGAGGCGTAACGCGTCAGGCCGTCGGTCCGCGCCGCGGTGAAGGCCGCGACCCGGCCGTCCACCACGGCCACCGAGGTCAGTTCGTGGTCCAGACCCGGATTGCGCCAGGTGTGGGTCAGCCAGTCCTGGTAGTCGGTGAACTGCGCGTCGATGTCACCCGGTTCGTCCGCGACGGTCTCGGCGTCCGCTTCGAACAGCGGCCGCGGATCGGCTGCGAAGTCCGCGCCGGTACGCAGTTCCACGCCCGGCGGCAGGGTCGCCGACGGGGGCAGCGTGGCGTTCGCCAGGTCCAGGCGGAGGAAGTGGGCGCGGCGGCTCGACCGGTATCCCCGGCACTCGGCGAACGTACGGTTCGCGGGCTCGTCGAGCACCCAGCTGTACACGGCGGTCGCGCTGGCCCCTGCCAGGTACCCCTCGGCGACCTGTACCAGCAGCGAACCCGCTCCGCGGCCCAGCCGGTCCGGGCGGACATACGGGTTGCAGAACGCCCGCCCCGGCTCGGTCGCCTCGTAGGCGACGCCGACCTGCGCCGTCCCGATCAGCTCACCGTCCTCCTCGGCGACCAGCAGCCGGAACCGTTGGTCGGGGTGGGCGTTGGCGAGGTCGAAGACGACCTGCTCCGGGGTGGTCACCATGCAGGGCAGCGCGGCCCGCCGTACCTGGACCCAGGCCTCGGCGTCGGCAGGGCGGAAGTCGCGGACGATCACAGTCATGTGGTCGCAGAATACGGACCGGCCAGGGTTGTCGCCTCCCCTTTTCCGGCGTGGGGCCCGTGGTGAGGGAGAATCGTACGGTGACTCTGAACATCGCCGTGGACACGGCCTCCGGGACCGCCCCGTACGAGCAGTTGCGCACCCAGATCGCCGAGCAGGCGCGCTCGGGCCGGCTCCCGGTGGGCTACCGGCTCCCCACGGTGCGCGGGTTGGCCGAGGAGCTCGGCCTGGCGGCCAACACGGTCGCCAAGACGTACCGGGCGCTGGAGACGGACGGTGTGATCGAGACACGGGGGCGCCACGGTACGTATGTCGCCGCCGCCGGGGATGCGGCTCAACGGGAGGCGGCCGAGGCCGCCCGGGTCTATGCGGAGCGGGCGGTGCGGCTGGGGCTGAGCGCGGACGTGGCACGGGCCGCGGTGGACGAGGCGCTGCGGGCGGCCTACCCGGCGTAGTACGCCGGCCTCTGCGGGTCTCCGCCCGGCCGTTCACCGATACCCGGTCGTTCACACATACCCGGTCGTTCACACGTACCGGGTCGTTCACAGATACAGCCCGGCGTCCGCCCCCCGTTCCTGGGCCGGCACCGAAGCCGGCCCCGCGCCCCGGCGCAGGGCGTACAGCTCCGCGAGTGTGGTGCCGTCCCGGCCGACGCCCTCCTCCGTGCCGAGCCACGCCGCGGACTCCTTGCGGGTCAGTGTTCCGACCTCGATGCGGGCCAGGCAGCGGCCCGGTCGGACCACCGCGGGATGCAGGCGCTCCAGGTCCTCGTTGGTGGTGACGCCGACCAGGACGTTGCGGCCCTGGCCGAGCAGGCCGTCCGTGAGGTTCAGCAGGCGGGACAGGGCCTGGCCCGCCGTGTGCTTGGCCTCGCCGCGGATCAGCTCGTCGCAGTCCTCGAGCAGCAGCAGTCGCCAGCGGCCCTTCGCCGAGCCGTCGTCCTCGCCGATCGCGATGTCCATCAGGTAGCCCACGTCGTTGAAGAGGCGCTCCGGATCGAGCACGCAGTCGACCTGGCACCAGTCCCGCCAGGAGCGGGCCAGTGTCCGCAGGGCCGAGGTCTTTCCGGTGCCGGGCGGCCCGTGCAGCAGCAGGAGCCGGCCCGAGATGTCGTCGGGCGTGACCTTCATCAGGCCGTCCAGCGCATCGGCCACCGGTGCGGTGTAGTTGGCCCGCACCTCGTCCCAGGTACCGGCCGCGATCTGCCGGGCTGTGCGGTGCGGGCCGCGCCGGGGTGAGACGTACCAGAACCCCATGGTGACGTTCTCCGGCTGTGGTTCGGGCTCGTCCTGCGCGCCGTCCGTCGCCTGCTTCAGCACGCGTGCCGCCAACTCCTCGCTGACCGCGGTGACCGTGACGTCGGCGCCGCGGTTCCAGCGGGAGACGAGCAGAGTCCAGCCCTCGCCCTCGGCGAGGGTCGCGCTGCGGTCATCGTCCCGGGCGGCTCGCAGCACGGTCGCGTCCGGAGGTACCAGGGTGCGCCCCTTCTTCACCCGGTCCAGCGATGAGCTGTGCGAAATACGGCTGCTCGCCCGTCGCGAAGCGGCCCAGGAACAGCGCGTCGACGACGTCGGACGGCGAATCGCTGTCGTCGACGTTGAGCCGGATCGGCAGGGATGCCTCAGGGTTCGCGGACATGGCGCCCATGATCCGGCACGGCGGCGGCCGACGCACGCGCTTTCTGCGACATGCAGTCAGCTGGCGTGATCCCCCCGGATGGTAGCGAGTCCGTCAAGTTACTGAATAGTTGGCATGGACACTTCCAGTCGCATCTGTTCCCTGGTACGACAGTTGAGGCGGAAATCCTGCTAAGGGAGGTTCCATGAAACTGTCCCGAATCGCGACACTCTCATCCTCGCTCCTGCTCGCCGTCGGACTTGCCCTCACCGGGGCGGGTGCGGCACAGGGAGCCCAACAGGCCACTCCCACCGGCTATGTGGCCCTCGGTGACTCGTACTCATCGGGCGTCGGCTCCGGCAGCTACGACAGTTCCAGCGGCGACTGCCTGCGCAGCCCTCGCGCCTATCCGGCGCTCTGGGCGGCCGCACATTCACCCTCGTCGTTCCACTTCGCCGCCTGCTCGGGTGCTCGTACGGGTGATGTTCTGTCCGGCCAGCTCTCCTCGCTCGGTACCTCGACCGGCCTCGTCTCCCTCACGATCGGCGGCAACGACGCGGGATTCGCCGACACCATGACGACCTGTGTGCTGCAGTCCCAGTCCTCCTGCCTCTCCCGCCTCGCCACGGCCAACAGCTACATCGACTCGACCCTGCCCGGCCTGCTCGACCAGGTGTACTCGGCGATCACCGCCCGGGCGTCCGCCGCACATGTCGTGGTGCTCGGCTATCCGCGCTTCTACGAACTGAACGGCAGTTGCATCGCGGGGCTGAGCGAGACCGAACGCAGTGCCATCAACGCCGCTTCCGACCACCTCAACTCGGTGACCGCCAAGCGTGCGCTCGACCACGGATTCGCCTTCGGCAGCGTCACGTCGGCCTTCGCCGGGCACGAGATCTGTTCCGGCAACAGCTGGCTGCACAGCGTCAACCTGTTCAACCTGACCGAGTCCTACCACCCCACGGCGGCCGGACAGTCCGGCGGCTACCTGCCCGTACTCAACACCGAGGACTGAGCTCCGGCGGGCCGGCATCCCGGCGGTCCGCACGTCGTCAGGGAGGAGGTCTTTTCCTGTGGGGCCTCCTCCACCATCCAACTCGCCCTGGACTCAGACGGATTCGGGGAGTTACCGTCAACACCCGTACTGGGGAGGTGAATCCGGCGGCCGGGATACACGCGTGCCATCGGGGGACTGTAGGGTTACTGTGCCCCGGGCCGGGTGCCCTCGTACGGGTGGGGAGTGACATGGAACAGATAACAGTGCGCAGCAGGCCACGAGTGCCTGCCATTACCTGCGGAAGTGGTGCGACCAGCTCGCGTCTCGACCGTCATCTCTCGGTGCTGGGCGGCCCTGTCGTCCCGCAGCGCGAGTCGGCGGAGGCGACCTCACTGATGCGTGAGCTGACCTCACGCGACGTCGCGCATTCCAGCACAGGCCGCGGAGCGCGGGTCAAGCTCTTCGCGCCGCTGCGGCGACTGCGCCGCTCACTCTTCGGCAGCCGCGGCTGAACGCAACGACACGGACGCCCCAACGGCCGGAGCTGAACGGCCAGATCGGCCGGAGACGGCTGAACCGGCCGGTACGCGCTCAGGCGATCACACCGTCCCGGCGCAGCACTGCCGTCGCCCCCTCCGTCATCCCCAGGGCCCGCAGCAGTGCGTCGGTGTGCTCGCCGAGCTCCGGGACGCTGCCCATCCGCGGGTCCTCCCCACCCGGCATGGTGATCGGCGGCAGGAGCGCCCGCAACGGCCCGGCCGCCGTTTCCACGTCCCGCCACCTGTCCCGTGCCGCCAGCTGCGGATGCGCGGCCAGCTCGGACACCGTATTGAGCCGTGCGCAGGCGATGCCCGCGGCATCGAGCCGCTCCACCGCTTCCTGGGTGCTCAGCACCGCCAGTGCTTCCGCGACCACCTGGTCCGTCCGCTCGCGGTGGGCCGTCCGCGCCCGGTTCGTGGCCAGGTCCGGATCAGTCGCCAGCTCCGGCCTTTTCAGCACCTGTTCGGCGAGTCGCCGCCACTCCCGGTCGTTCTGCACGGAGAGCAGCACCTGCCCGCCGTCGGCCGTCGGATAGGCGTCGTAGGGCGCGATGACGGCGTGCGCGACCCCGGTACGCGCCGGTGCGGTGCCTCCGTGCATTCCGTGGTGCAGCGGGTGCCCCATCCACTCGGCGAGGGAGTCCAGCATCGAGACCTCCACCGGCCCGCCGAGTCCGGTGGCGCCGCGGCGCAGGAGTGCGGCGAGTACCCCGGAGAACGCGTACATCGCCGCCGCGATGTCCGCCGCCGGAATACCCGCCTTCGCCGGCTGCTCGGGGGTGCCGGTCACCGAAACCAGTCCCGCCTCGCACTGGACGAGCATGTCGTAGGCCCGTTTGTCCGCGTAGGGGCCGCCCGCCCCGTACCCGGAGATGTCCACGGCGACCAGCGCCGGATGCGCCGCGCACAGGGCGGCCGCGTCGAGGCCCATCCGGGCGGCCGCGCCCTGGGCGAGGTTCTGTACGAACACGTCGGCGTCCGCGATGAGCCGGCGCACGATGTGCAGGCCGCGGGGGTCCTTGAGGTCGATCGCGATGGACTCCTTGCCGCGGTTGCACCAGACGAAGTGCGAGGCGAGGCCGGCCGCCGCGGTGTCGTAGCCGCGGGCGAAGTCGCCGCCGTCCGGCCGCTCGACCTTGATGACGCGCGCGCCCAGATCGGCGAGCTGGCGGGTCGCGAAGGGAGCCGCGACGGCCTGTTCGACGGCGACGACGGTGATGCCGTCGAGGGGCAGCGGCTGAGTGCGGTGAGGAGTCACCCTGCCATGATCCCCCCCGGTCCACCGGCCGGAGCAGCGGGCTGTCAGAGCAGGGCGAACTGACCTTCCGGCCCCTCCTCCTGGTGGTCCAGCACCGAGGCGGGGCGACGGGCGGCCGGGGGCGCCGGGATGACGCCGGCCTCTCGCAGTTCGGCGCGGTCGATGGCGCGGCCCGCGGCCAGTTGCTGCCGCACCTCCTGCTGACCCGGGTCGAGTTCACTGAGGAGTGCCAGTACGGTGATCAACTCGAGCAGCTCCGACGTCCATTCCTGGGGCCAGGCGGACGGCCGAATCGACTCCAGCGTGCCCGGTTCGGCGGGCGCGCTGCGGCGCTCGAACCACAGCTCCAGCATCCGGACCCCGCCGACCCGGAAGTTCCACGCCCCAGCCGGCACCGGTGCGATGCGTCCCGAGCCGAGCCGCAGTGCCTCCTCGTCCGGCTCGTACGTGATGTCCCCCGGCCGGGCCGGGACGGCGGCCCGCACATAGGGGCGGCGGCCGCCGGGCAGTCTGGGCCGCTCGGTGCCGCGGGAGCCTCGCAACTGGATCCGCAGCGCCCGCTGCCCCAGCTCGACCCCCGCCCGCCAGAGCCCCGGATCGGCGGTCAGCGGTACGACGCAGCCCCGCGGTGAGGTCGTGGCAGCGGTGAGCGCCCAGGCGAGGATCTGCTTGGCCGTGACCTCCGCGCCGTACTGCGCGGTCAGCCGGGCCGGCAGTCCCGGTGCGAGATTGGGCTCGATCCCTCCGGGCCTGCGGTAGAGGGGCCGGATCCGCCCCGGCCGCCCTGCGGCGGAACACCCGTCCGGCAGCAGGGCACTGACCAGCAGCGCGGGTCCGGCAGCAGCCGGCACCCGGCCCTGCTCGGTGGCGAAGAGCTGCCGGCCGTCGGCCACCCGCCAGAGTTCCGATCGCGCCGCGTCGAGCAGCCGGTGGTCGGGGATCAGCCACTGCTCGTCGAAGGGGCCGTGCGTGATCCGTACCGGCGGCGGACACGGTCCGGACTCGCGCGCCAGCCGACCGGTCCCGGTCCGCTGCCCCGGCAGCGCGCTCAGCGAGCTGTTCGGGGTCCGGGCCCGGGTGGAGCGGAACAGCCGCTCCTGCTCGGCCCCTTCGGCCCGCAGCAGTCGCTCCCAGCGGAGTTTCAGCGAACCCTCGTCCGGTGCCATCACCCAGCCACGTCCCAGCCGCAGGGGTGCCACCGACCAGGGCATCAGCTCATCGAGCAGGGGCGCGTCATCCGTCACATTCCGATGCTAAGGGCCGTCCCGTCATCCCCGGCGGGCGCACGACGACAGCTACGGCGCCTCGCCGCGTTGTCGGAACGCCCGAATACATCCAGTATGCGAGCATCCCTCCGCCTTGCGATGCACCGCATCTGACGCCGCGCGCTGATCCGCCAGGGATGACTGGACGGCCCTCAGGTCCGTCCCGTCATCCCCGGCGGGCGCACGACGACAGCTACGGCGCCTCGCCGCGTTGTCGGAACGCCCCAATACATCCAGTATGCGAGCATCCCTCCGCCTTGCGATGCACCGCATCTGACGCCGCGCGCTGATCCGCCAGGGATGACTGGACGGCCCAACAGGTCCGTCCGCTAGGGAGCTTCCACCGTCACCGAGAAGGAGAACCGGTCGCCCCGGTAGCGGATCCGGGCCACATCCACCGGCCTGCCCGCCTCGTCGTAGGTCACCCCCGTGTAGTGCAGGATGGGCGAGAGCAGCGGCACCTTGAGCAGTTCGGCGGTCCTGGGGTCGGCCAGGGTGGCCTCCAGGGTGTCGGTGATCCGGCTGATCCGCACCCCCACCTCATCGCGCAGCACCTTGGTCATGGGCCAGCGCTCCAGGTCGGTGGCTTTCACTGCCGCGGCGATCTCCGGACGGAGCGCGTTCTCCGCCCAGTTGGTGGGCTCCCCGTTCTCGTCGCAGCGCAGCCGGGTGAAGCCGACGACCTCGTCGAGGTCGGGGAAGTAGTCGGCGATCTCGCCCGGTACCGCCATCGGCCCCTGGCTGAGCACGGTGGTGAGCTCGCCGGACTGCTGGGCGACGATCGCGTCGATCGATCCCAGTAGCCGGCGTGGCGCGCTCGGGCGGGCTCCCGGGGCGATGAAGGTGCCGCGCCGCCGGTGCCTGCTGATCAGCCCCTCGGTCTCCAGCTCCTTGAGGGCCTGGCGCATGGTGAGCACGCTGACGCGGTAGTGCCCCGCGAGCTGTTCCTCGGTGGGCAACCGCAGCGGGTCGTGCGGCCGGCGGCCCAGTATGGAGGCGCGCAGCGACTGCGAGACCTGATACCAGAGCGGCAACTTGCGGTTCAGTACCAGCGAGTCGGGCGCGAAGGCGGTCACGGGGCATCTCCGTCCGTACTTACGACCTGCCGGCGGCTCCGGGGGAGTGCTCCCCGGACCTCCAGTGACGCTGCAGACCCTGCCATACGTCGTCGTACCCGGACTGCAGGTGGTCCGCGGTCGCCGCCTGCTCGGTCGCGGTGACCGGCCAGCGCGTCTCGAACATGAAGGCCAGCCCGTCGTCGATCTTCTGCGGCTTCAGCTCCGCGGTGCTCGCGCGCTCGTAGGTCTCCCGGTCCGGGCCGTGCGCGGACATCATGTTGTGCAGCGAGCCGCCACCGGGGACGAATCCCGCCGCCTTGGCGTCGTAGGCACCCTCGATCAGGCCCATGTACTCGCTCATCACATTGCGGTGGAAGTACGGCGGCCGGAAGGTGTCCTCGCCCACCAGCCAGCGCGGCGCGAAGACCACGAAGTCGACACCGGCCAGGCCGGGGGTGTCGGACGGTGAGGTCAGCACCGTGAAGATCGACGGGTCCGGGTGGTCGTAACTGATCGACCCGAGCACGTTGAACCGGTGGAGGTCGTAGACGTACGGCACATGGTTGCCGTGCCAGGCGACGACGTCCAGCGGCGAGTGGTCGTACGTCGCGGCCCAGAGGTTGCCGCAGAACTTGTTGACCACCTCGACCTGACGCTCCTCCTCCTCGTACGCGGCGACCGGGGCCAGGAAGTCCCGCGCGTGCGCCAGTCCGTTGGCGCCGATCGGGCCGAGGTCGGGGAGCTGGAAGGGACGGCCGTAGTTCTCACAGACGTAGCCCCGGACGCTGTCGTCCAGCAGCTCGACCCGGAAGCGCACACCGCGCGGGATCAGCGCGACGTGTCCCGGCTCCGCGCGGAGCAGCCCGAATTCGGTGCGGATGAGCAGGCCACCCTGCTCGGGCACGATCAGCAGTTCGCCGTCGGAGTCGCTGAACACCCGGTCGGTCATGGCCGAGTTGGCGTGGTAGAGGTGCACGGCCATACCGGTGCGGCAGGCCGCGTCGCCGTTCCCGCCCAGGGTCCACAGCCCGGCAAGGAAATCGGTACCGGGCGCGGGCTCGGGGAGCGGGTTCCAGCGCAGACGGTTGGGGTCGGGCGCCGTCTCGGTGAACGGCGCGCAGCGCACCGTGCCGTTGTCGATCCGGACGAACGGCGGGTGAGCTGCCGATGGCCTGATCCGGTAGAGCCAGGAACGCCGGTTGTGGGCCCGGGGCTCGGTGAAGGCGGCGCCGCTGAGCTGCTCCGCGTACAGCCCCAGCGGTGCGCGCTGGGGGGAGTTGCGTCCGTGCGGCAGGGCGCCGGCCACCGCCTCGGAGGTGTGTTCGTTGCCGAAGCCCGAGGAGTAGGTCAGTCCGTCCGCCGTCTTCCGCGCTTGTTCGATGGTGGTCATCGCTCGCTCCAGATGCCGAAAGAATCCTATGTTCTACAGTAGGATTGCGCTTACTGAACGTCAATGGGAGGAAACAGCGCGCGTTTCGAGGCGCGATCCGGCGGGCGGTCCGTATAACGACGATGAGCTGAGCGTGAGGAATGGTCGGTTCAGGCCATTCCCAACCGGTGCGTAACCGGCTAGTTTGCGCCCCAGTCGTCTCCTCTGGTCGCAGCCGCTCTTCTGGTCGCAGCCGCCGCGCTCATCGCCCCGGACGGAAATCCATGTCTCGCGCCATCTCCCTGCACAACATTTCCAAGACGTACGATCGCGGCGTCCGCGCCGTCGACCGGGTGTCGATCGAAGTCGAGCCGGGTGAATTCCTGGTGCTGCTCGGTCCTTCGGGGTGCGGAAAATCAACCGTCCTGCGCATGATCGCCGGTCTCGAGGACATCACCGAGGGCGAGGTGCTCCTCGACGGGGTCTACGCCAACCACCTGCCGCCGGGGCAGCGCGGCATGGCCATGGTCTTCCAGAACTTCGCCCTCTATCCGAGCATGACCAGTCGCGACAACATCGGCTTCCCGTTGCGCTTCGAAGCCCCCGGCGAGGACTCGTCGGCCCGGGTCGAGGCCACCGCCCGGATGCTCGGCATCGAGGACGTCCTCGACCGTTATCCCGGCCAGCTCTCCGGCGGTGAGCGGCAGCGCGTCGCGATGGGCCGGGCGATCTCGCGGCGTCCTTCGGTCTTCCTGATGGACGAGCCGCTGTCGAACCTCGACGCCAAGCTCCGCAGCCATCTCCGGGCCGAAATAGCCCACCTCACCCGCGAGCTGGGGGTGACGACGGTCTACGTCACGCACGACCAGGCCGAGGCGATGTCGCTCGGCGACCGGGTCGCTGTGATGCGGGGAGGGGTGCTCCAGCAGATCAGCAAGCCACGGGACGCCTACGGACTGCCGGAGAACGTGTTCGTCGCCGCGTTCATCGGCACGCCGCGGATCAACCTGCTGCAGGCCCTGGTGCACGCGCCGCTGGAGGGCGCGATGTCGATCGATCTGGGCCGGCAGCGGCTGCGCCTTCCCGAACCGCTCAGCACCGACCACCAGCTGCTCCGTATCCAGCAGGGCAGACGGCTGATCGTGGGTCTTCGCTCCGAGGCGGTGCGGATCGCCCCGCCCAGTCAGGCCCGCCCCGGTGAGGTGCCCATCAGCGGCCTCGTCGAGCACATGGAGTACCAGGGGCACGAGGCGCTGGTGCACCTCAACACCGGCTCGCAGCCCGCGGTCGTGCCCGAACTGGAGTCGCCGCGGCCGGGGTCCGCCGCACGCCGTCACAAGGGCGGTGCGCCGACCGGTGTGCTGAGCCGGCTGAAGGAGCGGGCCGCCCAGCACGTCTCGGGGCCCGTGGTGGTCCTCGACGAGCCGGAGGCCGAGCTGCCGCCCCGGCCTTCGTACAGCCCGGACCGTCCCTCTCTCGGGGCGAGCGATCTGGTGGTCCGCACCAGCCCCGATCTGCGGGTGCGGACCGGCGCCCAGGTGCCGCTGCTGGTCGACCTCGCGCATCTTTATGTCTTCGACCACTACGGCCGCAGGATCTGTCCGGCGCCGCGGGACCTGCCCGGTCTCGACGAGGGACCGCTCTGACGGTTACCGGCCAAGGCCGGCCCGGCGGACAGGCCCGCCGGGCCCCAGGCATGCCCGGACCTCCGCCGCCTGCTTTCCTGAAGAACGACGTCCTCGTCAAGAACGACGTCCTCGTCACCCGTCGCGCCCTGGCGCCGAAAAACTAACAGCGCTAGTTTGGGCAGCCGGGGCAGACGGACGACGACCGCCCGGACAGCAGCGCAACGCAGGTTCTGGAGGAGAGCGATGAAGGCCCATGACGGCATGTACATCGACGGCGAGTGGCGGCCGGCCGCAGGACAGGAGACCATCGCGGTCCTGAATCCGGCCGACGAGCAGGTCATCGGCCACGTCCCGGCGGGCACGCCGGAGGATGTGGACCGGGCGGTACGAGCCGCCCGTGCGGCGTTCCCGGCCTGGGCCGCCACCTCACCCGCCGAGCGCGCGGCCCGGCTGACGGCGCTGCGCGATGTGCTGGTGGCCCGCAAGGACGAGATCGCCGAGACGGTGACCGCCGAACTCGGCTCCCCGCCGCAGTTCTCCCAGATGGTGCACGCCGGGGTGCCGGCCCTGGTCGCGGGTTCCTACGCCGAGCTGGCCGCCACATATCCCTTCGAGGAGAAGGTCGGCAACTCGACCGTCTTCTCCGAGCCGGTCGGGGTCGTCGGTGCGATCACACCGTGGAACTACCCGCTGCACCAGATCGTCGCCAAGGTGGCCCCCGCGCTCGCCGCCGGGTGCACGGTGGTGCTGAAGCCTGCCGAGGACACCCCGCTGACCGCTCAGCTCTTCGCGGAGGCCACCCAGGAGGCCGGACTGCCCGCCGGGGTGTTCAACCTGGTCACCGGTATCGGTACGGTCGCGGGCCAGGCGCTGGCCGGTCATGACGGGGTCGACCTCGTCTCCTTCACCGGCTCGACCGCTGTCGGCCGGCAGATCGGTGCTGTTGCGGGGGCGGCTGTCAAGCGCGTCGCCCTGGAACTGGGCGGCAAGTCCGCCAACGTGATCCTGCCGAGCGCCGATCTGGCCAAGGCGGTCAATGTCGGGGTCGCCAACGTGATGGGTAACTCGGGCCAGACGTGCAGCGCCTGGACCCGGATGCTGGTCCACCGCGACCAGTACGACGAGGCCGTGACACTGGCCGCGGCCGCGGTGGCCAAGTACGTGCCGGGGGAGCGGGTGGGCCCGCTGGTCAACGCCAAGCAGCAGGCGCGCGTCCGCGGTTACATCGAGAAGGGCGTCGACGAGGGCGCCAGGCTCGTCGCCGGCGGCCCCGACGCGCCGCTGGAACGGGGCTATTTCGTCAGCCCGACGGTGTTCGCCGACGTCACCCCGGAGATGACCATCGCGCAGGAGGAGATCTTCGGCCCGGTCCTCTCGATCCTCCGCTACGAGGACGAGGACGACGCGCTGCGCATCGCCAACGGCACGGTGTACGGGCTCGCCGGCGCCGTATGGGCCGGTGACGAGGCGGAAGCGGTGGCCTTCGCCCGGCGGATGGACACCGGCCAGGTCGATATCAACGGCGGGCGGTTCAACCCGCGGGCCCCCTTCGGCGGTTACAAGCAGTCCGGCGTCGGACGCGAGCTGGGCTCGCACGGTCTCGCCGAGTATCTCCAGACCAAGTCCCTCCAGTTCTGAGCCCGGGAGTACCGCACCATGGTCCGCGCCGCAATCCTGCCCGCCGTCGGCTCTCCGCTGGAGATCGCCGACATCGACCTGCCCGAGCCCGGCCCGGGTCAGGTCAGAGTCCGCCTCACGGCCGCCGGGGTCTGCCACTCCGACCTCTCCCTCAGCAACGGCACCATGCGTGTCCCGGTGCCCGCCGTCCTCGGACATGAGGGAGCAGGCACCGTGGTCTCCGTCGGTGAGGGCGTCAGCCACGTCGCGCCCGGCGACGGCGTGGTCCTCAACTGGGCGCCCGCCTGCGGAGCGTGCCACGCCTGCACGCTGGGCGAGGTGTGGCTCTGCGCCAACGCGCTCTCCGGCGCCGGCAACGTCTACGCGCGACGGGCCTCCGACGGGACGGAACTGCATCCGGGCCTGAACGTCGCCGCGTTCGCCGAGGAGACCGTCGTCGCCGCCAACTGTGTGCTGCCCGTCCCCGACGGTATCCCGCTCACCGACGCGGCCCTGCTCGGCTGCGCGGTCCTCACCGGGTACGGCGCTGTGCACCATGCCGCACGGGTCCGCGAGGGCGAGTCCGTCGCGGTATTCGGCGTCGGCGGGGTGGGCCTCGCCACCGTGCAGGCCGCTCGTATCGCCGGTGCGTCGACGATCATCGCGGTGGACGTCTCCCCGGCGAAGGAGGAACTGGCGCGCGCGGCCGGCGCCACCGCCTTCGTGGTGGCGTCCGAGAACACGGCTCGTGAGATCCGTACCCTCACCGGCAAGCAGGGGGTCGACGTCGCCGTCGAGTGCGTGGGGCGGGCGGTGACCATCCGTACCGCCTGGGAGTCGACCCGGCGGGGCGGCCGGACCACGGTGGTCGGTATCGGCGGCAAGGACCAGCAGGTCACCTTCAACGCCCTGGAGATCTTTCACTTCGGGCGCACGCTGGCCGGGTGTGTCTACGGCAACTCGAACCCGGCGGAGGACCTGCCGGTGCTGGCGGAGCATGTACGGAACGGGCGCCTCGATCTGGGTGCGCTGGTGACCGAGCGGATCGGCCTCGAGGGCATCCCGGCGGCGTTCGACAACATGATCGCGGGCAAGGGCGGGCGGGCGCTGGTCATCTTCTGACCCGCCGCGCCGCTTCGTACTGCAGGGTCAGCCCGTCCACCAGCGCACCGAGCCCCGTCTCGAAGGCGCCCTCGTCCACCTGCTGCTGCCGCTCGGCCAGCAGGTGGGCCTGGCCGAGGTGCGGATAGTCGGCCGGGTCGTAGGCCGTCTCGTCCTCGACGAAACCGCGGGCGAAGGAACCGAGCGCCGAACCGGTGACGAAGTACCGCATCAGCGCACCGATGTACGTCGCCTGTGCGGGCGGCCAGCCCGCCCGCACCATCCCGCCGAACACCGCGTCGGCCACCCGAAGCCCCGCCGGGCGGCGGCCGGGGCCCTGGGCGAGCACCGGGACGATGTTGGGGTGGTCGGTCAGCGCCGAGCGGTAGGAGACGGCCCAGTCGTGCAGCGCGGTGCGCCAGTCGCGGGCGTCGTCCTCGTCGAACATCGACAGGTCGATCTGGGCGGACACCGCGTCGGCGACCGCGTCGAGGATCTCGTCCTTGTTGCGGAAGTGGTTGTAGAGCGACGGTCCGCTGACCCCCAGCTCCGCGGCGAGCCGTCGGGTGGACACCGCGGCGAGCCCTTCCGAGTCCACCAGGGCGCTCGCGGTCGCGACGATGCGCTCTCTGCTGAGGAGGGGCTTGCGTGGGCGGGCCATGGCGCACATAGTAGGGCCTGCCGACTAAAAACTAGCAGTGCTAATTAATCGCTACGTGAGGTGCCCGAATGAACCTGGAGCTGAGTGAGGAGCAGGCAGCGGTACGACAGCTCGCCAAGGACTTCGTAGGCCGCGAAGTGACTCCCCATGTCGTCGAGTGGGACCGGGCGGAGAGTGTCGACCGCGGCATCGTGAAGAAACTCGGCGCGGTCGGCTTCCTCGGACTCACGATCCCCGAGGAGTACGGCGGCTCCGGCGGTGACCACCTCTCGTACTGCCTCGTCACCGAGGAACTCGGCCGCGGCGACTCGTCGGTGCGCGGCATCGTCTCGGTATCGCTCGGCCTGGTCGCCAAGACCATCGCCCACTGGGGCGACGAGGAGCAGAAGCGGCGCTGGCTGCCCGGGCTGACCTCCGGGGACCTCATCGGCTGCTTCGGCCTCACCGAGCCCGGCACCGGGTCCGACGCGGGCAACCTCACCACCCGGGCCGTCCGCGAGGACAGCGGAGATTACGTCATCAACGGCGCCAAGATGTTCATCACGAACGGTACGTGGGCCGATGTGGTGCTGGTCTTCGCCCGCTCGACGGACGCCCCCGGCCACAAGGGCGTGTCCGCCTTCCTGGTCCCCACCGACACGCCGGGCCTGGGCCGGCGCCCGATCCACGGGAAACTCGGTCTGCGCGGCCAGGCGACCGCCGAGCTCACCTTCGAGGATGTCCGGGTCCCGGCCTCCGCGATGCTGGGTCCGGAGGGCAAGGGCTTCTCGGTCGCGATGTCGGCCCTGGCCAAGGGGCGGATGTCGGTGGCCGCCGGCTGCGTGGGCATCGCCCAGGCGGCGCTCGACGGCGCGCTCCGGTATGCCGGCGAGCGCGAGCAGTTCGGCAAGTCCATCGCGCAGCATCAGCTGATCCAGGAGCTGATCACCGACATATCGGTGGATGTGGACGCCGCCAGGCTGCTGACCTGGCGGGTCGCCGATCTGATCGACCGCGGTGAGCCCTTCGTCACCGAGTCGTCCAAGGCGAAGCTCTTCGCGTCCGAGGCCGCGGTGCGCGCCGCCAACAACGCCCTGCAGGTCTTCGGCGGCTACGGCTACATCGACGAGTACCCGGCGGGCAAGCTGCTCCGCGACGCCCGGGTGATGACGCTCTACGAAGGCACCAGCCAGATCCAGAAGCTCGTCATCGGCCGCGCGCTCACCGGCGTCTCCGCGTTCTGATGAGTAGGGGAGCTGAGTATCCGGACGGATGCGGGTCCGCGGCGGCCGTCCGATGCTCTCCTCATGAGTGACACACAGGTCAAGCAGCAGAACACCGCCGCGTACTACGGACAGGCCGTCGCCTCCTTCGCCGTCGCGCTGGCGGCCATGGCACTGGGCATCCTCAACCTGGACGTCGACGTCTGGGTACGGGCCTTCCTCGGCCTCGGGCTTCTCTACCTCACCACCTCGGCCTTCACCCTCGCCAAGGTCGTCAGGGACCGCGAGGAGGCCGGGCAGATCGTGAACCGGGTCGACCAGGCCCGGCTGGAGAAGCTGCTCGCCGACCACGATCCCTTCCAGAAGCTCTGACCGTTCCGGAAGCGCCCGGTACCCTCCCGGGTCTGCCGTGCCGCCCATCCGCTAAGCGCTTGCTCACCTTCGGGTAGGGTGTGCGTTCTGCACCACGGGCGGAAGGAGCGAGCAATGAGCACGGCGGAGGAGACGGCAGGCGGCGAGGACATGCCGTGGGCCGAGGTCAGTCCCGAGGCTGCCAGGCGGCTGCTCGTCGCCGCGGTCGAGGCCTTCGCCGAACGCGGCTACCACGCGACGACGACCCGCGACATCGCGGGCCGCGCGGGGATGAGCCCGGCCGCGCTCTACATCCACTACAAGACCAAGGAAGAGCTGCTCCACCGGATCAGCCGGATCGGGCACGAGAAGGCCCTCGAGATCCTGGAAACGGCGGCCGACGGACCCGGCACCGCCGCAGACCGGCTCGCCGCCGCTGTGCGCTCCTTCGTCCGCTGGCACGCCGGGCACCACATGACCGCGCGGGTCGTCCAGTACGAGCTCGACGCGCTCGGCGACGGGCACCGCGCGGAGATCATCGAACTGCGCAGGCGCAGCGACGCGGCCGTCCGCGACATCCTCCAGGACGGCGTCGAGGCAGGGGAGTTCGACGTCCCGTACGTCCCCGGCACCGCGCTCGCCGTGCTGTCGCTCTCCATCGACGTGGCCCGCTGGTTCAACGTGGAGGGCCGCCGGACGCCCGAAGAGGTCGGCGTGTTCTACGCCGACCTCGTCCTGCGCATGGTCTCCGCCCGCGCCCCGCAGCCCGCGCACAGCGGTAGGGCCTTGGATCAGAAGTAGTACCGGGAGAGCGACTCGGCCACGCACACCGGCTTGTCGCCGCCGTCGCGCTCGATCGTGACGGCGAGGGTGACCTGGATGCCACCGCCCGCCTCGGACACATCGGTGAGCACGCCGGTGGCCCGGAGCCGTGAGCCGACCGGCACCGTGGCGGGGAAACGCACCTTGTTCGTGCCGTAGTTGATGCCCATCTGGACGCCCTCGACCCGCAGGATCTGCGGAACCAGGACGGGCAGCAGGGACAGCGTGAGGTAGCCGTGCGCGATGGTCGTGCCGAACGGCCCCGCCGCGGCCTTCTCCGGGTCGACATGGATCCACTGGTGGTCGCCGGTGGCTTCGGCGAAGAGGTCGATCCGCTTCTGGTCGATCTCCAGCCAGTCGCTGTGCCCCAGTTGCTCGCCGACCCCGGCTCGCAGTTCCTCGGCGGATGTGAAGATCCTCGGCTCTGCCATGTTCGTGATCCTGCCTTCCCAACGAAGTGTCCAAGCGCTTGCTCAGCATTGTCGGGGAGGGCCTCTGCTGTCAACGACCGCTGTCCGCCGTGGCAGGGAGCCGACGGGCAGTAGGCTTCGCGGAGTGCCGCAGATTCCGGAAAAGATTCACGAACTCACCGTCGGCCAGCTGTCCGCGCGAAGCGGGGCCGCCGTCTCCGCCCTGCACTTCTACGAGTCGAAGGGCCTGATCAGCAGCCGCCGGACCAGCGGCAACCAGCGGCGCTACAGCCGAGACGCGCTGCGCCGGGTCGCGTTCGTACGCGCGGCGCAGCGCGTGGGCATCCCGCTCGCCACGATCAGGACCGCCCTGAGCGAACTGCCCGAGGAGCGCACGCCCACCCGCGAGGACTGGGCACGGCTCTCCGCCGCCTGGCGATCGGAGCTCGACCAGCGCATCAGTCAACTCGGCCGGCTCCGCGACCACCTGACCGACTGCATCGGCTGCGGCTGCCTGTCGCTGGAGACCTGCGTGCTCTCCAACCCGGACGATGTCTTCGGCGAACGGATCTCCGGCTCCAAGCTGCTCCCCGAGCGCCGCGATTCCCCGGCCTGAGAGCCTGTCGGGGTGACCTCCGGTTGTCAGGCGAACGCGCCCTGGTGCACTGCGTTCGCTTCGCTCTCTCCGTCTCGGCTCTTCATTCGATCCTTCGGCTGCCGAGCGCGATCGCAAGGCACCGGAGCGCCCTCGGTGGGGTCCCCCTGACCCTTTTAAAGACCTTGGGGAGTGCGTGCCAGGATTCGGGCGCCAGACCGGAGGTCACCCGTCAGGCTCTGAGCCGGGGACGGCTCAGGCGACCGAGGCGAGTGCGGTGTGCCGCCCCTTCCTGGCACCGGTCAGTGCGGCCGGGGTGAGCACGGGCTGCGGCACCAGGATGCCGCACCGCGTGCACACCGGACCCGACCACTCCTCGGGGGCGGCCCCGGTGCTCCAGCCGATCGAACGCTCCGCGCACACCGGGCAGCAGGCAGCGGGATCCGACCGAAGGGCGGAAATCAGCCGCCGCAGGACCTCGGCCAGCGGCCACGAGGGGTGTACGGCGGGGTCGGCGCACCAGACCACGCCGCACCCGCCCCAGGTGCGCCGGTGCCAGTCGTCGAAGGGGCCGGGGCGGCGCAGGCCCGCGTGCTTCTCGCGCTTGCGGCGCTCCGCGAACTCGGCCTCGTAGGCCAGCCACACGGTGCGCGCCTCCTCCAGCTCATCGAGCGCGGCAACCAGCCGCGCCGGATCGGGCGCCCGGTCCTCGGGCCCGATGTGGTGCCTGGCACACAGATGGTCCCAGGTCGCCCTGTGTCCGTAAGGCGCAAACCTCTCCAGACACTTGCGCAGCGAATACCGCCGCAGCGCAAGATCGTGATGAGGGTCACGCACCTCTCTCGCGAGGCTCCGAAATCCGGCCATCGCACTGCCACCTCCGTCGCTGATGCTTCGGCGTCATGGGATGGACGTACGGCTACCCGATTCGGCTCCATCGAATTTCGGATGGGAGCCATCACTCATGCGCTGTTGCGGTTTCGCCGGCGGCGCCGGACCGGCATCCCGTCGCCGTGTGGCGATTCGGAAAAGGTGACGCATGTTCACCTTACTGACGAGTCACCTCGCCAGTAACGTCCGAGCATCGGCCTCCCCACAGGAGCATTCATGCGACGACGCACCGGAAAGCTCAGAACTGCCACAGCCGTAGCGCTGTTCGCGCTCGGCACGGGCCTGCTGGCTCCGCTGCCGCAGGCGACCGCCGCCGACCCGGACCCCGCCGACTACTGCCACAGTCAGTGCGACGACATTCTGCCGCCCGGCGAGAACGGCAACGCCACCCTCGCCGACATCCTCGCCAACCGGGCGCTGGGTACCCGCCCCGCCCACAGCGCCGACCAGCTCGGACCGTACGACGCACTGCCTGCGGGCGCCTCGTCCCTCACCGACTCCACGCTCAACAGCTTCTTCAACGACGCCTCATTCGGTGTCCCCCCGGACCAGGTCGCCTCGGTCACCAAGCCGCGCGACGACGTCAGCATCACCCGCGACAAGAAGACCGGCGTCCCCCACATCAAGGGCACCACCCGCTACGGAACCGAGTTCGGCGCCGGCTACGCGGCCGGACAGGACCGGCTCTGGCTGATGGACCTCTTCCGGCACATCGGCCGCGGTGAGCTCACCTCCTTCGCCGGCGGAGCTCTCGCCAACCAGGGCCTGGAGCAGGAATTCTGGCCGCAGGCCCCGTACACCGAGCAGGATCTCCAGGACCAGGCCGACAACATCGCCGCAAGCAGTCCCCGCGGCAAGCAGGCCATGGACGACGCCCAGGCCTATGTCGACGGGATCAACGCCTACCGGCAGAAGTCCAAGGACGGCCGGTACTTCCCCGGCGAGTACGTGCTCACCGGCAAGATCAACGCGATCACCAACGCCGGTGAGATAGAACCGTTCAAGATCACCGACATGATCGCCCTCGCCTCGGTCGTCGGCGCGCTCTTCGGCGGTGGCGGAGGCGGCGAGGTGCAGGCCGCGCTGTCGCTGCTGTCCGCCCAGCAGAAGTACGGCGTCACCGAGGGCAGCAAGGTCTGGGAGTCCTTCCGGGAGCGCAACGACCCCGAGGCGACGCTGACCATCCATGACGGCACCAGCTTCCCGTACGCGGACAAACCGGCGAACCCGAAGGGCGCCGCCCTGCCCGATCCCGGCTCGGTCACGGCCGAACCGCTCGTGTACGACAGGACGGGCGGCGCCAAGACCGGCGCCGAGACCCCCGTCAACGCCCCGAAGAGTCTCAAGCCGCTGCAGGGCCTGTACGACAACGGTGTGCTGCCCGCCAACCTCTTCAGCAGCAAGAAGGGCATGTCCAACGCCCTGGTGGTCTCCGGCAAGCACACCGCGAGCGGAAACCCGGTCGCCGTGTTCGGGCCGCAGACCGGCTATTTCCTGCCGCAGTTGCTGATGCTGCAGGAACTCCAGGGCCCCGGTATCAGCGCCCGCGGCGTCTCCTTCGCCGGGGTCGGCATGTACATCCAGCTCGGCCGCGGCCAGGACTATGCCTGGAGCGCCACATCGGCCGGCCAGGACATCGCCGACACCTACGCCGTGCAGCTCTGCCAGGACGACACCCACTATCTCTACCGGGGTGTCTGCACCCCGATGGAGAAGATGGAACGGACCAACTCCTGGAAGCCCACGGTCGCCGACTCCACGGCGGCCGGCTCGTACCGGATGCAGCTCTACCGCACCGACTACGGGATCGTCACGCACCGGGCGACCGTCGACGGCAAGCCCGTCGCGTACACCTCGCTGCGCAGCACCTACGGGCACGAGGCGGACTCGATCGTCGGCTTCCAGATGCTCAACGACCCGTCGTACGTGACGGACGCGAAGTCCTTCCAGCAGGCGGCCTCGCACATCGGCTACACCTTCAACTGGTTCTACGCCGACTCCCGGCAGGCCGCGTACTTCAACAGCGGGATGAACCCGGTGCGCGCCGACGGAGTGGACGCCTCGCTGCCCGTCAGGGCCGAACGGGCCTACGAGTGGAAGGGCTTCGACCCCGTCACCCACACCACCGACCTGACACCGGACGCCGAACATCCGCAGTCGGTGGGCCAGGACTACTACGTCTCCTGGAACAACAAGCAGGCCAAGGACTATTCATCGGCCGGCTTCGGCAACGGCTCGGTGCACCGCGTCGACCTGCTCGGTGACCGGGTGGCGAAGCTGGTGGCCAAGGGCGGCGTCACCCGCGCCGCGCTCACCCGCGCCATGGCCGAGGCCGCGGTCACCGACCTGCGGGGCGAGGACGTGCTGCCCGAACTGCTCGACGTCCTGCGGAGCAAGCCCGTCACCGACCCGGCGCAGGCGAAGGCCGTCGAGCAGCTGGAAGCCTGGGTCGCCGACGGCGCCCAGCGCAAGGAGAATGCCCAGAGTTCGCACGTCTACAGCCATCCGGACGCGGTGCGGATCATGGACGCCTGGTGGCCGCTGCTGGTGGAGGCCGAGTTCAAACCGGGCCTGGGTGACGGTCTCTACTCCGCGCTGACCGCCGACCTCACCATCGACGAGTCCCCGTCGGCGGGCCACGGACCGACCGGCGCGCACGCCGGATCCGCCTTCCAGTACGGCTGGTGGAGCTATGTCGACAAGGACATCCGTACGGTTCTGGGCCGCCCGGTGCAGGGCAAGCTGGGCCGGACGTACTGCGGCGGCGGCGACTTGAGCGCCTGCCGTGACGTCCTGCTCAGCACGCTCGGCCAGGCGGCGGCCAGGACGCCGGCGCAGGTCTACCCCGGCGACGCCGGCTGCGGCGCCGGTGACCAGTGGTGCTCCGACTCGATCATCCAGCGCCCGCTGGGCGGCCTGCAGTTCTGGCCGATCCAGTGGCAGAACCGGCCGACCTACCAGCAGGTCGTCGAGTTCCCCGCACACCGCTGAGACGGCTGCGGGCCGGGCCGGAAGCCGCCGGTCCGGCCCGCAGAGCTCGCTCAGCGGTAGGCCAGATACCGCTTCCGCACCGCGCGGAAGGCCGCCAGTTCGCCCTGCCAGTCCGCCACCACCTCGTCCGTACCGGCGCCCGCGTCGATCATCGTGCGGACCCGGGTGGAACCGGTCAGCTTGTCGATCCAGTTGTCGGAGCGCCAGGCGAAGCCGTCCCACACCTGCTTGGCGGTGACCAGCAGCCCGATGGCCGTACGCACCGGGTCGAAGGCCTCGCGGTCCTGGACATGGAGCTGGACGCCACCGGCCGTCCTGCCCTGGAACTTGGAGAACGTCGGCGCGAAGTACGCCTCCCGGAAGGCGACACCCGGCAGTTCCAGTGCTCCGGCCGCCTCCGCCCACTTCCGGTCGATGCCCTCCGCGCCCAGCAGCTCGAACGGGCGGGTGGTGCCCCTCCCCTCGGAGAGGTTGGTGCCTTCGAAGAGGCAGGTCCCCGAATAGACCAGGGCGGTGTCCGGTGTCGGCATGTTCGGGCTGGGCGGCACCCAGGCCAGTCCCGTCGCGTCGTAGAAGTCCGCACGGCGCCAGCCCGACATCGCCACGGTGTCCAGTTCCACCGGCTTGGTCAGGAACTCCCCGTTGAACAGCCGGGCCAGCTCCGTCACCGTCATGCCGTGCGCCTGGGAGATCGGCTGCCGCCCCACGAAGGTGGCGAACTCCTTGTGCAGTACGGGACCGAGCGCGGCCCGGCCGGTGACCGGATTCGGCCGGTCGAGCACCACGAAACGCTTCCCGGCCAGTGCGGCCGCCTCCATGCAGTCGTACAGCGTCCAGATGTAGGTGTAGAAGCGGGCGCCGGCGTCCTGGATGTCGAAGACCACCGTGTCCACACCCGAGGCGGTGAAGATGTCCGCCAGCGGCTGCCCGCTCCTGGTGTACGTGTCGTAGACCGGCAGCCCGGTGGCCGGGTCGTCGTAGCGCCCCTCGGAGCCGCCGGCCTGGGCCGTCCCGCGGAAACCGTGCTCCGGCCCGAAGACTGCGGTCAGCTTCACCCGGTCGTCGGCGTGCATGACGTCCACGATGTGGCGCACCGAGCCACGCTCGGCCTCGGCCGAGCGGGTGGTGCCGCCGCCGGTGATCCCGGTCGGATTGGTGACGATGCCGACCCGCTCGCCGTCGAGCAGGCGGTAACCGTCCGCCGACAGCCGGTCGAAGCCGGTACGCACCCGGCTGCCGTGCGCGGGTTGTGCGGAGGCCGAGCCCGCGGTGGCCGCGACGGCCCCCAGCGCACCGCTCGCGGCCAGCAGTCCCCGTCTGGACAAGTTCATTCGGGCTACCTCCATGCTCCGGGCCCCGCACGATCCGGGCGTCCCATGGTCCGGGCGCCCCAAGGCTGGGCGGCTGTCATGGGCACGCACGCTAGTCCTCCCCCCTTCCCCTGCCACATACCGACTGGTTAGTCTGCTGGTGCATTCAACGGAGAGGCAGGTCCTGATGGGTACGGTCGACGGCGCGGGCGTAGTGGTCACAGGGGCGGGCGGCGGGATCGGCGCGGCGCTGGCCCGCCGGTTCACCGCGGAGGGGGCGCGGGTCGTGGTCAACGACCTGGACGCGGCGAAGGCCCGTGCGGTGGCCGAGGAGATCGGTGCCACGGCTGTCCCCGGGGACGCGTCGGAGATCGTGGACGCCGCACGGGAGGCGCTCGGCGGCCGGGTCGATATCTACTGCGCCAACGCGGGCCTCGGCTCACCGGGCGACCCCTTCGCCGACGAGCAGATCTGGGCCTCGGCCTGGGACGTCAACGTGATGGCCCATGTGCGCGCGGCCCGGGCGCTGCTGCCCGACTGGCTGGAGCACGGCGAGGGCCGGTTCGTCTCCACCGTCTCGGCGGCCGGCCTGCTGACCATGATCGGCGCCGCGCCGTACAGCGTCACCAAGCACGGCGCGCTGGCCTTCGCCGAGTGGCTCTCACTGACCTACCGCCACCGCGGCGTGAAGGTCCATGCGATCTGCCCGCAGGGCGTGCGTACCGACATGCTGACCTCGGCGGGCTCGGCGGGCAGCCTGGTCCTGGAGCCGACCGCGATCGAGCCCGAGGACGTCGCCGCGGCGCTCTTCGACGCGATGGCCGCCGACCGCTTCCTGGTGCTTCCGCACCCCGAGGTCGCCGGGTACTACCGGACGAGAGCCGCCGAGCCCGATCGGTGGATCACCGGGATGAACCACCTCCAGCAGAAGTGGGAGGCCGGACAGTGACCGGGTCGATCTACGCGGCTCAGCCCTGGCTCGCCCAGCTGAGCGAGGCCCAGCGGACCCCGGTCCATCCGGCGGCCACCCTGGTGCACGCCTTCCGCGAGACGCTGGCCCGGGTGCCCGAGCAGCCCGCGCTCGCCTACTTCGACGGACGGTTGTCCTACCGGGAGACCGACGAGCTCTCCGACTCGGTCGCCGGTCACCTCGCGGCCCGCGGTGTGGCGCGCGGCGACCGGGTCGCGATCATGCTGCAGAACACCCCGCACTTCGTGCTGGCGCTGCTCGGCGCCTGGAAGGCCGGAGCGACCGTCGTACCGCTCAACCCGATGTACAAGTCGGCCGAGGTGGGACACGCGCTCAGCGATTCCGGCGCCACCGCGCTGATCTGCTCCGACCGGGCCTGGGAGTCCTATCTGCGCGAGACCGCGGCGACCGCCTCGCTGCGGATCGCGCTCACCGCCTGCGAACGCGACCTGCAGACCCGCGACGACGAGCGGGTACTGGCCTTCGAGCGGCTGCCGCCGGCAGCCGACGCCGACGATCTGGTGACGGTGGCCCGGCGCGGCCTGCCGGCCCCCGCCGACCGTGACCCGCTGGCCACGGACATCGCGCTGATCAGTTACACCTCGGGGACCAGCGGCACCCCCAAGGGGGCCATGAACTCGCACGCCAACGTCATGGTCAACGCCGAACGCCAGCGCACCGGCCACCCGATAGCCGAGGGTGCGGCCTACTTCGCACTGGCGCCGCTCTTCCACATCACCGGCATGGTCTGCGAACTCGCTGCCTGCCTCTGCAACGCGGGCACCCTGGTGCTGGCCTACCGCTTCCACCCCGGCGTGGTGCTCGACGCCTTCGCCGAGCACCGCCCCGCGTACACCGTCGGCCCGTCGACGGCCTTCATGGCGCTCGCCGCCCACCCGTCCGTCACCCCGGAGCACTTCGCCTCCTTCCAGGTGATCTCATCGGGCGGCGCCCCCCTGCCGCCCGCCCTGGTCGAGAAGTTCCGCGAGGACTTCGGCCCGTACATCCGCAATGGCTACGGGCTCACCGAGTGCACCGCCCCGTGCGCCTCGGTCCCGCCCGAGAAGGTGGCTCCCGTCGACCCGGTCTCCGGAACGCTGTCGGTGGGCGTTCCCGGCCCGGACACGGTCGTACGCATCATCGACCCGAAGGGTGACGAGGTGCCCTTCGGGGAGCAGGGCGAGATCGTGGTGCGCGGCCCGCAGGTCGTCTCCGGCTACTGGCAGCGACCCGAGGCCACCGCGGAGAGCTTCCCGGATGGCGAACTGCGCACCGGTGACATCGGTTTCATGGACCCGAACGGCTGGCTCTACGTCGTCGACCGGATGAAGGACATGATCAACGCCTCCGGTTTCAAGGTCTGGCCGCGCGAGGTCGAGGATGTGCTCTACACCCACCCCGCGGTGCGCGAGGCGGCCGTGGTGGGCATCCCCGACTCCTATCGCGGTGAGTCCGTCAAGGCGTACGTGAGCCTGCGCCCCGGTGCGACGCCGGAACCGGCGGAACTCGCTGCCTACTGCAAGGAACGCCTCGCCGCATACAAGTACCCGCGAGAAGTGGAGATCCTGCCGGAGCTGCCCAAGACGACCAGTGGGAAGATCCTGAGGCGGGGACTGCGTTCCCAGCACTGACGGCTCGACGTACACAGGGAAGGTGGCAGCGATGGCAGCCAGGACGACCGGCGGGAACGGCACCCCCGTCCCCCAGAGGCTGCTGGCCGCCGCCACCCGGCTGTTCGCCGAGCAGGGGTACGACCGGACATCGGTCCAGGAGATCGTGGAGGCGGCCGGTGTCACCAAGGGCGCGCTCTACCACTACTTCGGGTCCAAGGAGGACCTGCTCCAGGAGGTCTACGCGCGGGTGCTGCGCCTCCAGCAGGAACGGCTCGACGCCCACGCCGGTGCGGACGCGCCGGTGGAGCAGCGGCTGCGGGCAGCGGCGGCCGACGTGGTGGTCACCACCATCGAGAACCTCGACGACGCGGCGATCTTCTTCCGCTCGATGCATCACCTGAGTCCGGAGAAGAACAAGCAGGTCCGGGTGGAGCGCCGGCGCTACCACGAGCGGTTCCGGGCGCTCGTCGAAGAGGGCCAGCGGAACGGGGTGTTCTCCACGGCGACTCCCGCGGACCTGGTGGTGGACTACCACTTCGGCTCGGTCCACCACCTGTCCACCTGGTACCGGCCCGACGGCCCGCTCACCCCGCAGCAGGTCGCCGACCACCTGGCTGACCTGCTGCTGCGGGCCCTGCGCCCGTAACGCCCGCGGCCGGCTCGGTTCCGCCGCGCACCTCGGTGCGCGGCGGCCGGACGACCCCGCGACCACACCGCCGGACGGTCATGCGTGGCATGCCACCGGAACACCGCCGTTCATCGCGGTCATGTCACCGAAAACGACCACCGGGTCGAGCGGCGAGCCCTCGGGCAGCCCGTCCAGCTCCGCGTAGGCCCGGTGCAGATTCGCCACCAGCCGCTCGCTCTCGCGCAACCCGGCGAACTCCCCGAGGTCGGTCAGGCGGGCCTTCTCCAGCGGGCTGAGCCCCCGGGCGTGACCGTCGGCTGCCGTGTCGGCGACGAAACGCAGATAGCGCTCCGTCGCGTCGAAGGCGGACGGGTCGGTGACCGGGCCATGGCCGGGAACGACGGTATCGGTGCTCAGACCGCGCAGCATCCGCAGGGCGCGCAGTGAACCACTGAGGGACCCCATCGCGATGAACGGCGTGCCGCCCTGGAAGACCAGATCGCCGGTGAAGACGATCCGCTGCTCGGGGAGATGGACGATGGTGTCCCCGATCGTGTGCGCCACCCCGGGATGGATCAGCCGTACCTCCGTACCACCCACATGCACCGTCAGGCGTTCGCTGTACGTGAGGTCGGGGGCGGTGATGCTGACGTCGCCGAAATCGGTCTGCGGCCACATCAGGTGCAACTGACGCCCGGCTGCGAGTACTTCGCTGCGGCAGGCGTCATGGCCGATCACCGTGGCATCCGGCAGGAACACACTGTTGCCGTACGTGTGGTCGCCGTGGTGGTGGGTGTTGACCACGGTGCGCGGCAGCGGCACCCCGGCTGCCAGCACGGCCTCCCGCAACGCGTGAGCACGGCGCAGGGTGGCCGCCGTGTCGATGAGCAGCGTCGAGCCGCCCGCGCTGACGAACCCGGCGTTGTTGACGCACCACCCGCCGTCCGGCTGCACATAGGCGTGGACATGCGGCGAGAGCTGTGTGGTGTACGGGTTCCCTGCGGTCATCGAAGCCCCTCCTGGCACGGCCGACTGATCCCGGCCACCCTGTCATTCGACGCCGTCGGAGGGGACGGTGGGGCCGAGGAACCCCGGCCTGTCGTCATGTCCCGTGTCGGGTGGCGCCTCATGTTCCGGATGAATCGCGCGCCCCACCGGTTGCGCGAGGCCTGGCCGGGCAAGAGGCTCGTAGCTATGAAGGCGATCAGTTACCGCGAATACGGCGGACCCGAGGTCCTGGAGTACGGCGAGCGCCCCGAGCCCAAGCTGGGACCGGACTCGGTGCTGGTGCAGGTGCGCGCGGCGGCCGTTAATCCCGTCGATGTGAAGGCCCGTGCGGGCTATCTCGACGGGGGCATGGAAACCGTGTTCCCGGTGATTCCCGGCTGGGACGTCGCCGGGGTCGTGGTGCGGCCCGGAGCCGCCGCGCCGGAATTCGCGGCGGGTGACGAGGTCATGGGGTACGTACGCGAGGACTTCCTCTCCCGGGGCACCTTCGCCGAGTTCGTCGCAGCCCCGGTGCGCACACTGGCCCGCAAGCCGGCCGGGCTGAGCTTCGAGGAGGCGGCCGGGCTGCCGCTGACCGGACTCACCGCCTACCAGGTGCTCCGAGCCCTGGAGATCCGGTCGGACGACACCGTGCTGGTGCACGCGGCGGCCGGCGGCGTCGGCTCGATGGCCGTCCAGCTGGCCCTGCACAACGGGGCGCGGGTCATCGGCACGGCGAGCGAGCGCAACCACGACTACCTGCGCGGTCTGGGGGCGGAACCGGTGACCTACGGTGAGGGGCTGGCCGACCGGGTGCGGGCGCTCGCCCCCCTGGGCGTCGACGCGGTGTTCGACACCATCGGCGGCGACACCCTGAAGCTGTCCGCCAACCTCCTCGCCCCCGAGGGCCGGCTCGCCTCCATCGTCGACCCCGGCGTGAAGGAACTCGGCGGCCGCTACGTCTTCGTACGCCCCGACCCGCTGGACCTGCACGTGCTGGGCGAACTGGCCGACCAGGGCGTCATCACCGTGCACGTGGAACAGGTGTTCCCGCTGGAGCAGGCCGCCGAGGCACACCGGCTGAACGCCGAGGGCCGCACCCGGGGCAAGATCGTCGTCACCGTCGGCCAGTAGCACCGGGGACAGCCCTTAGCGGACGATGACCGCGCCGATCACCGCGAGGGCGATCGGGCAGGCCGCGGCCAGCAGCGCTGCCCGCACCGGCATGGCGCGGGGTTCCGCGATGCTTCCCACCGCGCGGATCCGGTGGTGCGCGGCCCGCAGGAAACCGAGCCAGATCAGCACGCAGAGCGCACCGATGACGATCCCGTCGGCCGTGGTGCCGTGCAGCGCCTGCCGGCCGGCCAGCAGGGCGGCGACCGCGAAGGAAAGGGTCGTACGCCGCCAGGCGAGCCGCGTGCGCTCCGGCTGCAGCCCGGGATCGCGGCCGGTCATGTGCCGGCCAGCCCGAGGACCACCACCACGACCATCGCCACCGCGACGACGCCGACCGCCAGACTGAGCACGGTGGGGAAGCGCGACACGGGCAGCGCCTCGCCGCACCGCATCGCCCGCTCGCAGCGCACCCAGTGATTGACGGCGCGCAGGGAGCACAGCACACCGGAACCGAGCAACGCGAGCGCCAGGCCCACCCGTACGCCCCAGCGGAGGTCCGGCAGGAACTGATCCACCGCGAAACCTCCGCCGATCAGGGCCAGAGCCGTCCGGATCCACGCCAGGAAGGTGCGCTCATTGGCGAGCGAGAAGCGGTAGTCGGGGGTGTGGCCCTCCTCCCGGATGCGCTCAGGAGAGAACCAAAGCCGAAGACTCTGCAGGAAGCCGATCACCGCTCCGACCCTAGGCGCATCGTGAGTGCCCCGCCCGGCCGGGTGCCGTCATCGGGCCCGCCGCGCGGTGAGCCGCCGGTAGGCGGCGAGCCCGTCCGGCACCCACTCCCACGCGCCGAGCCGGTGTGCCAGCTGCTCATCGGTGAGGAAGTCGTGCCAGGCCACCTCCGACTCCTGCGGATGCACCGGCATCGCGCACCGCACCTCGTACACCCGGGACCACCAGCCCTGACCCGACCCCTGATACAGGAACGAGAAGAGCGGTGTCGGAGCGGGCAGCCCGCAGACGCCGAGTTCCTCCTCCGCCTCGCGCAGCGCGGCCGCGTCGTAGGACTCGCCCGCACCGACCACGCCGCCCACGAACATGTCGTACAGCGAGGGGAACACCAGCTTCACCGGGGTACGCCGATGGACGAAGATCCGGTCGTCCGCGTCCCGGGCCAGCACGAAGACACAGCGGTGCAGTAGCCCTTTCGCGTACACCTCGCCGCGCGGTGCGCGGCCGATCACCCGGTCGGACGCATCGACCAGGTCGAGGATCTCGTCGGCGGGGGAGGCGGGAGGTACGGGGGAGGCGGGTGAACCGGAACTGGAGCCGGCGGCCTGGGCAGGGGTCATGCCGCGATTCTCTCCCGGGCCACCCTGGCGCTCCCCTGCGGCATCGCCGGGTGGAGCCCCAGCAGCACGATCCCGGCGACGACACCGGCGAGACCCACCGCCTCCCAGGCCAGAGCTCCGGCGTCGGTACGCAGCCGGTCACCCAGGAATCCCACGCCGCAGGCGATCCCGGCGAGCGGCTGGGCCGCTGTCAGCGCGGGCAACGACATCCGCAGCGGCGCCGTCTCGAAGGCGCTCTGCACCAGGACCAGCCCGGTCACGCCGAGCCCCACCACCGCGTACGGCTGCCAGCCGGTACTCAGCTCGAACCAGCCACCGTCGCCCAGACGCTGTCCGCTGATCCGGGTCAGCGCGTCCTGCAGCCCGTACAGCAGCCCGGCGGCCAGGGCGAGCAGCGCGGGCCCCCAGCTGAGCCTGATCCGCTTGGCGCAGACGGTGAGGACGAGCGCGGTGCCCGCGACCACACCGATGATCAGCCAGTGCCGCACCGGGTCGACCGTCGCGGTACCGCTCCGCGGCCGGCCCGCCATGATGAACGCCGAGACCCCGCCCGCGAGCAGCGCGAGACCGCCCCAGCCCTGTCTGCCCAGCGGCTGCCCCGTCCGGTGACGCGACAGCGCCATGGCGAAGAGCAGATTGGTCGCGAGCAGCGGCTCGACCAGTGACACCTCACCCTGGCCGAGCGCCAGCGCGCCCAGCACCATCCCGCACACCATCAGCCCGATCCCCAGCAGCCAGCGGGGTATCCGGACCAGGTCGAGCAGCAGGCGCAGCGAGAGGAAGTCACTGAGCGGTGCGTCCTGCGCGGCGTTCTGCTGCAGCACGAATCCGAAGCCGAGGCAGCAGGCCGCGCCTACCGACAGCGCAAGCACCAGGAACGACATGTGATCCACCTCAAGACCGGCCGAAAGGGGTCAGGTAGCGGGCGACGATAGTGCCTGCGGCCGGCCCCGCACCATCGTGCAGGCCACATGAACGGTTGACGCAGAACCGGCCCGTACCGAAGATGTGACTCATTAGTAACCCGGCAGGGATGGGGCCCATGGCGTACGACGCTGACGTGATCGTGATCGGGGCCGGGCTCGCGGGCCTGGTCGCCACCGCCGAGCTGGTCGATGCGGGCAAGAAGGTGATCCTCCTCGACCAGGAGCCCGAGCAGTCCATCGGCGGGCAGGCGCACTGGTCCTTCGGTGGACTGTTCTTCGTCGACTCGCCCGAGCAGCGTCGCTTCCGGATCAAGGACAGCCGCGAACTGGCCATGCAGGACTGGCTGGGCACGGCCGGCTTCGACCGGCCGGAGGACCACTGGCCCCGCCGGTGGGCCGAGGCCTACGTCGACTTCGCCGCCGGTGAGAAGCGCGCCTGGCTGCACCGCCAGGGCATGCGGTTCTTCCCGGTCGTCGGATGGGCCGAGCGCGGCGGATACGACGCCACCGGGCACGGCAATTCGGTACCGCGCTTCCACATCACCTGGGGCACCGGCCCCGGTATCGTCGCGCCGTTCGAGCGGCGGGTTCGGGAAGGTGTGGCGCGCGGCCTGGTCCAGCTGAGGTTCCGGCACCGGGTGACCGGTCTCGCCCGGAGCGGCGGGGCGCTGGACACCGTGAGCGGCGAGGTGCTCGCCGCGAGCGACATCGAACGCGGTGCGGCCAGCAGCCGCGAGGTCACCGGCGATTTCGAACTCAGGGCGCAGGCGGTGATCGTCACCTCCGGCGGTATCGGCGGCAACCACGATCTCGTACGCGCTCAGTGGCCGGCACGCCTGGGCACCCCGCCGGAGCACATGCTCTCCGGGGTGCCCGCACACGTGGACGGGCTGATGCTCGGGATCGCCGAGGCGGCCGGCGGGCACCAGATCAACCGCGACCGGATGTGGCACTACACCGAGGGCATCCAGAACTGGAACCCGATCTGGGCCGCACACGGCATCCGGATCCTGCCCGGTCCCTCCTCGCTCTGGTTCGACGCCCGGGGCAAGCGCCTGCCGGTACCGCTGTTCCCCGGCTTCGACACGCTGGGCACGCTCGACCACATCATGAAGTCGGGGTACGGCTACACCTGGTTCGTTCTCGACCAGCGGATCATCGGCAAGGAGTTCGCGCTCTCCGGCTCCGAACAGAACCCCGACCTGACCGGCAAGTCGGTCCGTGACGTCATCGGGCGGGCCCGCGCCGATGTGCCGGCGCCGGTGAAGGCGTTCATGGACCACGGCGCGGATTTCGTCGTGGAGAAGGACCTGGCTTCCCTGGTGCGCGGCATGAACGCGCTCACCGACGAACCGCTGATCGACGAGGCCGGACTCCGCAAGGAGATCGCCGCCCGCGACCGGGAGATCGCCAACCCCTTCACCAAGGACCTTCAGGTGATGTCGATCCGGGGAGCCCGCAACTACCTCGGCGACAAGCTCATCCGCACCGCTGCCCCGCACCGCATCCTGGATCCCAAGGCGGGCCCACTGATCGCGGTCAAGCTGCACATCCTGACCCGCAAGTCCCTCGGCGGCCTCGAGACGGACCTCTCCTCGCGCGTGCTGACGGAGAGCGGTGAGCCCTCGTCGGACAGGGGCGGCCCCCTTCCGGGTCTTTACGCGGCAGGAGAGGCGGCCGGGTTCGGGGGGGGCGGCGTGCACGGATACCGGTCCTTGGAGGGCACGTTCCTCGGGGGGTGCATCTTCTCCGGGCGGGTGGCGGGGCGGGCAGCGGCCCGGGCGGTGAGCTGACGCGCTCCGGAGTTCGATGAGCGGAGTCCCAGGGGCGGAGCACCGCAGGTCAAGCCCGCCGGGGCGCACCAAAACACCTTGCTGTAAAGGGAGTTGGGAAGCGCTTTCGAACCGGCCCGGCCTTGACGTGGAGCCATCACTACCGCTTTGCTGTGCGTGATCATTGCTACCGGCGCCCCTGAGGAACCCCCCGGATGCCTCCCCTCATCGGCCGCTCCCGCAAACGGGGCGGCCCGCTCGCCGACCCGGCTCTCGACGACTCCGAACTCTCCGAAGTACGCACACAGCTGGCGCAGGGACGCTGGATCGCGGTCAGCTCCCTGCTCACTGCCACCGCCGATGACTGGGACCGGCGCGGCCACCGCATCGTCGTACTCGCCGAAGGACAGAGCTCCGCTGCCTGGGCCCGGGACTGGCTACTGGTCGAGCCGGAGAGCGTGGACGCCGCGACGCTGCTGGCCTGCGCCACGGTGATGCGGGCGCTGGACGGGAAGGACACCGACGACCGGGCGCGGGAGCTGTGCCGTGCCGCGGCCCGGCTGGCGCCGGCCGACCCGACGCCCTGGCTCGGTCTGCTGATCCTGGCCCGCAGCCGGGGCACCGAGGAGGAGGTCGGCCACCTCTTCGACGAGGTCCGCTCGCGCCACCCGGAGCACCATCACGCCCACCATCTGATGGCCGCGCGACTCGCCGAACACCGGCCCGAAGCGGGTCAGGACCCCCTGCACGAGGTGTACGACTTCGCGGCCTGGGCCGCCGAACAGGCCCCGGCCGACTCCCCGCTCGCCGTGCTGCCGGTGGTCGCGCACGCCGAGCGTTACCGGGTGCTCGCCGCCGCGGGCATGGAACCCTCCGACCCCGCACGCTCCGCGCACTGGTCGGGGCGCCGGGCCCGCCAGGTGATGAAGACAGCCTTCGACTGGTGGCTGGAGTGGGGTGGCGAGGACCATCCCCGCAACCGCGTCGATCTCAACTTCCTCGCCCACGCGAAGTACTTCGGCGGCCGCCAGGCCGAAGCGGCCGCCCTCTTCCAGCGGATCGGTGCGCACATCACCCCGGCTCCCTGGTCCTATCCGGACCGGGACCCGTTCCAGGCATTCCTCGCCGCGCGCAGCGTCGCGCTCGGCTCCGCGTAATTCCTCACCGAAGGGACCGACCCGCGATGTCGACGGGCAGTTCGAGCACGAGCGAGATCACCGAGATCAGCACGTTCAAGGGGCAGGAACAGGCGTTGCGGGCCGGCCGGCTGGGAACGGCGGGCCTGCTGCTCTCCGTGCTCGCGGCCAGCGCGCCGCTGATGGTCGTCGCAGGTGTCATGCCCACGATCTTCGGGTTGATGGGAATCGTCGGCCAGCCGATCCTGTACGTCATCCTGGCCGTCGTCCTGGCGCTCTTCAGCGTCGGCTACGCCGAGATGAGCCGGCACGTGCACAACGCCGGCGCTTTCTACGCGTACATCGCCCGCGGCCTCGGCGCCACCGCCGGTGCGAGCGCCTCCTTCGTCGCGCTGGTCGCCTACAGCGCCATGCAGGTCGGCATCTACGGCATTTTCGGCTTCGAGGTGTCCAATCTCTTCGCCACCTATCTGAGCACCGAACTGGCCTGGTGGATACCTGCGTTGGCGGCGGTCGCGGTGGTCGGCGTGCTGTCCTGGCTCAAGATCGACCTGAACGCCAAATTGCTGGGTGTGCTGCTGCTCATCGAGTGCCTCCTGGTGATCATCTTCGATGTGGCAGCGGTCGCCGATCCGGCGAAGGAAGGCCTCTCGCTGCACGCCTTCAACCCCGACACCCTCACCGGTGCGGGCTTCGGCACCGCGCTCTGCTTCTGCATCGCCGCCTTCGTCGGCTTCGAACAGGCGCCGGTGTACGCGGAGGAGACCAGCCGCCCGCAGATCGTTGTCCGCCGGGTGATGTTCATGGCCATCGGCTTCGTCGCGCTGTTCTTCGCCGTCAGTTCCTGGGCGCTGACCATCGCCGCCGGTCCTTCCGCGATCAACGCGCAGGCCGGAAAGCTCGGACCGGGACTGCTCTTCGGACTCAGCGAGGGCGTCCTCGGGAAGTCCTTCACCGACGTCCTCCATGTCCTCTTCGTCACCGGCATGTTCGCGGCGATGCTCAGCTTCCACAACGTGGTCGCCCGGTACGCCTTCGCGATGGGCCGGGAGGGTCTGCTGCCCGTGGCCTTCGGCCGGACGAACAAGTCCAGCGGCGCGCCCGGCACCGGATCGCTCCTGCAGACCGTCATCGCCCTGGTCGTGGTCATCGCTTTCGCGGTGACCGATCACAAGCCCACCGGGGACCCGACTGCGCCCGTCCTGCACCTCTTCACCTGGATGGGCAACATCGGCGCCCTCGGCATCATCCTGCTGATGGCCGCCGCATCGGTCGCGGTCATCGCCTTCTTCGTGCAGCGGGGCGCCGGCCGCGCACAGGTGTGGCGACTGGTGGCCTCGGGACTGGCCTGCCTGGCCCTGCTCACCATCGCGGTGCTCACCGTCAAGGACTTCGACGTCCTGGTCGGCGCCGGACCAGGCTCCGTGCTCAGCTGGCTGCTGCCGGGCATCATCGGCCTGACGCTGGTCGGCGGCCTGGTGTACGGGCTGGTGCTGCGCTCCGCCAGGCCGCATGTGCACGCCCGGATCGGACTGGGCAATGAAGCGTTCCAGCTCGACAAGGCAGCCGAGGCGGCGGCCGCTTCCGGGGCCGCGAACATATGACGGAAATCTGACGGGTACCCGCGGTCGCTGGCTTCTGACGGCCGCGAGTGCTCGAATCAAAGCGTGAACGCGGAAGAATCCGACCGGGCGGCGCCCGGCCGAGCATCGTCCCGGCCCGAGGGGCCGGACACCACCGGGCCCTCCCGCGAGGGCTCGCCCGTCGGCCGTCGCCTGGTGCTCGGCATGCTCGGTCTGGGCGCCGCCGGGCTGGTCACCGCGCCCTACATCCAGCGTGGGGTGGACGCCGCGCTGGGCGCGGTGTCCGGCAAGGACCCCACCGGGCTCACCGGTCTGCTGCCGAACGGCGGAGGGTTCCGGTACTACTCCGTCACCTCTTCGGTACCGCACAAGGGCCCCGACAGCTACCGGCTGACCGTCGACGGAATGGTCGACCGGCCGGGCGACTACACCCTCGACGCCCTCCGCACACTCCCGCAGACCCGCCTGGTCCGCGATGTCCAGTGCGTCACCGGCTGGCGGGTCCCCGGCACGCCCTTCGAGGGCGTGCGGCTGTCCCGGCTGCTGGACGCGGCAGGCGTGCGCGAGGGGGCGGGCGCGGTCCGCTTCACCTGCTTCGACGGCGCCTACAGCGAGAGCCTCACCCTGGAACAGGCCCGCCGGGCGGACGTTCTGGTGGCGCTGAAGATGCAGGACAAGCCGGTGAGCTACCACCATGGCGGCCCGGTCCGTCTCTACGTCGGCCCCATGTACTTCTACAAGTCGGCGAAGTGGTTGTCCGGCATCACCGTCACCAAGGCCGTACAACCGGGATACTGGGAGGAGCGCGGCTATGACATCGACGCCTGGGTCGGCAAGTCCAACGGACGCGACGACCGTCCCACGGTCTGAACTGCGCCGCTTCGCCCCCTCGGTCCGCTGGGCGCACCGTACGACCGCGACCCTGATGCTGGTGTGCATCGCTTCGGCGGCCTGCCTGTACGTACCCCAGCTCGCCGAACTGGTCGGCCGGCGCTATCTGGTGGTCACCGTCCACGAATGGTCGGGCCTGCTGCTCCCGGGTCCGGTCCTGGTGGGCCTGGTGTCCCGCGCGTTGCGCGACGACCTCGGCCACCTGAACCGTTTCGCCTCCTACGACCGGGCCTGGGTCCGCTCGGCACTGCGCCGGGACGGCTCACCGCGCACGTCGGGCAAGTTCAACGGCGGCCAGAAGATCTACGCGGGCTGGATCGCGGGAGCGGCGCTGGTGATGCTCGGCACCGGTCTGCTGATGTGGTTCACGCACCTGGCGCCGCTGGTGTGGCGTACGAGTGCGACGTTCATCCACGACTGGCTGGCGCTGGCGGTGGGTGTGGCGATCGCCGGGCATGTGGGCATGGCCATCGGGGACCCCGAGGCACGGCGCGGTATGCGGAACGGATGGGTGCGGCGGGGGTGGGCCGAGCGGGAGCATCCGCTGTGGCTGGACGAGGACTGACGGCCAGGGTGCGCCCGCGCCCTCAACGTACCCGCGTTTTCAACGCACCCGCTTCATCCATCTCACGCCGGCCACATCAAGCCCCTCCTGGGAGCCCCTCCGTGGGGGTCCCCCCGGACGGAGTCTGGGGGAGGCGGCTGAGGGAGTTTGAGGAGCGGGGCCCGGGGCGGAGCCCCTCACGCGGCGGGGCCGCAAAATGTCACAGCGGGAAGGGGGGAGGCGAAATGGGCCCGCCGCAGGCACTCCCCCTCACACCCCGAAGTCCAGCAACACCTTGCAGGACCGCCCCCGGTCCCCGGCCAACGCAAACGCCTCCACCGCCCGTCCCACCGGGACCACCGCACTCACCAGCCCATCGAACAGGGACTCCCGCGCGAGAAACCCGATCGCCTCGTCGAACTCCGTGGCGAAGCGCAGTGCCCCCCGCAGTTCGATCTCCCGGCTCACCACCAGGTTCCCGGCGAACGGGCTCATGCCGGGAGGCAACATGCCGAGCTGGACCACGACCCCGCCCCGCCGCACGGCGCGCAGGCAGGTGTCGAGGCCCGCCGCGGAACCGGAGGCCTCCACGGCGACGTCCACCTCGTCGGGCCACCCGGGATCCGCGGGGTCGTCGGCGCGTACGAGGGTGGTCGCACCGGCCGCGGCGGCGAACTCCAGAGCCCGCGGCAGCAGATCGGTGACCGTTACGGCTGAGGCACCGGCGGCCCGCAGAGCGGCCACCACCAGACAGCCGATCGGCCCGGCACCCGTGACCAGTACGTGTTTCCCCTGGACGGAGCCTGCCCGGCGCACCGCGTGCAGGGCCACCGACAGCGGCTCGGCCAGCGCCGCCCGGCGCAGCGGAAGATTGTCGGGGAGGGCCCTCAACTGGCCTGCGGGCGCGGCGACCCGGGAGGCGAAGCCGCCCTGGACGTGCGGGGTGCGGGCGGCACTGCCCAGGTAGCGGGTGTCCCGGCAGACCTGTGCCCGGCCGTCCAGGCACTCGGCACATCGTCCGCACGGCGTCGCCGGGTGCACGGCGACCGGGGTGCCGACCGCGGGCCCGTCCGTTCCGGGGCCGTAGGAATGGACGGTGCCGACGATCTCGTGGCCCAGCACCATCGGCTCGTGGAGCAGGAAGTCGCCCACGCCGCCGTGGCGCCAGTAGTGCAGATCGGAGCCGCACACGCCGCCGTACCGTACCGATACGACGGCCTCACCCGGACCGGGCACCGGCTCGGGCAGTTCCTCGATCCTGAGGTCGTCGGCTCCATGGATCACACATCCGCGCATCACAGCACACTCGTCATTCCGCCGTCGACGTACAGGATCTGGCCGCTGACGAAGTCCGAGGCGGGGGAGGCGAGATAGAGCACGCCGCCCACCAGGTCCTCGGTCCGGCCCCAGCGCCCGGCCGGGGTTCTGCCCCGGACCCAGGAGCTGAACTCCTCGTCCTCCACCAGCGGCCGGGTCAGTTCGGTCTCGATGTAACCGGGCCCCAGGCCGTTGACCTGGATGCCGTACTTGCCCCAGTCGGCGCACATGCCCTTGGTGAGCATCTTCAGCGCGCCCTTGGTCGCGGCGTAGGGGGCGATGCCCGGCCGGGCCACCTCGCTCTGCAGCGAGCAGATGTTGATGATTTTTCCTTGGCCCCGCCCGGTCATCCGCCGGGCCGCCTCGCGGCCCACCAGGAAGGCGCTGGTGAGATTGGTGTCCACGATCCGGTGCCAGTCGGAGTCGGTGAATTCCAGCAGCGGGGCGCGCAGTTGCATCCCGGCGTTGTTGACCAGGATGTCCAGCGGACCGGCCTGCTCCTCGGTCGCGGCGATCCCGGCGGTCACCGACGGACCGTCGGTCACGTCGAAGGGCGCGGTACGCACCGTGCCCCCGGTGTCCGCCAGTTCGTCGGCCGCGGCCTTCAGCCGGTCCTCGTCCCGCCCGTTGATGATCACAGTGCAGCCGGCTTCGAGCAGCCCCCGGGCGAGCGCCAGGCCGATGCCCCGGCTGGAGCCGGTGACCAGGGCGGTGCGGCCGGCGATGTCGAAGAGCGGATGTGCCATGACGGGTGGGCCTCCTCGGGCGGCCGGCGATCGGGCGACCGCCGACTGCACGGACGGTGGACGGGACGGCGGGCTGCCTAGACGATCAGCGACAGCAGCAGGATGAAGATCATGGAGACGACGGAGATGATCGTCTCCATCACCGACCACGTCTTGATCGTCTGCCCGACACTCATCCCGAAGTACTCCTTCACCAGCCAGAACCCCGCGTCGTTGACATGGCTGAAGAAGAGGGAACCGGCACCGAGGGCGAGCACCAGCAGCGCCACGTGCGAAGACGACATGTCGGCGGCGAGCGGAGCGACCAGACCGGCGGCGGAGACCGTGGCCACCGTCGCGGAGCCGGTCGCGAGACGGATCACCACGGCGATCAGCCAGGCAAGCAGCAGCGCGGGGATCGACCAGTCCTTCGAGACGTCCAGGACCATCTGGCCGACGCCGGTGTCGATCAGGGTCTGCTTGAAGCCGCCACCGGCGCCGACGATCAGCAGCACACCGGCGATTGGGGCGAGCGACTTCTCCGTGGTGGCCGCCAGCCGGCCCTTGGTGAATCCGGCGGCGCGGCCCAGCGTGAACATGGCCACCACGACCGCGGCGAGCAGGGCGATCAGCGGTGAGCCGATGACGTCGAAGACACGCTGGACGGTGTTGGCCGGGTCGTCGATGACGATGTCGACGAGTGCCTTGGCCAGCATCAGCAGGACGGGCAGCAGCACGGTGCCCACGGTGGCGCCGAAACCCGGCAGCTTCTTGAGCTCGTCGGAGGCGCGCTCCGGAATCATCCGGTCCGGCGGCTGGATGTCGACCCAGCGGGCCGCGTACTTCGAGAAGACCGGGCCCGCGATGATCACGGTCGGGATGGCGACGACGAGGCCGAACGCAAGGGTGAGGCCGAGATTGGCGTGCACGGCGGCGATAGCGACCAGCGGGCCGGGGTGCGGCGGGATCAGGCCGTGCATCACGGACAGACCGGCCAGCGCCGGGATGCCGATCCGCATCAGCGAGAAGTTGCCGCGCTTGGCGACCAGCAGGACCACCGGAATCAGCAGCACGATGCCGATCTCGAAGAAGAGCGGCAGGCCGACGATGGCGGCGATCAGCACCATCGCCCAGGGCATCATCCGCCGGCTCGCCTTGGCGAGGATGGTGTCGACGATCTGGTCGGCGCCGCCGGAGTCGGCGAGCAGCCTGCCGAGGATGGCGCCCAGCGCGATCAGTACACCGACGCTCGCGGTGGTGGAGCCGAGGCCCCCGGAGAAGCTGGTGATGACCTTGTCGAGCGGGGCGCCGGCCACCGCCCCCAGCACGAGCGATCCGATGATCAACGACAGGAACGCATGCAGCTTGAACTTCGTGATGAGCAGAACGATGACGGCGATGCCCGCGAGGACGGCGATCCCCAGCTGCGCATGGCCGGCCGAGGATATCGGCTCGACGTCCGCTGCCAGGATCTCAACGCTGAGACTGGACACGGTGGATTCCTTTGACTCGTACGGTGGGGACGGGGATGGGCGCTACTGATCGAGGCGGCGCAGCGCCGCCACGGCCCGCTCGGTGATCTCTGCGGGGGTTCCGGAGATGTCGACGGCCACACCGGGCTCGTCATCGCCCAGCGGCTGGAGCGTGGCGAACTGCGAATCGAGCAGCGCGGTGGGCATGAAGTGGCCCTTGCGCTCCGTCATCCGCTCCTCGATCAGCTTCCGGTCGCCGGTGAGATGGACGAAGACGACACCAGGGGCCTCGGCCCGCAGCCGGTCCCGGTAGGCACGCTTGAGCGCCGAACTGCTGACCACCCCACCGCGCCCCGCGCGGCTGTGCGCCCACTGCCCTATGGCGTCGAGCCAGGGCCGGCGGTCCGCGTCCTGCAGAGGCGTGCCGGCCGACATCTTGGCGATGTTGGCCGGCGGGTGGAAGTCGTCGCCCTCGGCGTAGGGAACGCCCAGCGCTTCGGCCAGCAGCGGACCGATCGTGGTCTTGCCGGTCCCTGCCACGCCCATCAGGACGACGACTCGGGGGGTGCTCATCGGTGGTGCCTCGCTGTCTTCTTCGGCGCTGTCTTCATCGACGCGGGTCCGTGGCGCAACTGAAACTCATTGGTACGACGTATTCAAGAGGCTGTGACATAAAAGTCATACTTAATGGCCGGCGACTGGGCCCCGTAGGCTGTCGCCATGACCACTCAGGGCCGGGGGCTGCACGCCCATGTGCTGGAGAGCCTCGGGCCGGCGATCACCTGCGGGGAGTATCCGCCGGGGAGCGTGCTGCGGACCGACGAACTCGCCCAGCGCTTCGAGGTGTCCCGCACGGTGATCCGCGAGGTGATCCGCGTCCTGGAGTCGATGCACCTGGTGGAATCCCGGCGCCGGGTCGGCGTCACCGTGCGGCCGACCGAGAATTGGAACGTCTACGATCCGCAGGTCATCCGCTGGCGGCTGGCCGGCACCGACCGCCCGCACCAGCTGCGGTCACTGACCGTGCTGCGCTACTCGGTGGAGCCGGTGGCCGCCGGGCTCGCCGCACGGAACGCCAGTGCCGAACAGTGCGCCGAGCTCACCGAGCGGGCGCTGGGCATGGTCGCCACCTCACGCGGGCACCAGCTGCCCGCCTACCTCGTGCACGACATCGCCTTCCACCGGTTGGTGCTGCGCGGATCGGGCAACGAGATGTTTGCCAAACTCGGCGATGTGGTCGCGGAGGTCCTGACCGGTCGCACGCAGCACCAGGTGATGTTCGAGAACCCCGACCCGGCGGCCGTAACCTTGCATGTGCAGGTCGCTGAGGCCGTTCGGGAAGGGAATGCAACGCGCGCCGAGGAACTCACCAGGGAGATCGCGGTCGGCGCGCTGAAGGAGCTCGACGTCCTCGCACCCTGACATATGGTGTTTCAAACGTTATGTGACAAAGATTTCAATCGGTTCTCGTGCCCGGTGCGCCCCTCTACGCTGTCGCCTTGATCGACCGGTTCCCCCACGTAAGGCGAAGCACCACATGAGTGACCGCACCATCACGGCGGCAGCCCCATCCCCCCACGTCGATGCCGGCGATCAGGGCTACAGCAAGGACCTCAAGTCCCGTCACATCAACATGATCGCAATCGGTGGCGCCATCGGCACCGGACTCTTCCTCGGTGCGGGTGGCCGTCTGGCCGGCGCGGGCCCCTCCCTCGCCATCGCCTACGCGGTCTGCGGCGCCTTCGCCTTCCTCGTCGTACGGGCCCTCGGCGAACTCGTCCTCTACCGCCCGTCGTCCGGCGCCTTCGTCAGTTACGCGCGCGAGTTCATGGGCGAGAAGGGCGCCTTCGCGGCCGGCTGGCTCTACTTCCTCAACTGGTCGACCACCGCCGTAGCCGACATCACGGCCGCCGCCACCTACGCCCACTTCTGGGCGATGTTCAGCTCGGTCCCGCAGTGGGTCTGCGCCCTGGTGGCACTCGCCGTGGTGCTCACCGCGAACCTGATCTCGGTGAAGTACTTCGGCGAGATGGAGTTCTGGTTCGCGATCATCAAGGTCGCCGCGCTGATCGTCTTCATGTGCATCGGGATCTTCCTGGTGGTCACCCAGCACTCGGTCGACGGACACACGCCCGGCCTCGCCACCATCGGGGACCACGGAGGCTTCTTCCCCCGGGGTGTGATGCCGATGATGCTGGTCATCCAGGGCGTCGTCTTCGCCTACGCCTCGGTCGAGCTGTGCGGTGTCGCCGCCGGCGAGACCGAGAATCCCGCGAAGATCATCCCCAAGGCGATCAACTCCATCATGTGGCGGGTCGGCATCTTCTACGTCGGTTCGGTGGTCCTGCTGGCGCTGCTGCTCCCGTACACCGCGTACTCCGACGGGCAGAGCCCCTTCGTCACCGTGCTGGCCAAACTCGGCGTCCCCGGCGCGGCAGGCGTGATGAACCTGGTCGTGCTGACGGCGGCGCTCTCCAGCCTGAACTCCGGGCTCTACTCCACCGGCCGCATCCTGCGCTCGATGGCGCTGTCCGGTTCCGCCCCCCGGTTCACCGGACGGCTCAACAAGGGCCAGGTGCCCTACGGCGGCATCCTGCTGACCGCGGGCTTCGGCGTGCTGGGCGTCATCCTCAACTACCTGGTGCCCGGCAAGGCCTTCGAGATCGTCCTCAACTTCGCCTCCATCGGCATCCTCGGCACCTGGGGCATGGTCATGCTCTGCTCGCTGCTCTTCTGGCGGCGTTCCCGGGAGGGACGGGTCAGCCGTCCGGCCTACCGGCTGCCCTGGGCTCCGTACACCCAGATCGTCACGCTGTGCTTCCTCGCCGGTGTGGCCTTCCTGATGTGGTGGGGCGGCGGCGTGGGCCGGACGACCATCGAGTGCCTTCCGCTGATCGCCGCAGCTCTGGTCGGCGGCTGGTTCGTGGTTCGCGGCCGGGTCGCGGCCGTCGCGGCGGAGCGCCCGGGCCTGGAAGACTGACCGGCCTGGGAGAGTGCCTGACAGACTGGGGCGACAAAACCGCCCGGTGACACGGAAGGCTGTTGACGGCATGACGCAGCAGGTCCAGGGGGTCGTGGCCCCCGGCAAGAACGAGCCGCTCCGCGTGGAGACGATCCTGGTCCCGGATCCGGGACCAGGGGAGGCCGTGGTGAAGATCCAGGCCTGCGGGGTCTGTCATACCGACCTGCACTACAAGCAGGGCGGGATCAACGACGACTTTCCCTTCCTGCTGGGCCACGAGGCGGCCGGAATCGTGGAGGCGGTGGGAACCGACGTCACCGACGTCGCCCCCGGCGATTTCGTGATCCTCAACTGGCGTGCCGTGTGCGGCCAGTGCCGGGCCTGCCTGCGCGGCCGGCCGCAGTACTGCTTCGACACGCACAACGCGAAGCAGAAGATGACCCTGGCCGACGGAGGCACCGAGCTCTCTCCCGCCCTGGGCATCGGCGCCTTCGCCGAGAAGACCCTGGTGGCCGCCGGGCAGTGCACCAAGGTCGACCCTTCGGTCTCGCCGGCCGTCGCGGGACTCCTCGGCTGCGGGGTGATGGCCGGCATCGGAGCGGCCATCAACACCGGCCAGGTCGGACGCGGCGACTCGGTCGCGGTCATCGGCTGCGGCGGAGTGGGCGACGCGGCCGTCGTCGGGGCACGGCTCGCCGGAGCTGCCCGCATCATCGCCGTCGACATCGACGACAAGAAGCTGGCCACCGCACGGAAGATGGGCGCGACCCACACCGTCAACTCCCGCACCACGGACCCGGTCGAGGCGATCCGGGAACTGACCGGCGGTTTCGGCGCGGACGTGGTGATCGAGGCGGTGGGCCGCCCGGAGACGTACAAGCAGGCCTTCTACGCCCGCGATCTGGCCGGCACCGTCGTCCTCGTGGGCGTGCCGACCCCCGAAATGCGACTGGAGCTTCCGCTGCTCGACGTCTTCGGCCGCGGTGGGGCGCTCAAGTCGTCCTGGTACGGCGACTGCCTGCCGTCCCGCGACTTCCCGATGCTCATCGACCTGCACCAGCAGGGCCGCATCGACCTCGGCGCCTTCGTCACCGAGACCATCCGGCTCGACGAGGTGGAGAAGGCCTTCGAGCGGATGCGGCAAGGCGATGTGCTCCGCTCGGTGGTGGAGTTCTGATGGCCGCCCGTATCGACCACCTCGTCACCTCCGGCACCTTCTCGCTCGACGGCGGCAGCTGGGACGTCGACAACAACGTCTGGATCGTCGGCGACGACGACGAAGCGATCGTCATCGACGCTGCCCACGACGCCGCCGCCATCGAGGCCGCGCTCGCCGGGCGTACGCTGCGCGCGATCGTCTGCACCCACGCGCACAACGACCACGTCGACGCCGCTCCCGCGCTCGCCGACGCGACCGGGGCGCCGATCCTGCTGCACCCCGACGACCTGCCGCTCTGGAAACTGACCCACCCGGACCGGGCCCCCGACGGTGAACTGTCCGACGGGCAGACCCTGTCGGTCGCCGGTACGGAGCTGACCGTGCTGCACACCCCGGGCCACGCCCCGGGCGCGGTCTGTCTGTACGCCCCGGCGCTCGACACGGTCTTCACCGGGGACACGCTCTTCCAGGGCGGACCCGGCGCGACAGGGCGCTCCTTCTCGGACTTCCCGACGATCGTGGCGTCCATTCGTGACCGGCTGCTGACGCTCGATCCCGCCACCGTGGTCCGTACCGGTCACGGCGACCCGACCACCATCGGCGCGGAGGCCCCCGGCCTGCCGGAGTGGCTGGGACGGGGCCACTGAGCTGCGGAACGTCTTGGGGGTGCCCGCCGGTCCGGTCGGTCGGTCCGGCGCGCACCCCGGCGCTCGGGGAGCTGCTACGTGAGGAGGAAGTCGGCCTGCCCCGACTTGGCGCCCTGGATGAACGCAGCCAGCTCACCCGGTGAGTAGATGAGAGCGGGGCCCTCCGGATCGGCGGACTGACGCACGGCGACCCGGCCGTCGGACAGCTTCATGGCTTCTACGCAGTTGCCTCCGTTCCCACCGCTCCACGGCTTGTGCCAGCCTTCGGCGCCGAGATCCCCGGCAGGCATGCCGTTGTATATGTGCTTCATTACAGCTCCTTGCGGAAATCTCTGAGGATCTCCTTCGTGCGTTGTGCTGTGGCGGACATCGCCGCCATGCGGTCCATGACCTCGAGGTGGGCAGCCACTTCTTGGCGCGCGTCGAGATAGACGGCGCCGGTCAGGTACTCGCTGTAGACCATGTCGGGCAACTCGGGTACGGCAAAGCGGAAGAGGACGAACGGGGCGTACGTCCCCGGGTGGTGACCGGCGCTGAACTCCGCGATCTGCAGCGTGACGTTCGGCAGATCCGCTGCCTGCAGCAGCCGGTCGACCTGCCCCCGCATGACGGCGGGACCTCCGGCGTGCCGGCGCAGGACCGTTTCGTCCATCACCACCCAGAACGCCGGCGCGTCGGGCCGGCTCAGCAGGGACTGACGCTCCATCCGCAGCGCCACATGCCGGTCGATGTCCTGCGGGCTGGTCTCCCCGACGGCGCCGCTCCGCATCACCGCCCGTGCGTAGACCTCGGTCTGCAGCAGCCCGGGCACGAAGTGCGGCTCGTACGCCCTGATGAGTGCGGCGGCGCCCTCCAGGCTGACGTACATGCTGAACCAGTCGGGCAGGATGCCGTGGAAACGCTGCCACCAGCCGGGCTGATTGGCCTCCTCCGTCAGTTCGATGAAGGCATCCGCCTCCGCTTCGTTGTTTCCGTAAGCCTTCAGCAGTAACTGCACGTAGGGGATCTTCAGCGCCACCTCGGCCGTCTCCATCCGGCGGATGGTGGCCGGCGCGACCCTGAGGACCTTGGCAGCCTGCTCGCGACTCAGACCGGCTCGCTCGCGCAGTTCCTGCAAGCGCTTTCCGAGCACGACCTGGCCGACGGTCGGGGCGGACCGCGGCTCACTCAACTGAGACCTCCACATGGGCAGTTGTTCAGCAGTGTGCCATGTCCATCCAATCGGGGAAACGCCACTCTGTACTTTTCAAAGTGCCTCTTGCCAAGGTGTCCGTGACGGAGGACAGTAGAGCGGTGAAGCAGTTGTGCGACTGGCGTGCGCCCGTGGGGGAAGGCGCGGCAGTCGTCGTTCCCCCACCGTGAGGATTCGGTTGTGGCTCCAGGCACTGCGCTCGTCCCCCAGCTCATCGATCGGTGCCCCGACAGTGACATACGGCGCTACGTATTCGAATTACCGGCACGCACCGATTCCGTCGCCCGCGCCCGCCGCCTGACACGGAATCGGCTCGCCTGCTGGGACTTCTCCGAGGACACCAGCGACACCGCGCTGCTGATCATCTCCGAGCTGGTCACCAACGCGGTTGTGCATACGGCCGGGGACCACGTCGCCTGTGAACTGCGCGCCGCCGGTGGGCAGTTGCGCATCGCCATACAGGATCAGGGCCATACCTCCGGGGGACCGCAGCTCTGTCTCGCGCCCGAGGGCGAACACGGCCGTGGCCTGCTCCTGGTCGACGCGGTCAGCAGCGCATGGGGTGTGCGGGAAGCGATCCACGGCCCGGGCCGACTGGTCTGGGCGGAGCTCCCGCACGACACGGGGCGGCCGTGCTGAGGACCGCGCTCGCGCGCGTCCCCACCCTCTCCACCCCGCTCGGCTGCGACGCCGTGGGGGTGCCCGACCACCACGGCTTCCGGCTGCTGGCCCGGCTGCCCAAGCCCGGCTGTGTCTTCGTCGACGACGACTGGTGGTGGTGGATCGTCCCGGCCGGCTCGGACCTCGAACTCGCCTGGCCGCCCCAGGTGCGCTACGCCCGCGGCGCCCGCGTCTCGGGGGCGCGTCCCCGCCTGCTGCACTGGCCGCAGGACCCGCTGCCGTACACGCCGCCGATTCCGCTGTACTTGATGGTCTGCCAGCTGACGGGGGCGGTGCCGGAGTGGTCGGGCCAGTAGCAGGACGGCCCGCGCTGTGGATCCTCAGCCCGCTGGGCCTCCGTCGCTTGCGGTAGATCAGTCGCCCGGAATGGGCCTTAACCGTCGATGTCGGCTATGAGTTGATCTTTGGTGATACATGCAACCCGCTGGGATTTCCGCAAGGTGGAATCGGGTTTCTTGGTCAACATGTGACGTGGATTTCAACTCCCTTATTGCGCAAGCGAGTTGGTTGGACCGGCACGCCTGCAGCGCGTGAGCTCGCGGTTCCTCTCCTTGACGGTGCGTAACGCACAGTGTTTCCTTCCGGAGTCTTTGAAGATTCTGTGGCTCTGGGGGCGGGGTTCTGTGACGTCGGTGTGGGGTAGTCGTGTCGTCGGACGGTACGGGGGGCGTCGGCGGCGGGATGCTCTGAGCGTCACGGTGACCGTGTTCGCGACGGTGTGTGCGGTGCTGGTGGGGCCGGTGTCCGGGGCGGGGACTGCGTCGGCGGCGGATGCCCCGGTGTTGACCGAGGGGCAGCAGGCGCTGGCGGCGGCGGAGAAGTCGGGTCAGCGGGTCGAGGTGCTGGGGGAACGGACGGATCGTTCGACGGTCTTCGCCAATCCGGACGGTTCGACGTTCACGCTGGAGCAGTCGACGGTCCCGGTGCGGGTGGCGAAGCCGGACGGTGGCTGGCAGGCGCCGGATCCCACGCTGGTGAAGCGCGCGGATGGGACGGTGGGTCCGAAGGCCGCCGCGGTGGACATGTCGTTCTCGGGTGGTGGCAGCGACAGGACGCTGGCGCGGATCGCGGATGCGGGGAAGTCGTTGGCGCTGTCGTGGCCGGACAAGCTGCCGGTTCCGGTGCTGGATGGTGCGAGCGCGGTGTATGGGGATGTGCTGCCGGACGTCGATCTGAAGGTGACGGCGACGGCGGAGAGTTTCCAGCATGTGTTGGTGGTGAAGTCGGCGCAGGCGGCGGCGGATCCGGGGTTGAAGAAGCTCGAGTTCGGGCTGAAGACGTCGGGGCTGAAGGTCGAGTCGGGTGCGGCGGGGAATCTGTCCGCGGTGGACGGGAACGGCAACACGGTGTTCCGTGCGCCCCCGGCGCAGATGTGGAACTCGGCAGGCCAGTCGGGCACTGACCAGTCGGGCACGGCGGCTCAGCCTGCGGGTGGGGTTGTCCGCCGGAGCGTCGCGTCCGCGAGCGTGACGGAGAGCGCTGCGGGCAGTGCGACGCCGGGTGATCCGTCGGAGAGTGCCGCATCGGGTTCGGGTTTGCATCCCGGTCAGGGTGATGACGTGGCGCGGATGGATGTGCAGGTTTCGAAGGATGCTTTGTCGGTGGTGCCGGACGCGCAGATGCTGCAGACGGCGAGCAGCGGTGATTTCCCGGTGTTCATCGACCCGACGGTGACGTGGGGGGAGTCGGAGCGCACTTTGTTGCGTTCGGACGGCTATGAGTCGTACGGGTGGGGTAACGGGAGCGATGACCGGGGGATGGGCGCCGGTAAGTGCGGTACCTGGTCGGGTTATTACTGCGGGCCGGGGTATGTCCAGCGTTTGTATTTCGAGTTCTCCCCGTCCAGCCTCAAGGGGAAGAAGGTGCTGGATGCGACGTTTCGGGTGACGGAGCCGTGGGCGTTCCAGTGCTCGCCCCGGACGGTGGACCTCATCCGTACCCCGGACAACATTTCCTCCTCCACCACGTGGGCGTCGCGTCCGCAGGGCGGCTGGGACACGATGGTCGACCGGTCGGTGTCGGCCGGGCGGGGGTCGTTGTGTGATCCGGATTCTCCGGACGCGCCGATCGAGTTCAACGACAGCCCGAGCGAGCCGAACGAGAACCTGACGCCGACCGTGCAGAGCTTTGCTGCGGGTAAGTTCTCCCGCCTCACGCTGATGCTCAAGGCGCATGACGAGACGGACACCAGCGCGTGGAAGCGGTTCAAGAACGACGCCGTGCTCTCGGTGGACTTTGTGGGCCTGCCGGCGAAGCCGTCCGGGATCGGCGTGAACGTGGGCAACAAGCCGGTGTGTGAGACGAGCGCATCGGACCCGCTGATCACCTCGGATCCGACGCCGGCGCTGATGGCGACCGCCCAGACCGCATCCGGCGGTGAGAAGGACGCACAACTGCGCATCTACTTCGACGTTGACCAACTCGACGCCACTGGAGCGTGGAAAGACAGCCCGGAAACCAACGGAGACCTACGCCCGTCGACGGGCTACGTGGGCGACGGGGCGCATGTGACCCTGCCGTGGTCGACGTTGGCCGAAGGCACGCTGTACCGCTACCGAGCCTGGGTGCGCTCCTACTACGACGGGAGCAAGTACCTGGCCGGCCCCTCCAACGCCTCAACGACCGGCTGGTGCTACTTCAAAGTCGACCCGGCACGCCCGCACGGTCCGACGGTGAAGGTGGGGACCCCGTACACGGAGTGCACATCGGCTGCGTGCGTGCCGGGGGGCGGCCCGGGTATGAAGGGGACGTTCACTTTCACCCCGGCTTCGGTTGACGGTGATGTGACGGGCTATGAGTACAAGCTGTCGTCCTCGGCGGCGTGGGTGTCGGCGGGGAGCGGGACCAGCGTGTCGGTGACGCTGACACCGCAGGATGCGGGCACGGAGCGGTTGTACGTGCGGGCCCGGGACAGTATCGGCTGGGGTGCGCAGAGCGTGGTGGACTTCCTGGTCGCCGCAGGCGCCGGGCCCATCGCCCAGTGGCACTTCAACGAAGGTTCAGGGGTTGCGGTTGATTCCGCCACGGGCAGCGGCGCGGGTGGTCATGACGCGACGCTGGCCGGGGGCGCAGTGCGTGATGACCGGGGGCGGCGCGGGCTGATCACCAAGGACGTTAACGGTGCTTCGCTGGCGACGCCGGTCACGGACAAGGGTCTGAAGCTGGACGGCAGCAGCGGGTACGCGGCGACGAGCGGGCAGGTGCTGGAGACTCGGTCGTCGTACACGGTGTCGGCGTGGGTGCGGCTGGAGGACGGTTCGAGGAATCGGACCATTGTCAGCCAGGACGGTGTGCACCGCAGCCCGTTCTACCTCGGTTATGAGCAGAGCGCCGGGAAATGGGATTTCCGGGCGGTGAACGCCGATGCGGCGGTGGGGACGACGTGGTCGTATCAGCGGGTGTGGTCGAAGAACAAGGCCGTACTGGGAGCGTGGACGCAGCTGACCGGCGTGTTTGACGCGTCGGCGAAGACGGTGACCCTCTATGTCAATGGTCTGCCGCAGGGCAGCGTCCCGTACACCACGGCTTGGGCGGCAACGGGGCCCCTGCAGATCGGCCGCACGCATTGGTCCGATACCTATACCGATTACGCGGATGGCTCGGTGGATGAGGTGTCGGTGTGGCAGCGTGCTCTGACTGCCCAGGAGGCCGCCGACCAGGCTCACGTGATGACGAGTGAAAAATACGCAGGAGCGGAGCTGGTGGCGAACTGGAATCCTGCCGGCAGAAGTGGCAGCACGCTCGCTGACACGGTGTCCGGTTACGGCAAGACTCTGACCCTGTCCGGCGGTGCGTCGCTCGACGGCGAGTCGATCGTGCTCGACGGCACGGACGGGGCGGCTACCGCCACGGGTCCGCTGGTCGATGACACGGGGTCGTTCACGGTGACCACGCTGGCGGCCCTGGACAGCGAGAAACTCGCGGCGAAGGACATCGGGTACACCGGTCAGGTGTTGGGTCAGCGGACTGCTGACGGCTCCGCTTGGGGTCTGTGGTTCGAACTGACGGGCAAGAAGACGGTCGTGGACGAGGGCACCCTTGAGGAGAAGATCGTCCCGGTCGGTAAGTGGCACTTCGGGCGCCTCAACAGTGACGGAACATTCAGCTCGGTGATCTCGGACGACGTCGCCGAAACGGACGGCCCGGTCCGATTGGCCGGTGTGTTCGATGCGCAGGCGGGGACGATCAGCCTCGACGTGGGGCGCGTGCAGAACGACGAACCCAAGGTGTTCACCGCTGCTGCTGGCGTGGGCGATTTCGCGGTCGGCAAGGGCTACACCGGCGGGGGCTGGGGTCATTATCTGCCGGCGCGAATCACCGATGTGAGGGTGTGGGCTGGGGCGATGGCCAGTCCGGAGCAAATCGAGGAGACCGTGGGCGACTGACGCGTAAATGACTGCTGATCGACGGATACGTGGCCGTCGATCAGCGGTCCGGCCGGGCGGCCGTACGGAATGGCGTGGACTCTTTGTTTCCGGACTGGGTGGGGCGGGGCGTAACTGATGGCTTTCGGCAGAGGCACTTCGAGACACGGGCTTGGCGACGAGCTCTGGCGCAGAGCACGGTCGGTAGCAACGGCGGTGTCGTTGGCGCTGGTGATTCCACTGGGTGTGGCACCTTTGGCGCACGCCGCCCCCGATGGGCTGGGGCGCCCGGATGTGCCCACCCAGCGGGTGAGCAAGGTCAGGGCTGTCACCGGTCTCGGTGCGAAGAAGGCCCGGGCACGGGTCGCGAAGGACAAGAAGGCCAACGCCGCGCTCGCGAAGAAGGCGACCGCGGAGCGGAAAACGTCATGGCCCAAGCCTGGCCAGGCGAGTCTCGATCTCACAGCAACCAAGGCGGTCTCGACGAAGGCAGGCGGCCTGTCGGTGACGCTTGCCGCACCGAAGACCAAGTCGAAGGCGAAGCCCCCAGTCGATGCATCGGGTTCGGCACTTGTCCGAGTACTGGATCAGAAGGCGGCGCAGAAGGCCGGCATTACCGGTGTACTGCTGACGGCGTCGGCCGAGAAGTCCGGCCAGGCTCAGGTGAGTATTGACTACGGCCCGTTCGCCGGTTCCCTGGGTGGTGGCTGGGGTGGACGGCTCCATCTGGTCGAGTTGCCGGACTGTGTGCTGACGACGCCGCAGAAGAAGGCGTGTCGCACGCAGACGCCGGTGACGTCGCACAATGACGTCGGCGCGCACACCGTGACGGGGACGGTTGCTCTCGTGCAGGGCAGCAGTGGCCTGTCCACGCAGACGGTCGGCGGGGCGACGGTCCTTGCACTGACCGCAGCAACTTCCGGCGGTTCCGGTACGGGGGAGAACCCAGCGGGCACGGGGAACTATTCGGCGACGAAGCTGGCGGCATCCTCGGCATGGCAGGCGGGCGGCAGTTCTGGAGCGTTTACCTGGTCCTACGGCTTCACCTTGCCGCCCGCAGCTGCTGGGCCCACACCTTCGCTGTCACTGTCCTATGACTCGGGTGGTATCGACGGAGAGACAGCGACGACCAATAATCAGGGCACTGCGGTAGGTGAGGGGTTCGGTCTCGCCGAGTCGTACATCACTCGCCAGTACGGTTCCTGTGACGGCGATGGTCATGCGGACGTCAACGACGAGTGCTGGAAGTACGACAACGCGCGTCTGGTGCTCAACGGCAAGTCGACCCGTCTGGTCAAGGACAACGACAGCGGCCAGTGGCGGCTCGAGGGCGATGACGCGTCGAAGGTGACGCGCTCCACCGGCGCGGACAATGGTGACGATGACGGTGAGTACTGGACGGTCACGACCGGGGACGGCACCCAGTATACGTTCGGTCTGAACAAGCTGGATGGCGCCGGTACCCAGCGGACGAACTCCGTGTGGACGGTCCCCGTCTTCGGCGACGACTCCGGCGAGCCCGGCTATGCGAAGGGTGATGCGTTCGCGGATCGTGCGCTCACGCAGGGGTGGCGGTGGAACCTCGACTATGTCGTGGACCCCGTGGGGAATGCGGCGACGTACTGGTACGCGAAGGAATCCAACTACTACAAGAAGAACAAGGCGGCGACGGCCAACGCGTCGTACACGCGTGGCGGGTACCTGACGGAGATCAAGTACGGGCTGCGCAAGGGTGCGCTGTTCACCGATGACGCGGACGCGAAGGTGTCCTTCTCCTACGCGGAGCGGTGCACGGCCTCCGACTGCTCCAGCCTGACCAAGGACACCGCCGACAACTGGCCTGATGTGCCTTTCGACTCGATCTGCTCCAAGGACGACACGGACTGTGACGCCTCCGGACCGACATTCTTCAGCCGCAAGCGCCTGACCGACATCGACACCTACTCCTGGGCCGCGGACACGAAGACCTATACGCCGGTCGACTCCTGGAAGCTGACCGAGCAGTATCTGGATGGCGGTGACATCGGGGACAGCTCCGACCAGGTGCTGACCCTGAAGTCACTCACCCATACCGGCAAGGCCGGCGACACGGCTGTCACGTTGAAGCCGGTGTCGTTCACGTACCAAATGCGCCCGAACCGGGTGGATGCCACAGACGACATTCTTCCGTTGACCCGCCCGCGAATCTCGACGATCACCTCTGAGACAGGCGGGATCACCTCGGTGACCCTCTCGGCGCCGGAGTGCAAGCGCAGCGAAGTCCTCGATGCCCCGCAGGACACGAACACCCGCTCGTGCTATCCGCAGTACTGGCACATCAACGGTGCCAAGGACGCCGCGGTGGACTGGTTCAACAAGTACCGTGTCGAAGACGTCCTGACCTCCGATCCCACAGGCAACAACGAGGCCGTCGAGAACGCCTACTCGTACGCGGGCGCGGCCTGGCACTACAACGACGACCCCTTCACCCCCAATGACGAACGAACCTGGTCCGACTGGCGCGGCTACGCCCAGGTCACCTCCTACACCGGGGCGTTGAAGACCACACGCTCCAAAACGGTGTCCTTGTACCTGCAGGGCATGGACGGCGACAAGAAGAAGGACGGCACCACCCGCGCCGTATCCGTGGCCCCGCTGTCTTCCCCCAGCCTGGGCATCTCCGGCTACAAGGACAGCGACCAGCTTGCCGGGAAGCTGCGCGAGCAGGTCACCTACGACGGCACCACCGCGATCGCCGCGACGATGAACGACGTGTGGTCGAAGGAGACCGCCCGGCAGAGCCCCCCGGATGCGGGCGATCATGTGGCCCGCTACGTCCGCAACCAGCACGCCTACAGTTACACCTACCTGAGCGCGTCCAAGACATGGCGCTCGAGCATGGTCTCCACCGCCTACGACAGCTACGGCATGCCCGACCTGGTGGCCGACTACGGCCAAATCGGCAAGGGCGGAGACCAGACCTGCACCCGCACCTGGTACGCCCGTAACACCGCTGCGGGTATCACCGCTCTGGTCTCACGCAAGCGGACCGTCGCCGCCGACTCCTGTTCGGTCAAGGACACCAGTCTCAGCATGCCCGCGGCCTCCGCCACGCGAGGCGATCTCATCTCCGACACGGCCACCGTCTACGACGACGCGGATGCCACGAGCTGGTCGGCGACGCAGAAGCCCACTCAGGGGCAGGTGACATGGACCGGGCGGGCGACGGGTTACGCGGCCACCGCCGGGTCGGACGGCCTGCGGGCGCCGACCGGTTGGCAGACCACGGCCACCACCACCTACGACACGCTGGGCCGCCCACAGAGCATCACGGATGCTGAAGGTCACGCGAACTCGACCGCCTATACGCCCGCCGACGCGGGGCCACTCACCAAGACCATTATCACCGACCCCAAGGGTTACCGGTCGGTCACCTTCCTCGACCCGCGCCGGGAGCTGCCGCTGCGCAGTTACGACATCAACCTGAAGAAGACCGAGCAGGCCTATGACGCGCTCGGCCGCCTGACGGACGTATGGCTGCCCAACCGAGTCCGGGGGGCTGGGTATGCTCCAAACAGCACCTTTGCTTATCACATCGACAACACGAAGCCGTCGTGGGTGTCGACGGGGAGTCTCAAGAAGGACGGGGACACCTACAACACGACGTATGCGCTGTTTGACGCGTTGTTGCGGCCGTTGCAGACACAGTCGCCGACCCCGCAGGGCGGGCGTCTGCTGACCGATACCCGCTACGACTCGCGGGGCCTCGCGTATGAGACGTACGCTGACGTCTTCGACAACACCAGCACACCCAACGGCACCTACACGCGCGCTGAGTACGGCCAAACACCCGACCAGACCGAGACAGTCTTCGACGGTGCGGGACGGCCGACGACGAGCACCCTGGTGACGTACGGGGTGAACAAGTGGTCCACGACCACGAGTTACACCGGAGACTCCACCGCCACCACCGCCCTCCAGGGCGGCTCCGCCACCCGCGCCATCACCGACATACGCGGCCAGACCACCGAGACCCGTGAATACTCCGGTGCGAGCCCCACCGACACGGACTTCGGCGGGACCCTAGGAACCTCGTACACGTCGACGAAGTCCGCCTACGGCCTGGACGGCCAGCAACTGTCCGTAACAGGCCCGGACGGCGCCAAATGGTCCTACGGATACGACCTTTTCGGCCGCAACATCAGTGCTGACGACCCGGACAAGGGCAAGTCGACGACTGCCTACAACACGCTGGACCAGGTGGTGAAGTCCACCGATTCGCGCGGCAAGTCGATCCTGAGCGCGTATGACGAGATGGGCCGTGCCACCGGCACTTGGGACGGCGCGAAGGACGACGCGCACCAGCTGACCGGATACACCTACGACAGCATCCTCAAGGGACAGCCGGCTTCCTCCACCCGCTACGTCGGTGGCAAAACCGGCCAGGCCTACACGACGACCGTCACGGCCTACGACAGCCTCAGCCGGCCCTCCGCTAACCAGCTCACGCTCCCGTCCACTGACCCGTTCGTCAAGGCGGGCGAACCGTCCACGCTGAACTACGACCGCTACTACAACATCGACGGCAGCCTCCAGCAGAACAAGGAACCCGCCCTCGGCGGACTGTCCTCCGAGATCGTCGACTACACCTACGACGAACTCGGTGACCTCACCCGTGTGGGAGGCCTCACCGGCTACCTCCGTGACGTCGACTACTCCGCCCTCGCCCAACCCCAGCTACTGACCCTGGGCACCGGCGGAACCGGCAACAAGAACATCTACGTCGCCGACACCTACGAAGAGGGCACCGGGCGTCTGACCCGCAGTAGCGTCACCGACCAGACCCACCCCTACATGCTCCAAGACCTCAACTACAGCCACGACCAGACAGGCAACGTCACCGCCATCTCGGACCCCATCACCCTCGGCGGGACCAGCAGCGCGGAAACCCAGTGCTTCACCTACGACGGCCATCAGCGCCTGACCCAGGCCTGGACCCCCACCACCCAGAGGTGCGACACCGCCCCGAGCGCCAGCACCCTGTCGGGGCCGGCTCCGTACTGGAACTCCTACACGTACAACCCATCCGGCCAGCGCCAGAGCGAGACCGTCCACGAGGCGGCCGGTGAGACGAAGACGACGTACTGCTACACCGGCGCCCAGCCGCACACACTCACCGGCACCACCACCAAGACGGACTGCACGAAGCCCGAGAAGGCCTACAGCTACGACAAGACCGGCAACACGACCAACCGCCCCGGCACTACAGGCACGCAGGCCCTCGTCTGGTCCGACGAGGGCGATCTCGCCAAGGTCACCGAGGACGGCAAGGCCACCGACTACCTCTACGGCGCCGACGGCAACCTCCTCATCCGCACCACCCATGACGGGGAACGCGTTCTGTACGCAGGGGCCACCGAGCTCCACCTCAAAGCCGACGGCACCACCTGGGCCCAGCGCTACTACTCCGCAGGCACCACAGCCATCGCGATGCGCACCAACCAGTCAGGCAAGGAACTACTCCGCTACCTGGCAGGAGACAACCACAACACCTCCAGCCTCGCCATCACCTCCGACGACACCCAGGCCATCACCAAACGTCACATGGACCCCTTCGGAGCCGAACGCGGCAAACCCGTCGGCCAGGCATGGCCGGACGACAAGGGCTTCCTCGGCAAAACCAACGACAGCACTACCGGCCTCACCCACATCGGCGCCCGCGAGTACGACCCCACCACCGGCCAATTCATCAGCGTCGACCCGCTCCTGCAAACAGGCATGCAGCAGACGCTGAACGGCTACGCCTACAGCCACAATAATCCGGTCACCGATGCAGACCCCTCCGGACTCGGTAATGCGGATTGCATGACCGGAGTCGTCACCGGCTGCACCGGTGGACTTCCCGATCACGACTCCGTTTATCATCCCAATCGAGAAAACCGCCCCTGCGCCTGGAATTGCAACATAGATACCCCGCGGCAAGAAGGTGGTACGAGTAATTCCTACGAAAGGGACGGAATCGATAGAAATTCGGACGGCCGGATCTCGATCGCTCCAGCCGTTGACGTATCGGCCGACTGGAAATACGCCCAAAGGTTCACCAAGGAATTCATGGAGCAGGGCCTGCAACTCTGCTATGTGGGTGACCTCTCGTGTTTCGACCCGTCCGACGATATCGGAGCAAATAGTCTTGCGGTTCTGAAGTTCAACGTATGCGTAGGTATGGGCGCCCGGACCGATTGCTTTCACGAGGTCGGTGCCAGCCTGGGCGGAGCCATGGGTGCAAATATGATGATCGCGGCACAGGTGGAATACGGACCGCGCGGTAACCGGCCGGGCGTATCCGGGAAGGGCGGAGCTGGACCGTGCAGCTTCAGCCCCGATACCCCAGTGCTCATGGAAAAGGGCAAAACAAAACCGATCGGCAAAATAAAGAAGGGCGACAAAGTCGAAGCCGCCGATCCAGAGACCGGGAAACATAAGGGCCCCCGCCCAGTAACGGCCCGATGGATCAACCACGACGACGACCTCGTCGACCTCACCATCCGAAAGCAGGACGGCAGCAAGGCCGTTCTGCACACCACTTCCAAGCATCCCTTCTGGGACGACACCACCCACACCTGGGTCCCAGCCGGCCACCTCGCACGGGGGCATGCGCTCAACACCAGCAGCAACACGCACGTCTTCGTGACCGCCATCACCGTACGGGCCGGCGCCGCGAATATGTACAACCTCACCGTCCGGCAGCTCCACACGTACTATGTACTTTCTGGGGCCACACCGGTCCTCGTCCACAACTGCAACGGAGACCTTCCGGAGGGGTATACCTCTTCCCCTGCACTCGAGGGTGACCCGTACCATCCGGACTCGGTCGCTGCACGGAGTCAGCAGAACCGAGAGCTGTATGCCGGAACCGTAGGAGATCGGGCGGGGGCCCTGGGGTACAGAACGAGAATTCCCGCACAAAAGGCCCCGTTCAATTCACACGGCCAGGTGGTCTTCTCTAATGGGAAGAACTACATCACGCCTGATGTCGATGGGCATAACGTGTCGGATGGCTGGAAGATGTTCAATCGCAAGGGACAACGGATCGGAACCTATGACCCGGATCTCAACTACCTCAAGGAATGACGACTTCGTTATCGAGGTGATCGATTACCCAACCTCGGAGGGTGCGATTTCGCCGCCCTCCGAGGCGGTCGGCAGGATCAGGGTCAGTGGTTTCACGGAGACGTTTCCGATGGACCTGAGTTTCTGGACGGTAGATGAATACCACCGAAGCTGGGATGGCGCGCTGAGAAAACTTGAGGAGATCGATAATTCGACCTCATGCCTCATTGCCTCAATCACTGATCCGGCGACCAGCAACTTCATCTCCTGTTGGCCGATGTATCGCGAGGGGGAAGAGGTCTACGTGCAAAACTCGATCATCTTCCTGGATGAACTCGACGAACAGTTCAACCCGCAAGAGCCGTGGCGGTACGTCGAGCCTCGGTCCTCGGTTGACGAGGATGGAAACCGCATCTCTGAGTGGCTGACGAGCACCTCTCATGTGCGCCGGTTCCGCGAGTCTGCCTGGGGTCGATAGCAACGCGTGCAGTCGCAAATTTGAAGCCCCGCCAGATGCATCTTGGCGGGGCTTCAGTGTGGTCTGACGGCAGTAGTTGACGGCAACGTCAGCGGACGAGGGTCGCGCCGAGGGGTGGTTCGTCGCCGTCGTCGGGCTTGCCGGTGATCTCGGCGGGGTTGCGGAGGGCGTGGCCGAGCAGATCGATAGCGTCGCGCTGGAGGCGGAGTCGGACGTGGGCGTACACGGACGCGGTGACGCCGATGTGGGCGTGCCCCAACAGCTCCTTGATCACGACGAGTTCCACTCCCTGCTCCAAGAGGAGAGTGGCCGCCGAGTGGCGGAGGTCGTGGAACCGGATGCGTCGGAGCCCGGCCCGGTGGAGCAGGGTGTTGAAGTTTCGGGTGAGGGTGGACCCTTCGATCGGTGCACCATCGGGGCGAGTGAAGAGGTAGCCGCTGTGCTGCCAGCCCGCCCCCGCCGCTTCGCGTTCCTGGAGCTGCCGGGCGCGGAGCTGTTCGAGGGAGACCACGCACGGTGTCGGTAGGGCGATGCGTCGTTCTGAGCTCTGGGTTTTGGTCGGGAGCGCGGTCAGGCCGCTGGTGTTGGTGCGCTGGAGGGTGCGGCGGATGCTGGCGGTGCCACCGGTGAGGTTGAGGTCTTCCCAGCGCAGACCGAGGAGTTCGCCCTTGCGGAGGCCGGTGTGCAGGGCGAGTTCGAACAGGGGCTGCAACCGGTGCCCGCTGGCGGCGGTCAGGAACCTGCGGGCTTCGTCGGCGGTGAGGGGTTCGAAGCGTCGGGGCCGGGGTGTGCCGGTGCGGACGTTCCGGGCGACGTTGCGTGGTATCTCCTCCTCGCGTACCGCGTGCTCCAGGGCCGACTTGAGCACGGAGTGCACATAGGCCAGAGTCAGCGGCGAGAGCCGCTTGGAGCAGCACTTCCCCGTGGCGCAGCAGTGGGGCTTGTCGCGGGCAGTGTCGAGGCCGCGGGTGCAGCACTGGCAGGTGGTGCGGAGCTGGTTGAGCCAGGTGCGGACGTCCTTGGCGGTGAGCTTGGCGAGCTTCTTCTTGCCGAGGCCGGGGATGAGGTAGAGCCGGGAGACGGCGGTGTAGCGGGTGTGGGTGTTCTCGCGGAGCTGGTGGACGGCGACGTTCTCCAGCCAGTAGGTCAGGTACGCGGCCACGCTGCCCTGCGTGGAGGGGATGGGGAGGCCGCGGTTGCTGGCTGCGATCTTCTCGGTGAGCTTGGCCAGGGCCTCTTTGCGGGTGGTGCCGTAGACGCGGATGCGGCGGCGGGTGTTGCCGGGGGCGAGGACGTATCCGGCGGCTTCCCAGCGGCTGTCCTTGCGCTGGTAGACGGTGCCGTCGCCGTTGGCGCGGGTTCGGCGGGAGGCGGGGGTGTCGCGAGGCGTGGCCATCAGGCAGCTTCCTGTTCGAGGCGGGCGCGGATGAAGTCGGTGAGGGAGTGGGCGGGGATGCGGCGGGCGCGGCCGAGGGTGATCGAGGCGAGCTGCCCGGTGCGGAGCAGGTCGTAGACGGCGGAGCGGCCGAGCTGGAGGTGGGCCATGACCTGGGGGACCGTCAGCAGCTCTTCCGGCGTACTGAGTCCCCACCGGGTCGGGGCGGGTTCCTGCGCGTTCATCCGCAGCCCCCTTCCGCGACGAACCGGCGTTCCAGTTCCCGGCGGTGCCAGACGGCGGCTGCGAGGAGCGCGGCGCCGGGGCTGTAGCCCGAGCCGAGGTAGTCCCAGTGGCCGAGGACGAGCGTGGTGTCCGGGTCGTGCTCGGGCAGGCTGGCGTGGACGCGGGCCTGTTCGGTACGCCAGGCGCGGCGGGCGTCGCGCAGCGCGCCGAGGGTGGTGGAGTAGGAGCGGGACTTGGTGGAGAAGTGGCCGCGGAAGCCGAGCATGTGGGCCCACTTCCACAGCTTCAGATTGGCGAACTCCGGCAGGATGCCCAGATCCCAGCAGGTGCGGATCATCTGCCGCACATGCGGTGCGACGGCGAGCCGGGGCAGCGGCCGGGCTTGTCCGGTGCCGTCGCAGGCGGTGCAGGGGAGCGGGGTGCCGTGGGGCAGGAGGGTGGCGCCGCGTCCCTGGCAGGGGCGGCAGAACAGGGTGCGGTCGAGGGTGCCGGAGGCGTCGGCGGACTTGGTGGCGTACTTGGCGACGTAGGCGGCGACCGCCTGGTCGGTGAGTTCGGTTTCGGTGCTGAAGGCAGCGATCTCGCGTACGTCGAGCTGCCGGCCCCAGGTGAGTTCGCGTTCCCCGACCGCGTCCGAGGTGACGGAGATGCGGGCGCGCGGTGCGGCGGCGCGGATGGCGTCGGTGAGCACGGCGACGGTGGCGTACGAGGGCGGGGGCTGGGCGCTGCCGTCGGGGCCGTCGAGGCGGATCACGGCGTGGAAGTGGACCAGGCCACGCTTCTGGTACTCGGCAACCTTGGCGAAGGACACCCGCAGAACCGTGCGGGCGGCCTTCTGGGTGAGGCCGAGCCGGACGGCGAGCTCGCGGCGCAGGTAAGTGGTGAAGCGGGCCCACAAGGCTCCGGCGTGGGCGTTGAAGAGGACTGCACCCGTGTAGTCGTACGTCGCCGGATTGAGCGGTGTGCCGAGCAGTGGGTCCGTGGGCTCGTGGCGGATTCCGCAGCGGCAGGGCCGGGCGTCGGGGCGGTTGTGGACGGGGCCGAAGGAGGGGGCGGTGAGGGTGGCGAAGACGCGGGGGTGGGTGCGTACGGTGTCGGGGACGGTCTTGCCGCCGGAGAGGCCGGCGCGGATGAGGTGGTAGGTGTCGACGGCGTAGAGGCGGGAGCAGGCCGGGCAGCGTGAGGCACGGCGGTTGCCGCACGTGGTCAGCAGGCTGCCGGTGGGCTCGTCGGAGGCGGTGTAGGAGCGCAGCACCTCACCGGTCATGGTGTCGACGGTCGTGCTCTGGCCGGTCAGGCGGACGGGTTCGGTGCAGCCGCCGAGGCGTTCGATCTGCTGCTGTGCGCGGTCGAAGTCGGGGTGGTTGACCAGGTGAAGCAGGTCCCGCACGGCGGGACTTGCCACGTGGCGCAGGTCCAGGGTGACCATTCGGGGCGTGTCCCTTCTGTCGGGTGGGTGGTCCCGAGCAGCAACCAGCCAGGAAGGCGTGTTGGTGCTCGGGGCATGACGAACCAAGCCCGTGGGTGGGCGTGGTGCGGCGAGAGGGATTCGGGCTGCGAGGGCCGGGACTCAGAGCTGAGCGAGGGCGGCGGTGGCCACCGGAAGGGCGACGCCCATGCGCCTCCCCAGGTGAGCGGCGGTGATTGGTGTCCCGTGCTCGGCATGGTGGGCGTCCGCGATGCGCCGGGCCGCGTCCAGCAGGGCGGCTGGCAGGGCCGGGTCGGAGGCGGGTCGGGTCGTCTTGGCGACAGTGATGGGCGGAGTAGCGGCCGAGGCCGGAGTCGGAGCGGGTTGTGGTTCCTCGGCCGGGCAGGCGACGGCGACCGGGGCGGGCATCGGCTCGGAGATGGGGGTGGGTGCGGCCTCCAGGCACGGGGTGGGGCGGGCGGGGGTGTGGAACTGGGCGAGGAAGGCGGGGCCGACGTGGCCCCAGCCGAGCAGCAGGAGCGGGGCGACGGTGTCCAGGCAGGCGCGGCCGTAGCGTCCGGTCAGCAGGGGTTCGGCGGTGTTCAGGGCGAGGGTGAGCAGCCCGCACAGGTGCAGCAGCCGGGTACCGGCCCGCAACTCCGCCTTGGACACGCCGCGCAGGGCCAGGAAGCGCAGAGCGACCAGGAGCCCGACGACGGACAGGTCCACCATGGGGGCGATCAACGGCGCGATCGGGTGCGGAACACCGAGGCGCAGGGCCAGCGCCCAGACGTTGCCGAAGGAGAAGACGAAAGCCAGGGCCGCGATGACCGCCATGACCACGGTCACGGTGCGCCGGGTGAACCGTTCCTCCGCCATTTGCTCGACCTCCTTTCAGATGCGGGGTGTTGGGAGCTACTTGGTGTACGGGACAGAGGTGCCGAGGAGGGCATCCAGGCTCAGAGCCGGGTCGGCGGTCAGATGCGAGGTGTCCTCGGCGACGCGGGCCGCGTCGGCGTCGGAGACATAGGGCGTGCGGATGCGGGTGTAGCCGGGACGGCCCTGCATCGCCATCACAGCGACGCCGACGTAGGCGGGGTCCTGCAAGGTGACCGGACTGGCGTCGGGCCAGTTGCGGATGTCGTCCCCCAGCGCGGCGACCGCGGCCTCTACGGTCTTCTGCGCGAAGGACAGCCCGATGGGGCACACGTCGCGGATGAAGGTGGGGATGGCGTCGCCGGTGGTCTTCTGGCTGATAAGGATCACCAGGATGCCGACGCTGCGGCCCTTCTTGACCAGGTCCTCCACCAGCCGGGCGTTCTCCGCCGTCAGCGCGGCCAGGCGTTTCGTCTCGGCGTCGCTGCCCTTGTACTCGCGGAAGAACGTGTGCGCCTCATCGATGATCAGGACCGTGAGCGGCCACTGTGGTGAGGGGCCGACGTGCCACATGTTCTTCACGCCCAGCACGTCACGGATCACCGATGAACGCCGCTGGCGCAGCTCCACCAGGCGCTTGAACAGCGCGTTGGCTTCGGCGAGGTCGTCACCGCAGAATGCGAACATCCGCTTGACGAGGTCGGCGTAGTCGCCCTCTGAGGCCCGTGACACCTTGCCGTCCGCAGTCGCGAACTGCACGGACGGGGACGGCGCGAAGTCGCAGACGAACTTGTTGACCCCTGAGGTCTTGCCCGCTCCCGGGGTGCCGGCCACGGTCACCCCGGGCACGTTGGCCAGGGACACGCACACCTTCGCGGCGTACTCGTCCACGCCCAGTTCCCAGCGCGTCAGGTCCGTGGGTGGGCGGCCGGTGGGCCGGTGGGTGGTCGGCGTGGTCAGTGGGTCGGAGCGCACGCCCCGGATCACCACCCGACCGGGGCCTTCTGGCAGGACGGAGACCCGAGTGCACCGCCAGGCATCTGCCAGGAACCGCGCCGACTTCTGGTACTCCTCCAGTCCGACCTGCGGCAGCGTGCGCGCCTTGACGATCACGCCGAACCGGTCCGGGGTTACCTTGATCCGGGGCGTCAGCACCCGGGGCGCGGGGGCGGGGCCGTCCTTCTGCGCGGTGATCTGCGCGAGCAGGCTCGGTGTCTTGTCGGTGACCGTCAGTCCCGCCATCCGCGCGAGCCGTACCCAGCCCCAGCGGACCCGGACGGCCTGCCGCATGCTGACCCGCGTGCCCCGGTCGGCCCGTACGTAGCGCACCACCGTCCACACCAGCCACACACCGATGAGCGCCGTAGTGATCGGCAGCACGTAGGACGCGTATCCCGTGACGGCTTCCACGTCAGGCCCCCTCTTCGCGTATCAGGCGCAGGGCGTGGGCCAGGTCGAGGTGGGCCGCCTGTTCCGGGTCCAGGCCGAGCAGATCGAGCACGGCAGCCGAGACGGCGAAGGTGGCCTTGCCCTCGGTCCCCGGCAGGGGCCGGAGCGGGTACAACTCCCGCTCCGACAGGTGGCGTTCGAAGCGGGTCACTGGTTCGCCTCCACCGTCACCAGCTCCAGGCGAGCAGCACGGTAGGCGACACCGTCGGAGAGCTGACCATTGAAGATCCGCGCCCACGGGGTGGCGAACAGCTCCACAGGCCGCACCATCGCCCCCGGCTTGAGCCCGGCCGCCAGGCCCGTCTCCGGAACGGTGATCTTCAGGACTTCGGCGCGGCCGTCCTCCATGAGCATCACGGTCACCGTGTACAGCGACGCGCCGGTCTCCCGGTCGGTGGCGACCTCCCCGGTCTGCTGGTCCTTGATCTTCAGCACCGGCTCGGTGCCCGCGATGCACACCGCCGACGGCAGCAGGGCAACACGGATTCGAGTCATGGCCATGCCATCACATCCTCGTTCGATGGAGTCGCTTGATCGACTCGCCATGACCATAGCGGCACACTCGCTACACCCGCAACACTCGATTCGTATCGCTACAGCGATACGTCTGGAACGCCGAGGACGCCCGGGTGTGCCGCGAGTGCCGACGCCGCTACCCTCGTGCCATGAAGCTGCCCCTGGGAGAGGACCCCCGGCCGCCGTACGTCCAGGCCGCCGACGTCCTGCGCACCGCCATCCACGACGGCGAGCTGCGCCCAGGTGAACGGCTCCCCGCCGCGCGCGAGCTGCAACGACGCTTCGGCATCGCCAGCTCCACGGTCCAAAACGCCCTGCGGGTCCTCAAGGAGGAGGGGCTGATCTACTCCGTCCTCGGCCGGGGCAGCTACGTACGCGCGCCGAAGCCGATGGTGACCACCGAAGCAGAGGTGGCCGCAGCAGAGGAAGACGAAGTCGATCTGGGCGAGTCCGATCCTGAGTACACCGGTCTCGGTGACCTCCGGCGCGGTTGGCAGACCGCCGACAGCCCCGCTGACGATCCCCGACCCCCGTACGTGCGGACCGCGGACGCGCTCCGCAAGCAGATCCAGGACGGCCGGCTCGCACCTGGGGCCAAGCTCCCCTCCGCCCGCGACCTGCAAGCCCAGTACGGCATCGCCAACTCCACCGCGCAGAACGCCCTGCGGGTCCTCAAGGAGGAGGGGCTGATCTACTCCGTGCAGGGCCGGGGGGTCTTCGTCCGACAGCTCAGCCCGCGCGATCAGTTCCTCAAGCGCTACAACGAGGGGCTGGAGGAAATGGCGGCGCAGCGTCGAGCGGACGAGGAAGCGGTACGGCTCAGCGGAAAGAGCGATGACGAGGTGGCCGCCGAACTCGCCGCCGCCGAGGAGCGGTTCACCAAGGCCAGCACCGAGTTCGAAGCCGCTACCGCCCACCGTGACGCCATGCGCGCCGTCATGGAGCAACGCAAGCGCCTCAGTGGCAACTACACGCCTGAAGAACAGGCCGCCAGCGTCCAGCGCCTGCACGACCGGCTGAACGAAGGCAGACGCCGGCGCTGAACCAGCCGCACCAGACGGAGCAGCAGGAGACGCAGCGCAGGGTGAGCTGTTCAGAGTTTCTTTACTTGATCAAGAACGGCCCGCTGACGCGGGCCGTTGCGCGCCGAGTGGCCGGTGGCCGCCGCCCGCTCCTGTCTGCCGCCCCGCTGGCGACGCCCACCGGCCACTCGGCGCGCAGATCCGGGGAGCGCGGGCATTATCAAGCGGAAGCCCATTCCGCCCGACCGTTCAGCAGCAGGCGGGGTGGGTGCCCGAGAGGCCGTCCGGTGAGTTCGTGCCGTGCGTCGGCACCCGGGCCGAGCTGACGTCCCGGCCGCCTGGGCCTGGTGCCTGGCTGAGGCCGTGACGATGGAGATAACTGGGCTGATGCCGGTGCGGGGTTGAGCGAGACACACGTGACGGGTGATCGGTCGGCGCGCCCGCCGTCGTGGCTGACCTTCTGTGGCTGAGGCCAGAACCTCGTGGTCATGGGCCCGGCATGTGAGCGCCCGTCCCTGCCGGGGCTGATGAGGACGGGGGGAGCCTCGATCGGTCACGACCGGCAGGGACGGGGGTCGGGTGGGTCAGCGCGGGGCGGCGCCTGGTCGAGCGGGGCTGGTCACATCTGCCGCCAGGCCCGCCAGGGCCGGGTGATGATCTCCCGGTAGGTGTGGTGGGACGGGTTCTGGCCGCAGTGGCGCAGCACCCAGTTCTGCGGTTCGGCGAAGTCCTCGCTCGTCGGCGAGATCTCTCCGTCCACGGCGCACTGCATCGCGTACTGGACCGGCTCCGCATCCGGCTCGCGGTCGGGCTGGAGAGTCCAGGTCTCGTAGCGCAGGACCGAGCGAGGGGTCACCGTCCCCACCTCCGGTTGGCCACGGCCACCTTCGCGCTCAACTCCTCCGTCGGAGTCGGCGCACGTACGTCCTCGGGAGGCACGTCCCACTCCCGGCCGCCGTGTGGTGGCCGAAGCTGCACGTACGGCCCCACGTGCCCCATCACCACGCCCACCTTGCCGTTCCGTCGGTCGACCACCAGGGCGCCGACATCGGGCGAGACGGTGTGCCCGTCGGTATCAGGGGTGGGGGCCGTCATCGTGACCACCCCGGCGAGGCGGTGCGCGAGCGGGCGTCCAGTCGCAGGGCGGGAACACATGGGGTGGTGCTCTTTCGCACGGTGACGCTCCTCGGCGGCGTGGATACGTGCCCCTGGGCCCGTCGGTGCCGCAGGGTCGCCACCGATCCTCACGCCGGTCACCGGGACGAAGGAACCTCCACCAAACCCCACATCGGGACGTCCCGCACCGTGTAGAACGTCCCTGGTGCCGTCCTGAGACGAAGGGGGAGACTCATGCCGAACGAGAGACTACGAGCCGTCATGGCGGCCGGAGGCTGGACTTACGCGACCCTTGCCCAGGAGGTTGAGGTCGACCCCAAGTCGGTCGAGCGCTGGGTGAACCTCGGGCGCATCCCACGCCGTACCACAGCCCTCCAGGCGGCCAAGGCCCTGGGAGAAGACGTGCACGCACTCTGGCCGGCACTCCGCCAAGCCCGCCCCGCCCGCGCCATCAGCCCTGAGTTGGTGGCGCTCTACGAACAGCGGGCCGACATCCCCGTTTCGGCGTTCACCGACCTGATGGCCCAAGCCCAGGAACGGATCGACATCCTCGTCTACGCGGCCGTCTTCCTCCACGAGGCCTACCCCCGGCTGAACGACCTCCTCACCGAACGCGCCGCCCAAGGCTGCACCGTCCGCATCGCGATCGGAGACGCCGACAGCGACACCGTCCAAGCCCGCGGCCAGGAGGAGCGGTTCGGCCACGGCATCGAATCCCGCTGCCGCCTCGCACTCATGCACTACAGGCCACTCGCCGGCACCCCCGGCATCGAAGTCCGCACCCATGAAACCACGCTCTACAACTCCCTCTACCGCGCCGACGACCAGCAACTCGTCAACGCACACGTCTGGGGCGTCAACGCCTACGCAGCCCCGGTGTGGCATCTTCGCCGACACGAAACAGGCGGCATGTTCGACACCTACGCCGAGAGCTTCGACGCCGTGTGGACGACGGCAACCCCCGTACGAGAGGAAGGCTGACCGTGGCCCGCACCGAGTACTACGACGACCCCACCGCCCCCAAACCGAACAGCATGGTCGTCGCCGCATCCGCCGTCGTCACCGACAACCACGGACGCATCCTCCTCCAGCGCCGCCGCGACAACGACCTATGGGCACTGCCCGGAGGCGGCATGGACCTCACCGACTCCCTGCCCGGCACAGCCGTCCGCGAAGTCAAGGAAGAAACCGGCCTCGACATCCAGATCACCGGCCTGGTCGGCACCTACACCGACCCGAAACACATCATCGCCTACACCGACGGCGAGGTCCGCCGCCAGTTCAACGTCTGCTTCACCGCCCGCATCACCGGCGGTCAGCTGGCAATCTCCGACGAGTCCACCGAACTCCGGTTTGTACCGCCCGAAGAGATCGAGCAGTTGCCGATGCACCACACCCAACGGCTCAGGCTCCAGCACTTCATGGAACACCGCGAGAAGCCATACCTGGGCTGAACAGCTGACGGCAGTAGCTGACGGCAACAACCCCGCACAACCACGGACACCCACGCACGTCACCGGACCAGCAAACCGCGCTTGACCTGCGAAGAAGCAGGTCGAGGGCTCCGCGTAGCACACGTACTATGGGGACTGTAAAACGTTCGGTGTAACTCCCGATCATGGAAGATGCATCGATGACCAGTGACAACGTGACTGAGGTCGAATCCGTCGAGCCGTCTGA
>NZ_JBFBAL010000017.1:0-100787 GCF_040682175.1 Streptomyces sp. NPDC051320
CCCCGCCCCCGCCCTGCGGGGGGCGTTACCTTTCCGCCCTGCCACCGCCATCCCCCGCCCCCGGTGCCGGCCCCGCGGTGGCGGCCCGGACACCGGGTCGGTCGGAAGGTTCAGCGGATGGGCATTCCGGAGAGGGTGCGGGCGATCACCAGGCGCTGGATCTCGCTGGTGCCCTCGAAGATCGTGTAGATGGCGGCGTCCCGGTGCATACGCTCCACCGGGTACTCGCGGGTGTAGCCGTTGCCGCCGAGGATCTGGATGGCCTGGGCGGTGACCTTCTTGGCGGTCTCGCTGGCGTACAGCTTGGACATCGAGCCTTCGGCCGAGGTGAACTGCTTGCCGGTGGTCGCCATCCAGGAGGCGCGCCAGACCAGCAGCCGTGCGGCGTCGATCTGCGTGCGCATGTCGGCGAGCTGGAAGGCGACACCCTGGTTGTCGATGATCGGGCGGCCGAACTGGCTGCGGGTCTTGGCGTAGTCGAGTGCCACCTCGTACGCGGCGCGGGCGGTGCCGACGGCCATGGCCCCCACTGCCGGACGCGACGCCTCGAAGGTGGCCATGGCAGCGTTCTTCACCCTCTCGCCGCCGCCCGCCTTGGCCCGCTCCCGGGCCCGGGCCAGCCGCTCGTCCAGCTTCTCCTTGCCGCCGAGCAGGCAGTGGCCGGGGATCCGAACGTCCTCGAGGACGACCTCGGCGGTGTGCGAGGCACGGATTCCGTGCTTCTTGAACTTCTGGCCCTGCGAGAGGCCCGGGGTGCCGGGCGGGACGATGAACGAGGCGTGTCCCTTGGAGCCCAGCTCCGGGTCGACGACGGCGACCACGACATGCACGTTGGCGATGCCGCCGTTGGTCGCCCACGTCTTGGTGCCGTTGAGCACCCACTCGTCGCTCGCCTCGTCGTACACCGCACGGGTACGCATGGCGGCGACGTCGGAACCGGCATCGGGCTCCGAGGAGCAGAAGGCTGCGAGTTTGACGTCGTCCGTGTCGCCGTACATCTGGGGGATCCAGGTGCCGATCTGCTCCTCGGTACCGTTGGAGAGAACTCCGACCGCCGCGAGGCCGGTGCCGACGATCGAGAGGGCAATGCCCGCGTCGCCCCAGAACAACTCCTCCATGGCCATCGGGATGCCGAGACCGCTCGGGTCGAAGAACTGCTGGGCGTAGAAGTCCAGGGAGTAGATGCCGACCTTGGCGGCTTCCTGGATCACCGGCCAGGGCGTCTCCTCACGCTCGTCCCACTCCGCGGCGGCGGGGCGGATGACGTCTGCTGCGAACCCGTGGATCCAGTCGCGGACCTGCTTCTGGTCGTCGTTGAGTTCGAGCGTGAACTCGGCCATGTCCCCTCCAGCACTGCGGCGGTCATTTCATCCATGCGTTACTAACGGTAACTTGAGTGTGTTACTCGCAAGTAGCCTCTGTCAACCTTTGAAGGCACGGTCAGCACCGGTATCGAACAGGGTGTTACGTTTCGCGGGGGAACGGAATTCGCAGGGGCGGGGAGAGGCACCATGGGGACCACAGAAGCCAAGCAGCAGCCGGCCGCACACCGGCGACGCAGGGAACTGCTCGAGGCGGCCGACCGCGTCGTCCTGAGGGACGGACCGAAAGCGTCCATGAACGCCATCGCCGCCGAGGCAGGCATCACCAAACCCATCCTCTACCGGCACTTCGGGGACAAGGGCGGTCTCTACCGGGCGCTCGCCAAGCGGCACACCGACGCACTGCTCGACGCCCTACGGGCCGCGCTGGACGCCCCTGCCGAGCGGCGCGAACGCGTCGAGGCGACGCTCGACACCTATCTCGCGGCGATCGAGGCGCGGCCGCAGGTCTACCGGTTCCTGATGCATCCGGCCGACGATTCCCAGCAGCCCGAGCAGGCCTTCGACGTCGGACTGCACTCGGCGCCGCTGCTGCGCCGGCTCGGCGAGGAACTGGCCAAGGTGATCGCCGAACGCGTCGACCTCGGCCCGGACAGCGATCAGCTGGCCCGGGTATGGGGCCACGGCATCGTCGGCATGATGCATGCGGCCGGTGACTGGTGGCTCGGTGAACGCCCGTGCTCCCGCGACCGATTGGTCAGCAGCCTGGCCGATCTGCTCTGGGGCAGGCTGGCCGCGGTCGGGGACCGGGCCGGCGGTCCGGGCTTCTGAACGCCACCGGCCGGCCTGCCCGAACGCCACCGACCGGTCTCACTGAGCGCCGCCGCCCATCCGGCCGGCCTCGATCGGCGCCCTACCGGGACCGCCGGCCGGCCGCGCGCAGCGCCTTGCGTCTGCGCCAACCGGTGAGCCGGTCGGTGTAGACGGTGCCGTCGAGATGGTCGCACTCGTGCTGCAGACAGCGTGCGAAGAATCCGCTACCGCTGACGGTGACCGGCTCACCGGTCACCGAGAAGCCCTCGACAACGGCGTGATCGAAGCGAGGGGTGCCCGCTTCGACACCCGGGAGTGAGAGACAGCCCTCGGCGCCCCGCACGGTAATCCCGTCCGCCTCGACCAGCCGGGGGTTGACCAGATGGCCGAGGTGGCGGGCATCCTCGTCGTCCGGGCAGTCGTAGACGAACACCCGCAACGCCACGCCCACCTGGTTCGCCGCGAGACCGACCCCGCGGGCGGCGTACATCGTCGCGAACAGGTCCTCGACGAGCTGCGCGAGCGACGGGCCGAATTCGGCCACCGTTTCGCACGGAGCGTGCAGCACCGGATCACCGAGCGGCTTCATCGCTCGCACACGTCCGGAACTACCGGGGATCGGGCGGTTTCGCATGGCGGCAAGGGTACGTTCCACCCAGCTGGACATCGCCGCCGGTGGTGCCGAGGTCGGGCAGGCGGCCGGATCTCGATAGGCTGAGCCCCGCGCCGACGCAAGGAGGATCCAGAACGATGGCAGGCAACACGGAGCCGCTGTCGCCGCGGGCCAAACTGGCCGTGACGGCAGGCAAGGCCGCGGCAGCGGTATCGCGCGCCGCGGGGCGCGGCAGCGGGTCGGTGATCGGTGGCAAGGTCGCACTGCGGCTCGACCCCGACCTGCTGGGACGTCTCGCGCAGCACCTGGACGTGATCCTGGTGTCGGCGACCAACGGCAAGACGACGACGACCCGGCTGATCGCCGAGGCCCTGCGGGCCGCCGGCCCGGTGGTCTCGAACGCCCTGGGTGCCAACATGCCCGCGGGGATCACCTCCGCGCTGGCCGGCGGCTCGGACGCGCGCTACGGCGTGATCGAGGTCGACGAGAAGTACCTGGCCGGGGTGGCGCGCGACACCACGCCCAAGGCGATCGCCCTGCTCAACCTCTCCCGGGACCAGCTCGACCGGGCCGGCGAGACCCGCATGCTGGCCGAGCGGTGGCGCGAGGGGCTGGCCGGCACCAAAGCCGTGGTCATCGCCAACGCCGACGACCCGCTGGTCGTCTGGGCGTCCTCCTCCTCACCCACCGTGGTGTGGGTGGCCGCGGGTCAGGAGTGGAAGGACGACGCCTGGTCGTGCCCCTCCTGCGGCGGTGTACTGCAGTGGCCGAACGACGACTGGTTCTGTGCCGACTGCGGTTTCCGTCGCCCCGCGCCCAGTTGGGCACTCTCCGGCGATCACGTGCTGGATCCGCACGGCTCCGCGTGGCCCATCCATCTGCAGTTGCCGGGCCGGGCGAACAAGGCCAACGCCACCACGTCGGCGGCCGTCGCCGCCACCTTCGGGGTACCGCCCCAAGTGGCGCTGGAGCGGATGTACGCGGTGCAGGCCGTCGCGGGCCGCTATGACGTGGTGTCGTTCCTGGGCCGTGAACTGCGCCTGCTGCTCGCCAAGAACCCGGCGGGCTGGCTGGAGACGTTCTCGCTGATCGACCCGCCGCCCACCCCGGTGATCCTGGCGGTCAACGCCCGCGGCGCCGACGGCACGGACACCTCCTGGCTGTGGGACGTCGACTACACCCGCCTTGCCGGCCATCCGATCTTCGTGATCGGAGACCGCAAACTGGACCTCGCGGTCCGCCTGGAAGTGGCCAATCTGCAGTTCCAGGTCTGCGAGAGCGTGGACGAGGCCGTTCAGTACGCACCGCCCGGCCGGATCGAACTGATCGGCAACTACACCGCGTTCCAGGACGTGCGCCGCCGCGTCGGCAACTGACCGCAGAGGAAACGATGATGAGCGAGAACAGCCTGCGTCTGGTGTGGGTCTACCCGGATCTGCTGAGCACCTACGGGGACCAGGGCAACGCCCTGGTGGTGGAGCGCCGCGCCCGTCAGCGCGGTCTCGACGTGACACGTATCGACGTACGCAGCGACCAGCCGGTGCCGACGTCCGGTGACATCTACCTGATCGGCGGCGGCGAGGACCGCCCGCAGCGGCTGGCCTCCGAGCGACTGCGGCGGGACGGCGGCCTGCAACGGGCGGCCTCCAACGGGGCGATCATCTTCTCGGTCTGCGCCGGATACCAGATCCTCGGCCACGAGTTCATCAACGACCTCGGCGAGCGTGAGCCGGGCCTCGGTCTGCTCGACGTGGTCTCCACCCGCGGGGAGGGCGACCGCTGCGTGGGCGATGTGTACGGCGACATCGACCAGCGGCTCGGTCTGCCGCCGCTCACCGGCTTCGAGAACCACCAGGGCATCACTCATCTCGGCCCCACCGCACGCCCGTTCGCCCGGGTGAGCCTCGGCCGGGGCAACGGAACCGGCGACGGCACCGAGGGGGCGTACAACGACACCGTCTTCGGCACGTACATGCACGGCCCGGTACTGGCCCGCAATCCGCAGATCGCCGATCTGCTGCTGAAGCTGGCCCTCGACGTGAACGCGCTGCCGCCGACCGACGACCGGTGGTACGAGGCGCTGCGCGCCGAACGCGTCGCCGCGGCGACCCAGCCCGCGTAGCGGCGCAACCCGCATGAGGCCCCGGACGTACATCTGAGCGGTGTCCAGCAGTCGGACGTCAGGTGCGGTCCGGCTGCCCCGCGCCGGTATGGTGACGGGGATCCAGCCGGACGACGTGGTCCGGTCACAGGCCCACGTTGCAAAGGTTTGTCGGGCAATGCGAATTGGTGTGCTCACCTCCGGCGGGGACTGCCCCGGCCTGAATGCCGTCATCCGCTCGGTCGTTCACCGTGCCGTCGTCGACCACGGCGATGAGGTGATCGGCTTCCACGACGGGTGGAAGGGCCTGCTCGAGTGCGACTACCGCAAGCTCGACCTCGACGCGGTGGGCGGCATCCTGGCCCGCGGCGGGACGATCCTCGGCTCGTCCCGGGTCCAGCCCGCCCATCTGCGGGACGGCGTGGAACGCGCCAGGGGCCACGTGGCCGACCTGGGCTTGGACGCGATCATCCCGATCGGCGGCGAGGGCACCCTGAAGGCGGCCCATCTGCTCTCCGAGGCGGGGCTGCCGATCGTCGGCGTACCGAAGACGATCGACAACGACATCGCGTCGACCGACGTGACCTTCGGTTTCGACACGGCCGTCGGCGTGGCGACCGATGCGCTCGACCGGCTGAAGACCACCGCCGAGTCGCATCAGCGGGTGCTGATCGTCGAGGTCATGGGGCGCCACACCGGCTGGATCGCGCTGCACTCGGGCATGGCTGCCGGTGCGCACGCCATTGTGGTCCCGGAGCGCCCCTTCGACATCGGTGAGCTCTCCGAACTGGTCGGCCGGCGGTTCTCGGCCGGCAAGAAGTTCGCCATCGTCGTGGTCGCCGAGGGCGCCAAGCCCCGCGAAGGTTCGATGAGCTTCGATGTGGGCGGCAAGGACATGTACGGCCACGAGCGTTTCGCCGGTGTCGCCAGGCAGCTCTCGGTCGAGCTCGAGGAGCGGCTCGGCAAGGAGGCCCGGCCGGTGATACTCGGCCATGTTCAGCGCGGCGGTACCCCCACCGCGTACGACCGGGTACTGGCCACACGTTTCGGGTGGCACGCGGTGGAGGCGGCGCACCGCGGCGCCTTCGGGATGCTCACCGCGCTGCGCGGCACGGAGATCGTCATGGTGCCGCTGGCGGAGGCCGTCGAGACCCTCAAGACGGTGCCGGCCGAGCGGTATGCCGAAGCCGAGTGCGTGCTCTGACCGCTCCGCGTCATACCCCGACGAGCGCTCCGTAATCGTCCGATACGGTATGAACTGCCCCCGGCCGCAACCGCGGCCGGGGGCAGTTCTAGTCTTGTGCGGACATCAGGCACGAATCAGGAGTGAGTGGATGGATCACAGCGGGCACGGCATGACCATGGATCTGCCGCCGTTCACGCTGGGGCGGGCGCTGGAGTTCTCGGCGGACCCCTTCTTCCTGATCGGCTGTCTGCTGGCTCTCGCACTCTACGGGTGGGGTGTGGTGCGGCTGCGCCGGCGAGGCGACAGCTGGCCGACTCACCGGATCGTGCTCTTCACCCTCGGTGTGCTGACCGTGGCCGTGACGATGTGCACCGGGCTGAACGACTACGGCATGGTGATGTTCAGCGTGCACATGGTGCAGCACATGATCATCAGCATGCTCTCCCCCATCCTGCTGCTGCTCGGCGCACCCGTGACGCTGGCGCTGCGGGCGCTTCCGGTGGCCGGCCGCGGCAACCGCAAGGGGCCGCGGGAACTGCTGCTGGCGCTGTTGCAGAGCCGCTACCTGCGGATCATCACGCACCCGGCGTTCACCATTCCGCTCTTCATCGCCAGCCTCTACGGGCTGTACTTCACCCCGCTGTTCGACACCCTGATGGGGTCGAAGACCGGGCACATCGCGATGATGGTGCACTTCCTCCTCGTCGGCCTGGTCTTCTTCTGGCCGATCATGGGCGTGGACCCCGGGCCGCACCGGCCGGGCTACATCATGCGGATCATGGAGCTCTTCGCCGGCATGCCCTTCCACGCCTTCTTCGGCATCGCCCTGATGATGGCGACCCAGCCGATGGTGCAGACGTACCGGCACCCGCCGCTCTCGCTGGGCATCGACGCACTCTCCGATCAGGAGGCGGCGGGCGGAATCGCCTGGGCGTTCAGCGAGGTCCCCTCGGTGATCGTGCTGATCGCGCTGGTCTTCCAGTGGTACCGCTCCGAGCAGCGGGTCGCCAGGCGCTCGGACCGGGCCGCGGACCGCGACGGCGACAAGGAGCTGGCGGCGTACAACGCCTATCTCGCTTCGTTGCAGGCCCGCGGCCAGTAGCGCCGAAGGGCCCTTCGGGGCGACGATGGTCCTCCGGCCCGAGGAGGAGCGGACATGCCCGGTTCAACGAAAGCGATGGGTGTCATGACCGTCGGCGCCCTGGTCATGGTCACGGGGTACTCGGCGGTGCTCGGCAGTAGCGGCTGGCTGTGGTTCGGCTGGGTGATCCTGGGGATGGTGACCCTAGGAATGATCGCCTCGCGCGGCACCGACTGAGCCGGCGAGCACGCGCATCGAGGCAGGTCCGGCGGACTGAAGGGCTCAGGTTGTTCTACTACATCTTGAAATACGCCGTTCTCGGGCCACTGCTGAGGCTGCTTTTCCGGCCCAGGATCGAGGGCCGCGAGCACATCCCGGAGGACGGCGCGGCCATCGTGGCCGGGAACCATCTGTCCTTCTCCGATCACTTCCTGATGCCGGCCGTCATCAGGCGCCGCATCACGTTCTTGGCCAAGCAGGAGTACTTCACCGGCCCGGGCGCCAAAGGCCAGCTCACCGCGGCCTTCTTCCGCAGCGCCGGACAGATCCCGGTCGACCGCTCCGGCAAGGAGGCCGGGAAAGCCGCGGTACGTGAGGGGCTCGGTGTGCTCAGCCGGGGCGAGCTGCTCGGCATCTATCCGGAGGGCACCCGCTCGCACGACGGCAAGCTGTACAAGGGCAAGGTCGGCGTCGCCGTGATGGCGATCAAGGGGCGGGCGCCGGTGGTGCCGTGCGCCATGGTCGGCACCTTCGAGATCCAGCCTCCCGGGCAGAAGATGCCGAAGATCAAGCAGGTCACGATCCGCTTCGGCGAACCGCTGGACTTCACCCGCTATGCCGGCATGGAGGACCAGAAGGCGGCGCTGCGCGCCGTCACCGACGAGATCATGTACGCGATCCTCGGTCTCTCCGGTCAGGAATACGTCGACCAGTACGCCGCGGACGTGAAGGCGGCGCACGCCAAGAAGTTCCCCAAGCGGCTGCGCTGACGGCGGATCAGCCCTCAGCAGAAGTTCTCGGGCAGGTCCGGAGCGCGGGCCCTAACGTCGGTCTCATGACTACCGGAAACGCTTTTGTACTGGGAGCGACGGGCCAGATCGGTCGCGCGGCGGTGCGCGCGCTCGTCGCGGACGGCTGGGAGGTTCGGGCGGCCTCCCGCGGCACGGCGCGCGACGAAGACATGCCCGACGGTGTGCGAACGGTGCATGTCGACCGGGACAGCGAGGGGGCACTCGCCGCGGCGCTCGGCGACGGCTGCGACGTACTGGTCGACATGGTGGCGTACGGACAGGACCATGCCAGGCAGCTGACCGCTCTGGCCGACCGGATCGGATCAGCCGTGGTGATCTCCAGCGGCGCGGTGTACGAGGACGCCGACGGCCGCAGCTTCGACACCCAGGGTGAACCCGACGGGTTCCCCCGCTACCCGGTGCCGATCCCCGAGGACCAGCGAACGGTGGCCCCGGGACCGGCGACCTACGGCACCCGGAAGGTCGCCCTGGAGCGCCATCTGCTGGCTGTGGCCGGAACGTTTCCGGTGACCCTTTTGCGGGCCGGTGCCATCCACGGCCCGCACTGCCGCACGCCGCGCGAGCTGTTCTTCGTCAAGCGCGCGCTCGATGGACGGCCGGTGCGCGTCCTGGCCCACGGTGGCCGGAGCCGCTTCCATCCGACCCATGTCTCGAACCTCGCCGAAATGATCCGGCTGGCCGCGCGGCAACCGGCGGCCCGGGTGCTCAACGCGGCGGACCCACAGGCTCCCACCGTCGCCGAGATCAGCGCGGCGGTCGACCAGGCCATGGGGGTACGGAGCGAGCTGGTACTCGTCGAGGGTCCCGCTCAGGTCGGGAACACTCCGTGGGGGGTCGACCATCCGGTGGTGTACGACATGTCCGCCGCCGAGCGGGAACTCGGCTACCGCCCGGTCACCGGGTACGCCGAGTCGCTGCCGCGGACGGTGGAATGGCTCACCGCACAACTGCGCGGCCGGGACTGGCGGGAGGCCTTCCCCGCCATGGCGAAGGCGTACGACCCGCACCTCGACCTCTTCGACTACGCGGCGGAGGACGCCTGGCTCAACGGCCCGGCATGAGCGCTGGGTGTTCGTCATGAGTGGAGGCTGCTCGGTGCAGCAGCCCCCACTCCCCCGGCTACCGGCCGACAGGCGTCACGGCTGCGGTGTGGCGTGCGGGCCGCACGTCACATCGTGGCTGTCGGTCCGGCCGGTCAGCAGATAACTGTCGACGCGGGAGTTGATGCACGGGTTGACCAGGCCGGTCACACCGTGCGACCCCGCGTCCTTCTCGATGATCAGGCGCGAGCCCTGGAAGCGCTTGTGCAGTTCGACGGCGCCCTGGAACGGGGTGGCGGCGTCCCGGGTGGACTGCACGATCAGTACCGGCGGCAGGCCCTTGCCGGTGTGTACGTCCACCGGCGTGTGCTGCTTCGCGGGCCAGGTCGCGCACGGCAAGTTCATCCACGCGTTGGACCAGGTGAGGAACGGATACTCCGCATGGAGCCGGGTGTTGTCCCGGTCCCACTTGCGCCAGCTGGTCGGCCACTTGGCATCGGCGCATTCGACAGCAGTGTAGACCGCGGTGCCGTTCTCCGCCGACGCATTGCCTGCGACATCCGACATGTCGGGTCCTGCCGCGTCGACCAGCGCCTGGGTGTCTCCGGCTCGGTAAGCACTCCAGGTCTTGGCGACCGGCACCCACGAGGAGTCGTAGTACGGAGCGCTCTGGAAGAGGCCGAGGAGCTCGGCGGGACCGACGACTCCTCCGATCGGGTGCTTCTTCGCGGTGGCGCGCAGTTTCAGCCACTCCTGCTCGACCGCCGCCCGGGTGGTGCCGATGTGGAAGGTGGCGTCGTTCTTGGCGACCCAGGTCTCCCAGTCGTTCCAGCGGTTCTGGAAGGCGACGTCCTGGCCGAGGTTGGCCTCGTACCAGATGTTCGACTGCTTGGGGTTGACCACGCTGTCGACGATCATCCTGCGGACATGGGACGGGAAGAGCGTCCCGTAGACCGCGCCCAGGTAGGTGCCGTAGGAGACACCGAGGTAGTTGAGCTTCTTTTCACCGAGGGCCGCCCGGATGACATCCAGGTCGCGGGCGGTGTTCGGCGTGGTCATGTACGGCAGCATGGCGCCGCTGCGCTCCTGGCAGCCGTCCGCGTACTCCGCGGCGAGCTTCCGCTGGGCCAGCTTGTCGGCTTCACTGTCCGGCACCGGGTCGGCCTTCGGGGCCTTGACGTACTCCTGGGGATCCATGCAGGAGATCGGCGCCGAGTGGCCGACACCGCGCGGGTCGAAGCCCACGAAGTCGTACGCCTTGGCCGCGTTGACCCAGAGGGCGCTGTGAGTGGTGCTGCGGACTGGGAAGCGCATTCCGGAACCGCCGGGGCCGCCCGGGTTGTAGACCAGTGAGCCCTGCCGCTCGGACCCGGTGCCGGTGCTCACCGCACGGTCCACGGCCAGTTTGATCTGGCGTCCGTCCGGCCTGGCGTAGTCGACCGGCACCGTGACCCAGCCGCACTGGACCGGCTTGGCGAGTGCCCAGTCTGCGGGGCAGTCCTGCCAGTCGATGCCCTGCCGTGCGGCCCGGGCGGCAACGATCGCGGCACCCCGCGCCTCGGGACTGCCGTGATGGCCGTGGTGGCGGCCGTCCGCGGTGGCCGACGGAGCTGCCATGGCGCCCGCTATCAGGGTCACCGCGGCCAGAGCGCCGGCCGAGCCGAGCGCTGTGGTACGCCTCACGTGGTACCTCCCCCTCTGTGAGGCACCGCTTGTGGCGGTGCTCTTCAGTACGTACGGCGGATCCTGGCGTGTGAACGGTCCCTGACAAAAGGCCGCGTGGGCGTTTCTTTACCAACCCGCAATGCGGACGGTGGGAAACGGTGAGCGGTGCACGCGCTGTGGGAGGCCTGTGTGTCTCGGGGCCCCGGTTCGCCGCTCCCGGTTCACCGAGCCTCCGTTATCACCGCCTCGTCGAGCAGCGCCCGCAGCCGCAGCGCGTCGGGGGCGAGCGCGGTGATCAGCACAGCGGGCCCGGCCAGCGGGGTGAGCGCTGCCGTGTCGCCGAGCAGCCGGGGCGCCGGCTTCCGGTCCGCCGCCTCGAACGCCGGGTCCACGATGAGGAGTTGCCCGACAGCCCGGTGGCCTCCCAGGACGGCGCCACCGTCCCACCCGCCGGGCGCCCCGGCACCGAAGCTGAGCTCCTGGTCCAGCAACGGCCGACCGGCACGGTGAACGGTGAGCCGGGTGCTCAATGTGCCGGGGGCTTCCTCGTGCCGGCCCAGGATCTGCTCCTCGCGCAGGACCAGCCGGGCACTGCGGGCCAGCTCGATACGCGTGGTCATCTGCAGCCGCCCGCCGTGTACGCAGATCAACTGCTCGGGCAGCCAGCTCAGTTCGGCCCCCTCCCCGACACCGATGCGGATGTCGTAGCGGCTGGGTTCGTCGGCGGGTCCGGGCAGTGCGATCGTCGCAGCAGCCGAACCGACCCGGAGCCGCGCACCGGCCCGTACCTCGGCTTCGATGGCGAGCCGGTCCCCGTTCAGCGGCGCGCTCATCGCCCCGACGACGGTGACCCTGGCCGCCGGTCCGGGGCCATGGGTACGCCGCAGGGCGAGTGGTCCGTCGCTCATCAGGACCGGCAGGGCCGTGCCGCCCCGGCCGTCGGGGGCGGCAGCGATACGGGCCGTGGCCCGCAGGCTCATACGGCCCAGCCGGCGAGCTGTGCGCGTACCCAGTCGGCGACCGGTCGTACGCCGTCCTCGCCCTTCAACGAGGTGAGGAGGACCGGTCGTTCGCCGCGCTGGTCGGCGGCGTCACCGGCCATCCTGCGGAGGTCCGACCCGACGTACGGCGCGAGGTCGGTCTTGTTGATGACCAGAAGATCGGCGGTGGTGATTCCGGGACCGCCCTTGCGCGGGATGTCATCGCCCCCCGCGACGTCGATGACGAAGATCTGGGCATCGACGAGCCCCTTGGAGAAGGTCGCCGTGAGGTTGTCGCCACCCGATTCCAGCAGGATCAGGTCGAGCGGTCCCACGGCTTCCTCCAGATCCTCGACCGCTTCGAGGTTGGCCGAGATGTCGTCCCGGATGGCGGTGTGCGGGCAGGCCCCCGTTTCGACGGCCTGGATCCGCTCGGGCGGCAGCACCGCGGAGCGCAGCAGAAACTCCGCGTCCTCACGCGTGTAGATGTCATTGGTGACGACGGCGATGGACAGTTCGGTGCGCAGCGCACGGCAGAGGGCGGCGACGGTCGCGGTCTTGCCGGAGCCCACCGGGCCGCCGAGGCCGATGCGCAGGGCCCGCCGCGTTCCGTCGGGGCGGGCCGCATCGGCGCTGACCGCCATGGCGGTGCCGGAATGATCGAGGTGCATGTGCGTGCTCCAGTGGCGTCAGGGGTTACGAGGCGAAGAGGCGTACCGGCCGGGCGGCGTGCGCCTGCGCGGCGATGTCGAGCAGCGGCGCGGAGGCGGCCGGCAATCGGTCCGGACCGTTGCGCACGGCCTCTGCCGCGGCCGCGACGGCCCGGTCCGCCACCCGGTCCATCTCGGGTGCGAGGCGGGCAAGGACGGCGGTGGCCTCGAAAGGGTTGAGGCCGAGGAGCCGGACGGCCGCACCGGCCGGACCACTGACCGTCTCGTAGGCGACACAGTGCGCGGCGTCGCCGGCCCCGAGTCCCGCCGCGCGGGCGGTGACCCCGAGGACGACGGGCTGGTGCGCGCCGCGTGGCAGTGCGGCGGCCAGCGCGTCGAGTTCGGGACACGGCCAGGTGGCGCGTGCGGCCCGCATCAGCTGGCGGCCGAGCTTGCGGGCGGCCGCCCGCAGGGCGGGCGAGGGTGTCCGGGCGTCGGCGGCCTCGTCGAGTACGCGGGGATCGGCTCCCAGCGTGGCAGCGGCGGCGAGCGCCGCGGAGGTGAGTCCGGTGGTGTGCAATCGGCCGAGGCAGAAGTCCGTCAGGTCCCCGGCGTCGCTGATCCGCCCTGCCACCACGGCCTGTTCGGCGCCGCCGGAGTGGGCGTGACCGCCGGCAGGGAACCGGCCGTCGGCCAGCATCAGCAGCGCCGATCGGCTCCTCGGAGGCGTCTTTCCCGGATCGCTCATGAATCGTCCATCAGAAGAGGAAGTAGCGCTGGGCCATGGGAAGTTCGGCAGCCGATGCCGGCTCGACGGGTTCACCGTCGATGGTCACGGTGAAGGTGTCGGCGTCGACCTCGACGCGGGGCAGCGCGTCGTTCTCCCGCATGTCCGCCTTTCCGATGGCGCGGGTGCTGCTGATCGCGACGAATGCCTTGCCGGGTTCTCGGCGTTCGGCCAGACCGTCGTCGAGGGCGGCCTGCGTGACGAAGTTGACCGAATTGGCCGCCGGGGCCCGCCCGGTCGCTCCGAACATCGGCCTGGGCAGTACCGGTTGCGGGGTGGGAATGGAGGCATTGGCGTCCCCCATCTGGGCGTAGGCGATCTGTCCGCCCTTGAGAACCAGCTGGGGTTTCACGCCGAAGAAGGCCGGGGCCCAGAGGACGAGATCGGCGAGTTTGCCGCTCTCCACCGAGCCGATCTCCCGGTCCAGGCCCTGCGCCACGGCGGGGTTGATGGTGTATTTGGCGACATAGCGACGTGCGCGACGGTTGTCGGCACGGCCGTCGCCCGGCAGGGCGCCTCTGCGCTGCTTCATCACGTGGGCGGTCTGCCAGGTGCGGAGCGTGACTTCTCCGATGCGGCCCATCGCCTGGGAATCCGAGGAGATGATCGAGATGGCACCCAGATCGTGCAGGATGTCCTCGGCCGAGATGGTGGACGGCCTGATCCGGGACTCCGCGAAGGCCAGATCCTCGGGAACGGCCGGGTTGAGGTGGTGGCAGACCATCAGCATGTCGAGGTGTTCCTCGATGGTGTTGACGGTGTACGGCCGGGTCGGGTTGGTGGAGCTGGGCAGGACGTTGGGCTCGGAGACGACGGTGATGATGTCGGGAGCGTGTCCACCTCCCGCGCCCTCACTGTGGTAGGCGTGAATGGAACGCCCGGCGATGGCCGCCAGGGTGTCGCCGACGAAGCCGGCCTCGTTGAGCGTGTCCGTGTGGATGGCGAGCTGAGCGCCGGTCTCCTCGCAGACACCCAGACAGGCGTCGATGACGGCCGGGGTGGCGCCCCAGTCCTCGTGGATCTTGAACCCCAGGGCGCCACCGCGCAGTTGGGAGTGCATCGCCTCGCGGGACATGGTGCTGCCCTTGCCGAGCAGCCCGATGTTCACCGGGTACCCCTCCAACGCATCGAACATCCGGGCGAGGTGCCAGGAGCCGGGCGTCACGGTGGTGGCTTTGCTGCCCTCCGCCGGGCCGGTTCCGCCACCGACGAGGGTGGTGACCCCGGACGACAGCGCCTGGTCGATGAGCGTGGGGGTGATGAAGTGCACGTGGGCGTCGATGGTGCCGGCCGTGAGGATTTTGCCGTTGCCTGCGATGACTTCGGTTTCGGGGCCGATGACCAGATCGGGGTGGACTCCGTCCATCGTGTCGGGGTTTCCGGCCTTGCCGATTCCGGTGATACGTCCCGCCCGGATGCCGATGTCGGCCTTGACGATGCCCCAGTGGTCGAGGATCACAGCGCCGGTGATGACGGTGTCCGGGGCGCCCTGCGCGCGGGTGGCGCGGGACTGGCCCATCGACTCCCGGATCACCTTTCCGCCGCCGAACACCGCTTCGTCGCCGGCCCGGCCGGGGCCTCCGCAGCGGTCCTCCTCGATCTCGACGAGAAGCTCGGTGTCGGCGAGGCGGATCCGGTCCCCGGCGGTGGGGCCGAAGAGGTCGCCGTAGACGGCGCGGGTGAGTTCAGCCATCGAGGGCTCCTGCGGTCTCTCCCCGCAGTCCCGGGACGATGCGCAGCCCGGCGATGGGGACCAGTTCGATGTCGACGGGAATGCCGGGCTCGAAGCGCACCGCGGTTCCCGCGGCGATGTTCAGCCGACGGCCTTGTGCCGCGGCGCGGTCGAAGCGCAGAGCTGGATTGGCCTCGGCGAAGTGATAGTGGGAGCCGACCTGCACGGGGCGGTCGGCGATGTTGAGAACGGTGAGACGGGTGGCCCGGCGGCCCTCGTTGAGGGTCAGCGGGTCTTCGGCATACAGGATCTCTCCGGGGATCATCGGTGCCATTTCCCGGTCAGACGATCGGCTCGTGCACGGTGACGAGCTTGGTGCCGTCCGGGAAGGTCGCCTCGACCTGGACCTCGTGGACCATCTCGGGGATGCCGTCCATGACGTCCGCCCTGGCGAGCACCTTGCGCCCCGACGCCATCAGTTCGGCCACCGTACGGCCGTCCCGGGCACCTTCCAGGATGTGCGAGGTGATCAGCGCAACCGCCTCGGGGTGGTTCAGTCGCAGGCCCCGCGCTCTGCGCTTCTCCGCGACGTCCGCCGCCACATGGATGAGCAGTCGTTCCTGCTCATGGGGTGTCAGTTGCACGCTTCCGCCTCACCGTCTTCATCCCGGGCCCGGTCGGGCACCGCGGACCACACGACTTCAACATTTTGTTGACACGGTGCGGAACCCCAGGCCATCAGGCATTGCACATTAGGGCGGAAGTTTTTCCGGCAGGTTAACCGGCCTTTTGCTGGGCCATGATCGTCGCTTGCGGTGTGCGTTCGGCGAAGCGCGCAGGGTGACCCTGGAGACACACCGTCCCGCCATCCTTTCGGCTGCCACCCCTACCCCGATGGGCGTCGCCCGGAAGACTTAGACGGGCCGGGTCCGACGGCTCGTCCCGATTTGCACCGCGTGCCCGAGCACCCGCCGCGGAGCGGGGCTGCACACCTGGTGAGGGGCCCGTACCCGCCGGCCGGTCGGTGCTTCCGGGACCCTGCCCACTCGGATGGGTCAGGGGTGAGCGGACTGGCGAACCGGCACTGTCAGGCAGAAATCCGGCGCGCGGTGAGTGAAGATCCCTGGGACGACAAGCCCCCGCCACCACGGCGGGGCGGTCCGGGCGGACGCCGAGTCCTGCCGCCGTACCCGGACGTCTGGTCGACACGAGTGGATCGGCAGGAGTGGAGGACCCAAGCAGTTCGGGGCGACAGACATGTCGCCCCTTGGGGTGAAGCCGCTGCAAGGACGGCCGACCGATCAGTCGGCCAACCGCGCGGCGGCCGGGCAACTTCGCCGGCCCGAACCCGACAGGTCAACCTTCTCAGGCGGTTTGACGAAGGGTTGCGCATGACTGCGCAGATTCACATCCCGTCTCTGCTCACCCGGGCCGGAACCGCCTCGGCCCTTACACTCGCCGCAGTAGCGGGGACCTCGCTGGCGCCCGGCGCCGCACCCGAGGCCCAAGCGGCCGCACACGCCGCCAGAGCGGTGCAGATCGCGGCATCCAAAAAGGGATCGCCCTATCAGTGGGGCGCAGCCGGCCCCTCGCGGTTCGACTGCTCCGGGCTGACCTTCTATTCGTTCAAAAAAGCGGGCAAGAAGCTGCCGCGCACCGCCCAGGCGCAGTACAACAAAGTGCGGCATATCACTGCCTCCCACCGCAGGCGTGGGGACCTGGTCTTCTTCCACTACGGACGGAACGTCTTCCACGTCGGCCTGTACGCGGGGAGCGGCAAGATCTGGCATTCGCCGAAAACCGGTTCCGTGGTCAGGCTGGAGCGGATCTGGACCAAGAGCGTCTGGTACGGGCGCGTGAACTGAAGAAGCGGCGGGCACGGCTGCCGCAGGCTCAGGTCTGGGCGGCAGCCGTCCAGGGCAGGGCGATCCACACCGTCTTGCCGCCTTCCCGGGTCGGGGTGACCGACAGCCGGCCGCCGCTCTCGGCGGCCAGCCATCGGATGATCACCATGCCCCGGCCGTTGTCCTGCTGGACCGCCGCGGGCAGCCGCTGGGGCCAGCGCGGGTGACTGTCCGTGACACCGATGCGCAGCAGTTCGTCCCGCTCCAGCACGATGTCCACGGTGAAGGTGGGTGACTGGCCGAAGGTGTGCTGCACGGCATTGGTCGCCAGCTCGGAGACGATCAGCCGGATCGCGTCCGCCGCGTCCGTGTCGTTCGGCAGGCCCCAGTCGGTGAGCACCCGGGCCACATAGGACCTGGCCGCCGGAACCGATGCAGGTTCGCTCGGCAGGGTGATTTTTGCTTCCTGGTGGTCTGCCATGACGGCCTGTCCCTTTCCCACCGGTGCCGGCTCCGACTCGTTGCGGATGCACTTCGAGGACGGCCTCGGATTGCCCTTCGCGCCAGCGTGACACTCATAGTGACCGCATCGTCCGCGATCCACAAAGATGGGCCTGTATCAGTCGCTCAAAGTGATGAACTCTGCTACGGGAGAACGTATTTGGACGGGAAAACGGGGGAACGGCTGTTCCCCGTCAGGGTCACCCGGCGGGCACGGTTCGCAGTAGGGTCTGCACCGCCCCGGCAATCTGCTCCTCCGTCAGGTCCGCACGGGCGGTGAGTCGCAGCCGGGAAACACCGTCCGGCACCGAAGGCGGCCGGAAACAGCCGACCACGAGCCCCGCTTCCCGGCAGGCGGCGGCCCAGCGCACCGCCGCGGCCGGCGACGGCGCGCGTACGGACACCACGGCGGCCTGCGGGTGTACCGCGCTCAGCCCGGCCGCGGTGAGACGGTGGTGCAGCGTGTTCGCCACCGTACGGGCCCGCCCGCCCAGGCCGGGTTCCGCGCGCAGCAGCCGCAGGGCCGCCAAGGCCGCGCCCGCCGCGGCCGGTGCCAGGCCGGTGTCGAAGATGAAGGTGCGGGCCGCGTTGACCAAGTGGTCGATGACCCGGGCCGGGCCCAGCACCGCACCGCCCTGGCTGCCCAGGGACTTCGAGAGGGTGACCGTGGCGACCACGTCGTCCGCGCCGGCCAGCCCCGCGCCGTGCAGCGCTCCTCGGCCGCCTTCGCCGAGCACCCCGAGACCGTGGGCGTCGTCCACGGCCAGGGCGGCACCGTGACCTCGGCAAACGGCGGCCAGGTCCGCGAGTGGCGCCGCGTCGCCGTCGACCGAGAAGACGGAGTCGGTGACGACGAGGGCGCGGCCCCGGTGCGCGCCGAGCGCCTTGGCGGCCGCCTCCGGATCGGCGTGCGGGACGACTTCGGTTGCCGCACGGGACAGCCTGCATCCGTCGACGATCGAGGCGTGGTTGCCCGTGTCCGAGACGATGAGCGAACCCCGGTCGGTCAGCGCGGTGAGGGCCGCCAGATTGGCGGCGTATCCGGAGGAGAAGACCAGCGCCGCCTCGAAGCCGCAGAAATCGGCGAGGTCCCGTTCCAGTTCGGCGTGCAGTTCCGTCGAGCCGGTCACCAGCCTTGACCCGGTGGCACCGGCGCCCCAGCGGCGGACCGCCGCCGAGGCCGCTTCGGTGATCTCCCTTCTACGGGCCAGCCCCAGGTAGTCGTTACTGGCCAGATCCAGCAGATCCGAAGCGGCCGGGCGTGGCCGCAGCGTGCGGACGAGGCCGGCGCGGGCCCGCAGGGATGCCGCGGTATCGGTCCAGTCGAAGGGCGATGGAGGCGTGACACCCGGCATGATCAGTCCCTCTTTGTAGGCAGTTCACAGACCCTAGCGGGGGCCATGCGGGGTCATGGTGTGGCAATGCACACACCCTTCACGGCGGGTGTTGTTCGGTTCCTCCTTGGCCTGACGTACTGCCGTAGGCCAGGATCACCCCCATGGACCTGCTGAACACGCTGGTGGACAAGGGGCTGCGGCGCGAACTGCCGACCCGTGAAGAGGCGCTCGCCGTACTGGCGACGTCGGACGACGAGCTGCTCGATGTGGTGGCCGCAGCCGGAAAGGTACGCCGTCAGTGGTTCGGACGGCGGGTGAAGCTCAATTACCTCGTCAATCTCAAGTCCGGGCTCTGCCCGGAGGACTGCTCGTACTGCTCGCAACGGCTTGGCTCCAAGGCCGAGATCCTCAAGTACACCTGGCTGAAGCCGGACGAGGCTTCCCAGGTGGCGGCGGCCGGTGTGGCCGGCGGGGCGAAGCGGGTGTGTCTGGTCGCGAGCGGGCGGGGCCCGACGGACCGCGATGTCGACCGGGTCTCGCAGACCATCGAGGCGATCAAGGAACAGAACGAGGGCGTGGAGGTGTGCGCCTGTCTCGGACTCCTCTCCGGCGGGCAGGCGGAGCGGCTGCGGGCCGCGGGAGCCGATGCCTACAACCACAACCTCAACACGTCCGAGGCGACCTACGCCGACATCTGCACGACGCATGACTTCTCCGACCGGGTGGAGACCGTCCAGCAGGCACAGGCCGCGGGGCTCTCGGCCTGCTCGGGCCTGATCGCCGGGATGGGCGAGAGCGATGCCGATCTCGTCGATGTGGTGTTCGCCCTGCGCGACCTCGACCCCGACTCGGTGCCGGTGAACTTTCTGATCCCCATGGAGGGAACCCCGCTCGCCGAGCAGTGGAACCTGACGCCGCAGCGCTGCCTGCGCATCCTGGCAATGGTGCGGTTCGTCTGTCCGGACGCGGAGGTACGGCTGGCCGGCGGGCGGGAGGTGCACCTGCGTTCGCTGCAGCCGCTCGCCCTGCACCTGGTCAATTCCATCTTCCTCGGCGACTACCTGACCAGCGAGGGTCAGGCGGGCCGGGCCGATCTGGACATGATCGCGGACGCCGGCTTCGAGGTGGAGGGCGCGGACACCACCACGCTGCCCGACCACCGTACGGATCTGGTGTCGGTCCGCCGCCGGGGCGCCGGGACGGATCTCGCGCCCAATGCCTGACACGGACCAGCTGCTCGAACTCGACCGGCGGCACGTCTGGCATCCGTACGGGCCGATGCCCGGACAGCAGGAACCGCTGCTGGTCGAGTCGGCGTCCGGTGTGCGGCTACGGGTGGCCGGTGCGGGCGAGCTCGTCGACGGCATGTCGTCGTGGTGGTCAGCGATCCACGGGTACAACCACCCTGTGCTCAACGAGGCCGCGCGCGGCCAGTTGGACCGGATGAGCCATGTGATGTTCGGCGGGCTCACCCATGAGCCCGCCGTCCGGCTCGCGGCCAAGCTGGTGGAGATCACCCCGGAACCGCTCCAGCACGTGTTCCTGGCCGACTCCGGTTCGGTGTCGGTCGAGGTGGCGGTGAAGATGTGCCTCCAGTACTGGCGATCGGTGGGCCGCCCGGCCAAGCAGCGTCTGCTGACCTGGCGCGGTGGCTACCACGGGGACACCTGGCAGCCCATGTCGGTGTGCGACCCCGAGGGAGGCATGCACGAGTTGTGGTCGGGAGCGCTGCCGCGCCAGGTTTTCGCGGACGCCCCGCCTGCCGCGTACGAACAGGGGTACGCCGACCACCTCGACGAGCTCATCGGCCGCCACGCCGACGAGCTGGCCGCGGTGATCGTGGAACCCGTGGTGCAGGGGGCGGGTGGTATGCGGTTCCACTCCCCCGGGTATCTGCGGGTGCTGCGGGAGGCGTGCGACGCGCACGGTGTGCTGCTGGTGTTCGACGAGATCGCCACCGGCTTCGGCCGTACGGGCACCCTCTTCGCCGCCGGGCAGGCGGGGGTCGCGCCAGATGTGATGTGCGTGGGCAAGGCGCTGACCGGTGGTTACCTCACCATGGCGGCGACCCTCTGCACCCCCCGGGTGGCCGACGGCATCGCGCGCGGAGAGGTACCCGTGCTGGCCCACGGGCCGACTTTCATGGGCAACCCGCTGGCCGCCGCGGTGGCCTGCGCCTCGATCGAGCTGTTGCTGGCGCAGGACTGGCAGCAGGAGGTCAAACGGCTGGAGACCGGTCTGCGGGACGGTCTCGCGCAGGCCGCCACGCTGCCCGCCGTGCGGGATGTGCGGGTCATGGGGGCGATCGGCGTCGTACAGCTCGATCACGAGGTGAACATGGCGGCGGCGACCCGGGCAGCGGTGCGCGAGGGGGTCTGGCTGCGTCCCTTCCGTGACCTCGTCTACACCATGCCGCCCTACATCACCGGCGACCAGGACCTCGCACGGATCTGCCGGGCGATCCGCGCCGTCGCGCGGGAGGGATGAGATGACGATTCTCTTTGTCACGGGCACCGGTACCGAGATCGGCAAGACCGTGGTCACCGCCGCTGTGGCGGCCGCGGCCCGGGGGCGCTCGGTCGCCGTGCTCAAACCGGCACAGACCGGTCTGGCACCCGGCGAGCACGGCGACGCCGCTGAGGTCGCCCGCCTGGCCGGGGCGGTGACCGCGGTGGAGCTCGGCCGGTTCCCGGAGCCGTTGGCGCCGGCGACCGCCGCCCGGCGCGCCGCGATGACACCGGTGCGACCGCAGGACGTCGCGGACGCGGCGCAGAAACTGGCCACCGAGCATGACCTGGTGCTGGTCGAGGGCGCCGGCGGACTGCTCGTCCGGTTCGACGACGAGGGCGGCACGCTGGCGGACGCGGCCGCGCTCGTCGGCGCGCCGGTGCTGGTGGTGACGCCTGCCGGACTCGGTACGCTCAACGCCACCGCGCTCACCGCGGAGGCGCTGCGGGCCCGGGGCGTCGAGTGCGCCGGCGTGGTCGTCGGCAGCTGGCCCGCCGCACCCGGTCTGGCGGCCCGTTGCAACATCACGGATCTGCCGGTGGTGGCCGGGGCCCCGCTGCTGGGAGCGGTCCCGGAGGGTGCCGGTGCGCTGTCGCCGGCCGATTTCCGGGACCGGGCCACCAACTGGCTGGCACCGCGCCTGGGCGGTGACTGGACGCCGCCTCGCTGAGCGTGCGCGCATCACCGGCTCGCCGGTGATGCGCGCACAAGCGTCATCGTCCCGTGCGGGGGGAGAATTACGGTGTCCGCACCCTCGCTGGAGGAGGCACCCGATGCCCGCAGGCAGTGACAGGATTCCCCGCGACGCCGTGCACCATCCGCTCTTCGCGCGCTTCTACGCCCGCTTCAGTGTCAGTGCCGACCTCAAGGGAGGGATCGCGGCTCACCGCGCCGAGCTGCTTTCGGGCCTCTCCGGCCGGGTGATCGAGATCGGCGCGGGCAACGGACTCAACTTCGCGCACTACCCGGCGGCCGTCTCCGAAGTGGTGGCGATCGAACCGGAGCGCAGTCTGCGGCAGTTGGCAGTCAGCTCGGCGCTGCGCGCCGAGGTGCCCGTCGATGTGGTGCCCGGCGCGGCTGAGGCGCTGCCGGTGAAGAGCGAGGCTTTCGACGCGGCCGTGGCGTCACTGGTCCTGTGCACCGTCCGCGATGTGCCCCGGGCTCTCGCCGAGATCAGGCGGGTACTGCGGCCCGGTGGTGAACTGCGGTTCTTCGAGCACGGCCTGGGGGAGGGCCGGGCCATGGCGACGACCCAGCGGGTCCTGGACCGCACGGTCTGGCCGTTGCTCTTCGGTGGCTGTCACACCGCGCGGGACACCCTGGCCTCCATCGGGGCGGCGGGCTTCGAGCTGGGCGCATACCGGCGGCTCACCGTGCCGGAGAAGGGCCCCCGCCTTCCGTCGTCCCCCTGTGTGCTGGGAGTGGCCCGCCGGCCGTCGGTGAGCGACGCATCCAGGTGAACGGCGGCGCCCGGGCGGGTCACAGACACCACTGCCGCAATTCGTCGGCGATGGACCGGACATCGGCCTTGTCCAGCTTGACCAGCCGGGCCAGGTCTCTCACCTGCTCGGGCGACGTGACGACCTTCAGCCCGCAGGCGACCAGGTAGCCATAGGCGACAGCAGAGGCGAACATGGCGTTGGAGCGCTCCAACGCCGGCACCTGCAGCAGTAGTTCGAGCAGGGCGGCGGCACGGCTGTGCGGATCGCTGTAGACCGGGATTCCGAAGATCTCGGCCTCATGCCGGGCGACGGCGGCCACCAGTGCGCCCCAGTCGGTGACCTGCGGATCCCCGGGGGTCTTGTGTTCGGCGACCATCAGCAGCCAGGGAAGATCGATCCGGAGGCTCAACGGCCGCTGTCCCGGCGCCGGCGGCTCGCGGTGAACTCGTGACCGGCTGCGGAGTCGTGGCCCGCTGCGGACTCGTCCGCGAACTCCTCGGCGAAAACAGACTCGTACTGCTTCATGAAGTCGGCGGCCGCTTCGACGAAGGTGTGTCCCACTTCGCCGGTGTCCTGCCGGACCAGTTCCTCGATGTACCGGTTCACGCTCATCCCCCGCTGGAGCGCCCGCTCCCGCGCGGCCTCGGCGGTCACCTCGTCCACGCGCACGTTCAGCTGAGTCTTCGCCATACCACCAAGCTAGCGCCGATGTGCTAGCACCCGCAAGAGCGGGGCGCGGCACCGGCTCGGCGGCCATGACCGTCCTCGTGCCGCGGACGCCGCAGAGGGTGCGGGCACAGCCGCCGAGAAGGCGCCTTGGGCGACCTCCGGGCTCAGCCGTGGGCCCCCTTCCTGGCGCTGCCCTGACCGTGGCCCCACGCGTAGGCGAGTCGGTCCGCGCCGCTGGGGCTGTTGGTGGTCAGCGACAGATCCGTGCCGGTGCCGTGCAGGGTTTCCATGCTGTACGTGTCACCGTTGCGCAGGCCCGGCCAGTAGACCGAACCCATCCCCAGCTCGCGGAAGGTGTCCGTATCGGCCTGCATGTACGCGATGGAGTTGCCCCCGGTACTGGGCCCGTTGTAGTTCAGTCCGGTGGTCATCGGGGCGCCGAACTCGTCCGCCACCGTGCGGGAGGCGCAGGATCCTATGCGGCTCTTCAGGTCGGTGACCCACTCCGAGTAGCTGGCGTTGGTCTTCCAGAAGCCGTAGTGGTGCAGGGAGAGGTAGGTCCCGTTGAAGCGGCTGTCAGCGCAGACTGAGGTCACGCTGTCGTTGTAGCCGGTGCCGCTGACGAAGATCCGGTTCTTGGGGATCTTCGGGTAGTTGCTGATCCACTGGGCGGCGAGATCGGCCCATGCGCTCTGGCTGTAGCCGAACGGCTCGTTCATGGGCTCGAAGTAGACGTGATGGTTGCCCGCGTACTTGCTGGTCACCTTCGCCCACATCGACCAGAACGACGCCATGTCGTCCACGTGGCCGTCCTTCTGGCTCCCGGCGCCCTCCCAGTAGCCGAGGATGACCTTGAAACCCTTGGCCGTGGCAGCGTCGATGGCACCGGTGTAGGAGTTCCAGAAGGAGCCGTTCACGCTGTAGGGGTTGATCGGCAGCCGCACCGTGTTGGCACCCAGATTGCTCCGGAAGCCGCTGATGATCGCGGTGGACTTGGCGTAGGTGGTGGCGTAGCTGTCCGAGGTGGAGAGACCTGACGGTATGACCGGGTCGTTGGCGTAGTTGTCGCGTGGGTCGGCCCAGTTGACACCCTTGAACTGGCTGGTGTTGGTGGCCGCCGAGGCGCTGCCGGCCAGCGGTGCGGTGCTGAGCGCCACGGCTATCAGGCCGGTGGCGGTGAGGGCGGCGGCCAGCACGCCACTCAGGGTGCGCCGGGAGCCGTGCACCCGGCGGAAGGGAAGTGTGGGAGGACGCATGTGCGGGTTCCTTAGGTGATGTGTGGGGAAGTGAGCGGCGTCACATTATGGTTCCGTCGGTGTTTCGACAAGGGTTTCGGCAAAGACTTCGGCTAAGCCTTTTACAAAGCCCTGGGAGTCGCCCCATCCGGTGTGCCCTTAGCGGGCAGCGATGTCACCACCGCCGCCCGCGAGGCTCAGCGGGTCGGCGGGGGCGCCGTGCTGTGCCGGACGATCAGGTGTGTGGGGACGAGCGTGGTGCCCTTCTCCGGTGCGTCGTTGCGGATCTGCCGCAGGACGTCCTCGACGCAGAGCCGCCCGAGCTCGGCGAAGTCCTGATGGATGGTGGTCAGGGGAGGCAGGAATGATGCCGCCTCCGGGATGTCGTCGAAGCCGACGACGCTGACGTCCTCCGGGACCCTCCTGCCGTGTTCGTGCAGCGCGCGCAGCACGCCGAGGGCCATCTGGTCGTTGGCCACGAACACGGCCGTGCAGCGCGGATCGGCGGCGATCCGCAGGCCTGCCCGGTAACCCGATTCGGCCGACCAGTCCCCGCGCAGCAGAGCGGGCTCCTCCCGCCCGGCATCCCGGAGAACCGACCGCCAGCTGTCGACGCGTCGCTCGGCGGAGAAGGAACCCTCGGGGCCCGCAACGTGCCAGACCGTCTCATGGCCGAGCTCGAGCAGATGCGCGACCGCGGCCCGGGCGCCGCCTCTCTGGTCGGTATCGACCACGCAGTACCGGTCACCGGCGTTGGAATCCACCACCACCACCTGGGCGTGCGGTGGCAGGGTCACGGTGGCGGTGTCCAGGAGATGCACCTCCATGATGATGATGACGCCGTCCACCGCGATCTCGCCGAGGCGGGTGAAAGCGCCATGCACCTCGTCCTGGGTCGGAACGGTCACCGGCAGCAGCGTGGTGGCGTATCCCTCCCGCGCGGCCGATGAGGAGACGGCCTCCAGGGTGCGCATGTTTCCGGTGGTGGAAAGGGTGAACAGGATGACGCCCAGGGTGCGGAACTCGCCACGCCTGAGGGCGCGGGCCGCGCTGTTGGGCCGGTAGCCGAGCTCCCTCATGGCGCTGCGCACCTGCTGCCGGGTGGACTCCACGACTCCCGGGTAGCCGTTGGAGACACGGGAGACGGTCTGCGTGGAGACGCCCGCCAGCCTGGCGACGTCCGCCATCGACGCACCGCGCCTGCGCCGCGTCCGTCCGTCCGCCCCGTCGCCGGCGGGCTGGGTCTCAGCCGTGTTGTCCACGGAGTTGTGCACCTCACTGCAGCAGTTCCGGCCGGCTGCGGGCCGGCCTCCGGTTCGCCTGAAGTTTAGGCATGTCCTCGGCCTCCTGTGGGTGCCCGCCTGCGGGCACCCACCGCTCTGGGCGCGGGTGCCGTGCACGTAGGGGAGATGGTGGTCGTGGAGCGGATCGTTGTGGTGCTGATGGTTGTGGAGCTGGCCGGACCGTGCGGGTCGATGGAGGCACCACCGACCCGCACGGTGGTCCGGACCGGGAGTCAGCGGTCGCGGTGGACGACGGCCACGCCGCGCGGAGCGAGCGTCACCGTGCCGGCGTCGTCCCCGTGTCCGACCAGGGCCTTCCCCGCGGTCCCCGGCAGAACGACGGGCTGGTCCGTACGGTTGACGAGGAACCAGTACACGCCCGCGTCGTTGACGCGGACCGCCAGCTCGACCCGGCCGCGGGCATCGGACGGGAGCTCGCTGCGCACGTCGGCGGCTTCGAGGAGCCGGGACAGCAGGGGGCCGAGGTGACGGCCCAGCCGGGTCGACACGTAGCTGGCTGATCCCCCGCCCGGTACGATCCGCCGGGTCACGGCGGGATGGCCGGTCTGATCACCGGTCGCGTAGTCGGTGACCACGGTGGTGTCCGGGTCCACCACCGTGATGCGGTCGGTCCACAGGGTGGCGGTGCTGCCGTCGCCGAGCGTCACCGACTCGCCGTCGGCCAGCGGGCCCATCTCCTCGACGCGGATCCCCAGCAGGTCGCGCAGGGCCCCCGGATATCCGCCGAGCCAGACGTGGTCGTTCTCGTCGACGATTCCGGAGAAGTACGTCGTCACCAGGTGGCCGCCGCCCGCGCAGTAGGCGGTCAGCCGGTCGGCGAGGGACTTCGGTACGACGTGCAGGACCGGGGCCACCACGACGTCGTATCCGGTCAGATCGCTGCGGGCGGTGATGACGTCGGCGCGTACACCGAGTCCGAGGAAGGCCGAGTACCAGTCGAGGGCCTCCTGGCGGTAGCGCAGCCGGGATGAGGGGTGCGAGTCGAGCTCGGAAGTCCACCAGGACTCCCAGTCGAACAGAATCGCCGCGCGGGCGGGACGGCGGACGGACCCGGCCACCGGTGCCAGGTCGGTCAGGGTTTGTCCCAGTGCGCTCACCGTGCGGAAGATGTCGCTGTCGGGTCCGGCGTGCGGGACCATCGCCGAGTGGTACTTCTCCGCGCCGCCGGCCGACTGCCGCCATTGGAAGAAGGCGACGGCGTCCGCTCCGTGCGCCACGTGCAGCAGCGAGTCGCGGGTCAGTTCACCCGGCCTCTTGGCTCGGTTGACGGGCTGCCAGTTGACGGCGCTGGTGGAGTGCTCCATCAGGAACCAGGGACGGCCGCCCGCGATACCGCTGGTGAGGTTGGCCGAGAAGGACAGCTCGTCCAGGTCCTGCGGACCGGGGGTCACGTAGTGGTCGTTGGAGACGAAGTCGACCTCGTCCGCCCAGTCCGGGTAGTTCATTCCTCCGGTTTCGCCCATGACCATGAAATTGGTGGTCACCGGGACGTCCGGGGTCAGCCGGCGCAACACGTCGCGCTCCGCGCGCAGGTAGTCCTTGAGCGCGTCGGAGGAGAACCGTTTGAAGTCGAGCTGCTGGGTGGGGTTGGGGTGGGTGGCAGCGAGGCGGGGCGGCAGGACCTGCTGCCAGTCGCTGTAGATCTGTGACCAGAAGGTCGTGGCCCACGCGTGGTTGAGTGCGTCGAGGGTGCCATAGCGTGCACGCAGCCAGTCACGGAAGGCGTGGGCGGCGTCATCGGAGTAGTCGTAGACGTTGTGGCATCCGAGCTCGTTCGAGACGTGCCAGGCGACGAGCGCGGGATGGTCGCGATAACGGGTGGCCATCGTCTCGACCAGGCGCAGCGCGTGATCGCGGAAGACCGGGGAGGTGGGCCGCCAGTGCTGACGGCCGCCGGGCCAGACGGTCTCACCGGTGCGCGTCACCGGCAGGATCTCCGGATGCCGCTCGACGAGCCACGGCGGCGGAGAGGCGGTGGCGGTGGCCAGGTCGACGTCGATGCCGGAGCCATGGAGGAGATCCATCACCTCGTCCAGCCAGTCGAAGTCCCAGCGGCCTTCGGCAGGTTCGAGCCGGGCCCAGGAGAAGATCGCGAGTGACACGATGGTGAGGCCGGCTTCCTGCATCAGGCGCACGTCCTCCTTCCACACCTCGCGCGGCCACTGCTCCGGGTTGTAGTCGGCGCCGTAGGAGAGTCGCGGGGTCCGGTCGCCGGTGGCCGGGCGCAGCCATCGGTGCGAGGAGAGGGAGGTCATCATGGTCCTTTCGGGTACTGCGGGTCCATCGGGTGGGGCGGGCGGAGCGGTGGTGAGGCCCGGCGGAGTTCCCTCGGGCCTCACCACTCGTGTTCCGTCGAGCGTCAGTCGCCCATGCTGAAGCCCTGCTTCTTGCCGTAGCTGACGGAGGCGTCCTGCCAGGTCTTGAGGCCGGCGGTCAGGGGCGTGGAGGAGACGTAGGCCTTGCCGACGGTGTCGTTGAAGATCGAGTTGGCGTAGACCTGGTAGGGCAGGTAGGTCCATCCGGGCACGACGTTCTTGGCGGAGGCGGAGAAGATCTTGTTGGCCTGCTGGCCGCCGAAGTAGGGGAACTTCGTGTCCAGGAATGTCTGGGAGTTCAGATCCGCGGTGGTCGCCGGGAAGGCACCGCCCTTGATCCGGGTCTGGACGCCAGCACCCTTGTTGGCGTACTGCAGGAAGGCGTAGGCGAGTTCCTTCTTCTTACTGGCCTGCATGACGGCCAGCGAGCTGCCGCCGTTCTCGGCGCTGGCGTGCTGCCCGGCCTGCCACTGGGGCAGCGGTGCTGCCCGCCAGTCGCCGGAGGCCGCGGCCACGCCGGAGGTGAAGTTGGCGGGCATCCAGGCGCCGGTGGACAGGGTCGCGATCGTTCCGTCGCCCAGGCCCTTGTACCACTGGTCGCTCCAGGGCGGGACCGCGGACACCAGGTGTTCGGTGATCAGCTGCTGCCACACCTTGGTGTACGCGGCGGTGCCCGGGTCGCTGCCGAAGTTGACGGACACCTTGGTGCCGTCGACCTTGTACGGCTTGCCGCCCGCCTGCCAGATCATGCTGGTGGTCAAACCGGCGTCGCCGGCGTCGCTGGTGATGTACGCCTTCGGGTCCGCCTTGTGCAGTTTGCGAGCCGCAGCCAGGTACTCGTCCCAGGTGGTGGGAACGGCGATCTTGTACTTGTCGAAGACCTTCTTGTTGTAGAACATCGCCATGGGGCCGGAGTCCATCGGCAGTCCGTAGATCCCGCCGTTGATGTTGACGGAGTTCCACGGGCCCGGCGAGTACGCCGCCTTGAGGTCCTTCGCCCCGTAACCGCTGAGGTCGGCGACGGACTTGCCGAGGGCGAACTGGCCGAGCGCGAAGTACTCGATCTGCGCGACGTCCGGGCCGCCCTTGCCGGCCTGCACGGCGTTCTGCAGCGCGGTGTACTGGTCGTTGCCGGTGCCGGCGTTGACCAGGTTCACGTGGACCTTGGGGTACTTGGCCTCGAAGTCGGTGACGACCTTCTTGAGGGTGGGCTCCCACGCCCACACGGTGATCGAGCCGCCCTTGTCCAGTGCGGATGTGACCGACTTCGCCCCCGAGGTCGTACTGCCGGAGCCGGAATCGTCGGAGGAGCCGCAGGCGGTCAGCCCCAGGGTGGCGGCGCAGAGCACCGCTAGCCCCTGTGCCCAGCGGCGAAGCGTCTTGTTCGTCATCTCAATTCCACTCCGTTGTGCGTGATGATCTGCGGCGCCGGCCCCGCCGCACCGCATGGGTGCGGCGGAAAGCGGACCAGCAGGGGATATGAAGGGGACGGGACGTGCTGAGGCGCCCGGCGGACGCCGGGGGTCATTCCTTGACGCTTCCGGCGGAGAGCCCCGACTGCCAGTAGCGCTGCAGGAGCAGGAAGGCCGCGATCAGCGGAATGATGGTCAGCAGCGATCCGGTGATCACGAGATTGAACACCGGCTGGCCGCCCGCCGTGGATGCCTGGTTGTTCCAGGCGTTGAGGCCGAGGGTGAGCGGGTACCAGTCCGGATCCTTGATCATGATCAACGGCAGGAAGTAGTTGTTCCAGGTCGCGACCACGGTGAAGAGCAGGACGGTGACGATGCCGGGCCCCAGCAGCGGCAGGCAGATCCGGAAGAAGGTACGGACCTCCCCGGCTCCGTCCATCCGGGCGGCCTCCAGCAGTTCGTCGGGGATCGCCTCCGAGGCGAAGACCCACATCAGGTAGAGGCCGAACGGGGAGACCAGGGACGGGATGATGACCGCCCAGGGGGTGTCGGTGAGGCCCATCTTGCTGAACATCAGGAAGGTGGGCACCGCCAGCGCCGCGCCCGGTACGGCGACCGCGCCGATCACTACCGCGAACACCCCGCGCTTGCCCGGGAAGTTGAACTTGGCCAGAGCGTAACCACCCAGCACCGCCAGGACAGTGGCTCCGCCCGCACCCGCGACCACGTACAGCAGGGTATTGAGCAACCAGCGGACGAAGATGTGGTCGTTGTAGGTGAGCGTTTCGCGGACGTTGTCCCACAGGGCGAAGTGACCGCTGAACCACAGCCCGAAGGAGTCGAGCAGTTTCGGCTGGGTCTTGGTGGCGTTGATGAACAGCCAGACCAGCGGGATCAGCGTATACACCACGACGAGGCTGGTCAGCACGGTGAGGAGCACGCTGCGGCGGGAGCGGCCGGGTGACCGGTGACGGCGCGAGCGAAGCATGGGCCCTTGCACGGCACGGGCGTGCTGCCGGACCGGGGATGATGCGGCGGGGGTCGTGTCGGTGGCCACGGGTCACGCCTCCTTTCGCATGCCGCGCAACTGGACGGCGTAGGCGACGATCATCGTGACGACTCCCATGATGATCGCGACGGTGGCGGCATAGTTGTGCTGCTGGCCGGAGAAGGACAGCGAGTACGTGTAGAGGTTCGGGGTGAAAGAGGTGGTGATGGCATTGCGCGCCAGCGGCTTGAGGATGCTGGCCTCGTTGAACAGCTGGAAACTGCCGATGATCGAGAAGACGGTGGCGATGACCAGGGCGCCGCGGATCGCCGGGATCTTGATGGCGGTGATGATCCGCCACTGCCCGGCGCCGTCGATTTCGGCGGCCTCGTAGAGTGACTGCGGAATCACGCGCAGCGCCGCGAAGAAGATCAGCATGTTGTAGCCGACGAACTCCCAGGTGACGATGTTGCCGATGCTGGCGAGCACCAGGTGCGGCGAGAGCGGGTCGGGCAGCGAGATGCCGAAGTGGTCGTTGATGTTGGCGACCAGACCGAACTGCTTGCCGTACATGAAGCCCCACATGAGGGTGGCGACGACCGCCGGGACCGCGTAGGGCAGGAAGATCGAGATACGGAAGAAGTCCCGGCCGTAGAGCCGGCCGCTGTCCAGTGCGAGCGCGACCAGGAGGGCGATACCCAGCATGATCGGCACCTGGACCAGCAGAAACAGCCCGACCCGACCGAGACCTGCCCAGAACTCGTGGTCCTGGAAGGCCTGGGTGTAGTTGTCCAGGCCCACGAACGAGTTGCCGCCGATCAGCTGGTCGCGGAAGAGACTCAGGTAGATCGAGTAACCGATCGGCGCCAGGAAGACGATGGCGAAAACCGCGAGGAACGGCGCGATGAAGCCCCAGCCGATCCAGCGGCGCCGACCGTGCGGCGACCGCCGCGGAACGGCTCTGCCGGGCGCCGCCGACTGGGGTGAAGCGACTGCCATAACCCATCCCTCACGTGTGCTCTGGTCACTTGTGCTCTGGTCCGGACCATGAACAGAGCGTGATGGTTACGTAAACATTACCGGTCCGAACGAGCCGAAAACGCCTCGACGTTTACGTGAACATTGATTTCGGTGATGGTCACACCCCGGCGGCCGGGCGTCAAGGCTTCTTGTCCGGTTTTGATCGGCCCGGCTGCGGCGAGCGCCGTCGGCCGACCACCGGCGCTCGCCGAGGACCCGGACGGCACTTGCGTCCGGAGCATTGACGCCCGCCCTGGGCCTCCCTATGTTTTCGTTCGCAGAATCGACCCTCATTCGATATATCGAACGGCGTCAGCCGGATACCGCACCGAGTCCGGCTGTCGGCTCGCCCCCTGGCACACCCGTCCCTTCCCCCACAACGGTCATGAAAGGAACGAAGTGTTCGCTACGGCACACAGAACACCCCTCCCGCACCTGAAGAAGGCGCTCCTGGCGCTCTGCGCGGCGGTCGGCCTGCTCATCGGCGCCCTGGTCGGCGGTACGGGAACAGCGCAGGCAGCAGGGTCACTGCCCTGTGACATCTACGGCTCCGCCGGCACCGCGTGCGTCGCCGCCCACAGCACCACCCGGGCGCTGTACGCGTCGTACAACGGCCCGCTCTACCAGGTGAAGCGCGCCTCCGACGGTGGCACGGCAAACGTCGGCCTGCTGTCCGCCGGCGGCTATGCGAACGCTGCGGCGCAGAACTCCTTCTGCGCCGGCACGACCTGCGTCATCAGCGTCATCTACGACCAGTCGCCGCGCCACAACGACCTGTTCATCGAGCCGGCCGGAACCGCCGGGCCCGCCAACTCCGGCGCGCCGGCCGATGCGCTGCCGGTGACCGCCGGCGGCCACCAGGTGTACGGCGTGTCGTTCTCAGGTCACATGGGTTACCGGCACACGGCCGCGGCCGGCGTCGCGGTCAACGGCCAGGCCGAGGGCATGTACATGGTCACCTCCGGCACCCATGTGAACAACCGCTGCTGCTTCGACTACGGCAACGCCGAAGTGAAGATTGCCGACACCGGCAACGGCCACATGGATGCCATCAACTTCGGCACCGAATGCTGGTTCGCCCCGTGCAACGGCTCCGGTCCGTGGGTGCAGGCGGACCTGGAGAACGGGCTGTTCCAGTCGAATCTCGGCCACAGCACCAACAGTTCGGACACCGGAAACTCGGCGCCGTTCGTCACCGCACTGCTGAAGAACAACGGCCAGAACTACTTCGCGACCAAGGACGGCAACGCGCAGTCGGGCGGCCTGAACACCCGTTACTCCGGGCCGGAGCCCAGCACGTCGTCCGGCTACTCGCCGATGCACCAGGAGGGCTCCATCGTCCTGGGAACAGGCGGCGACAACTCCAACGGATCCGTCGGATCCTTCTTCGAGGGCGTCATGACCAGCGGACTGCCGACGGACGCGGCCGACAACGCGGTGCAGTCCAACATCGTCTCGGTCGGCTACGGCGGACGGAGTCCCGTCGCCGCCGGTACGCTCAGCCCCGGCTCGACCCTCTCGCTGCGCGCGACCACCGCGTGCTGCACCACTCGCTACATCCGGCACCAGAACAACAACGCCGTCACCTCGCCGATCTCGTCGGCCAGTTCGGCCCTGGACAAGGGCGACTCCTCCTGGATCGTGCGCCCCGGTCTGGCCAAGTCCTCATGCGTGTCCTTCGAGTCGAGGAACTACCCCGGCGACTTCCTGCGCCACTCCAACTACCAGCTGTTCCGCCAGCCGATGGACGGGAGCGCCCTCTTCAGAGCCGACGCGACGTTCTGCCCGCAATCCGGCAAGAACGGCCAGGGCACTTCGTTCGCCTCGTACAACTTCCCCGACCGGTTCATCCGCCACTACAACAACACCGTCTACCTCGCCGCCGACGGTGGCCCGAACGCCTTCGACAACTCCACCTCCTGGGCCGACGACGTGAGCTGGGCGGTAAGCGCCCCCTGGACGCCGTAACCGGCAGCCCCTCCCCACCCCCTGCCGCTCGCGCGGACGGACCGGAGCGCCGTCTGCGCGAGCGGCGAAATCATTCGCCGCGGGGGTCGGCACTCTGCTTGGCTCGCCACATGAGCGATCTGCACATCCGTTGCGCCAACCTCACCGATATCGACGCCGTCTTGCGTTTCTGGCGCCAAGCCGCCGAAGGAACGAGCATCAGCGACGACCACCAAGGAGTGGCGGGGCTCATATCCAGAGACCCCGAAGCCCTGCTCATCGCCGAACGTGACGGTCTCCTCGCAGGAACGGTCATCGCCGGTTTCGACGGCTGGCGATGCTCGTTCTACCGGCTGGCCGTGCACCCCGACTGCCGCCGGCGAGGTGTCGCCACCGCCTTGATGGAAACAGCGGAACAGCGATTCAGCGCCCTGGGCGGGCGACGGGTCGATGCCATGGTCCTGGAGGCCAACGAGCAGGCGCACCACACGTGGGCTGCGGCCGGCTACCACCGCGAGGACCACTGGCGTCGCTGGGTGAAGCCGTTGTCATAGGCGGCCCACCGTCGGCCGCGAGTCAGGGCCACCGGCCCCATTCTTTGCTCGTCCTTTACCATGGCATAGTCCTGCCTCATCGACCGAGAGGTGTGAGCCTCCGCCCATGGGCGAGCCTCCCCGTAGCCGACACAGCAGTAACCGACACAGCAGTAGCCGACACAGCAGTAGCCGACATCGCGCGCTCGTCGGACCCCTGACCGATCATGGGACAGAGGTGAAGCGATGACCGAAGTGCTCCTGCTCATCGTGGCGCTGCTGCTCTCGCTGGCATGCTCGGCCTTCGTTGCCGCCGAGTTCTCGCTGACCACGGTCGAGCGCAGTGAGCTCGAACAGGCGGCCGAGCGCGGCGAGCGCGGCGCTGCGAGCGCTCTGCAGGCCGTGCGCAGCCTCACTTTCCAGCTGTCCGGGGCCCAGCTGGGCATCACCGTCACCAATCTGGTGATCGGGATGCTCGCCGAGCCCTCGATCGGAAAGCTGATCCGCGGCCCGCTCGAAGCCATCGGCATCTCCGGCAGCGCGGCCTCCTCGGCAGGTCTTGTGATCGGCACTGCCCTCTCCACCGTCTTCCTGATGGTGGTGGGCGAGCTGGTCCCGAAGAACTGGGCGATCTCCTCACCGCTCACGGTGGCCAAGATGGTGGCGGCACCGCAGCGGATTTTCAGTGCCACTTTCCGGCCGCTGATCAGCCACCTCAACAACACCGCGAACCGGCTGCTGCGCAGGCTGGGCATGGAGCCGGCCGAGGAGCTCGCCTCCGCGCGGTCACCGCAGGAGCTGGTCGCGCTGGCCCGGCACTCGGCCCGGGCCGGCGCGCTGGAGGCGGACACCGCCGAGCGATTCGTCCGCACCCTCAATCTCGCGGATCTGACCGCGGAGAACGTGATGACGCCGCGGGTGCAGGTGATCGGTCTGGAGGTGCAGGCGACCGCCGAGGACGTCGCGAACGCCACCCGGGCCACCGGGCTTTCCCGATTCCCGGTGTACCGCGGGAGCCTCGACCAGGTCGTCGGAGTCGCCGATATCAAGGACGTGCTGGCGCTACCGGCGGATCGCCGGACGCGTGCGCCCGTCTCCAGGCTGGTGCGGGAACCGCTCCTGGTCCCCGAGACGCTGACCGTGGACCGGTTGCTCGACCGGCTGTACGGCGCGAACACCATGGCCGTGGTGATCGATGAGTACGGCGGGACGGCGGGTGTGGTGACGCTGGAGGACATCGTGGAGGAGGTCGTCGGGGAGGTACGCGACGAACACGACCCGCATGAGACACCCGACCTCGCGGGCGCGGGCGAAGACACGGAAGGCCGGGCGGTGTACTCGGCGGACGGTGCGACACGCACCGATCAGCTGGAGACCATCGGCATGCGGGTGCCGGAAGGGCCCTATGAAACGCTCGCCGGCCTGGTGGCCACACTGCTCGGACGGATCCCGGCCGAGGGCGACGTCGTCGAGCTGGCGGGCTGGCGGATCGACGTGGTGGACGCGAGCGGACGACGCGCGGCCCGGGTCCTGCTGCACGCACCGAATGCCGCCGAGGGTGACGGCAACGACGATGCCGGTACCGGCAACGAGGAGACCGGGCGATGACCGCCTTCCAGCTGTTCATCGGCCTGCTGACGCTGGTCGTCAACGCCTTCTTCGTGGGCGGTGAGTTCGCGCTGATCTCGGTGCGGCGCAGCCAGATCGAGCCGGCGGCGGAGGCGGGCAACCGGCGGGCGCGAAGCGTTCTGTGGGGCCTGGAGCACCTTGCGGCCATGATGGCGGCGGCACAGCTGGGCATCACGCTGTGCACGCTGGTGCTGGGTGTGGTGGCCGAGCCGGCCATCGCGCACCTCCTGGAGCCGGTCTTCCACGGCGTCGGGATACCCGACGGACTGATCCACCCGATCTCCTTCGTCATCGCTCTCACCGTGGCGACCTATCTGCACATGCTCTTCGGCGAGATGGTTCCCAAGAACATCGCCCTGGCGGGACCGGTGCGGACGGCGCTGCTGCTGGGGCCGCCGCTGGTCGCGCTGGCGCGTGCGCTGCGTCCGGTCATCTTCGCCGTCAATTCCTTCGCCAACGCGCTGCTGAAGCTGCTGGGCGTCGAGGCGAAGAGTGAGGTGGCTGCGACCTTCTCGGACGATGAGCTGGCGCGTCTGGTCACCGACGCTTCGGCCGCGGGTCTGCTCGACGACCGGGCCAGCGAACGGCTGCACGACGCTCTGGAGCTGGGCCGCCGTCCGGTTCGCGATGTGATCGTGGCACCGGAACAGGTGGTGTACGCCCGTCCGGGCACGACTCCGGCGCAACTGGAGAAGCTGTCGGTCGAGTCCGGTTTCTCACGCTTCCCGGTGGTGGACGACGACCGGCGGATCCTGGGCTATCTGCACGTGAAGGACGCGCTGGACGCCACACCTCGGGAGCTGCCGTTCGAGGCGTCGTCGATGCGGGCGATCGCCCGGGTGCGAGCAGCCGACCCGCTCGACGACGTGCTGACCGCGATGCGCCGCAGCCGGACCCATCTGGCTGCGGTGCTGGGTGACGACGGGAAGCCGGCCGGTCTTGTGACGATGGAGGACGTGCTGCGTGAACTCGTCGGCCGCCCGTCGGAAGAGGCGGGCCCCGGCAAGTGAATACGTGCCCGGGGTGAGCGTCAAACGAGCCCGACCGACCGCGATACGATCGCTGCGCCATGGAATTGAATGCCCCATACACCAGCCTCGTCGCGGTCGGTGACTCCTTCACCGAGGGAATGTCGGACCTCCTGCCGGACGGTTCATACCGTGGCTGGGCCGATCTGCTCGCCGAACGCCTCGCCGTACGGGCCCCCGGCTTCCGGTACGCCAACCTGGCCGTACGCGGGAAGCTCATCGGACAGATCGTCGACGAACAGGCCGACGCGGCAGCCGCGCTGCGGCCGGACGTGGTGACTCTGGTCGGCGGGCTGAACGACGCGCTGCGCCCGAAATGCGATATGGGCATGGTGCGCGGGCGGCTGGAGGAGGCCGTCGAACGGCTGGCGCCGGCGTGCAGACAACTGGTGCTCATGCGCAGCCCCGGCCGCAACGGCCCGGTGATGGAGCGCTTCCGTCCGCGGATGGAGGAACTTTTCACCTTCATCGAGGATCTCGCGGGGCAGCACGGAGCCCTGGTCGTCGATCTGTACGGCGCGCCGGCGCTCGGCGATCCACGGATGTGGGACGTCGACCGTTTGCATCTCACCGCCGACGGGCACCTGCGGGTGGCGGAGGCCGTCTGGCAGACGCTGGGCCTGGATCCCGGGAGCGACTGGCAGGCGCTGCTCCCGCCCGCCGGGCCGGTGCGCTGGGCGGCCCGGCGCGGCAGCGACGTGCGATTTGCCCGCGAGCATCTGGTGCCGTGGATCGGACGACGGCTGACCGGACGGTCGTCCGGAGACGGACGCTTCGGCGCGCACTTCAGTGCCGAGTCGGGGGAGGCGTTCTGGATCACTCCGGTGGATGCCGGAGACCCCGGTCCGGTGACCGGGTGGCGCCGCGCGGACGGCGTGCGCCAGGTGTATTGAGCACGAGCGTTGTTCCGGGAACCACTACGGTCACCGCGTCCCGGGGGCCAGAGCCCGGACGGTGGAGACGGTGTCCGCCTCGGCCGCGGTCTTGTCGACCCGGTAGCGAAGGACCCGGGCAAAACGCAGCGCGAGCCCTGCGGGATACCGCGGGCTGCGTTGCAGCCCGTCGAAGGCGACCTCCACCACGAGTTCGGGGCGGACCCGCACGACGTAGCCGTCCCTGCTCTCCTCCCGTGCCAGCAGCTCCCGGGTCTGCCAGGCGAGGAGTTCATCGGTCAGCCCCTTGAACGTCTTTCCGAGCATCACCCACGGCTGGGTGGCCGCATCCTCGCCGCGCGCGGCGAGATGGAGGTTGCTCAGCAGGCCCTGTCGACGGCCGTGGCCCCACTCCGCCGCCGTCACCACCAGGTCCAGGGTGTGCCGGGGTTTGACCTTGATCCAGCCGGCGCCCCGCCGGCCGGCCGCGTACGGAGCGGCCGGGTCCTTCACCACCACCCCTTCCTGTCCTCGGTCCAGCGCCCGGTCGAAGAAGGACGCTGCCTCGGCTGCGTCCCCGGTGACGATCCGCGGTACTCGGAACTCCGCGGGTACGACGTCGTCGAGCGCCGCCCAGCGGGTTGCGGCGGGCGAATCCAGCAGGTCGGTACCGTCGCGGTGCAGCAGGTCGAAGAAGAAGACCCGCAGCGGCACCTCGGCGCGCAGCCGGTCCGGGTCCTGTCGCGACGCGGTGCGGGCGGCCGTGACCTGGAACGGGAGCGGTCGATCGCCCGCTCCGACGGCGATAGCCTCACCGTCCAGCACGGCCGTATGCACGTCCAGCCCGCGTACCGCCTCCACTACTTCCGGTACCCGCGAGGTGATGTCGTCCAGGCTCCGGGTGAAGACGCCGATGTCGTCGCCGTTCCGGTGGGCCTGGACACGGATGCCGTCCAGCTTCCACTCGAGGGCAGCGGGGCTCAGCCGTTCCAGCGCCGCGCCGACATCCGGCGCCGCCGCCGCGAGCATCGGCCGTACCGGACGTCCGATCTCCAGACCGAACGAGCGCAGCGCGTCCTTGCCGCCCGCCATCGCTGCCGCCGCCACCGCCCGGGCCGAACCGCGGAACATCAGCGCCCGGCGTACGTCCGCCGCCGGGACGCCGGCCGCCTTGGCGACCGCGTCGGCCACGACCGCGTCGAGGGCGCCCTGACGCAGTTCTCCCACCAGAACCGCGCCCAGAAACGACTGCTCCTGGGCTGTCGCCGCGGCGAACAGCTCCGCCAGCAGCCTTCGGCGTTCGTCCTGCGATCCCGGGCCATGGACGGCGGCGATGGCGGCCAGCGTTTCCTCGGTCTGCCCTACCCCGAGGGCGGCCGCAGCGGCGGGGGGCGGGAGTTCACGCAGTGCGGCCGGCCCCACACCGACCCGCATCCGCCGGGACTCGCCGGACAGCAGAGCCACCGCCGCGGACAGCTCGTCCGGCTCCAGACCGCGCAGATACTCCGCGAGCAGCGCGATCTTCGCGTTCCGGGACGGCTCGGCGCCGACGGCACGGGAGGTCTCTGCAAGTGCACGCAGCAACATGACGCACGTGTACCCGGTTTCGCCGTGTTTCTGCGCGGCGCCCGGTCAGCGCACCCCTTGCGGGCGGAACTGCACGCTGATGCGTGGTCCCACCGCTCTCGCCGTCTTCGGGACCGCATGCTCCCAGGTGCGCTGGCAGCTGCCGCCCATCACGATGAGATCCCCGTGGCCGAGCGGCTTGCGCACCGACGGCGATCCGCCTCCACGGGGCCGCAGTACCAGGTTCCTGGGCGTCCCGAGCGAGAGAATGGCGACCATGGTGTCCTCGGTGCGTCCCCGGCCGATGGTGTCCCCGTGCCAGGCGACGCCGTCATTTCCGTCCCGGTAGAAGCACAGGCCGGCTGTGGTGAACGGTTCTCCGAGCTCGGCGGCGTAGTGCCCGCAGAGTGCCGCGCGGGCCTCGTCGAGCACCGGATGCGGGAGCGGGTCGTCCGCACCGAAGAACGACAGCAGCCGCGGGACCGCGACCACCTGTTCGTACATCACCCGCTGTTCGGCACGCCAGGCGACGTCGCGGACCAGTGATGCGAAGACCTGGTCCGCTCCGTTGAGCCACTGCGGGAGCACATCGATCCAGGCGCCCTGGCCGAGCTGGGTGCGGCGAAGACCGTCCAACGGTCGCAGCGTGCTCTCGTCCCCCTGGTCGAAGAGGGAACTCTGCAGATGTACAGCCATGATGTCAGCTTACTCGCACGCACGTTCGATCTCCGGGTTCGCTCCTCCGCACCTGTACGAACGCACAACGAACACCGGGGGCGCCGGCCTGCAGAAACCGCCAGTAGAATCACTTCACGTGACTGCAAAGCCTCGTATCCCCAACGTCCTGGCCGGCCGCTACGCATCAACGGAGCTCGCCGTCCTCTGGTCCCCCGAGCAGAAGGTGAGGCTGGAGCGCCGGCTGTGGCTCGCCGTGCTGCGCGCCCAGAAGGACCTCGGGGTCGAGGTGCCCGACGAGGCCGTCGCGGACTACGAGCGGGTGCTCGACCAGGTCGATCTGGCGTCCATCGCCGAGCGGGAGAAGGTCACCCGTCACGATGTGAAGGCGCGGATCGAGGAGTTCAACGCGCTGGCCGGCCATGAGCAGGTCCACAAGGGCATGACCTCCCGCGATCTCACCGAGAACGTCGAGCAGTTGCAGATCCGGCTCTCCCTGGAGCTGGTTCGTGACCGGACGGTGGCGGTGCTCGCGCGACTGGGCAGGCTGGCCGCCGAGCACGCCGAGCTGGTGATGGCCGGGCGCTCGCACAATGTGGCGGCGCAGACGACGACGCTGGGCAAACGGTTCGCGACGACCGCGGACGAGCTGCTGGTGGCGTTCGGACGGCTCGAGGACCTGCTGGGCCGCTACCCGCTGCGCGGGATCAAGGGTCCGGTCGGCACTGCCCAGGACATGCTCGACCTGCTGGGCGGGGACGAGGTGAAACTCGCCGATCTCGAGCAGCGGATCGCCGGCCATCTCGGCTTCGCGCAGGTCTTCACCTCCGTGGGGCAGGTGTACCCGCGCTCGCTCGACTACGACGTGGTGACCTCGCTGGTTCAGCTGGCCGGGGCCCCCTCCTCACTGGCGAAGACCATCCGTCTGATGGCCGGGCACGAGCTGGTCACCGAGGGCTTCAAGCCCGGGCAGGTCGGCTCGTCCGCCATGCCGCACAAGATGAACACCCGCTCCTGCGAGCGGGTCAACGGCCTGATGGTGATCCTGCGTGGATACGCCTCGATGACCGGCGAACTGGCGGGCGACCAGTGGAACGAGGGCGATGTCTCCTGCTCGGTGGTGCGCCGGGTCGCCCTGCCGGACTCCTTCTTCGCCTTCGACGGTCTGCTGGAGACCTTCCTGACGGTGCTCGACGAGTTCGGCGCGTTCCCCGCGGTCGTCGCCCGTGAGCTGGACCGCTATCTGCCGTTCCTCGCGACGACGAAGGTGCTGATGGGCGCCGTACGCGCCGGGGTCGGCCGGGAAGCGGCGCACGAGGTCATCAAGGAGCACGCCGTCGCGTCGGCCCTCGCGATGCGTGAGCAGGGCGCCGAGCGCAACGAGCTGCTGGACAAGCTCGCCGCCGATGAGCGGATGCCGCTGGACCGGGCGCAGTTGGACGAGCTGATGGTCGACAAGCTGTCCTTCACGGGAGCGGCGGGCGCCCAGGTCGCCGCGGTGGTGTCCCGGATCGACGAGATCGCCAAGCAGCACCCGGAGGCCGCCGCCTACACTCCGGGTTCGATCCTCTGACCGGCAACGCCCCTGTCCCTCCCTGCGGAAAGCCCGAATGAAGCCCGAAGAGCTGGAAGCCGCCCGTGACCGCCTCGTTCCCGATCTGGTCGCGGACGGCTTGCGGGTGCTCTTCTGCGGGATCAATCCGGGACTGATGACGGCCGCGACAGGCCACCACTTCGCGCGGCCCGGCAACCGCTTCTGGCCGGTGTTGCACCGCTCGGGTTTCACCCCGCGGCTCCTGCCGCCCGCGGAGCAGGCGGAGATACTGGCCTATGGCCTGGGCATCACCAATGTGGTGGCGAGGGCGTCGGCGCGCGCCGACGAGCTGACCCCCGAGGAGTACCGTGAGGGCGGCCGGATCCTCAGGACCAAGGTGGAGCGGCTCCGGCCGGCCTGGCTCGCCGTGGTCGGAGTCACCGCGTACCGCACGGCGTTCGGCGAACCGAAAGCCCGGATCGGACCACAGCCCACTACCATCGGCTCGACCCGGATCTGGGCGCTGCCCAATCCCAGTGGGCTCAACGCCCACTGGACGGCCCAGTCGATGGCCGAGGAGTACGGCAGGCTGCGCGCCGCCGTCGAGAACGAGGACGGCCTCCGGGTCCGGCCGTGAGGCCGCTCGCGCGGTCTGCCGGGCTCTCAGGGCGGATCGTTCACGGTGATCGCCACGATCAGCCGGCAGGACGGTTCTCCTTCCCATCGCGCGACGCCGAGGGCTATCCAGCGCTCCGCCACCCTCCACAGGTGCAGATAGGGCGTCGTGCAGCACAGCTCCCTCCAGGGCTCGGCCACCTCCTCCCCGTCCGACAGCCTGACCGCTAAGCTCCAGAGGCTGAACATCTGCGAGACGCCCCACCGGGTGTCGAGCACAGCGGCCAGCGCTTCGCACTCCGCTTCGGACTGTTCCGCAGCCTCGACACCCGGGATGCTCTCGTCGGCCGGCAAGTCCTCGCCGGTACGCAGGAATGCGAGGTGGTAACCGGGTCCCGCGGTACACGTGATGCCTGCGCCGCGGCCGACGTCGGCTCTGCCACGCTGTGCGGGGAATGCCCGGACCCGCAGCAGGTCGATGGTGGCGAGATTCTGAGCGGTGGTCATGACCTCAGTAAACCGTCTGCCACTGACAGTTGGCCCGGCCGGGCCAACGGCTTGTGCGTCGCTCGGCGCCCGATCCGGTACGTCCCTCGGTAGCCACTCGCCGCCCGCTCGGCCAGCCGGTACCATCCGGCAGACATGCACACGAGCTGAGCTGGGAGGACACACGTTGGGGCAGCTGACCGGCGGGGATCCCTCTCTGTTGCGGCGGATCAATTCCGCCGTGGTGCTCCACGCCCTGCGCGGAGCGGAATTTCCGACGCTGACCGATCTCACCCGTATCACCGGCCTTTCCAGACCTACGGTCGAGGGCGTGATCGACGGTCTGATGGTGGCCGGCCTCGTGGTGGAGGACACACCGGAGGAGGGCGAGGCACGCCGTCAGGGACGTCCGGCGCGCCGGTTCCGTTTCCGTGCGGAGGCCGGGCATCTGCTGGGCGTGGAAATCGGTCCCCACCGGGTCGCCGCGCTGCTCTCCGGGCTCGACGGCCGCGTCATCGGCGCCGGTTCCCGGGACGTCACGGAGACCGCTCCGGCCGACGAGCGGCTGGAACGGGTGCGCAGCACGGTGGCCGATGTCCTCCGCCGGGCCGGTGTCGCGCGCAGCAGCCTGCGCGCGGTCGGGGTGGGCAGCCCGGGGATCGTGGAGGCCGACGGCACCGTGCGGCTGGGGACCGCGCTTCCCGAGTGGACCGGCCTCGCGCTCGGCGAGCGGCTGCGACGGTCCTTCCGCTGTCCGGTGCTGGTCGAGAACGATGCCAACGCCGCGGCCGTGGCCGAGCACTGGAAGGGCGCGGCCACCGATTCGGACGACGTCGTCTTCGTGCTGGCAGGTCTCAGCCCGGGTGCGGGGGCCCTGATCGGCGGCCGCCTGCACCGCGGCTTCGGCGGCGCGGCCGGTGAGATCGGCGCGCTGCACCTGTTGGGGCGCGGGGCGACACCCGAGACACTGCTGTCGACCACGGACGAACCCCTGCACCCGCTGGACGAGCCGGCGGTGGCCGACGTGTTCGCTCACGCCAAGCGCGGAGACTCCCGGGCGCAGGCCGCTGTCGAACGCTTCATTCAGCGGCTGGTGCACGATGTCGCGGCGCTGGTGCTGGCGCTCGATCCGGAACTGGTCGTGATCGGCGGCTGGGCGGCCGGACTGGACGGTGTCCTGGAGCCGTTGCGTGGCGAGTTGGCCCGTTTCTGTCTGCGGCCGCCGCGGGTGACCCTCTCCTTGCTGGGTGAGGCGGCGGTGGCGACCGGAGCGCTACGGCTGGCGCTCGACCACGTCGAGGAGCAACTGTTCGCGGTGGAGGGAACGGTGACCGGCCGCCACTGACGTCAGTGGCGGGGCCCGGTGCGGCCGGTCCACGGCCCCGCGAACAGCCGGTGACCGTGCACCGGTGGCGTTCAGGAGGCCTTCTTGCGCTCCGGCGTGTGGTCACTGATCTCCAGGTCGCCCGAGTCACCGAAGGTCAGCCGGCAGGTGTCGGCCCGGTAGGTCGCCACGGACAGCGCGACCGTTCGGCCTTCGGCCAGATACCGGGTGGTCACCACGAGCACCGGCGCGCCCGGGAGCCGGTCGAGCTCCTTGGCGTCCTCGGCGCGTGCCGAGCCGAGTTCGACGGCCCTGTCCTGGCCTTCGAGGCTGAGGCGCTGCAGCTCGCGCAGCACCCCGCGGGCCCGTGCGGGCCCCGACGCGGCGTCTATGGCCGACAGTTCGGGCACCGACGCGGCGGGTACGTAGAGCAACTCCGCGGCCACGGACTGACCGTGCGTCACCCGGATCCTGCGTACGGTGTGCACCTCTTCGGCGCCGTCCACCTCGAGGGTCCTGGCCACCGCGGCCGGCGGAACGTCCGTCCCGCATTCCAGCGGCTGCCAGGCATCGTCGGAGGCTCCCGGCCACGTCTGCTGGGTGGTCGACACGTCGACGCCCACCCGGGGCGGGGCGACCATGGTGCCCACTCCGCGTCGGCGCTGCAGCCGGCCTTCGAGCTCCAGCTGTTCCAGCGCCTGCCGCAGTGTGGCGCGGGCGACGCCGAAGCGGGCGGCCAGGTCGCGCTCGTTCGGCAGGATTTCGCCGACCGCGAAATCCGAGTCCAGCGCCTCGCTGAGGACGCTCTTGAGGTGCCAGTACTTCGGCTCCGGTACCGATTCCAGCTGCGTGGTCCCCACCCTGATCCTCCGCAATCGCCGTGTCTCCGGCGGCTTTTCCATGCCCTTGTTTATTAAAGGTTCCTGCACTATCCCTGCGAGAGTAGGACGCCTCACCCCCTTGGTCAAGACCAATCCCCCAGCGCCGCCACGCCGCGGAGTCGCGCTGGGCGATGGACTGCTCACAGTATGTGCACGAGCGGGACAGTCGAGGCTCGAGTGGCCATCTGCGGCCGGAAATGGAGGAGGGCCGGGCCGCAAGTCACCGGCCCCGGATGCGGCGACGGCGCCGGTCACCCGGGTGGGCGCAGCTACTGCACAGCGAGCTGGGTCAGCTTGTCAGGATTGCGCACGATATAGATGCAGGTGATCCGTCCGCCCACCGTCTCCGTCTGAAAGACGCTGTCGACCCGGCCCCCGGACAGCACCACCAGCCCCGGCGCGCCGTTGAGCTCCATGAACCTGAACTCGGCGTCCTCGAGACCCTTCGCCGCGGCTCCGATGACGAAACGCCCCACCTTGTCCGCGCTCTCGATCACCCGTAGGGGGGCGGTCGCCTTGCCGCCGCTGTCGCCGACCAGGCGCACATCCGGTGCGAGCAGCGCGAGCAGATCGCCGAGGTTTCCGCCCGCCGCCGCGGCCAGGAAGCGTTCGGTCAGGTCACGGCGTACGACCGGGTCGACGTCGTAGCGCGGCTTGCGTTCCGCCACGTGGCGACGGGCCCGGCCGGCGAGCTGACGCACGGCCGCTTCGCCCCGGTCGAGCACCGCGGCGATCTCTCCGAAGGGAAATCCGAAGGCCTCCCGCAGTACGAACACGGCGCGTTCCAGCGGCGAGAGCGACTCGAGCACCACCAGAACGGCGACCGATACGGACTCCGCCAGGACCGCCTGGTCCGTGGTGTCCTGGGCGGCGCCCCCGAAGTCGGTGACCAGTGGCTCGGGCAGCCACGGTCCCACGTACGTCTCCCGCCGGGACTGCGCCTGGCGGAGCCGGTCGATGGCGAGCCGGGTCGTGATCCGGACGAGATAGGCCCGGGGTTCGCGTACGTCCTCGCGGCTGTCGGCAGCCCAGCGCAGCCAGGTCTCCTGTACGACATCCTCGGCGTCGGCAACCCGGCCGAGCATCCGATAGGCCACTCCGGTCAGCACGGAGCGGTGTTCCTCGAAGGCACCGGTCACGGTGTCGGTCGCCACAGCACCATCCCAGCCGACCGGCCGCGGGCTGTCCAGAGCAAAACGCCGGGTCGCCGGGTCTCGGCGACCCGGTCCGGCCCTGAGGTCTTGAAGTGGAGGCTACTGAGGAGTATTTCTTGCTGACGCGGTATCTCGTCGCCGTCCCCGATCTTCAGCCGGGTCTTCAGCCAGGTCTCTCAGCCGGGCTTTCGAGGAACCCACCGCAGGGAGCAGCATGACCACCCAGGTCTCGTTCACCATTGACACCCCCGGCGGACGCCGGCCGCTGTCCGTCGCCTATCGGCGCACCGGAAGCGGTGCGCCGCTTCTGCTGCTGCACGGCATAGGCCACCACCGGCAGGCCTGGGACCCGGTGGTGCACATCCTCGCGGCGGAACGCGATGTGATCGCCGTGGATCTGCCCGGCTTCGGTGAATCCCCCGCGCTGCCCCGGGGCGTCCCCTACGGGCTGTCGTCGGTGGTCCCGGTGCTCGGCTCGATGTGCGAGGCCCTCGGTGTCGACCGGCCGCATGTCGCGGGAAACTCGCTGGGCGGGTTGCTGGCGCTGGAGTTGGGCCACCGCGGACTGGTCCGCTCGGTCACCGCCCTGTCACCGGCCGGTTTCTGGTCTCCGGGGGAGCGCCGTTACGCCTTCTCCACCCTGACCGCGATGCGGCGGGGCGCGAAGGCGCTGCCGCTCCCGGTCATCCAGCGGCTCTCGCGGTCGGCCGGCGGCCGGGCCGCCCTGACCGGAACCATCTACGCCCGCCCCGGACGCCGTTCACCCGAGGCGGTCGTCTCCGAGACGCTGGCGCTGCGTACCGCGACGGGGTTCGACGACACCCTTGCGGCCGGCCGCGGCGTGCTCTTCACCAACGAACTCGGGGAGGTGCCCGTCACGGTTGCCTGGGGGGCCAAGGACCGGCTGTTGCTGCGCCGCCAGGGCATCAGGGCCAAACACACCATGCCCGGTGCCAGGCTGGTCCGGTTGCCCGGTTGCGGACACGTCCCGATGAACGACGATCCGGCCCTGGTGGCCCGGGTGATCCTCGACACCAGCCGCTGATCCCCGTACGAGGACGCCGGAGCCGAGCACCACCCCCGCCCCGACCAGCGCACTGCCCACTCCCTGTGCCACCCCGTAGGACCCCGTCCCGACGAGAGGCGCGGTCAGCGCGGCGGCTACCGGGATCAGGCCGGAACAGAGCGTGGCCCGCTCGGCACCGATCCGCTGCATTCCGCGGTACCAGCAGACGAACCCGACCACGGTGACCACGGCCGCCTGCCAGAGGAGTGCGGTTGCCTCCGCCGCGTCGGGCAGCCGGACGAATCCCTGGCCGTTCGCCACGAGGCCACCGATCGCCGCTTCCGCGGCGGCGACCGCGCAGACGGTCGCGGACAACAGTTTCGGCCCGAGCAGGCGCAGCACAGGGACGGCGAGCAGTGCGAAGCCGACCTCTCCGACCAGAGCGCCCGCCGAGCAGAGGACGCCGAGGACATCGGTGCGCCCCCAGCCCTGCACGATGAACGCGCCGGCCGTCACCAGCAGAGCTCCGAGAAGCACCGGCTGCATGGGGCGGCGGCCCCTGGCCAGTGGTACCAGTACCGCCACGACCACCGGAGCGCAGCCGACGAACACTCCGGGCACCGCGGGTTCCGCGCTACGTTCCGCTGCCAGGACCGCCAGATTGAAGCCGACCATGCCGACGGCGGCGAGCAACGCGAGCCGCCCCCACTGCCGACCGCTGACGGTGCGCAGCGGCTCGCCGCCACCGCGGCCGAGCAGCGGGAGCAGCAGCAGCGCGGCGAGACCGTAACGCAGGGCCTGGCCGCCCAGATACGGGTAGTCGCCGAGAACGCTGTTGGCCGTGAAGGACCCGCCGACCAGAAGGCAGGCGAAGGCCGCAAGCAGCGCGCCTCGTACGGGGCTGGAGTTCATGAGGACGACGCTAGGCGGCTGGGCGGTCCGTAATAAGGTCCACTTGCATGACGCCATCGGGGACCAATTCGCCGGCCTGGGAGTTGTTGCTGCCGCTGGGCGCGGCGCCGTCCCGCAAGCGCGGCCGCCACCTGCAGGAGGCCCTGCGTGACGCGGTCAGAACGGGTCGGCTGACCACCGGAACCCGGATGCCGTCGAGCCGCGCGCTGGCCGCCGATCTGGGGGTCTCGCGCGGGCTGGTCACCGAGGCATACGAGCAGCTGACCGCCGAGGGCTATCTGCGCAGCGGCCGGGGGTCGGGCACCTGGGTGGGCGGCGCGGCCCGGGCGGCTACCGACGCGGCGCACGACCCGACCGCGCGTGACGCGGCGCCGGGTGCCCCCGACGTACGCGTCGACTTCCGAGCGGGCACGCCCGATCTCTCCCTCTTTCCGCGGGCCGCCTGGGCGGCCGCGCACCGTTCCGTGCTCACCCGGCTCCCCCATCACGCCTTGGGATACCCCGACGCCCGTGGCCTTCCCGAGCTGCGGAGAGCCCTCGCGGAACTGCTCACCCGGCGGCGCGGTGCGGTCGCCGCCCCGGAACGGATCGTGGTCTGTTCGGGCGTGGCCCAGGCGACCACCCTGCTCGGACTCGTCCTCCGGGCACGCGGCCTGCGCACGGTGGGGGTCGAGGACCCCGGCAGCCCCGAGCACGGCACGCTGTTCGCCGCCGCCGGCCTGCACACGGTCCGTCTGCCGCTCGACCCGGAGGGCCCGGCGATCGCCCCGATCGTCGACAGCGGGGTGCGCGTGATGGTGGCCACCCCCGCCCATCAGTTCCCCTCGGGCATCGCCTGCTCGGCCTCCCGCCGGTCCGAACTCCTGGACTGGGAACGCTCGGTGGGCGGTCTGATCATCGAGGACGACTACGACGGCGACTTCCGCTACGATCGCCGGCCGGTCGGCGCCCTGCAGGGCCTGGACCCGGAACACGTCGCGTACACCGGTTCGGTGAGCAAGTCGCTCGCGCCGGGTCTGCGGCTCGGCTGGCTGCTCGCGCCCGAGCGGCTCACCGACGAGATCATCGCCCGCAAACGCACCATGGACCTGGGCAATCCCGTGCTCGACCAGGCGCTGCTCGCCGAGTTCATCACCGGTGGTGGTTACGACCGTCAACTCCGCCGATGCCAACGGGCCTACCGTGATCGGCGCGACGTCCTCGTCTCGGCTCTCGCCGAGCGTTTTCCCGGCTCCCAGGTCAGCGGCATCGCCGCCGGACTGCACGTCATCGTACGACTGCCCGGCCGCTACGGGCCCGAGCGCCGCTTCCTGGAGCGCGCCGCCGCGCGGGGAGTGGCGCTGCGTCCGCTGTCCGACTACGGAACCGAGCGCCCCGAGGAGGGCGTCATACGTCTCGTGCTCGGTTACGCGCATCTGGCTCCGGCGGAGATCGTTCTCGGTGTCGGGCTGCTGGCAGGAACCAAATGACCACCGCGTCGGTTCACTTGGGGTGAGGAGGTACTTTCCATGGCAGTTGCATCACCAGGGGGCACGGAGCGCCGGACCCCGCATCACAGGCAGAGAAAAAAGGTTCCCCATCAACCAAAAGCACACTTAACCCATCAGTCACAGGCAGTTCGTGATCGCGCAACACGGTCGCGGCAGAGTGCTCCCATGACTGAAGTGACTTCCGCCAAGAGCGCTCGCCGTCCGCATCACTGGCGCCGGGACCTCATCGAGCTCGCCGCTCTGTTCAGTGCCGTCGCGCTCGCCGACGTCGTCGCCAATCTCGTCGTACACGCGCCGGACGGCCCGGTGCTGCTGATCACTGCCGCTGTGGCCCTCGCCTGCACAGCCGGGTTCCACATCTGGTGGTCTCAGCGGCACAGCCACGCCCCGCCCACCGAACCGCCCGTCGGCGCCCCTTCGACCGGCGGACGTCCCGTACCGGTTGAACAGGACGAAGAGGAAGAGATGCCGAGGCCCGATACGGCGCTGTGGCGGCTGCGCACCACCGTGCGCGACGAGCCGGGCAGTCTCGCCGTCCTGTGCACGGCGCTGGCCCGTAACCGGGTGGACATTCTGACGCTGCAGACCCATCCGCTGGCCGACGGCACGGTCGACGAGTTCCTGCTGCGCGCCCCCGGCGCCTTCACGGCTCAGCAGCTCGCCCACGAGGTCGCCGAAGCCGGCGGCCACGAGACCTGGATCGAGCGCGCCGACGCCCACGACCTGGTCGACACCCCGACCCGGGTCATCGGACTCGCCACCCGTACCGCGCTCGATACCGCCGAACTGCCACTCGCGCTGCGCCAGTTGCTCGGCCGCTGCACGATCCACTCGGTGCCCGCGGTCACTGCCGACGGAGCACCCGCCGGTGCGGAGACGCCCGCGGAGAGCGCGCTGGAAGAGACCGTCATGCGGCTGCGTGACCCCTCCGGTGGCGTCATCACCGTCGAACGGCCCTACCTGCCGTTCACACCCACCGAGTTCGCCCGGGCCCGCGCGCTCGTCGACCTCGATGCCCGCCTCGGACCGCGGATGCCACGCAGCCAGGACGTGTTCACCCTCCCCGAGGGCAACGAGATCACCGTGCGCAGGGCCGGCCCCGACGATGCGAAGGCCGCCCGTGCCCTGCACGACAGGTGCTCCGAGCGGACTCTGCGGCTTCGCTACCACGGGCCGGTGGCCGACGCCGACCGCTATCTGGCCCACCTGCTGAGCCCCCGATTCGGCCGCACCCTCGCCGTGCAGACGGCATCGGGACGGATCGTCGGCCTCGGCCATCTGCTCTGGGACGGCGACGAGACCGAGGTCGCGCTACTCGTCGAGGACGACTGGCAGCGGCGCGGCATCGGCTCCGAACTGCTCGGCCGGCTGGTCGCACTCGCCGTGGAAGCCGGGTGCGACAGCGTGTACGCGGTGACGCAGGCGTCGAACACCGGAATGGTCGCGGCGATGCGTGGCCTCGGCCTGCCGCTCGACTACCAGGTCGAGGAGGGCACTCTGGTGATCACCGCACGGCTGGCGGGCGCACCCACGCGCTCCCGTCTCCCGTACGAGGAACCGCATGTGCAGCCGTACGAGCCGTCGTACGACGCTCGGCAGGAACTTCCGTAGGGCCGAAGAGAGCAGGCCGGCCACCGAGCGCCTGGTCCAGGTCCCTCCAGAGGTCATCGACGTCCTCGAGGCCCACCGACATCCGCAGCAACTGTTCACTCACGCCCCCCGAGCGGCGGTCTCCTTCGGCCACGATGCGGTGGCTGATGGAGGCGGGGTGCTGAATGAGGCTGTCCACGCTGCCCAGGCTCACCGCGGGGGTGATGAGCCGCACGCCCGCGACGACCCGGTGCGGATCGCCGCACACCTCGAAGGCCACCATCGCACCGCCGACCTTCGGGTAGTGGACCCGTGCCACGCGCCCGTCGGCCGCCAGCCGGCGGGCCAGTTCGGCGGCGGTCGACGCCGCCGCCCGCATCCGTACCGGCAGCGTCGAAAGTCCGCGCAGCAGCAAGTAGCCGGCCAGGGGATGCAGTACGCCGCCGGTCGCGAACCGGACCTGCCGCAGGGTGCCTGCGAACTCCTCGTCGCAGGCCACGACTCCGCCCATCACATCGCCGTGCCCGCCCAGATACTTGGTCGCACTGTGCAGAACGACCCTCGCCCCCTGGTCCAGCGGCCGCTGCAGCACCGGGGTGGCGAAGGTGTTGTCGACGAGGAGCGGCACCGAGCCACAGGAGTGCGCGAGTGCCCTGATGTCGATCTCGGCGAGGGTCGGATTGGCGGGCGTCTCGACCATCACGAGGCCGGTGTCGGCACGCAGCGCGTCCGCGACCCCCGCCGGATCCGTCCAGGTCACCTCCGTGCCCAGCAGTCCGGCGGTGAGCAGATGGTCACTGCAGCCGTACAGCGGGCGGACCGCCACCACGTGGCGCAGGCCCTGGCCGGCCCTGGCCAGGAGCACCGCGGTGAGGGCTGCCATGCCACTGGCGAAGGCCACGGCGCCGGCAGACCCCTCGAGTGCGGCGAGCGCCGTTTCGAAACGGGCGACGGTCGGGTTGTCGAGCCTGGCATAGATGGGCGGGCCCTCGGGACGAGCGCCGGTGGCGGCGAACTCGTCGATCCTGGCGGCCTCGTCCCTGCTGTCGTACGAAGGGTAGGTGGTCGACAGATCGATGGGGACGGCGTGCAGCCCGAGTCCGGCGAGGTCCTCCCGGCCGGCGTGCACCGCCTCGGTGGCCTGTGCCCTCGACGGGCGTGGGGTGGTGATGTCGCCTTCGGTCCTTGCATCGGGTTCCATGGCGGAACTCTGAACACCTACCGGTCAATCTCCCGCCCGCTCCGTGTTACGTTCGCCGAATGGCTGATTCTGTCGTACTGGACCCGGTGGACCTGCAGCTGCTCGCCCTTCTGCAGAACGATGCCCGGACCACCTACCGGGAACTGGCGGCCGCCGTCGGTGTCGCCGCGTCGACCTGCCTCGACCGGGTCACGAGACTGCGTCGTTCCGGTGTGATCCTCGGTCATCAGCTGCGACTGGACCCGGCAAAGCTCGGCCGGGGGCTCGAAGCGCTGCTCTCCGTCCAGGTGCGGCCGCACCGCAGGGAACTGGTGGGCCCGTTCGTGGAGCGCATCCGGGTGCTGCCCGAGTCCCGGGCCGTCTTCCACCTGGCGGGTCCCGACGACTACTTGGTGCATGTCGCGGTGGCGGACACCGCCGACCTGCAGCGGCTGGTGCTGGACGAGTTCACCGCACGGCGGGAGGTCGCCCGGGTGGAGACTCGGCTGATCTTCCAGGCCTGGGACTGCGGTCCGCTGCTGCCGCCGCTGTGATGTAAGGAGTCCGGAGGCGGAGAGTGCTGGCGCGGACCTCCGTCACGTACGAGGATGTCCGTATGTCACCGACTTCCCACAGCGCACTTCCCCGTCAGGTAGCAGACAACTATGTCGATGCCCTGATCGCACTCGACCCCATCACCGGCACGTATCTCGGAGTGAAGGAGAGCTCCAGCCGTCTTCCGGACTTCTCGCCCGCCGGGCAGGCCGCCCTTGCCGATCTCGCGCGCCGGACACTGACCGCACTCGACGAGGCGGAACGCCGGCCGGGTGGGGACAGCGATGTCGAACGGCGCTGCGGCAGGCTGCTGCGGGAGCGGCTGGGCGCCGAACTCGCCGTGCACGAGGCCGATGAGGCACTGCGGGCCGTCAGCAACATTTACTCCCCCGCACATGCCGTGCGCGAGGTTTTCACCGTGACACCGACCGAGACGGAAGAGGACTGGGCTGCCGTCGTGCAGCGGCTCGGCGCCATTCCGGACGCACTCGAGGGGTACCGCGAGTCGCTGGCGCTCGGCCTGGAACGCGGACTGCTCGGCCCTCCGCGTCCCACCGAGACGTTCATCGGCCAGCTCACCGAGTGGGCCGGTTCGGCATCCGAGGGTCGTGGCTGGTTCGAGGAGTTCGCCGCCGCCGGACCCGATTCGTTGCGCAAGGAGCTGGACTCGGCGAGCCGCGACGCGACCGACGCCCTCGCATCGCTGCGCGACTGGATGCGTGAGGTGTACGCGCCCGCGGTCGAGGACGCGCCGAACACCGTGGGCCGCGAGCGTTACGCCCGCTGGTCGCGGTACTTCAACGGCACCGACCTCGACCTCGACGAGGCGTACGCGTACGGCTGGTCCGAATACCACCGTCTGCTCGCCGAGATGAAGGGCGAGGCGGAGAAGATCCTGCCGGGAGCGGGCCCGTGGGAGGCGCTCGCCCACCTCGATGAGCACGGCACGCACATCGAGGGCGTCGACGAGGTCCAGAAGTGGCTTCAGGGCCTGATGACCGAGGCGATCGAGGCGCTGGACGGTACCCACTTCGAACTCGCCGACCGGGTACGGAAGGTGGAGTCCCGCATCGCCCCGCCCGGCGGCGCCGCCGCTCCGTACTACACCCCTCCGTCGGAGGACTTCTCACGCCCCGGCCGTACCTGGCTGCCGACGATGGGCGAGACCCGCTTCCCGGTGTACGACCTGGTCTCCACCTGGTACCACGAGGGCGTCCCCGGCCACCATCTGCAGCTGGCCCAGTGGGTGCACGTCGCGGACCGGCTCTCCCGCTACCAGGCAAGCGTCGGCATGGTCAGCGCCAATGCCGAGGGCTGGGCGCTGTACGCGGAGCGGCTGATGGACGAGCTGGGTTTCCTGCCGGACGCGGAGCGCCGGCTCGGCTATCTGGACGCGCAGATGATGCGCGCCTGCCGGGTCATCGTGGACATCGGTATGCACCTGGAGCTGGAGATTCCGGCGGATTCACCGTTCCGTCCCGGTGAGCGATGGACCCCGGAGCTGGCCCAGGAGTTCTTCGGCAAGCACAGTGGCCGCCCCGCCGACTTCGTGGAGAGCGAGCTCGTCCGCTACCTGTCGATGCCCGGCCAGGCGATCGGTTACAAGCTGGGCGAGCGCGCCTGGCTGCTCGGCCGGGAGAACGCCCGCAAGGCGCACGGTGATTCCTTCGACGCCAAGGCGTGGCACATGGCGGCGCTGTCCCAGGGGTCGCTCGGTCTTGACGACCTGGTGGACGAGCTCTCGAAGCTGTAGTCCGCCGGTTCCCCGCGGTGGTGGCCGGGCCGACGCACACGGCGTCGGCCCGGCGGCCGCTCAGTGGGGGACCCCGGCCGTCCGGTGACGCACCGACGAACCGTGCCGCTCCTTGACGACCTCCAGCTGGGCCGGGATCCGGCGGCGCAGGTCGGCCACATGGCTGACGATGCCCACGCTGCGGTCCCGTTCGCGCAGCGAGTCCAGCACGTCGAGGACCTCGTCGAGGGTCTGCTCGTCGAGACTGCCGAAACCCTCATCGATGAAGAGGGTGTCGAGCCGCACACCGCCCGCCTCTTCGGTGACCACATCGGCCAGGCCCAGGGCCAGCGCCAGAGAGGCGAAGAACGTCTCGCCGCCGGAGAGCGTCGCGGTGTCGCGCTCGTGTCCCGTCCAGGAATCGACGACGTGCAGTCCCAGCCCTGACCGGCCGCGGCCACTCTCCCGGGCATCGGAATGGACCAGGGTGTAGCGGCCCGACGACATCCGCTGCAGCCGGGCGGTGGCGGCCGACGCCACCTGCTCGAGCCGGGCGGCGAGTACGTACGACTCGAGGCGCATCCTGCGTTCGTTCTGGGCGGACGTGCCCGCGGTGAGGGTGGCCAGCCGGGCCACTCTTTCGTACTCCTGCCGCAACGGCCCGAGCCGCTGCAACTCGTCGGCTGCCTGCTGCGCGAGTCTCGCCAGTGCGGTGCGGCGGAGCCGGGCGGCGTCGAGCGCCGAAGCAGCGTCCCGCACGGCGCGCTCGGCGGCGTCGAACCGCTGCTGAGCGGCTTCCGGGGCAGCCGCCGGCCGACTTGCCGCAGCGGTGGCGTCCTGCTCGGCGAGCCGCTCGGCGACGGCTGCCTCCTCGGCCTGCCGGACGTCCAGCAGACGCTGCAGCTCACGCTGTTCCGCGTCGCTCGTCAGTTGGTCCGCGGCAGCCCGCGGGGTGTCGAACCCGGCACGGAACGCGGCGTCGGCGAGCCGGTCGTCGGCCTCCTTGAGCTGCCGGGCGGTGCTGTCGGCGGCGCGGACCGCTTCGGCCGCCTTGCCGAGCAGCGCCAGCCGGCGCTCCAGCAGTGCCGCATGTTCGGCGACGCTGCCGGCCGTGCCCCGTGACCGGGCCACTTCGGCTTCCAGTACGGTCTGCTCACGCTCCAGCGCTTCGTACCGCGAGGTCCGGGCTGCCGAACGCCGCTCGGCCTGCTGCTGTGCGGCGACCCGTTCGGCGTGCTCGTGTTCGGCGCGAGCCTGCGACTCACGTGCGGCATGCATGTCCGACGCCGTCTCGCGGGCCCGCGCCTGGTCCCGCTGCAAGTCGCCGACCAGCTGCTCCAGTTCGCCGACCGGGGCACCACCCGCTCCGGCGCGCGCCTCGGCGACCGACTCCCGGAGCGCGCCGAGAGCGCGCTCCGTCTCGGCCCGGGCGCGATCCGCGCGGGTGTGCTCCTCGTACGCCGCTTCCTCCGCCGCCCGGTCCACCTGGTCGTCCCCCGCCCGAGCAGGTGCCGGGTGCTCGGTCGCACCGCAGACCGCGCAGGCCTCGCCCTGCCGCAGACCGGCCGCCAACTCGGCCGCGATACCGCGCAGTCGGCGCTCGCGGAGGTCGAGCCAGCTCTCGTGTGCGGTGTTCGCCAGCTCGCGGGCGGTGCGCAGTCGCGCGTCGGCCTCGGCCGCCTCGGCTGTGCGACGGTCGAGAAGCCGCGCCGCTTCGAGCCTCCGACGGGCCGGTTCGAGCTGACCGGCCAGTTGTTCCGCCCGGGTCGCCGCCTCCAGCGCCGCGTCGATACGGGCCTGGCCGCGGCGACGCTCGTCCTCCCAGCCCGCGAGCCAGTCGGCCGCGTCCCGGATGAGTTCCTCGTCGGCGCGGGACTGCCGCTCCAGCGCTGTCCGCTCCTGCGTGATGTCGGCGCTGCGGCGCTCGGCCCGCTGAGCCGCCTCGAGGCCGCCGAGATCCTGGCGGAGCCTGCGCTCCAACGCGGCGAGCTGTTCCGCCCCCGCGTCGGCCGCTTCGTCGGGGAGCTGTCCTCGGATGCTCTCCCCGGCACGGACGGCTGCTGCGTGGGCCCGCTCGGCCCGCTCCCGCTGGGCGAGCGGCTCGGCGATCCGCTCCGCCTTGCGTGCCCGGTCCAGCCGTTCGCGCAGCCGGTCCCGCTCGCCGGCGCGGGCCGTGAGTGCATCGGCCCGGCGCCGGGTCTCTTCGAACCGCTGCTGCAGTCTGGCGAGTTCCCGCTCGTCGGCCAGCGCGTGCCTGGCTGCTGCCTGTCTGCTCTCCGCCGCCGATACGGCCGAATACGCTATGTCCAGCCGCTCACTCGCTCCGCTACGGGCGACCGCGGCCCAGACCAGCACCGATCCGGCGAGCCCGGGATCGCCCGGCCGGTGATCGGGCAGCGGCCAGTCGCCGGCCGCGTCACCCGCTGCTTCCGCCATCCGGTGGGCGAGGGTCAGCAACCGGCTGTCCGCGGCGAGCACCTCCGCTTCCGCGGACCGGCGCAGATCCGCCAGCCGCTCCTCCACGGCCGCGAAGCGCCGGGTGTCGAACAGCCTCCCCAGCAGCTTCCCCCGCGCCTCGGCATCGGCCCGCAGAAAGCGGGCGAAGTCGCCCTGGGGCAGCAGCACTACCTGACAGAACTGCTCCCGGCTCATCCCGAGGAGCTGGGTGATCTCTTCACCGATCTCCTGGTGCGAACGGCTCAGCGCCTGCCAGTTGCCGGCCCGCGGGTCGTATTCCCGCAGTCGGCTCTGCGCCTTCTCCGTGACGAAGCCGGTACCGCGCTTCTTGGGGCGTGTCTGGGCCGGCTGCCGGCTGATCTCCAGCCGGCGTCCGCCGACCGTGAGGTCCAGACATACCTCGGTCAGGTCGGTCACCGGCGCGTGGTCGCTGCGCAGCACGGTACCGGGCCCCTGTCTGGCTCCCGGTACCGCGCCGTACAGGGCGTAGCAGACGGCGTCCAGGATGGAGGTCTTGCCGGCACCGGTCGGTCCGTGGAGCAGGAACAGTCCGGCGGCCGAAAGCGAGTCGAAGTCGACCTCGTGGGTGCCTGCGAAGGGCCCGAAGGCGGTGACGCGCAGCGCGTGCAGCCTCACCGGGTCACCTCGCGCACGCCGTCCTGCACGCGGACGTGATCGATGGCGCCGGACAGCACTCCGCGTTCTTCTTCGTCCGGCCCGGCTCCGCTGCGTACATGGGCGATGAAGTCCTCCGCGATCTGCTCGTCGGTCCGGCCTCTGAGCCGCTGTGCATACGAGGCGAGCGGGTCATCGGGGCCTCGCTCGGGGTCGAAGACGAGGCTGAGCGTGTGCGGGAAGCGTCCGGCCAGCCTGGCCATCGGCTCGGCGGGCCGCACCGGGTCGGTGAGCGTCGCCTCGACCCAGGAATCGCGGTGCCGCTCCAGCGCCGCGTCGTCCAGCAGCGCGTCGAGTCGGCCACGGATCCGGGCGAGCGGTCGTGGCACGGGGCAGTCGATCCGCTCCGCGCCGATCTCCCCACCGGGGCCGAGGTCGATCAGCCACATGGTCTTGCGGTGGGTGGCTTCCGAGAAGGAGTAGGCCAGCGGGGAGCCCGAGTACCGCACCCGCTCCGAAACGATCTGGCTGCCGTGCAGATGGCCGAGTGCCACGTAGTCGACCCCGTCGAAGACGCCGGCGGGTACGGCGGCCACGCCGCCGACGGTGATGTCCCGTTCGCTGTCGCTGGGCTCACCACCGGCGACGAAGGCGTGGGCGAGGACCACCGACCGGGTGCCGGCGGCTCGCTGGGCGAGATCCGTCCGCACCTTGTCCATGGCGGCGGCGAGCACGGCTTCGTGGCCTGCCCTCGCCGCCTTCAATTCGTCGCGCACCAGGGCCGGCTCCAGATACGGCAGTCCGTAGATCGCGACTTCACCGTGGGGGTCGGGGAGGAGCACCGGGGTGGCGCAGCCCGCAGGGTCGGTGCGCAGATGTATCCCGGCGCGCTGGATGAGGCCTGCCGCGACGCCGAGCCTGCGCGCCGAATCGTGATTCCCGGAGATCATGACGGTCGGTACTCCGGCGTCGGCGAGGCGGTGCAGCGCCCGGTCGAAGAGCTCGACGGCGGCGAGCGGGGGTACCGCCCGGTCGTAGACGTCCCCGGAGACCAGCACGGCGTCCACATCACGCTCGCGGACCGTGGCCACCAGGTGGTCCAGGTACGCGGCCTGGGCGTCGAGCAGCCCGACCCGGTGGAAGGAGCGTCCCAGGTGCCAGTCGGATGTGTGCAGCAGCCTCATGATCCCTGAGGTTATCCGGGGGGTCCGACAGCACGGGCGGATACTCCCCTATCCGTCCCGTTCAGGCGTCTCCGTACACCTCTGTGCCGAGCTCGAGTGCCGCGGCGCCCGCCGTGGTGTCCGCGAGCCAGGTCCGGAAGGCCGCCACCTCCCCGTCGGGCAGTGCGACCTCGATCGTCACCGCGTCCCCGTACCGAACGTCGCGCACCGCGCGGCCCGTCGCTCGCAGCTCGTTCTCGAGCTTTCCCGCCCGCTGGTGGTCGACGGTCACGGTGACAAGCCGGAAACGCTGCCTGACCTGGGTGCCCAGCTCGTCCAGCGCCTCGCCGACCGCTCCGCCGTACGCCCTGATCAATCCGCCGGCGCCCAGCTTGACCCCGCCGTAGTAGCGGGTGACGACCGCGACGACGTAGCGCATCTCGCGCCGCAACAGCATCTGCAGGATCGGTACGCCCGCCGTCCCGCCGGGCTCGCCGTCGTCGCTCGCCTTCTGCACGGACGCGTCGGCGCCGATGACGTACGCGAAGCAGTTGTGGCCGGCGGTGGGGTGCTCCCTGCGGATGCGCGCGACGCATGCCTGGGCCTCCTGCTCGGTCGCCGCCGGCGCGAGCGTGCAGATGAAGCGTGATCGGTTGATCTCGGTCTCGTGGACGCCCTCGTGGGGAACCGTGCGGTACTGCTCCTGCATCGGGCCAGCCTATGCGGCGCCACGGGAATGCCCTCCGGGAGCACTCGGTTGACCGGACATGTACGCAGACACGGAGACGATCCGAAGGATCCTGACCTCGACCGGCGACACCTGGGCGGTGGTCGGCCTTTCGAACAACACGGAGCGGGCCGCCTACGGCGTGGCCCGGGTGCTCCAGCGTTTCGGCAAGCGCGTCGTGCCCGTGCATCCCAAGGCGGAGACGGTCCACGGCGAGCCGGGCTACGCCTCGCTCCGCGACATCCCCTTTCCGGTCGATGTGGTGGATGTCTTCGTCAACAGCGACCTCGCGGGGCCGGTCGCCGACGAAGCGGTGGCCATCGGGGCTCGCGCCGTGTGGTTCCAGCTCCGAGTGATCGACGAGGCGGCGTACGAGCGGACGCGTGCGGCGGGTCTCGACATGGTGATGGACCGGTGCCCCGCCATCGAGATCCCGTCGCTGCCCTGACCTCTGAGCCGACCCCTACGTTCTTCTGGGGGTAACCCCCAGCAAAGTCGGGGGCAGGCCCGATCGTTCGGACGATGCCCCGTCCCTAGGTTGAGGAGTGGAATCAGGGCAACGGTTCAATTCCCCTTACGGAGGCCTCTCGTGACCACGCAAGCGCAGCGTCAGAAGCGCCCGGCACACCCGCTCGTCGGGGCGTTCGTGCGTTTCGTCGTCTGTGGCGGCGGGGTCGGACTCGCCTCCAGTGGTGTGCTGTTGCTGCTGCACGGGCGGATGCCGCTGGTGGTCGCCAATGCTCTGATCACGGTGGTGTCCACGGTCGTCGCGACGGAACTGCACGGCCGGATCTCCTTCCGCGACGAACACACCGCACGGGGTACGGCACGCGGCCGGAGCGGCTGGAGCGGCTGGGCGGTCCATCTGCAGTCCGGGCTGACGGTGGCCGTGAGCTACGGCTTCACCACGGTCGCGTTGCTCGGACTGTACGCGGTGCGGCCCGGCCCTTCCGCCCTCACCGAGCAGGCCGTGTACCTCGCGGCGTCCGCGCTGGCGGGCGTCGGCCGGTTCGTCGTGCTGCGGGCGGTGGTCTTCGCCCGCAGCGGCGCCACTACGGTGGAACCCGTCGGCGGGGCGGCGACCGGACCGCTGGTGATGGCCGCCTGACCTGTGCGCACCGTCCGGTTCCGCACAGCCGGTCGGCCGGTCAGTAGCCGAGTCCCTCCACGACGACCGAACCGGGCAGCGAGGCGAAGGCCTTTCCTGGCACGATGAGCTTGCCCCTGCGGCGTCCGCTGCCCACCAGCACCCACTCCAGATCGACGACGGCCGGGTCAACCAACAGCGGCCAGTCGCCGGGCAGTCCGATCGGGGTGATCCCGCCGTACTCCATGCCGGTCCGGCCGGTGGCGGTGTCCATCGGAGCGAAGGATGCCTTGCGGACGCCGAGTTGCCTGCGAACAGCGCCATTGACGTCGAGCCGGGTCGTGGAGAGCAGCAAGCAGGCAGCGAGCGACACCTCCCCGCCGCGCTTCCCCGCGACCACGACACAGTTCGCCGAAACACCGAGCAGTTCCCGGCCGTAGCGCTCCACGAAGGCGGCGGTGTCAGCGACCTCCGGGTCGCTGTCCACGTACACCAGTTCCTCCGCCGGCACATCTCCCCGCCCGTTCCGTACGGCGTCGGCCACCGGCGGGGGGAGCAGCTCGAGGCAGTCGGGAGCAGAGCGGACATCGTCGAACGTACCGATGGGGGCGCGCATACGGCTCACGCTAACAGCCGTGGCCCGGGCCGTCCGGCCGGTCGCCCCCGGGTCTCAGCCGACGGGCGGAATGGAGACGGCCATCGTCATCTCGACCGTCTCCGCGCCTTCGTTGCGGTAGGCGTGCGGCACATTGGCCTCGAAGGTCGCCGAAGTACCCGCAGGCACCGCGTGCGCCACTCCGTCGACGACCAGCGTCAGTTCTCCGGCGTCGACATGCAGTAGCTCCACGGTGCCCGGCGGGTGGGCGTCGGACGCGCTGCCATCGCCGGGCATCAGACGCCAGGACCACAGCTCGAGCGGCCCCCGGGTCTCGGTACCGACGAGCAGCGTGGTGTGGCTGCCCGCTTCTGTCCACCACATGCGGACCGCTTGCTCCTCGGGCACGATCCTGACCTGGGGCCCCTGCTCGTAGTCGAGCAGGGTGGTGATGCTGACACCCAGTGCGTCGGCGAGTTTCACCGTGGTGCCCACACTGGGGTTGGTGCGGGCCTGTTCGATCTGGATGATCATGCCCCGGCTGACCCCGGAGCGCGCGGCGAGGGCGTCGAGGGTGAAGCCCCGTTCGCCCCGCCAGCGCTTGAGGTTGCGGGCGAGCGACTGCGTGAGCTGGTCGAGGTCCGACACATTCCGTCCAGTATTTTGGATGACAGAGTTCAGTATCTTGCACTACCGTGTGGTGTACCCGTTGATTCACCACACTGTACTGCGAGGCCTTGATGACAGCCCTGTTCGCCCTGGCCACCAGCCTGCTCTGGGGGCTGGCCGACTTCGGCGGCGGCCTGCTGACCCGGCGGGTGCCCGCGCTGACCGTGGTGGTCGTCTCACAGTCGGTGGCCGTGCTGGTCCTGGGGGCGACCGTGCTGGCCACCGGCGGGTGGAGCGAACGCGGACCGCAGCTGTGGTTCGCGGTGGCCGCCGGCGTGGTGGGGCCGGTCGCCATGCTCAGCTTCTACAAGGCGCTGGCCCTGGGGCCGATGGGTGTCGTGTCACCGCTCGGTTCACTCGGCGTCGCCGTCCCCGTCGGCGTCGGCGTGGTGCTCGGCGAGCGGCCCGGTGTCCTGCAGTTCGCCGGGATCGCCGTGGCGGTGGCCGGTGTGGTGTTGGCCGGAGGTCCCGAACTGCGCGGGGCAGCGGTCCAGCGCAGGGCGGTCGCCCTCACGCTGGTCGCGGCCGTCGGATTCGGAGCGGTGATGTCCCTGATCGCCGAGGCGTCGTCCACGCTCACCGGCCTCTTTCTTGCCCTGTTCGTCCAGCGGGTGGCCAATGTGGTGGTGGGTGGCACCGCCCTCTTCGTCTCGGTCAGGCGTGGTACACCGGCGCTCCCCGAGGACGGCGGCCTGCGACTGATCGGGCGCGCGCTGCCCGCGCTGGCCTTCGTCGGACTGGCCGACGTGGCGGCGAACGGCACCTACTCGCTCGCCGCCCACGCGGGTCCGGTCACCGTGGCCGCGGTGCTCGCCTCGCTCTACCCGGTGATCACCGCATTGGCCGCGCGCGGGCTGCTCAAGGAGCGGCTCCGGGCCGTCCAGGCGGCCGGGGCGGGGCTCGCCCTGGTGGGCACCGTGCTGCTGGCAACCGGCTGATCCGGCCGGCGCCGGTGGCCACTCGGGCTGCGCCTATGAGGTTCCCGGCTCGACGTCGCCGAGCTCCGGGCCGCCGAGCTCCAGATCTCCGAGGGCCAGCAGCTGTTCCGGCGTGATCCCGGCCGGAATCGGTACGGGCGCGGGGGTACGCAGCGGTGGCTGCCAGCCCTGCTCCGCGTCCCAGCGCCGCACCACCCGGGCCGGCGCACCGGCCACCACGGCGTGGTCGGGCACCTCGCCCCGTACGACGGCCCCGGCCGCCACCACCACATTGCGGCCGAGCCGGGCGCCCGGCAGGATGACCGCTCCGGTACCCAGCCAGCAACCCGTCCCGATCGTGACAGGTTCCATCCTCGGCCACTGCTTGCCGATGGGCTCGTGCGGATCGTCGTAGCTGTGATTGGTCGTGGTGATGTAGACGTACGGGCCGCAGTACGTGTCCGATCCGACGGTGACCGTGGTGTCGGCGATGACATGGCTGCCGCGCCCCAGCACCACGCCGTTGCCCAGGGTGAGCACCGGCTCGGGACCGAGGTTCAGGTCGGGCATCATCCCCGCGGTCAGCGTGACCTGCTCGCCGATGACGCAGTGGTCACCGAGCTCGATCCAGGGCTCCCCGAACACCGTCCCCTGGGGGAAAGCGAGCCGGGTGCCCGTCCCGATACGCCCGAAGCGCAGCCGCCCCGGACGCTCCGCCGTCACCGCCCCCGCCCGCTGGACCCAACGCCAGCCGGTGTGCAGCACACGGGAGGTCAGCGATGAGAACGTGTTTCTTCTCCTGAGCACCTGCCTACCGTACTCAGCCCGCCCGGTGCCGATCGGACGCCCAGCTGTGATCTTCGACCCAGCTTCGCTTACGGTGCGTGGTGCGCGGCTGCGAGAGTCCGAGCGCGCGACGGTGCGGAATTGCGGGACCAAGGGAGACAGCGATGGCGGAGCAGGCATTGATCAGCGGCGTGGGCGGAAGGCGGCCGCGCATCGACCCGGCCGCCTTCACGGCACCGACGTCCGTCGTCCTGGGCGATGTGACCCTCGCCGCCGGCTCCAGCGTCTGGTATCACACGGTGCTGCGCGCCGACTGCGGTCCGATCGTGATCGGCGCCGAGACCAACATCCAGGACAACTCCACCGTCCATGTGGACCCGGGTTTCCCCGTGACCATCGGTGAGCGGGTCTCCGTCGGCCACAATGCCGTCCTGCACGGCTGCACGGTCGAGGACGACGTGCTGGTGGGGATGGGCGCGACCGTGCTCAACGGCGCGCACATCGGGGCGGGATCGCTGGTCGCCGCCCAGGCGCTGGTCCCCCAGGGCATGCGGGTGCCGCCCGGGTCGCTGGTCGCGGGTGTCCCCGCGAAGGTCAGGCGCGAGCTCACCGATGAGGAGCGCGAGGGCATCAAGCTGAACGCGACGGTCTATCTGGACCTGGTGAAGGCGCATCGAGAGGCGGACGGAAGCTGACCGCCCCTCAGGTTCGACGGCGCACGGCCGGCGGAGCGCGACGGCTAGTCTGGCGTGCATGTTCATATTGGAACTGACTTACCCGGGGCCCCTCGAGCGCGTCGACGAACTGCTGGACGAGCATGTCGCCTGGCTCAACGCGGGGTACGAGGCCGGCGTCTTCATCGCGTCCGGCCGCCAGAACCCGCGGGTCGGTGGGGTGATTCTGGCTGTCGGGGACGACCGGGCAGAGATCGAGAAGCTCACGGCCACCGACCCCCTCCTGATCGGTGGAGCCTGCACCTACCGGATCATCGAGTTCTTCGCGACGACGACCGCGCCCGCCCTTGCCCCGTACCGCCAGCAGCTTCCCTGACGCGCGGGGCCACGCTCGCCCGCCGCGCGGGGGCCCGTGCGCGGGGAACGCATATCAGTCGGCGGTCACGGACTCCGATGGGGGTTCGGCCGCCGACTCGGCGCGGGCATGGGCCTTTTTCGCACGGTTTCTCAGGACGAGCATCGAGCCGACCCCGACGAGGGCCGCGAGCGCCAGACCGGCGTAGGAGAAGTTCTTGAACCAGGACTCCGCGACGACGCCCACGTAGTAGACCGCGGCGGTCGTGCCGCCCGCCCACAGGATGCCGCCGAGCATGTTGGCGATGAGGAACTTCCAGTACGGCATGTGCAGGACGCCGGCCAGCGGCCCGGCGAAAATCCGGAGCAGTGCGATGAAGCGGCCGAAGAACACCGCCCACATGCCCCACTTCTCGAACGACCGCTCCGCCATCGCGATGTTCGGCCCGCTGAAGTGCCCCGGGAACTTCCGGCCGAGCCAGGCGATCAGGGGTCGCCCGCCCTTACGGCCGATGGCGTAGCCGATCGAGTCGCCGATGATCGCTCCCGCCGAGGCGCAGGCACCCAGCACCACCGGGTCGATGTGCCCCTCCTGGGAGGCCAACAGGGCCGCGCTGACCAGCACGATCTCCCCCGGCAGCGGGATCCCGAGGCTCTCCACCCCGATGACCGCCCCCACCAGGAGGTAAATACTGATCGCCGGAACCGTCTCCAGCCACGCCTGGATATGCAACGCCGGCCCCTACCCTTCGAAGTGCCCGTGCCCGGCAGGAGCGCCCCCGCGCCGCCTGCGGGGAAGCCTACCTGCTGGCCCGGCAAGGAGTTCGGACGGCGGGAAGGGGCCCCACCCAAGGGGGCGCCTTCCGGTTTCCGCGAGATGCGTACGGCGGGGCCGGTGCGGTCAGGCGTTGGGCCGCAGCGTCCAGATGACCTTCATCTCACCGGTCACCGCCTCGTCCGCACGCCGGATGGAGATGAGGACGGGAAATTCGGGACGTTCGCCCGCGTCGAGCTCGGCCACCACGTCGGCCGCCGGTCGGCCCAGGGTCGCGGTCGCGGTCACCCCGCCCATCGCGAGCTTCTTGTAGTCGATCTCGGCCCGGACTGCGAGCGGCACGGCCCGGTTGAGCTGGTCACCGAACGCAGCGATCACGACCGCACCGCTCGCCGATTCCGCGAGGGTGAACATGGCTCCGGCGTGCGGCCCGCCGATGTGGTTGTGGTAGGCGGCCTGGTCCGGCAACCGGACGACGGCGCGCTCCGCCGTCGTCTCCAGGAACTCCAGGCCGAGGGTCCCGACCATCGGAACGGTGGCAGCGAGCAACTCGCCTGCGGTCATCTGATCTGCGCTCATGAGAAGATGTTACCCGCGAGTAGGCAATCTTGGCCATCCCTCCACAGGGGCGGACGTAGCAAGGCCCCGGCCGCCCCTCTATCGTTACTCGCCATGTGGCCAGGACAGCAGCCGCCCGGGGGCGAGCAGAACCCGCAGGACCAGAACCCGAATCCCTATCAGCAGCCTGGCTCTCCACAGCCGGGATACCAGCAACCGGGGTTCCAGCAGCCCGGCTCTCCTCAACCGGGCTACCAGCAGCCGGGGAACGACCAGCCGAATCCGTACCAGCAGCCCAATCCGTACCAGCAGCCGACGGTGCCGCAGTACGCCGCGGCGACGCCGCCCGGCGCGCCGCGGCCGCCGGGTGACGGCAAACGCAGGACCACGATCATCGCCATCGTCGCGGCGACGGCCGTGGTGGCCACCGCGGTGATCACCGGCGTGGTCGTGTTCCGGGGCGACGGCGGCAACGGCAAGACGGTTCAGGCCGACAACAAGAAGAAGTCGTCGCCCGCAGCGTCCGACCAACCGACCACCGCGACGTCACCGAGCGCCAACCCGCGGACCGGCGGCGCGGTCAAGCCGGTCATCGCCGGCTGGAAGGTCGTCGTCAACCCGAAGTGGGGCACCGCGTTCGACGTACCGCCCGACTGGGAAGTCGCCAAGTCCGGGATGGCATCAGGGTTCGAGGACGACAAGGGCAAGCCGGTGATCATCCAGTCGGCGCCCGCGTTCTACAAGTCCAAGTGGTGCACGGACGACGCGGACAAGGACGGGAACTCGGAGGACACCGGGCTCGGCGGAGCGGGCACCAAAGGCGCGGACGGGGCGAAGAACACTCAGGAAGTGGCCGAGAACCAGGTGCCCTGGTGGGTCTACGGCGCGTACACCCAGCCCAACAAGAAGCTGGTGAAGACCTCCAAGTCGAAGCCCTACACCACCAAGGCCGGGGTCACGGGAAGCCTGGCGCGGGCCTGGGCGACGGGTGTGCCCAAGAAGAGCAAGTGCAGCACCGACGGACAGGCCATCACCTTCGGCTTCAAGAACTCCACCGGCGACTTCGTGGCCTTCTCGCTGTACAACAGCACGGGCGTCAAGGGCGCCCTCGAGCAGGGAACCATCGACAAGATCCTCAGCACCGTCCGGCTTGCCGGTGACCCGACGGGCTCGGACGCCGGCTGATCAGCGGAAGTCCGCCGTTCACCGGGCCGGTTCATGGGTGGCGGGGTGGCGAGCACCTTCGGGTTCTCCCGCCACCGCCGCCCCTGCACCGCCCCCGCCACCCCATGCGGGTCAGCCGATGCTGAAGGCCCCTTCGGGCGGCTCGGGCGACGCGACCGCTGCCGAATCCCGTACCGCCTTCGCATCGCCGGTGAACCGGGCCAGCGCAGCGCCGTACACGACGCGGGCGGGAAAGACGTCCGACGCCGTCCTACGCGCCAGCCGAGCCGTATCGAGCTCCGTGTGCGAAGCGAGCAGCACGGCGTTGCCGAACCGTCGGCCGCGCAGCACGGACGGCTCGGCGATCAGCGCGGTTTCCGCGAAGACCGCGGCGAACGTGGCCAGCTGGGAACGGAGAAAAGTGAACGGCGCGCCGTCGGCGAGATTGGCCGCGTACACGCCGTCGTTGCGCAGCACCCGCGCGGCGACCCGTGCGTACGCGACGGAGGTGAGATGCGCGGGGACCCGTGAACCACCGAATACATCGGCGATCAGGACGTCCGCCGAGTCCTCCGGTGCGCCGGCCAGCCAGCTGCGGGCGTCCCCGGCGTGCACGCTGATGGACTGCCCTGCCGGCAGCGGCAGATACTCGCTGACCAGCTCGATCAGCTCCCGGTCCGCCTCCACCACCTGCTGCCGGGACCCGGGCCGGACCACCGCGGCGTAGCGGGGCAGGGTGAGTGCGCCACCGCCGAGATGGATCAGGTCGAGCGGTCGGTTCTCTTCCGCGGCGCAGTCCACGACATGGCCGAGCCTGCGGGCGTACTCGAACTCCAGATGGGCCGGGTCGTCCAGATCGACGTACGACTGTGGTGCTCCGTCGACCGTGAGCAGCCAGGCCCGGGCCCGGTCGACATCCGGCATCAGTCTGGCGGTCCCGCAGTCCACGTCCCTGATCACCGCTATCGGATCGTTCACCGCTCCATTGTGCCGCCCGCCCGCGACCGGGGCCGCTCCGCTACGCCTCGCCCGCCGGGGTCCCCTGATGGAAGTACATCCGCCAGCCCCTGGACGTGCGACGCCACAGCGAGCTGCGGCGGACCCGGCGGACCCGGTCGTCCGCCAGGTAGGTCAGGTGAACGATGCCCGGTGCCGGCACGGTTCCCGACATCTCGCTGACCTCGACCGGAGACTCGGGGTCCACCGATCCGGAGACGGTCACGGTGAGGATCGATGTCGCGTCCCAGAGCCGGCCGGATGCTCCGATCTCGGTGAACGCGGGATCCAGCAACTCGGTGACGAGAGCCTCCGAGGCACGGACCACGGGGTCGAGAAGTCTCAACTCGCCGTCGATGGCCGCGCGCACGGCCCGGGCGTCTTCGTGATCCATGCCTCGCAGGCTACGGATGTCCCGCACGGGCGGGAAGCGAGCCGCCGGAACACTGACGGTCCGGCCGCCCAGGTTCTTCCCCCGGCGGCCGGACCGTCGTGCCCGCTAGGAGACAGTCCGGTCGACGTCGGTCACCGTGCCGGCCCCGACCGTGCGTCCGCCCTCGCGGATCGCGAAACCGAGGCCGGGCTCCAGCGGTACCTCGCGTCCCAGTTCGACGGTCATGGTGACCGTGTCGCCCGGGCGGGCGACCGCCGTGTCACCGAGGTCCACGTCCCCCACGACGTCCGCGGTACGGATGTAGAACTGCGGCCGGTAACCCGTGGAGACCGGGGTGCTGCGGCCTCCCTCGCGCGTCGACAGTACGTACACCTGGGCGGTGAAGCGGCGGCGTGGCACCACGCTGCCCGGCTCTGCCACCACGTGCCCGCGGCGCACCGCGTCGCGCGGCACACCACGCAGCAGCAGCGCCACGTTGTCTCCCGCCTGGGCCTCCGTCATCGGCTTGCCGAAGGTCTCCAGACCGGTGACGACGGTGGTGGCCGCGTCGAGGTCGGCGCCCAGCACCTGGACCCGGTCACCGACCCGCACGGTGCCTCGCTCCACGGCGCCGGTGACGACCGTGCCGCGACCGGTGATGGTGAGCACGTTCTCCACCGGGAGCAGGAACGGTGCGTCCGTGTAGCGGACCGGAACCGGCACATAGGTGTCGACCGCGTCGAGCAGCGCCTCGATCGACGCGGTCCAACGCGGCTCGCCCTCCAGCGCCTTGAGCCCCGACACCCGGACCACGGGCGCCGCGTCACCGCCGTACCCGTGCGCGTCGAGCAGCTCACGGACCTCCAGTTCGACCAGGTCGGCCAGCTCCTCGTCACCGGCGTCCGCCTTGTTCAGCGCGACCACGATGTGGTCCACGCCGACCTGACGGGCCAGCAGCACGTGCTCGGCGGTCTGCGGCATGATCCCGTCGAGCGCGGAGACCACCAGGATCGCCCCGTCGAGCTGGGCCGCGCCGGTGACCATGTTCTTGATGTAGTCCGCGTGTCCCGGCATGTCGACATGCGCGTAGTGGCGGGTGTCGGTCTCGTACTCCACGTGCGCGATGTTGATGGTGATGCCGCGCTGTGCCTCCTCCGGCGCCCGGTCGATCCGGTCGAAGGACACGAAGGAGGTACCGCTCCCGGCCCGGTCGCTGAGGACTTTGGTGATGGCGGCGGTCAGCGTGGTCTTGCCGTGGTCGACGTGGCCCATGGTGCCGATGTTGAGGTGGGGCTTGGTGCGCACGTATGCCGTCTTGGACATGGCTTTCTTCCTCGGAAATGTCGAAACGTGACGGGACCCCCGGGCCTGGCCGACCCTCCCCCTGCGGGGTCCGCCGGACGATCCGGGAAGGGTCAGCTTCGAGCGCCGCCGATGTGCGCGGCCGCTGCGGGTGCGACTGCCGTGCAGGCCGCTGCGGTCATCGCGGAATCCGGGAAACCGGCAACCTTCGGCCCGCCCGCGACTGCGGACGGCGCTGCGAGGAAGGCGTACCGGAACATGCCGTCGATCATGCCTGCCCGGCGCCGGGCACGTCGACGGGTTTTCCGGCGAGCGAGCCGGATGAGCCCGGTTACGACGATCATATGCAGGTTTCGGTTAGTCTCCCCGGATGCTGGAGTCCGCTGCCCCACCCGCCGCCCGCCTTGCCGCGCGCTGCGCCAGGACCCTCGTTTCCCCGTGGTCGCGGCTTTCGCTGCTGGTGGTGGTGCTACTGGCCGCCGCGACCACGATGCTGCTTCTGCAGCCGCAGCATCTGATCGCCGCCGGCTGGCCGCCACAGCTCAGTGGCGTCTCCGCCGTCGTCCTCTTCGCCGCTGCGTACGGCGGCTGCACAGCGGCTTTCGTACCGCGGCCGTTGCTCAACCTGGCGGCGGGCGCCCTCTTCGGCAGCCAGGCCGGGCTCGGCGCGGCCATCGCCGGGACGGTGCTCGGTGCGGGGATCGCCTTCGGTCTCGGCCGTGGGCTCGGCCAGAGCGCGCTGCGCCCGCTGCTGCGCGGACGCTGGCTCAAGGCGGCCGACGGGCAGTTGAGCCGGCACGGGTTCCGCTCGATGCTCGCCATCCGGCTTTTCCCTGGCGTACCGTTCGCCGCCGCCAACTACTGCGCCGCGGTCTCCCGGATGGGGTGGCTGCCGTTCCTGGTGGCCACGGGGCTCGGTTCGATTCCGAACACGGCGGCCTATGTGGTGGCGGGCAGCGAGGCGTCCTCCCCGACCTCCCCCACTTTTCTGATCGCGATGGGTTTCATCGCGCTGTCGGGGCTGGGAGCCGCGGTGGTGGCCTGGCGCAAGCGCCACCGGCTGAGCGGGGCCTGAGTCCGAAGGCCGCACGAGGTGGCTGGTTGGCCGACCGTAGGGCTGGGCGTCACCGTACGTACACCTGCGGTCGTTACGCTCCCCCGCCTAACGGCCCCTTGAGCCGACTCCCTTGATCCCTTGGACGGCCCACGCCCATGTCTTGGTTCGAATCGATCGTCCTCGGGCTCGTACAGGGGCTGACGGAATTCCTGCCTGTGTCATCGAGCGCTCATCTGCGTCTGACGTCGGCATTCGCCGGCTGGCCCGATGCGGGAGCGGCCTTCACAGCCGTCACGCAGCTCGGGACCGAGACGGCCGTCGTCATCTACTTCCGCAGGGACATCGCGCGGATCGTCTCGGCGTGGTTCCGCTCCCTCACCGATCGTTCACTGCGCAGCGACCACCACGCACAGATGGGATGGCTCGTGATCGTCGGGTCCGTCCCGATCGGAGTGCTCGGCCTGGTGCTGAAGGACCAGATCGACACCACCTTCCGCGACCTGCGCGTCATCGCGTTCACACTGATCGCGATGGGTCTGGTGCTCGGCCTGGCCGACCGTCGGGCCTCCCTCGACGAGACGGGCGGCCGGCACCGGGCGGCGAAGGAGCGCAAGTCGCTCCGGGAGCTGAGTGTCAGGGACGGCCTCGTCTACGGTGTGTGCCAGGCGATGGCCCTGGTCCCCGGCGTCTCCCGCTCCGGTGCCACGATCAGCGGCGGACTTCTGATGGGCTACACCCGCGAGGCGGCTGCCCGCTACTCGTTCCTGCTCGCCATCCCCGCGGTGCTGGCCTCGGGCGTATTCGAGCTCAAGGACGCGGGCGGTGACGGCCGGGTGGCCTGGGGCCCGACCCTCCTCGCCACCGTGGTCGCCTTCGCCGTCGGGTACGCGGTCATCGCCTGGTTCATGAAATTCATCACGACCAAGAGCTTCATGCCGTTCGTGGTCTACCGGATTTTGCTCGGCGCCGCGCTCTTCTTCCTCGTCGGTACCGGCGCCCTCGCCCCGGATGCGGGGCCGGCCGGCGGCTGACACCAGGTCATGGAGCCCCTTCATGATGACCGCAGCAGGTGTGCACTCCGTACTCGCCGTACTTCCCGCCGCGGGCGTCGACACCTGGATCGCCGGCGGCTGGGGCATCGACGCGCTGGTGGACCATCAGACCAGGGACCACCGTGGGCGCGGGCGCCCGACGACGGCGACGCCGAGGACGTCGGGGCGGCTGCCCAGCGCACCCGCCACCTCCTGCGAGGAGAGTTCTCGCCGCCGGCGCTGATCGCCTCCTTCCTCCGGTCCACGATCGCCGGGCTTTCGATCCACGGTTCGCCCGCGCCGACCAGGGCCTCGAAGGCATCGGCGGAAGTCGGTCCGCGCCGGCGTCCGCGTGACTGACGAGCCGGCGCACGTCCCCGCCCTCCGAGGCAGCGTGGTTGACCGGCACGAGCGTGGCGCCCGGGTGCCGAACGCCGAACGCCGCGAGCAGGGTCGCAGGATGTTGTACGTCATCACGGCCGGGCGGTCGCCCTCCCGCAGCCCGCCCTCCCGCCGCTCGGTCGCCGCGCGCCGGGCCGCGGCGGCGAACTCGCGGTGTCGCCATCGCCGTTCGCGACTGACCACTGCTTCCTGGTCGCCTGCGGAACGAACCGCGCCGTCCAGCAGGGCACTGGGGTGCATTCAAGTTCTCCTGACGAGCGCAGCCGGCGGGACCGGGCCCTGGCAGGAAACTCTGAATGGTGGTTCACTTCTTCCATGGCCTACCGCAAGACCCCAGCCGAAATCAATCGGCTCGAAGCCGCCAGAGAGCGCCTCATCAGCTGCGCCACGTCGGTGGTCGCGGAAGTGGGCTGGTCGCAGACGTCCGTGACCGCCGTCGCCGATGCGGCGGGGATCGCGGCCGGCTCGGTCTACCAGCACTTCCCGTCCAAGGCGGCGCTCGCCGTCGAGGTGTTCCGGCGCGCCGCCGGACGCGAGGTCGACGTGCTGGGCGAGGTGCTGCAGGGCCCGGGAACACCGGTCGAACGTCTCCGGCGCGGCGTCGAGGTCTTCGCCCGCCGCGCCCTGGAGAACCGGGGTCTGGCGTACGCCCTGCTGGTCGCCCCGGCCGAACCCGCGGTCGGTGCCGAGCGGCTCGACTTCCGTCGCCGCTACCGGACCCTCTTCGCCGAGGTAGTACAGGAGGGCGCGGCGGAAGGTCTGCTGCCGGCCCAGAACAGTGAGATCACCGCGGCCGCGCTCACCGGGGCGATCGGCGAGGTGCTGGTCGACCCGCTCGCCGCCCCGGACGAGAAGGCCACCGGGGAGCTCCTCGCCGAACTCACCGCCATGGCGTTGCGCTGCGCGGGCGCCCCGACCGCCGCGCACCGGCCCTGACCCGATCCGCGCCACCGCATCCCGGAGGAGATCCATGCCCACGCCCACCGCACCTCGCAGCCACCCCACCGCCGCGACCCACGAAGTGATCAACCAGCCCCCGCCGTTGACCGGCCACGACACCGCGGACGACGCGGTGCTGCTCGAGGGCGTGCGCCGTGAGGGCGCGCAGTGGCACCTGGACGATCTCCACCGCCTCGGCCGCCTCGTCGGCAGCGAGGAGGCGCAGGGCTGGGCGGACCAGGCCAACCGACACGAACCTGTGCTGCGCACGCACGACCGCTACGGCCACCGCGTCGACGAGGTCGAGTTCCACCCTGCCTACCACTCCCTGATGGACGTCTCGGTGGGCGCCGGCCTCACCGGTGCGGCCTGGGCCGTCGAGCGTCCTGGGGCCCACGTCGCACGCGCCGCGAGTTTCATGCTGATGACGACGCTGGAGCCGGGGCACCTGTGCCCGGTCTCCATGACGTACGCGGTGGTCCCGGCGCTGCGCCACTCCCCCGACCTCGCCAAGACGTACGAGCCGCTGCTCATTAGCCGCGTCTACGACCCCGGCCTGCGCCGCCCCGCCGACAAGCGCGGCCTGCTCGCCGGGATGGGCATGACGGAGAAGCAGGGCGGCACCGACGTACGCGCCAACACCACCTCCGCCGCCGAACAGGACGATGGGACCTGGCGGTTGCGCGGTCACAAGTGGTTCACCAGCGCTCCGATGAACGATCTCTTCCTGGTGCTCGCCCAGGCGCCCGGCGGCCTTTCCTGCTTCCTCGTGCCGCGCGTCCTGCCGGACGGCAGCCGTAACACGTTCCGCATCCAGCGGCTCAAGGACAAGCTCGGCAACCGCTCCAATGCCAGCAGCGAACCCGAGTTCGACGACACGGTGGCCTGGCTGGTCGGCGTCGAGGGGAAGGGCGTACGCACCATCATCGACATGGTGACCATGACCCGCCTCGACTGCGTTCTCGGCTCCGCCGCCGGCACCCGGGCCGCCCTCGCGCAGGCCACCCACCATGCACGCCACCGCGCGGTGTTCGGCGCCAAGCTGATCGACCAGCCCCTGATGCGCAACGTGATCGCCGACCTCGGACTGGAGTCCGAGGCCGCCACCACACTCGCGCTGCGCCTGGCCGGGGCTGCCGACCGGGCCCAGCGCGGCGACGCCCGGGAGCGCGCCTTCCTGCGGGTCGCCACGGCCGTGGGCAAGTACTGGGTGTGCAAGCGGCAGCCCCCCGCGGTCGCCGAGGCGCTGGAATGCCTCGGCGGCAACGGATACGACGAGGCATCAGGCATGCCGCGCCTCTACCGCGAGGCCCCGCTCAACGGCATCTGGGAGGGCTCGGGCAACGTCAACGCCCTGGACATGTTGCGCGCCCTCGCGCGCGAGCCCGAGTCCTTCGAGGCCCTCCGTGCCGAGGTCGAGGCAGCCACCGGCGCCGATCGGCGCCTGGACGGTGCCTGGCGGGAACTGCGCGGCGAACTCGTTCTCACCGAGGACGCTCCGCTGCGCGCCCGTCGTCTCATCGAGCGCTCGGCGCTCGTGTTGCAGGGTTCGCTCCTGGTCCGCCATGCGCCGGCGGCCGTCGCCGACGCGTTCTGCGCGTCCCGCCTCGCCGGGGACCGGGGGCTCGCCTTCGGGACCCTGCCGCCGGGCGCGGACTTCGCGGGGCTGCTGGACCGGCTGCCCGTCTGATCGCGGCCGCCGGCCATCGCGGCATTCGGCGGAGCGGAGTCGACCGCGGCTAACGGCGCGGGTTCGGCTGCCGCGGGCGGCGGACCGATCAGCAGGGCTGACCCGGTAAGTGAGACGGCCATCCGCGCCGGCGGGTTCGCGCAAGGCAAAGCGGGCGGCGCGCGAACTGTGGTGGGACAGCAGGGAGGTTGCCCGGTCAGGTGCTGCCACCGATCTCCGGAGGACGCCCGTCGTCGGTCGCGGGGTTCACCCCCTCAGCGGGCGGCACAGGCTCGAACCGCACGGGCGACCCGGCCGGATCGGACGGTTCGGGCTGCCCGGACGCCGACTGGTCGGACTCCGGCTGGTCGCTCCCCGGCCGGCCGGGGAGCTGCTGCTGGGCCCGCTCGAGGAAGCGCAGCAGTTCGACCGGGAAGGGCAGCACCAGCGTGGAGTTCTTCTCGGATGCGACCTCCACCACGGTCTGCAGCAGCCGCAGTTGCAGAGCGGCCGGCTGGTCCGACATCACGCCGGCCGCCTCGGCCAGCTTCTTCGACGCCTGCAGTTCGGCGTCCGCGTTGATCACCCGGGCCCGCCGCTCACGGTCCGCCTCGGCCTGCCGGGCCATCGACCGCTTCATCGTCTCCGGCAGCGACACATCCTTGATCTCCACCCGGTCGACCTGCACGCCCCACCCGATGGCCGGACTGTCGATCATCAGCTCCAGGCCCTGGTTCAGCTTTTCGCGATTGGACAGGAGATCATCGAGATCGCTCTTACCGATGATCGAACGCAGCGAGGTCTGCGCCATCTGGGACACCGCGAAACGGTAGTCCTCGACCTTGATGACCGCGTCCGCCGCGTCGACCACTTTGAAGTAGACCACCGCGTCGACACGTACGGTCACATTGTCGCGGGTGATGCCCTCCTGTGCGGGAACGGGCATGGTGACGATCTGCAGGTTCACCTTGTGCAGCCGGTCGACGAAGGGCACCACCGTGGTGAAACCCGGTCCCCGCACGGCATCCGACAGCCGTCCCAGCCGGAAGACCACACCGCGCTCGTACTGTTTGACGACTCGGGCTGCCGAAGCCGCGTACAGGGCTCCGAGACACACGACCACCACCAGTGCCGTCACCAGATCTGCGACCATAACGTGACCACCTGTCCAGATTTCCTCTCATTTACACGATAGGCCTCATATCATCCTCGGGTCGAGGAAGCATCGGTCAGCCGAGCGTCCGCCGTGCTGCGCCGCCTCCTCAGCGGACGGGTCAGCCGCCACAGCGCCGAGATCGCGAACAGCAGCGCGCTGATCACGAGCCACCGCAGCAGGAACACTCCACCGGGCAGTGCGGTGGCCCGCTCGTAACGGGGGTCGGGGCCAAGGATCAGTGGGAACCACACGAGCAGCAGCAGCCCGGAGAGTGCCGTCGGCACGCGCAGGGTGTTGGTCAAGCTCCTGCGGCGGATTCCCGGCACCCTGCGCAGCGCCCGGTCGGCCAGCCCGTACAGCGGCACCAGGAGCAGGTCGTGCAGGACGGCCGCGCCGACGAACCATACGGTGATCGCGAACCAGTCGCCGTCCAGCAGCCGCACGCCTGCGTACCCGGCCACCGCCAGGGACACCGCCAGGATCACGAAGTGCAGCGGGCCCTCGCCGTACCAGCGCCTCATTCGCTTCACGACAGCCCTCCGAAGGTCACCGACGCCACCCATTTCGTGTTGAGCACCCCGGGCGCCGCCGGGACGATGATCCGCGCCGGATGGCCGTGGTCGAGCGAGAGTTCGGCCCCATTGACCCGCAGCGCCAGCAGCGACCTGGGGTCGCGTACCTGGTTGGCCCGCAGGGCCGCCACCCGGAAGGAGCCGCGCAACTGCAGTGAGCGCACGAGCGCCCCCGGCGGCCGGTCGCCTGCCCCCACCAGGGCGGCCAGGTCCCGCAGTCGTACGCCGGACCAGCCCTGGTCGGGCGTCGACCAGCCCTCCACGCAGGCGATCGGAAGCCGTGCGCCGTGCTGGGGAAGACGCAACAGATCGTCCCGGCTGAGCCGCACCGTGCGGCCATCGGGCCCGCGCACCGTCAGGCGCCAGTCGTCGCCGGTGTCCGTGGCCCTGATACCGACGCCGTGCGCGGTCTTGTTGATCTGGAAGCCGTGGGGGCCGGCAGCAGGCTCCGGACCGCCGTGCGGGGCCAGCAGCGCCAGTCTGCGCAGGGGGCCGCCGATACTCTGTCCGGCCGTCACCACGAACAGCAGCAGCGATCCGCCTCCCACCAGACCGAGCAGCCCGCGCCGCGAGAGCGTGGGCGCTTCCGGGCGCGGTGCCACCAGACCGAAGGCGTCCGGCGGTTCCTGCTGCGAGGCTGCGGGTTCGCGCAGCGGAGCGCGCAGCCCGCGTTCCCGCAGCACCCGCATGGCCAGCGGGAATCGCAGCACCACATGAGCGACGAACGCTCCGATGAACACCCAGGCGCCGTAGAAGTGCAGCGGGTAGAACGATCCCGGGAAGAGGTAGTCGAGCTGGACGTTGAGCACGCCGGTGGCGAATTCGAAGAGCACCCCGCCGACCAGCAACAGCAGGGAGATCCGCTCGATCGCATGCGCCACCGATCTCGCCGGGGGCAGCGCGAACAGCTTCGGGATGACGGACCACAACTTGGCCAGCAGCACCGGGACCAACACCACGCCGAGGGTGACGTGCACCCCCTGGGTGAGGCGGTAGAGCCAGTGTGGATGGGTGGGCCAGGAGAAGAGGTAGAAGCCGAGCAGCCCCTTGTCCGGTGTCTTGTCGTTGACCGGTGCAAGATTCGGGTTGTACGCGGCGTACGACAGCAGCCCGGTCACGATCAGTACCGTGATCCCGGCCAGCAGCACCACGCCGAGCAGCGCCGTCAGCCACGGCCCGCGCAGCGGGCTGCGCCAGAATTCCGGCCCGGTGGGGGACGGAATCCGCGCGACCCGTTGCCGGACGGCGGACTTCCGTCCGATGGTGGCCCTCTTTTTGACGCCCATGGCACTTCCTCGGCGGTCCCGGTGGCGGTCGTGCACCGCCGTGCTCCGACGCTAAGCCGGGGCACGGGTCGGCGGACGGCTGCGACCCATGACGAAACGCTGACGTCATGGTGATTGCCGCAGAAGCACCGGCAGCGAGATCTGACGGTTCGGTGACGTGCGGCGGCGGCGCCGTCGTACGGGCAGGTCGGGGCCCTAGCGTGGGGCCGTGACTGTCCCCGCACCAGCCCCCGCCTCTCAGGACCAGGCCGCGCCCGTGCGAGCCGGACGTGACGGGCGCCGCCCGGACGTACTGGCCGCCCTGGGCGGAGCCCTTCTCGTGGTGGCGGCCGTCGTCGTCGGCACCGCCATCGAACATGCTGACGGCACCCTGCGGGTCGGATGGCCCCCACTGCTGGCCGACTGGCTTCCGCATGTGGGCCCCGGCACCCCCGGCGCGATCGGCGTCGCAGCCGCGGTCATCGGCTACGCCCCCGGGTTGGCGAGCCGGCTTCGGTGGCGCACACTCGTGCTGGGCTGCTGGGGCGTCGCGATGGCCTGGATCTGGTCGCTGGCGCTGATCGACGGGTGGTATCGCGGCGTCGCCGAGCAGCTCACCACCAGAAACGAATATCTGCGTGTCATCGGTGATTTCGCCGCCATCGGGCCGGCGCTGCGGGACTTCACCCACCACATCCTGATCGGCACCCCACACAACTGGCCCGCACACGTGGCAGGCCACCCGCCCGGTGCCACCCTCACCTTCGTGTGGCTGGACCGGATCGGCCTGGGCGGCGGCGGATGGGCGGGCGTCTGGTGCATCACCGTCGGCAGTTCGGCGGCGGCCGCAGTCCTGGTCGGCCTGCGGGCTCTCACCGACGAGAAGACCGCCCGGCGCGCCGCACCGTTTCTGGTACTTGCTCCGGCCGCCGTCTGGATGGGTACATCGGCGGACGGCTACTTCGCTGCCGTCGCCGCCTGGGCCCTGGCCCTGCTCTCCGTCGCCGCCTCCCGGACGGCCCGCCACCCCGTTCTCCTGTCGCTGGCGTCCGGTCTGCTCTTCGGCTGGACGCTCTACGTCTCCTACGGGCTGACTCTGGTCGCCGTGCCCGCCGCCGCTGTCCTGCTGCTCACCCGTACGCTGCGCCCGGTGGCGCCGGTACTGGCAGGGGTGGCGCTCGTGGCGCTGCCTTTCACCCTCGCGGGGTTCAACTGGTGGGAGGCTTACCAGCTGCTGGTGGAGCGCTACTACCAGGGCTCGGGCGGCATCCGGCCGCAGAGCTACTGGATCTGGGGCAACCTCGCCAACGCGGTGATCATCACCGGGCTCGCGTCGGTGGCCGGTCTGCGACGGGCGCTGGCCTGCGCCCCCGGCGCCGTACGGAGACTTCACAGCCGCCGGACCACTGCCGACGACCGCCTTGTGGTGCTGGTGCTCGCCGCGCTGGTGGCGCTGCTCATCGCCGACCTGTCAGGCATGAGCAAGGCGGAGACCGAGCGCATCTGGATCCCCTTCGCCGTCTGGCTGCTGCCCGCGGCGGCGCTGCTCCCGTCCCGCGACGCGCGCCGCTGGCTCACCCTGCAGGGCGTCCTCGCCCTGCTCGTCAACCATCTGCTGCTCACCGGGTGGTGACGACCTGCCGCTCGGTCCTCCCCGTCAAGCGATCGACTCCGGACACCACGATCATGCCTACCCCTTGGCCGGGGGCCGCCCCTACGGGAGACTGAGCCGATGACTCAGCGCGTGGAACTCGCTACCGTGATGGACCGGCTGGACATCGACGAACTGATCACCGGTTACGCGGTGGCCGTGGACGACGGCGAGTGGGCCGACTACCGCGCCCTCTTCAGCGCGGACGGCCGAGCCGACTACCGCGCGGCCGGCGGGGTGGAAGGGCCGGCCGCCGAGGTCGCCGACTGGCTCGCGGAGACCCTGCGTCTCTTCCCGGTACGCCAGCATCTGATCGTCAACCGCCGGCTGCACATCCAGGACCTGGGCGGTTACCCCGGCGACCGGGCCGAAGTGCAGGCCGACTACCTGAATCCGATGCGGCCGGCCACCACCGGGCTCGACGACGCCGTCTTCCTGTCCGGTGGCCGCTACGCGTTCGGCCTGGTGCGCACCGACGGCGGCTGGCGACTGCGCGATGTCGTCGTCCGGGAAAAGTGGCGGCAGGTACCCGAGGCGCCCGGCGCAGCCTGACACACCGCTTCCGGCTTTTTCGCGCGGCCCGGCCCCGCGTACTCCCGCACACTGAGGGAAGACTGCACGCGGGGCCGAGTGCGAGGAGGCGCTGATGCGGATCCGGCTCGGCCGGCCGTGGAGGCAGGTCCTCCCGCCCCGGTGGCAGGACTCGTGCCGGTGGCGCGGCACGGCGGCGCTGTCGGCCGGCGCGCTGCCCTCGCTCGCGTTCCCCGCGCCGTCCCTGTGGTGGTTCGCCTATGTGTCGCTGGTTCCCTGGATGCTCCTCGTACGTGCGGCCCCCACCCCCCGGCGGGCCGCACTCGACGGCTGGCTGGGCGGCACCGGTTTCATGATCGCCGTGCACCACTGGCTACTGCCGAGCCTGAATGTGTTCATCGTGGTCCTGGCCGCGCTGCTCGGGCTGCTGTGGGCTCCGTGGGGCTGGCTGGTGCGCCGGATGCTGGGCGGAGTGGTGGCCGCTTCGCGGGTCGCCGCCGCGCTGCTCGTGGTGCCCTCCGGCTGGCTGATGGTCGAACTGGTCAGATCCTGGCAGGGGCTCGGCGGTCCATGGGGGTTGCTCGGCTCCAGCCAGTGGCAGGTGGGGCCTGCCCTGCGGCTCGCCGCCGTGGGCGGTGTCTGGCTGGTCAGCCTCCTGGTGGTGGCGGTCAATACCGCGGTGGTGGCGCTGCTCGTGGTCGACTCGGCGCGGACGACAGCCGCGACCGGAGTGGTGGCCTGCGTCGTCGTCACCGGGGCCGCCTCGCTGTGGGCACCGCGGCCCGCGGAGAACGGCCGCACCCGCATCGCCGTGGTTCAGCCGGGCATCGTCGAAGATGCCGACGCGCGCTTCGCCCGCAGCGAGGCGCTCACCCGCGAACTGGCCGGGCACCACGTCGACCTGGTGGTATGGGGGGAGAGCAGCGTCGGCCACGACCTCGCGACCCGGCCGGATCTGGCCCGCCGGATCGCCGCGCTCTCCCGGCTGACCGGCGCCGATATCCTGGTGAATGTGGATGCCAGGCGGTCCGACGAAACCGGCATCTACAAGAGCTCCGTGCTGGTCGGCCCGGCCGGACTCACCGGTGACCGTTACGACAAGATGCGTCTCGTTCCGTTCGGCGAGTACATCCCGGCCCGGTCGGTGCTCGGCTGGGCGACCTCGGTGGGCAGGGCCGCCGGCGAGGACCGCAAGCGCGGCACCCGTCAGGTCGTCATGACCCTGCCGGACGGTCTGCGGGTCGGGCCGCTGGTCTGCTTCGAGACCGCTTTCCCCGACATGAGCCGGCAATTGACGCGGGACGGCACCCAGGTGCTCGTCGCGCAGTCGGCGACCTCGTCCTTCCAGCACAGCTGGGCGCCCGAACAGCACGCTTCACTGGCGGCGCTGCGGGCAGCGGAGACCGGACGGCCGATGGTGCATGCCACGCTCACCGGGGTGAGCGCGGTGTACGGGCCGGACGGCCGGCGCGTCGGTTCCTGGCTCGGCACCGACCGCAGCGCTGCCGCGGTGTACGACGTTCCGCTTGGCGAGGGGACGACGCTCTACGTGCGATTCGGCGACTGGCCGGTCCCGGGTGCGCTGGCCGTACTCGTCCTGCTGGGCGCGGTCGAGGGCCTCCGGGCGCTCAGGCGGCCTGTTCCAGAGCCCGCAGCACCACACGCTCACACAGATCGTGAGTCCGCAGAGCCTCCTGGGCGCTGAGCAACTCGCCCGCCCTGACCGCGTCGAGGAACGCCGTGACGCACTGCTCGATGCCACGCTGGCGGGCCACCGGTACCCAGTCGCCGCGCCGGCGTACGCTCGGCTGGCCCTTGTGATCCACGATCTCGCCGAGGTTGCACACCTGCCGCTTGGATTCCTGGCCGGAGACCTCGAGGATCTCCTCGGTGGAACCGTTCATCCGGTTCATGGTGCCGATGGCCGAGAAGCCGTCGCCGGAGAGGTGCAGCACCACATGGTGCATCAGGCCCCCGCGGATCCGCGCCTGCACATCCATCCGCTCGACAGGGCCCGGTGCCAGGAAGCGCAGCGTGTCCACGACGTGGATGAAGTCGTCGAGAACCAGGGTGCGCGGGTCCTCGGGGAGCCCGACGCGGTTCTTCTGCATGAGGATCAATTCGCGCGGATGGTCGGCGCACTGGGCGTATCCGGGGGCGAACCGCCGGTTGAAGCCGACCGCCAGACTGATGCCCCGCTGCTCGGCGAGGCGCACAAGACGCTCGGAATCGGCGAGTTGATAGGCGAGCGGCTTGTCGACATAGGTCGCCACACCGCCTTCCAGCAGCCGGGCGACGATATCCGGGTGGGCGGCGGTCGGTGCGTGCACGAATGCGGCGTCGAGACCCTCGGCGAGCAGCCCGTCGAGGTCTGCGTGGCACCGGTCGGCCGGGATCCGGTAGGTCGCTGCGGTACGGCTGAGGGTGGCGGGTGTCCGGGTCTGCAGATGCAGTTGGATGCCCGGCGTGGTGGTCAGCACCGGCAGGTACGCCTTCTGCGCGATGTCCCCGAGCCCGATGCAGCCGACCTTCACAGGGGCCTCCCTTATCGCTTTGTCCCGTCCTGGTTCTGTGCCTGCGCAGCATACGTGCGCTGCGGCGGCTGCCAGTTCGCGATGTCCGCGAAGGTGCGGAGCACCAGGCCGGGCCCGAGCCGGGAGACGGCGGCGATGACGGTGTTGCGCAGGGCCACCGCCGGGGCGCTGCGCAGGGTGGTCAGCCTCCCGGTTCTGGCCGCGCGGCGGGCGATGGCAGTGGTGCGCGGCAGCCGCTCGGCCGTATAGGCGGCGAGCGCCGGGCCGGGGCCGGGCCCGGGCAGGGCATGGTGAGCCAGCACGATCGCGTCTTCGATAGCCTGATTGCCGCCCTGTCCGAGGCTCGGTGTCATGGCATGGGCGGCGTCACCGACCAGGACGACCCGGCCGTGGTGGTGGGCCGGCAGCGCCTCGGCCAGATGACGGACGTCGTGGCGAAGCACCTGCCCGGGCTCGGCGGCTGCGATGACCGCGGGGATCGGATGGTGCCAGCCGCCGAAGCGCCGCCGCAGTTCGGACTTCTCGTCGTCGGGCGCGTGGCCGCCCTCGGGGACCGCGGCCGCCGCGTACGCGTAGATGCGGCCGTCCTTGAGCGGCTGGCTGCCCCACAGTCTGCCGCGCCCCCAGGTTTCGTGCGGCGGGAAGGGGCGCTCCGGCGCGGGCACGATGACCCGCCAGGTGGTGAACCCCGCGTACACCGGGCCCGGGTGACCGGGAAAGAGCACCCGGCGCACACCGGAGTTGATGCCGTCGGCGGCCACGACGAGGCCTGCCTCGATCTCCTCCTCCTGGGTGCGGACCACGGCAGGGCGGTCGGCAGAACCGGGATCCGACAGCTCGGCCGGTGCGCCCACACGGACACACCCGGCCGGCAGCAACGAGGCCAGGCGCTCCACCAGCATGGCGCGATGGAGCAGCACCAGTGAGCCGCCGAAGGCCTTCGCGGCGGCTTCCGCATTCGTACGGGAGAGCCAGCGGCCACCGGGGGTGCGCATCCCACCATCGCCCTGCCAGGCGGAGAGCCCGCGGATCTCGTCACCGAGCCCGATGACATCGAGGGCGCGCAGGGCATTGGGCGCAAGGGAGATTCCCGATCCCACCGGTTCGAGGGAGGGCGAGCGCTCCAGCACACTCACCCGCCAGCCGCGCCGGTGGAGAGCAGCCGCGGCGGCCAGCCCGCCGATACCGCCGCCGATCACAATGGCGCGTGAGGTGAACTCCTCGTCGTGCATGACGCCTCCTCATCCGCCCGGCTCCGAGCCGGACGCTCTACTACAGGTGTAGTAGCAACCACCGTACTACAGGCGTAGTGCCTCCGGTAGATTGACGGCATGATGGCCGCATCCCGCATGGGCGCGCCCCGTGCCGAACTCATCGCCGACTCCGCCCTCGAGCTGCTCGCCGGGCGCGGCATGCGCGGCCTCACCCACCGGGCAGTCGACGAGTTCGCCGGCCTCCCCCAGGGCTCGACGTCGAACTACGCACGCACCCGGCAGGCCCTGCTCGAGGTCGCTGTGCGGCGGCAGGCGGAGCGCGAGGCCGCGGTGCTCACGCCGGACGCGATGCCGGTTCCCGCTGATGTCGCCGCACACGGCAGGGACAATCTGGCCGCATCGCTTGCCACCGCCCTGCACCGGTATCTGACCCGCCACCCCGAACTGCTCGTCTCCCGCTACGAACTGGCCCTCGAGGCCACCAGACGCCCCGAACTGCGGGAGTTCTACGACAGGGCGGGGCGGCAGTTCCGTGAGCCACTGGTGGCCCTGATGAGGGGGGCGGGGTCCCCTGAGCCGGAGCGGCACGCCTTGTCGCTGGTGGCCTGGTGCGAGGGGCTGATGTTCTCCTGCGCGGCCGGCTCGTACCACGATGACGTTCCCAGCCGAGAGGAGCTCCGCCGCGGCTTCGGTGAACTGCTGCACGGGATGCTGGCGGGCTGAACGGCGCAGGTCCCCCGCGGTCATCCACCCTGGCGGCCGAGCCGACCGGTGCGCGAAGATGATCCGCATGACTGAGCCGCAACGCAGCGAACCGCCCGTGACCGCCGATGAACGCACCATGCTCGACGGCTGGCTGGAGTACCACCGGGACACCTTGGCGATGAAATGCGCGGGGCTTGATGACAAGCAGCTTCGTACCGCGTCCGTCCCCCCTTCCGAGCTGTCCCTGCTCGGTCTCGTACGTCATATGGCCGAGGTGGAGCGCGGCTGGTTCCGCCGGGTACTGGCCGATGAGGAGACTCCGACGCTCTACTGCAGCGACGAGGACCCGGACGGGGAGTTCCATCTCTCCGAGGCGGACGCCTGGGACGAGGCGCACGCCACCTGGCAGGCGGAGATCGCCCACGCCCGCCGACTGGTCGCCGGTCGTTCGCTCGACGACCTGTCCACGGGCCGGCACCGCAGCGGTGAGCAGTTCAGTCTGCGCTGGATCTACACGCACATGATCGAGGAGTACGCCCGCCACAACGGGCACGCCGACCTCCTGCGCGAACGGATCGACGGCGTCACCGGCGATTAGCCCCTGTCACTCATGCGGGCCAAATTCTCCCCACCGGCCCGCCGAACCGGTGGCGCACGCCGCAAAGTGGGCGAGTGCACCGAACGAAGATCATCGCTATCGCCCTGCTGGGTGCCGCGGTCTGGGCCGTCACCGGCTGTGTCGCCGTCCCCGCGGCCCCCTCTCCCGTACCGTCCCCGCGAACGGACCCTCACACCCCGGAGGTGAAGCCGCAGATCGTGCAGGGGCCCGGGACAGCGGCGCTGGAGACCGTGGCCCCGGCGCCTTCACGCACCCGTCGGCCCACTCCGGCCGCGCCGCGGACCGCGGCAGCGCGGTCCGGAGCGGCGGGGGGCGACGGCCCCGCCCAGCGGGTCCGTCCGCAGCCCCCGCACTCCGAGCACCGCGCGCCCCGGCTACGACTGCCGCGCGCCGCCCCCCGGCCCGCAGCCACCGTCGACGTCTGTGCGCTCGGCAAGACGTACGGCGGCTGGCGACCGGACAGCCCGCAGGCGAAGATCTGCCGCCGGACCTACGGGAACTGAACCCGGCCGGTGCCCCCCCGCCCCCCCCCGCGCCGGGCATCACTCCGCCAGCCGCCACTCGAGACGGTCGATCGCCGCGCGGATGCCGTTGCCATACCCGTCGTCGGCCAGTGCGTCCGTCGCGGACCGAGCACGGGCCAGGTGGTCACGCGCAGCCTCGCTGCGCCGCAGCTTCAGGTAGTCGGCGGCGAGATTGAGGTGCAGCGACGGATAGAAACCGCGGACGGCGACAGCGGAGTCGTGCCTGGCGACCCGCTTGTCGTCGAGTGTGTCCGCAGCCGCCAGCGCCCGCAGATCCCAGAGCAACTCGTCCTCGGGGTCGTCCTGGGTGTCCGCCATGTAGTGCGCGAGGGTGCAGCGGTGCAGGGCGTCACCCGTCTCCGCGATCTCCGTCCACAGTGCCCCGAACCGGTTACGGGCCTCCTCCCGGTCCCCGCCGTGCAGCAGCATGATCACCTGGCCGATCCTGGTCATGACGGCGTCCTCCGGCCCGTCCTGCTGCGACTGCGCCACTGCCGCCTCCTCTGCCCGTGCACGAATACGGTCGCTCCGCGCTGCTGCCTCTCTCGAGCGCCCCCGGTCAGCCCAGGTCGGGGATACGCCAGTCGATGGGGTCGTGCCCCTGTGCGGCAACCGCTTCGTTGATCCGGCTGAACGGCCGGGAGCCGAAGAACCGCTTCGCGGAGAGCGGGGAGGGGTGGGCGCCCTTCACCACCGTATGCCGCTCCTCGTCTATCAGCGGGAGCTTCTTCTGCGCGTAATTCCCCCAGAGAACGAAGACCGCGGGATCCGGCCTCGCGGCGACGGCGCGGATCACCGCGTCCGTGAACGTCTCCCAGCCCTTGCCCTTGTGGGAATTTGCCTCCGAAGCCCGCACCGTCAGCACCGCGTTGAGCAGCAGCACGCCCTGCTCGGCCCATGGCATCAGATATCCGTTGTCCGGAATGGGATGGCCGAGATCATCCCTCATCTCCTTGTAGATGTTCCGGAGCGACGGAGGTGTCCTGACGCCCGGGCGCACCGAGAAACACAGCCCGTGCCCCTGGCCCTCGCCGTGGTACGGGTCCTGACCGAGGATCAGCACCTTCACCCGGTCGTACGGCGTGGCGTCCAGAGCGGCGAAGACCTCTTCACGCGGCGGATAGACGGGCCCCTTGGCCCGCTCCTCCTCGACGAATTCGGTGAGCTCCTTGAAGTAGGGCTTCTGCAGCTCTTCGCCCAGGACGCCGCCCCAGGACTCGGGCAGCATGTCGATTCCGGTCACGTCCACAAACCTCCGGTGTGCGATGCGTTCTGATCACAGAACCTACCGGCGACCACTGACATCGATACCCGGAGGCAGCGACCCCGGGCGGTGGCCCGGGGTCGCGCGGTGAGTGTGCCGACGGCGAGCGGCCGCGGTCAGGCGACGCCCGCGTTGAGGAAGATGCCGCCGTCGACGACCAGTGTCTGACCGGTGACCCAGCCCGACTGGTCGGAGGTGAGGAAAGCGGCAGCGCCTCCGATGTCCTCGGGCACACCGAGCCGTCCGAGCGGATAGGCGGCCGCTGCTTCCGCCTCGCGGCCCTCGTACAGTGCCTCGGCGAACTTGGTCTTCACCACGGCGGGGGCGATGGCGTTGACCCGGACGACCGGGGCGAACTCATGGGCCAGCTGGAGGGTCAGATTGACCATCGCCGCCTTGCTCATGCCGTACGCACCGATGAACGGTGAAGCGGAGACACCGGCGACCGAGGCGATGTTGACGATCGCACCGCCGTTCTCCCGCTGCCAGGCCTTCCAGGTCTGCTGGGCGAAGCCGAGCGCCGAGATGACATTGGTCTCGTAGACCTTGCGGGCGACACTCAGGTCGAGTTCCGCCATCGGGCCGAACACCGGGTTGGTACCGGCGTTGTTGACGAGGAAGTCGACGCGGCCGAAGGCCTCCATGGCGCATTCGACCGCCACCGCCTGGTGCGCCTCGTCGTGCGCCTTTCCGGCGACACCGATCACCCGGTCGGAGCCGAGCTTCTCCACCGCCGCCTTGAGCGCGTCCTCGTTGCGGCCGGTGATACAGACCCGGTCCCCGCGGGCGACGAGCGCCTCGGCGATGCCGTATCCGATCCCGCGGCTGGCACCCGTGACGAGTGCTGCCTTCCCACTGTCCTGTGCAGTCATGTCTGTTGTTTACCTGTTCAGTTGAGGGGGCCGCCGGCGACATACATGACCTGGCCCGAGACGAACCCCGCGTCCTCGCCGGTGAAGAAGGCGATGGCGTTGGCGATGTCCTCGGGCCGGCCGACGCGCTGCACCGGGATCTGGGTTGCCGCGGCCGCCTGGAACTCCTCGAAGCCCATCCCGACGCGAGCAGCGGTCTGGGCGGTCATCTCGGTGACGATGAAGCCCGGAGCGACGGCGTTGGCGGTGACACCGAACTTGCCGAGCTCCTTGGCGAGCGTCTTCGTGAAGCCCTGCAGACCCGCCTTGACGGCGGAGTAGTTCGCCTGGCCGCGGTTGCCGAGGGCGGAGCTGGACGACAGGCTGACGATCCGGCCGAACTTGGCGTCGACCATGTGCTTCTGCACGGCCTTGGCCATCAGGAACGCGCCCTTGAGGTGCACGTTCATGACCATGTCCCAGTCGGACTCGCTCATCTTGAAAAGCAGGTTGTCGCGCAGCACGCCGGCGTTGTTGACGAGGATCGTCGGAGCACCGAGCTCGGCGGCGACCCGCGCCACCGCGGCTTCGACCTGAGCGCTGTCGGAGACGTCACAGCTCACCGCGATGGCCTTGCCACCGGCGGAAGTGATCTTCTCGACGGTGTCCTTGCAGGCGGCCTCGTCGAGGTCGAGTACGGCGACGGCGCGGCCTTCCGCCGCCAGACGTACCGCGGTGGCTGCGCCAATACCGCGCGCTGCCCCGGTCACGATGGCAACGCGCTGCTCGGTGGTGGACATGCTGGATCTCCTCGCCCTCGGATCGCGGCGCTCGATCACTGAGCGACCGCTTAGTACCTTCAGCAGACGAGACGCTAGAAGGCCTGGCACCCGGTGTCAACGCCACACCGCGTCAACGGTGAACGTCACACCCCGGTCGCCGACCCGATCAGCGCACCAGCAGGTCGAGCAGCCGCTCGACCTCAGCCGCCGGATCCGCGGTCAGTCCGGTATGCACCGGCCCGGGTTGAACGACCGTGGAGCGCGGCGCGATGAGCCACCGGAAGCGCCGTCCGGCATCGTCCGGAGCGGCCTGCCCCGCGGCGCTGCCGCCGTGGCAGATCCCTTCGACGGCACGCAGCGCGGCCCGTACCCCAACGACATCGGCGTGCGGATCCAGCAGCGTCAGCTTCGCCTCGTCGAGATGCGTCCGGGCCGCAACGAACGACTTGGCGCGGCAGTAGACCATCACCCCCGCATTGAACACCTCGCCACGCTCCACCCGGGGCATCACACGCACCAGTGCGTACTCGAAGACATCCCGGTCATTCATCGGACGCCACCCCCGTCCGACGTCTCGGCGGTCTGCTCGGCGGTCTGCTTGACCGGGTGCGGCCAGGGAGTGTCCTGGCCGGTGAGCCAGCCGGGGGCCTGCGAGGGTTTGGTCGCACTCTGCGGCCCGAAGACGATTCCACTGTGGACGGTGGCGGCCCGCTCCAGCAACACCCCCACGTAGGCGCGGCGCAGTGCGTCGGTGGTGTCGAAACCCGCCTCGCCGCGCAGCCAGGCATCAGGGACGTCCGCCGCGACCTCGGTGAGCAACTCCTCGGTGACCAGCGGGGCCAGCTCGGCGGCAGCCGCCGCCACATCCGGTTCGAAGGGTGCCAGCACGTGGTCGGACGCGTCGTACGGCTTGGTGCCGTAGTTCATGGCCGAGGGCCAGTTGTGGTGCCAGATCATGGTGGCGCCGTGGTCGATGAGCCAGATATTTCCGTGCCACACCAGCATGTTGGGGTTGCGCCACGAACGGTCGACGTTGTTGATCACGGCGTCGAACCACACGATCCGCCCCGCCTCCACGGTGTCCACCTGATAGGCCAGCGGGTCGAAACCGAGCGATCCCGGCAGGTAATCCATACCCAGATTCAGCCCCCCGCTGGCCTTCAGCAGCTCCTGCACCTCCTGGTCCGGCTCGGAGAGTCCGATGACCGGATCGAGCTGCATCTGCACCAGCTCGGGGACGCGCAGACCCAGCCGCTGGCCGAGCCGACCGCACACCACCTCGGCGACGAGTGTTTTGCGGCCCTGCCCCGCGCCGGTGAATTTCATGACGTACGTGCCCAGGTTGTCGGCCTCGACGATCCCTGGGAGCGAGCCACCCTCACGCAAAGGCGTGACATAGCGGGTCGCTACGACCTCTTCCAACATTTTCCCAGGCCACCTATCTCTACAGCCTTGCAATCCACGGACGGCTCCCGAGGCGTAGGGACGAGAATCGGCGGTCAACGATGCTGGGAGAATCTGGAGAGTTTCGACTGGCGTGCCGCTCTCCCCGCTCCCCAAGCAGTCCGTCGATGGTACCCCGCCCCCTGCTGCCGGCCTCCGGCATGAACCTTCGATGTCTCTCTGCAGCGTGCCAGGAGCGTTCTTCAGCGGCCCGGGTGGTCCCCAGCCCATACCGCGGGGGTTCGGCCTGACCACGGACTTGCCTGTTCGAGCTGTCCGGCGAGGCGGAAGAGCCGGCTTTCAAGGCCATATCCAGCAGCGAACTGCATACCGACCGGGATCCCCGTCCCGGCGTCAGCCGTCACGGGTACGGACATGGCGGGTGTGCCCGCCACGTTGAACGGCATGGTGAACGGCGACAGGTTGAGGGAATCGTAGACCGGCACCGCTCCCACCTCGGCGCATACAGGGCGGCTAACTGACCGCCCCGCGCCGCCCGCCCGACCACCGCCCTCAACCTGGGCATGCGAGTGTGACCTGGCGCGCCCGCTCACCTGGAGACGAGCCCACCGGTAATAGGCGAAGCTGGGCAAGGTCCTGCTGGATGTGGCCCTGGCGGTCGCGCTGGGCGGGGACTGCCTGGCGGATGTCGCCATGCTGCGGGCCGAGCCGGCCGTGTTCGAGCCGGTGGCCTCCGGCGCTCGACGTGTTGCGCGCCGAACTGCGGACCGACCCCGACCGGATCGCCGCCGTCGGCTACGGAACCGGGGGCGCCATCGGGCTGGAACCCGGGCGCGACGGCGTCAACCTGCGCGCGATCGGGACAGTCAACGCGATTATCACGGGCGGACCCGGCAAGGCGGCGCGCATTCGCTGCCCGGTCTGGGCCGGGGTCGGATCGGAAGACCCGATCATGCCGCCCGCGCAGCGGGACGCGTTCACCGCCGAGATGCAGGCCGCGGACGTCGACTGGCGCCTCGTGGTCATGGCGGCGCCTGGCACGCCTTCCACCACCCGTCGGTCGACCACCCCGTGGTCCCCGGCGTCGGCTACCACCCACGGCACGCACAGCGAGCCTGGCGCGATGTCGTCGACCTGCTCGCCGAGTACCTGCCCGTGACGGAGTGATCTGATCAGTCCAAGCTCGGGCGCCCGCTGACCGCCGCGATGCCTGGGCTCCACTGCCACTGCGGGCGGACGGGCATGGCGGAGCTGGCCGTGCAACGGGCGATCTTCGAAGGCCGGTCAAGGCCGAGTACCGGGGCCGGCCGCAGGTCGAACCCGCAGATCTCCATCCCGGCTTTGGTCGGGGTCGTGCCGTTGACTGACGCGCAGTGGGTAGACCTGACCCCCGAATACGGCTCACAGAGTCATATGGCGAGCAGGCCGAGGACGAGGGGCTTGTCGGTGGGCACCGCTACTGTCCAGGGTGCCTCACGGGACGACGAACGGAGTCAGGGAATAGGCTACGTGAACGAAGCAGCGGTCAAGCGGAAGTTGGGTATCCCGGACTCGCGGAACCTCTCCAAGGAGAAGGTGCTCAAGTTCGCGGCAGCGATGCCCCAGATGGCCACCGAGGTGCGGCTCAAGCTCATCGAGTAGTTCCCCTCCTTCAAGGACCTGGGCAAGGCCGACATCGATGCGGTCACAGAGGCCCACAGGTCCACTCTTGCAGCCAACGAGAACAGTCAGAACCACTCCTACAAGGCTGCGCAGGACCAGCGGGACGCTCTGCAGGCCGGCCTCGGTCGGGACCACCTCAGCTGGGCGCAACGGGAGGCCCTCCACGACCGCATCGACCAAAACGTACAGCGGGTAGGCGAGAAGGACAGTGAGAGCAAGCAGTTCCTGGGGGCGGGGATGAAGTCCGGACATGGCCTGCGCTGCAGCCACCCAGCAGCCGTACCGCAGACGTTTCGAGAGGAAATGGGGCGCCCCGATACCGTCGATGACGGGCTCGACTTCCGGTTGCTCCGGTGTCGGTACCCCGCCTTCACGACGTCGAAGGAACCACTGGTCGGGGCGGGGGGTCGCCCATCGGGCGGTGTCCTGGCTGGTGAGAGGATGACGGGCATGGACATCCGAGACAGGAACAACGTACGGATCGTGGGCCGCCAGGACGGGCCGACGGTGGTGTTGGCGCACGGGTTCGGTTGTGATCAGAACATGTGGCGCCTTGTCGTGCCGGCCCTGGCCGAGCACTACCAGGTGGTGTTGTTCGACTACGTCGGCTCCGGCGGTTCGGACCTGTCAGCGTGGAGCCAGGAGCGTTACGCGTCGTTGGATGGGTACGCCCTCGATGTCATCGAGGTCTGCCAGGAGCTGAGCCTTGAGCGGGTGGCGTTCGTGGGGCATTCGGTCAGCGCCATGGTGGGCGTTTTGGCCGCGCAGGCCGAGCCGGAGCGGATCGGGTCGCTGGTGATGGTCGGCCCCTCGCCGTGCTACATCGATAACGGAGACTATCGGGGTGGTTTCAGCGCGCAGGACATTGACGAGCTGCTGGCCTCGCTGGAGTCGAACTACCTGGGCTGGTCCTCCGCGATGGCTCCGGTGATCATGGGCAATCCGGAGCGGCCCGAGCTGGGACAGGAGTTGACGCAAAGCTTCTGCGCCACCGATCCCGACATCGCGCGGGTCTTCGCCCGTACCACGTTCCTGTCCGACACCCGCCAGGATCTGAAGAGCGTGAGCGTCCCGACGCTGGTGCTGGAGTGTACACAGGATGTCATCGCCCCCCGCGAGGTCGGCGCCTATGTCCACGCCGCGATTCCCTCTTCCCGCCTGGTCACCTTGGACGCGACCGGCCACTGCCCGCAACTGAGCGCTCCCGAAGCCACCGCCCAGGCGATCACCGAGTTCCTGGGGAGCTTGGAGTGATGTGCCGTGCTGGGCAGGGCCGGGACTCGGAGACCGGTGACGGTGCCGGCACGGACGCAGCGTTCACCGCGCTACTGGAGGACAGCGCCGAGGAGCTGTACGAATCCGCTCCGTGCGGATATCTGTCGACGCTGATGGACGGCACCATTGCCAGGATCAACTCGACCCTGCTGGGTTGGCTGGGCCTGACGAGCGCGGCCGTGGTGGGCCGTATGCGCTTCGCGGATCTGCTCACCGTCGGCGGCAAGCTCTACCACGAGACCCACTTCGCCCCGCTGCTGCGCATGCAGGGTGACATCAGCGGCATCGCCCTGGAGATGAAGACCGCTGCCGGCGCCCGTATTCCGGTACTGGTCTCCTCCGTCGTCAAACACAGTGACGGGGGCGAGCCACTGCTGATCCGCACCACCGTCTTCGACGCCTCAGACCGGCGTGCCTACGAAGAAGAGCTCCTGCGCCGCCGCCAGGATGCCGAGCAGGCCCGTGAGGAGGCAGAGGAGGCGCGTCGGCAGGCGGAGGCCGACCGGGCCCGCCTGACCGATGCGCTCACCGTCCTCCAGCAGGCACTGCTGCCCCCTTCTCTGCCCACGGTGCCGGGTCTTGAGGCGGCCTCCTATTACCACACCGCCTCCGTCGATCAGCTCGGCGGCGACTTCTACGACCTGTTCCCCCTCAGCGGCACACGGTGCGCGTTCTTCCTCGGCGACGTCTCGGGCAAGGGCCCCCGCGCCGCAGCCGTCACCTCGCTGACCCGCTACACCCTGCGCGCCGCCGCTCTCCACGACCCCGAGCCCGCCACGGCGCTGGCCACGCTGAACGCCGTCCTCCATGAGCGCTACACCCACAGCGGCGATCCCCGCTACTGCACCGCCGTCTTCGGCATCCTCGACATCGATACCGAAAGCGGCCGCACGACCGTCCGCCTCGCCTCCGGCGGCCATCCCTCGGCCCTGGTCCTGCGCGCCGACGGGCACACCGACTTCCTGCCCACTCCCGGCGGCATGCTCGTCGGAGCACTGCCCGACGCTTCCTTCACCACCGTCACCGCCACCCTCACCCCGGGCGACAACCTCCTGCTCTACACCGACGGCCTCACCGAAGCGCGCACCGGACCCGACCGCACCGCCCTGTACGGCGACGAGGCACTGCGCACCTTCGCCGCATCCCACGCCGGCGCCTCGTGCCATCAGGTGATCACCGCGTTGAGCGGCTTGCTCGACAGCTTCGGCGACGGACTGGACGACGACACCGCACTGCTCGTCCTCGGCGCTCCCGCCACCCGCCCGCACCCCCGCCCGGCTACGAAGAACCCATGATGATCCCGCTGAATATCACGGCCAAAGACGCCGCCACCGGTCCGGTACTGGAAGTGACCGGCAACCTCGACTTCGAGCACGCCAACGCCCTGCACCAGCAGATCGAGCGCCTCACCCTGCGCCGGGGTCAGCGCCTTGTCATCGACCTGTCCGGTATGGAGTTCTGCGACTCCAGCGGCATCGCCGTCCTTATCGCCGCCCGCCGGCACGCCGTCGCCGCCGAAGCCGACCTCGCCCTGGTCGCTGTCCCCGCCAACACCCTGCGCGTCATGGCCATCGTCGGCCTCGACCAGGTCTTCACCTTCCATCCGGATACCGCCACAGCGACCGGCGTCTGACCCCGAAGCGCGGCTACCTCGGCACCCAGCACACGGATGGACACAGCACACGGCTTGGACGGTTCTCATCCTGCGCCGCAGCCAACTCGGGGATGTAGCTGGGCCGATGCTCCCCTTCGAGAGGGCCTGCGCACGGCAGACGCCGCTACCGGCATCTCATGCTCGCTGCTCTTCCATGGTCAAGAGACCACCGCGTCGGCATGCTCCCCGAGTATGGGGGTAAACGACGAGTCGTCGGCCCATCAAAGGCAGAGGCCGGGGCCAGCAGTGATGAAGGGGAGAGGGATGACGGTAGCAGCGATATCGCAGGCGGGTACTGACACACGAGTCGTTGAACTACCGGAGGTGACCGATCCCCGGCACGTCGCGCCGAAAGACGCGCGGGCACTGTCCAAGCTGTTCTTCGAGCAGCTGACGGTGCTGGAGGAGGGCACGCCCGAGTACCAGTACGCGCGCAACACTCTCATCGAGATGAACATCTCCCTGGTCCGCTATGCAGCGGGGCGTTTCCGGGGGCGCGGCGACGACATGGAGGACATCGTCCAGGTCGGCGTGATCGGCTTGATCAAGGCGATCGACCGCTTCGAGCTGTCACGCGAGGTCGAGTTCAGCAGCTTCGCCATCCCCTACATCGTCGGTGAGATCAAACGCTTCTTCCGGGACACCTCTTGGGCGGTCCACGTGCCTCGCCGACTGCAGGAGGCACGGGTGGAACTCGCCAAGGCGAGCGAAGAACTGGGCAGCCGCCTGGGCCGTAGCCCCACGGTCAAGGAACTGGCCGAACTGATGAACCTCACCGAGGAAGAGGTCATCGAGGCACGCCTGGCCGCCAACGGCTACAACTCCTCCTCCCTGGACGCCGCTCTGAACGGCGACGAGAACGGCGAGGCGGCCCTGGCCGACTTCGTCGGCAGTGAGGACCCCGCCATGGAACTCGTGGAGGACTTCCACGCCCTGGCCCCGCTCATCGCCGGCCTGGACGCACGCGACCGGCAGATCATCCACATGCGGTTCGTCGAAGAACTCACCCAGTCCCAGATCGCTGAACATCTGGGCTGCTCCCAGATGCATGTGTCCCGTCTGCTCTCGCGCACCCTGAAGCATCTGCGTGAAAGCATGCTCACCACTCGCTGAATCACAGAACAGCTCGCGGGCGGTTCGGGCATCGGGCCCGAACCGCCTGCTGCCGTGCACGGCACGAAAGGACACCGCTGTATGAGCGCACACCCCGAGGCCCAGACCGCCGGCACCTCCGGCAGCCCGGCGGTCGACGCCCACCTCGAGGTCCTCCTCCAGCTGGTGGCGTCGCAGCCGGACGCCAGGATGGCGATCTGCCTGACGACACCCGGCGGCATCATCGGCGGTCAGCTGGTCAGCCCCTTGACCTGGGCAGACCGTTGGGAGGAGGTGGTGACCGAGGCAACGGCCCGGCAGCAACGGTCCGAGCTGATGGCCCAGTTGCCTCACACGGTCCAGGACGCCTTGCGGCAGTTGGGGGGCGAACCGGATGGTCGGCAGTCCTTCATCCATCTGGTGGATGTCACCTTCATGTCCGCCCCGGCGGCCCCCACCGCTCCGGTGTGGCGCGGCCGGGTCAGCGACATTTCCGGCTGGTCCCTGGGTTCCCCGTCCTGACCCCTTCAGCACCAGTGTCTTACGGGAAGCCTGTGACGGGGGCGCCCGCCGCCTCCCGTGGACGCTGTACGGCCGCCCGCCGCACCCGACGGTCCCCGTCGCTGGTCATGCTGCGTTCGAAACCGGTGTCATGGCCCCGGTCGAGCGTGGCGGTGGCGGTCTCGTCCAGGACGCCGAGCATGACTTCCTCATCGTGCGCCATGGTGCGGCGGTTGAACGACCGCTGCCGCCGCAGAGACGGGTCTCCAGGCCGTCCAGTCGAACGTGACAAGGGCCGGCCGCACAGAAGAAGGGCCGGTCCGCGGTGGCCGAACTGCACTGACTAAAGCCGGGGGGCGCAAAGGGGGCGCGTGGGAGTAGAGCCCAGCGGAAAGGCAGGCAGGCGGTCCCTGAATGCGCCCCCCGGCGCCAGGAAACGCTCATAGCACTTCGCCAGGAAATCATCAGGTATCAGACAACTATTGGCCTGTTCTCGGTGTCTGGTTTGCTCTTCCAGGTTCAGAAACCGCAGCGCAGAGTCGGTCTGCCTGCGCACCAGCCAGTAGGCCGCACATTCAGCTGAGCGAGCGCCGCTGAAGGGGTACATGGTTCCCGCGTGTGGGAATCCAGTCGCCGGGTACGCGAGTGCGGCTGATGGTTTGACGCGCAGAGCCAACGGTGTAACGTACTCGTGTTCGGTTGACTACTTGACGTAGTTCCGACGAAGATCCGACGCGGGCAAAGGGGGCGGGGGGAGCCTCATTGCCTGCCGACTCACAGGTAATCAAGTGGAGAGCAGGGGGAAATCGTGGCTAATCCTTTCGATGATGATTCCGCTCGATTTGTGGTTCTGGTCAACGAGGAGCGTCAGTACTCGCTCTGGCCTGCCACCTCGGAGGTGCCGGGTGGTTGGCAGACGGCCCGACCGGAAGGTTCCCGACAGGAGTGCCTGGATTTCATCGAGAGCTCCTGGGTCGACATGCGGCCGGCCAGCCTTGCCGCGGCCATGGAGGCGGAAGGTAAGTAGGACCACCCACCGGCAGGGGCGGGGCACGACAAGGAAACCCCCGCCCGGGACTGCATCGCTGTAGTTGTCGCGCCGTCGACACTCACTCCGGGCGCGGCATCACCGCGGCCGACGAGTGCATGGCCAGCAGGGCTTTCTGAGGGCAGCCCGTTCGGCGAGATCCTTTCGGCACGACTTTCCACGAGCGTCGCCGTACGCATCCACAGACCCTTGAACTTTTAACTGACATTCTCCTGGAAGAGTGGAATTGCCATGCCGAAAAATGACGCCCGCCTTCTCCCGTTAACGGCCGCGCAACAAGGCGTGTGGTATGGGCAAACACTGGACCAGCAGAATCCTCAGTACAACATCGGCGAATGCATAGAAATCCATGGGCCGCTGGACGAAAATGCCTTTGAGGCAGCCCTCCGGCGAGCCAGCAACGAGTGCGAGAGCCTCAACACTGAGTTCGTGACGCTGGACGACGTGGTCTACCAACGAGTCGTGCGTAAATCCGCAGAACGTTGCCGTCTTGTGGATCTCTCGGGAACTCCTGACGCGGTCGCCGCTGCGGAGCGTTACATGGCCGGCGACATGGCCATGGTCGATAATCTGACGTCCCCCAGCCACACTCTTGCTCTGCTCAAAATAAGCCCTGACCTGCATTACTGGTACATTCGCTATCACCATATAGCCATGGACGGGCTAGGAGGTGCCGTCTTCGCCCGCCGGGTAGCTCAGATGTATACCGCCGCCGTTCGTGGTGAGCACGTACCGGCCGCTGCGGCTCCGCTGAGTGCGCTGGTGGAAGACGAGCTGGCGTACCGGCAGTCGCCGGACTTCGAGAACGACCGGGCGTACTGGATGCAGAAGTTCGCCGACATCTCGCCTGCCACGCAGGGCCTGGACGATCACCCGACACCGTGGCGTACTCCGGGGGACGGCTTCATTCCTCGGCGTTCTTCGCATCGAATCGCCGGCGCGGGTGAGCAGGCTTCGCCTCCCGGCGCCCATCTGCATGGTGGCGAGGTCCTTCCGCCGCACGTCATGGGCGGCCTCCGCAGGCTGGCCTCCGAGGCACGGACCACCTGGCCGGTCGTCTTCGTCAGCGCGGTCGCGGCCTTTCTGGGTCGCGTCACCGGCTCTCGCGACGTCACCATCGGACTGGCTTCGAACGGCCGCCGCGGCAGCCTGCTTCGGACCGTCGGCATGACGGCCAACATCCTCCTCTTGCGCATCCGGCTCACTCCGGGCATGACCGTCGAAAACCTGCTCCGGGCCGTCTCGACGGAGATGCGACTGGCGCTCCGGCACCGCCGTTATTCCAGAGAACAACTCGCCCGTGACCTCAGGATCACCGGTGAGAACGGGGTGTTCTCCGACGTTGTCGTGAACGTCATGCCCTATGAGTACGATCTCGACTTCGCCGGGAGCTCCGGCATGTCACGAGCCCTGTCGATCGGGCCGGTCGACGACGTCTCGGTGTTCATCTCCGAACGCTCGGAGCAGACAGGGCCGCTGATCGGTTTCGACGTGAACCGGGACCTCTACCACTCCGACGATGCCCTTCCGTACCAGCAGAGTATGACCGCTCTCATCAAGGAGTTCGCCCGATCTGACCTCGACTCTCCCCTGTCACTTGTGCGGGCGTTCGACGATTCGGCCGCTACGTCCATTCTCGACCGGGGCCGGGGCGCCGTCCTGGCTGCGCCTCGCACTGAATCGTCTGACGCCGCCTGCCTGCAGGATGTGTTCGCTGTGTGGGCGGCTGCGACGCCGGAGGCGGTGGCCGTATCCGGTAGCGGCGCCGGGCTGACCTACAGCGCGCTGGACGAAGTCTCGGCTGATCTGGGCCGGTGTCTGGTGGGCTTGGGCGTTCGCGGCGAAGGCTGCGTCGGTGTGCTGATGGATCGGTCGGCGGGTGTGGTGACGGCCTCGCTGGCCGTCGTCCGGTCCGGAGGCGTTTATGTGCCGCTGGACGGGCGTTGGCCGGACGAAAGACTGCGACAGGCGGCGGCTGTTACGGATCTTCGCGCGCTCGTGGTGGATGAGGGCGGAGCAGGGCACGCGTGGGTGGAGGAGATGCGGGGACGGGTCCCCGTGGTTGTCGTTGATGCCGTGGGCCGGGTCATCGCGGGTGCCCCGGAGAAGCAGGGCGTCCTACCGTCGCCGATGGGCGGTGATCGGTTGGCGTATGTGATGTTCACGTCGGGGTCGACGGGTGTGCCCAAGGGCGTTGGAGTCTCGCATGCCGACGTCGTCGCATTGGCCGCCGATTCCGCTTGGCGAGACACGGCCGACGCGGTACTGATGCACTCGGCCTACGTATTTGACGCCTCCACCTTCGAGATCTGGGTCCCGCTGCTCGGCGGTGGACGGATCGTCGTCGCACCTCGGGGCCAGCTGGAACCCCACGTGCTGCGGGAGGTCGTCACCGCGGAGGGCGTTACCGCGCTGTTCATGACCACCGCGCTGTTCAACGTCATCGCCGAGACGGGGTCCGATGCCCTGACCGGCGTGCGCGTGGTCTGTGCAGGCGGCGAGTTGGCGACGCCCGGGGGAATGCAGCAGGTCGCCGCTCTCCTGCCCGACACCCATGTGCTGCACGTGTACGGACCGACCGAAACGACAACTTTCGCCACCCGGTTCACCGTGACCGCGGACGGACCGGCAGGGTCGCCTGCTATCGGTCGCGCCTTGGATGGCATGCACGTCTATGTGCTCGATGCGGGCCTGGGACTGGTGCCTCAGGGCGTAGTGGGTGAGCTCTATGTGGCCGGCCGTGTGGCGCGCGGGTACGTGGGGCGGCCGGGCCTGACGTCCACCCGTTTCCTCGCTGATCCTTTCGACGTGTCCGGTGGGCGCATGTACCGCACCGGGGACCTCGTCCGGTGGAACACTCAGGGGGAACTCGAATATATTGCCCGCGCCGACGGCCAGGTGAAGCTCCGCGGCTATCGCATCGAGCCCGGCGAAGTCGAAGGCGTACTCATGGCTGCGCCCTCCGTGGCTTCGGCCTGCGTGGTGGTCCGGGAGGACCTGGCGGGTGACCGTCGGCTGGTGGCGTATGTGGTGCCGGCGGCCAACAAGGTTCTGGAGCAGACGGAACTGGCCACAGGAATCGCCCGGGTACTTCCGGAGTACATGGTTCCGTCGGCGTTCGTCGTACTGGAAGCGCTGCCGTTGACCCCGAACGGGAAGGTGGACCGCCGCGCGCTACCTGCTCCGGACATCGCTGGTGGTGATGGCGGGCGGGGTCCACGAAGCGCGGAGGAGGAAATCCTCTGCGGACTCTTCGCCGATGTCCTCGGTCGGGACCGGGTCTCGGTCCATGACAACTTCTTCGCTCTCGGTGGGCATTCCTTGCTCGCTACCCGGTTGGTCAGCCGCGTCCGCTCAGCCCTGGGCGTCGAACTGGAGATCCGCACGCTCTTCGAGCACCCCACCCCAGCAGAGCTGGCAGCGCGGCTCCACGTCGCCGACCAGGCACGGGCCCGCCTCGTTCAGGAGACGCGCCCGGCGCTCCTTCCGCTGTCCTTCGCCCAGCAACGCCTGTGGTTCCTCAGTCGGCTCGAAGGGCCCAGTGCGACATACAACATTCCCCTCGTGCTGGACTTCGACGGACCACTCGATGTCCGAGCACTGCGAGCGGCGTTCGCCGACGTCGTCGAACGCCACGAAACCCTGCGTACCGTCTTCGTGGAGGAGGACGGGGTACCGCTGCAGCACGTACACAGCGCGCCGGAGTCGCGTGGTCCGATCGGCCTGAGCATCGAGGCGCCGCCGGCCGGCTCGGACCTCGACCACATCGAGCGCTGGTCGGAAGAAACGATTCGACGTGCAACGGGTGAGGTCTTCGACTTATCGCGGGATGCCGCCGTCCGGGTGCGGCTGCTGCGACTGAGCGCCCGGCGGCATGTGCTGGTGCTGGTGCTGCACCACATCGCGGCCGACGGCTGGTCGCTGGCACCGCTCGCCCGGGATCTGGGG
>NZ_JBFBAL010000018.1:0-92141 GCF_040682175.1 Streptomyces sp. NPDC051320
CGTCGTCCGCGGCTGGCTCACGCTGACCGCGGCCACCCTGGTGCTCCTGCTGCTCAGGGCCCCGTACACCGGATCGGGGCACCTCTCCGACCCGATCGGGTGGCCGGCCGCCTCGTTGTGGTGCGCAGCCGGTACGGGGAGGAACGGCTGCCGGTCAGGTGGACTGCTCGGCGCGGCTGCCCGGCAGGAACTGCACCAGGATCACCACGGCCCCGCTGAAGAGCGTCAGCCACACCAGAGCCGAGTTGAAGGCGGTGCCGAAGACGCCGGGGCCCGCGGTCGGCGAGGCGTGGTCGAGCTTGCCGTAGAAGATGATGCCGATGACGGCCACCCCGAGCGAGTTGCCCACCTGAAGCGCTGTGGACAGCGCGCCCGAGCCGGCGCCCGCGTGCTGTGGGGAGACCCGGGAGAGCACCACGGACACCAGCGGCGCCATCACCAGTCCGGATCCGACGCCGTAGACGAACAGGGCCGGTGCCAGTTCGGCGAGCGGGCCGTCGACGCCGACGTGCGAGACCAGCAGATGCAGTGCGATCAGGCCGACGATCTGGACAGCGGCCCCGATCGCCAGCACCTGACGGCCGAGCTTGGCGGCCAGCTTCGAGGCGTAGATCGAGCTGATCAGGAAGCCGAGCCCGATCGGCAGGGCCAGCAGGCCCGCCTCCAGCGCGTCGAGGCCACAGCCCTGCTGAAGGTAGATGGCCAGGATCAGGAAGAAGGACGCCGAGGAGGAGAAGTAGATCAGCTCGGTGAGGATGCCCACGGTGAAGGACCGCTCGCGGAACAGCGCGAGGGTGATCAGCGGTGAACCGCCGCGCTTCTGCATCAGGTGCTGGTAGACCGCGAACAGCGCGAGCAGTGGCGCCGCCGCGCCGAGCAGCACCCATGACCACAGCGGCCAGTGCTGCTGGCGGCCCTCGACCAGGGGCAGCACCACGGCGGTCAGGCCCATGGCCAGCAGCAGCGAACCCACCAGGTCCAGGCGCGAGCGGCCGGGCGCCTTCGATTCGCCCACCAGCCTGGGCAGCGCCACCAGAGCGACGATCCCGAACGGCAGGTTGATCAGGAAGCAGGACCGCCAGCCCAGACCGGCGATGTCCGCCTGGATGAGGATGCCACCGACCAGTTGACCGAGGACACCGCCGAGTCCGATCGCGAGTCCGTAGAAGGCGAACGCTTTCGCCCTCGCGGCTCCGGTGAACAGGAGGTTGACGAACGCCAGGGCCTGGGGCGACATCAGCGCCGCGGCGAGCCCCTGCAGGATGCGGCCGACGATCAGTGAACCCGAGTTGGGCGCGACGCCGCACAGCAACGAGGCCGCCGTGAACAGAACGAGACCGATGACGTACATCCGCCGGCGTCCGACGATGTCGCCGAGCCGGCCTCCGGTGATCAGCATCACCGCGTAGGCGAGGCCGTACCCCGCCACCAGGAACTGGATCGCCGCCGAGCCGGCGTGCAGGTCCTTCGTGATCGAGGGCACCGCGACGTTCACGATGAAGAAGTCCAGGGAGACCATGAAGACCGGCAGCAGGACCACCAGCAGCGTGGCCGAGCCCGGTGCCGACCGGTCCGCGTCGACCGACGGGGCCGCGGTCGCTTCAGCCGTCATTTTCCGTCCTCCTCGGGAATCGTGTTCGCGCTGGGATCCGGGATGGCCAGGTCGATTTTCACCCTCCGAACGTGCCAGCCTCCGGCACGCCGGTCAATTACTTCTCGGGTAATGCGCGGGCATGCCCAAGCATCGGCCGCCGCGTATCAGGCGGCCGTCAGGTTCGGGTCAGCCCGGGTTGCTTGAATTCGTTTCCACTGAATACCTACGGAAAATGCGTCTTCGGCGTCCGAGCGAAACGGGTTGCGATGACTGAGAGCACGTCGATCACCGGACAACTGCGGGAGCTGCCGCTCTCCGAACGCCGGGAGGCGCTGGAGGCCGTCGTCGTGGCCGAGTTCAAGGCCGCCCTGCTCATGACGGAAGCGGAGGAACTTCCGCTGCGGGACAACTTCTTCGACATCGGGCTCACCTCGCTGCGGCTCACCGAGGTCCGGCAGCGTCTGGAGACGCTGCTGGACTGCGTGATCAGCGCGAACCGGCTGTTCAACAGCCCCACCGTCGAGAAGCTGATGAACCACCTCGTGGAGGAGGCCCTGGCGGACGTCTTCGACGATCCGGCCGACGGCCCCGAGGCCGGCGCGGTCCCGGACGAGGGGCTGTGGACCGACCTGCTCGACGAGCTGTACCGGCCGTGACCCAAGGACTCCCGCCGCGGGAGGCGAAAGGAAGCAGCGTGATGACAGCGAGCCCCGGACCCGAGGACGCCCGGATGAGCGGATCGGGCGACGACCGGCTCAGCTCGGCCCTGGACACCATCCAGCAGCAGCGTGGCCGGATCCGCGAACTGCTGCTGGAGAAGTACGAACCGATCGCCGTGGTGGGCGTCGGCCTGCGCTTCCCGGGCGGCAACACCGACCTTGACGGATTCGCCGACTTCCTGCGCGAAGGACGGTCCGGGATCGGCCCGGTCCCCGAGGACCGCTGGGACGTCGCGGCGTTCGCCGCCGACGAGGAGACCGAGCAGGGACGGATCAAGACCATCGGCGGGGGATTCCTGGACCAGGTCGACAAGTTCGACGCCCAGTTCTTCAACATATCGCCCAAGGAGGCCCAGTACGTCGACCCCCAGCAGCGCCTGCTGCTGGAGACCGCCTGGGAGGCGCTGGAGAGCGCCAACATCAACCCCACCACACTGCGCAACGGCAACGGCGGGGTGTATGTGGGCGCGAGTTCGGTGGACTACGCCCTGGAGATGACCGATCTGGCCTACGAGGACCTGGACGGCCACCTCGCTTCGGGCACCACCGCCTTCCCGCTGTCCGGCCGGCTGTCGTACTTCCTCGGCCTGCACGGTCCCTGCATGAGCGTGGACACCGCGTGCGCCTCGGCACTGACCGCACTGCACCTCGCGGTCGAGGGCCTGCGCCGCGGCGAGTGCGAGGTCGCGCTGGCGGCCGGCGTCAACGCCATTCACCATCCGAGGGTCTTCGTCACCTTCTCGCACGCGAACATGCTCGCGCCGGACGCCCAGTGCAAGACCTTCGACGAGGCGGCCGACGGCTACGTGCGCGCGGAGGGCTGCGGGGTCCTCGTGTTGAAGCGGCTGTCGGCCGCCAAACGCGACGGCGACACCGTGCTGGGACTGGTCCGCGGCTCCGCGGTCGGCCAGGACGGCGACAGCGCGGGGCTCACCGTGCCCAACGGCATCGCGCAGGAGGGGGTCATCCGGTCGGCGCTCGCCAACGCCCGGCTGAAGCCGGCCGACATCAGTTACGTCGAGGCGCACGGCACCGGCACCCCGCTCGGGGACCCGATCGAGATGGGCGCCATCAACGACGTCTTCGCCGACTCGCACACCAAGGAGAATCCTCTGGTGGTCGGTTCGGTGAAGACCAACCTGGGCCACATGGAACCCGCGTCCGGGATCGTCGGCGTGATCAAGACGCTGCTCCAGTTCCGTGAGGGCGTGGTCTTCCCCCACCTGAACCTCAACACGCCGTCGCCGCGCATTCCGTGGAGTGCCTACCCGGTCACCGTGCCCACCGGTGTCCAGCCCTGGGAGGCGCCGACCCGCCGCGCCGTGGTCAACAGCTTCGGCTTCGCCGGGACGATCGCGGCAGCCGTACTGGAGGAGGCGCCACCACTGCTGCGGGCTCCGGCCGCCGACGTTGCGGAGCCTCAGCAGGGGCAGGGGCAGGGGCAGGGGCAGGGGCAGGAGCGGGAGCAGGAGCAGGAGCGGGAGCATGTCTTCACGCTCTCCGCCCGCACCAAGAGGTCACTGCGCCGCCAGGTCGAGCGCTACACCGAGTTCCTCGACGAGCATCCCGGAACCGCGCTGGGCGACCTGTGTTACACCGGCAACGTCGGGCGGAGCCACTTCACCGTACGGATGGCGGCCGTGGTCGGCGACCGGGAGCAGCTCCGGTCCCAGCTGGACAAATTCCTGGAGCAGGACCGCGGCGGGGGCCGCAGCCGCTCCCGGCGGGCCCGTAAGGTGTCCTTCCTGTTCAGCGGTCAGGGCGCGCAGTACCCGGGCATGGGCGCCCCGCTCTACGACCGCTTCCCGGTCTTCCGCGAGTACGTCGACACCTGCGACCGGCTCTTCCAGCCGCTGCTGGACCGGTCGGTGAAGGCGATGATCCTGGGCACCGACCCGAACACCGAGGACATCCACCGGACCCTCTACACGCAGCCGGCGCTGTTCACCCTGGAGTACGCCCTCGCGAAGCTGTGGATGTCGTGGGGCGTGCGGCCCAACTCGGTGATCGGACACAGCATCGGCGAGGTGACCGCCGCCACCGTGGCGGAGGTCTTCACCCTCGACGAGGCAGTCGAACTGGTCGCGGTGCGCGCCAAGCTGATGCAGTCGGTGACCGCGCCGGGCGGTATGGCGGCGGCAAGCGCCCCGGTGTCGGCGGTGCAGCCACTGGTGGAGAACTACTCCGACCTGGCGATCGGCGCGGTCAACTCACCGCGCCAGTGCGTCGTGTCGGGCGGGGTGGAGTCCCTGGCGGAGGTGACCCGGCTGCTGGAGGAGCGCGGCGTCCAGGTCAAGCAACTGACCGTGTCGCACGCCTTCCACTCACCTCTGATGACGGAGGCCGGGGACGCCTTCCGGGAGGCGATCTCCTCGATCCGCTTCAAGGAGCCGCGGATCACGCTGATATCCAACGTCACCGGCGAGCCGGCGAAGCCCGGCGTGGTCTCCAACGCCGACTACTGGGCCCGGCACATCAGCGAACCCGTGCTGTTCGAGGACGGCATGACCGCCCTGGAGCACCGCGGTGACCACGTCTTCGTCGAGATCGGCCCGTCCTCGGCACTGACCTCGCTGGCCAGGCAGAGCGTCGCCGTACAGAACCACAGCTGGCTGCGCAGCCTGTCCGCGTCGGACCGGGACAGTTCCACCATCCTGCGCGCGGTCGCCCAGATGTACGGCGAGGGTCTCGCGGTGTCGTGGACGGCCTTTCACGCGGGGCGCGAGGGCCGCAAAGTGCCGCTGCCGAACTATGTGTTCGACCGCAAGCGGTACTGGATGCCCAACGACGGCAACCGGCACCGTGGCGCCCGCGGGATCGGCGGCTTCCAGCACCCGCTGCTCGGTCAGGAGGTGAGTACACCGGAGCAGATCGCGTCCGGCGTACGGGAGTTCGCACTCCAGCTGTCGGCCGAGGGGCTGTCCTACCTGGCCGACCACGTCGTCGGCGGCCGCATCACCGTGCCGGTCTCGGCTCACATCGAGGCGTTCCTCGCGCTCCAGGACACCGTCTTTGGTGAGGCACGCCGCCCGATGACCGGCCTCGTGTTCGAGGAACCGCTGGTGCTCGCCGATGAGGAGACGGCCGAGGTTCGTACCCGGGCCGTCCTGTCTCCTGACGGTGGCGCTGCGCTCGAACTGGTCACCCTGACCGGCGAAGGCGAGGTCCGGCACGCTGCGGCCGCCGTGTCCGCGCCGCGGGCCGCTGACGCCCGGGCCACCGCGCTGGGGGCAGCCGCAGACGAACTGACCGCGCTGGAGGGGATGTCGGGCAGGCCGGCCGAGGAGCGCGGCTCCGACGAGTTGTACAGCAGTCTGTCCGCGACCGGAACCGAGCACGGCGGGTCGTTCCGCAAGCTGGCGCACGCCGCCCGGTACGGCTCCGGTCTGGTCGTCGGTGAGGTGTCCGGACTGCCCACGGACGCACTGGAATTCCTGCCACCGCCCGCGCTGGAGAGCGCGCTGCGGCTGCTGCCGGCCGTCACCGACGAGGGGCCCCGGCTCGTAGCTACCGGCGCGGACGCCTTCCGGTTCCACCGCAAGCCCAGGTCCGGCAGCCTGCGGGTGCTGCTGCGCCCGGGGCCGGACGCGGACGGCGGCCCGGCCGCCGACCTGCTCGCCCTGGAGGGGGACGAGCCGGTGTTCGAGGTGCTGGGGTTGCGGTTCGCTCCCTCGGCCGACCCGTCAGCGGCCCGCAGGCACTGGTTCCACGAGCAGCAGTGGGTGGAGCAGCCGGCCGAGGTGCTGAGCGATGCCGCCGAGGTGGGCGGTGCCCCCTCCGCGGCTACCGGAACCACCGGCACCACCGGCACCGCCGGCACCGCCGGCACCGCCGGCACCACCGGCACCGTCGGAGCGGCCGGTGAGGAGCAGCCCGGTGAGCGGCATGTCCTGGTGATGCACGGGGACCCGGGCCGCTTCCCCGCCGAGGGCGAGCTGCCGGCCGGTACGTGGGTCTCCTTCGCCGACAGCGTCGAGCAGGCGGTACGGCTCATGCGGGAGTGGCGGCCGACCGACCTGTGCTGGTTCTGGCGCCCCGACGCCGCGAACGACGCCGCCGATTCCCCTGTGGACCGGCTGCGAGCCGAGAGCGAGGCGAACTACAGCGACCTGCTGAAGCTGGTTGCGGCGCTGGAGGACGAGGGCTTCGGCCGCGACCAACGGCTGTACCTGGTCACCGAGCGCGGACAGTGGCTGCCCGGCGACGAGGCCGGTTCCGGAGAGCACCTGGCGGCCGCTTCGCTGTGGGGGTTCGGCCACGTACTGCTCAACGAGTCGCCGACGCTCCGGCCGACCCTGGTCGACCTGCCGGGCGACGGCACGGGCGCCGCCCGTCTGCTGGACGAGCTGCGCGGCGGCAGCAGCGACGAGTTCCAGGTCGCCTACCGTGGTGGCACGCGGTACGTCCGACGGCTCGCGCCCAGCGAGGTCACCCCGAGCCCGACGGCAGCCACGGTCCGCCCGGACCGCACCTACCTGATCACCGGTGGCCTCGGCGCGATCGGTCTGGTCACCGCCCGCAAACTGGTCGACCTCGGTGCCCGGCACCTGACACTGGTCGGCCGGCGCGGAGCCCCGGCCGCCGACGTCGCGCACCTGAAGGCGGAACTGGACGGACTGGCCGAGGTGACCTGTGTCAAGGCCGACATCTGCGACCCGCAGGACATGGCCGGTCTGACCGCCGGTCTGCTGGCCGCCCCCCACCCCCTCGGCGGGATCTTCCACGCGGCCGGCGTGCTGGCCGACGGCGCGGTCTCCGCCCAGTCCTGGGAGACCTTCGATACGGTCTTCCGTCCCAAGGTGTACGGCACCTGGCTGCTGCACGAGGCCGCCATGTCCTTCCCCGAGCTGGACTTCTTCGTCTGCTATTCGTCCGCCGCGGCGGTCCTCGGCGGCGCGACACAGTCGAACTACGCCGCTGCCAACTCCTTCATGGACCACCTCATGCACTGGCGGGCCGCCCGCGGCCTGCCGGCGCTCAGCGTCAACTGGGGTCCGTGGTCGGAGGTCGGCATGTCCGCCCGGCTCAACGAGCAGGTCGTCAACGCCTGGCTGGAGCAGGGCATCCGGTTCTTCCCCCCGGCGAAGGGCATGCGGGCACTGGCCGCGCTGCTGGGCGGCCCGGTGGTGCAGATCGGCGCCGGCGAGTGCGACTGGGAACGTTTCGTGCCCGCCAAACCCGTCCCCAACGCGCTGTACGACTACCTGTACGTGCCGGAGGAGGGGGCGGTCCGCGCGCTGGACATCGACTCGCTGCGCGGCAGGCCCCGTGCCGAACGCCTTGTGGCGATCGACGAGTTCGTCCGGGTCAAGGTGGCAGCCGTGCTGTACATCGAGGACCCGGACTCCGTCGACTCGGACGTGGAGTTCGGCCAGCTGGGCCTGGACTCGCTGGTCGCCCTGGAGTTGCGCAACGCCCTGGAGTCGGCCTTCCGGACGCCGTTGCCGGCCTCGGTGGTCTTCGACCACCCGAGCGCCGAACAGCTCTCCGAGTTCCTCGACACCCAGCTCGTCCCGACCCCGGCGTGACCGTCCTCGCCACGGCCGTAACGCCACCCGCCCCGAGACCGGATGAGAGTTCATGAACGAGATGCTGAACGAGCCGGAGGCCGCCGCGCCGCCCCCTGCCGGGGCTCCGGCCCCGCACCCGGCGCCTTCGACCCTGCACGCCGCCGCCGCCCTGCACGCCGCGGTCCGCCCCGGCCTGACGGCCGTCATCCACGAGGACCGGCGCACCACGTTCGGCGAGCTGCACCGGGAGAGCAACCGGACCGCGCACGCGCTGCTGCGGGCCGGTCTGACCCGCGGCGACCGGGTCGCCTACTTCGGCAAGGACAGCGCGCTCTACTTCGAGATCGCGCTCGCCTGCGCCAAGAGCGGCACCGTCCTGGTGCCGGTCAACTGGCGGCTGTCCGCGGTCGAGGTCGACCACATCCTGCGCGACTCCGGCGCCCGGCTGGCCTTCGTGGAGCCGGAGTTCCTGCCGGTCGCCTCGCAGGTGGCAGAGGTGCTGCCAGGGCTGAAAGCCATCGTCATCCTGGATGCCCGCGCAGACCTGGAACCGGCCGGCGACGACGGTTTCACCCGGTGGCGGGCCGGTGCCGGGACAGCGGACCTGGCACCGGGGACCGGCACCGACGACGCGGTCCTGCAGGTCTACACCAGTGGGACCACCGGCCTGCCCAAGGGGGTGGTGCTCGCCCACCGCAGTTTCTTCTCGTTCATCGAGGCCATGGAGCGGGAGGGCGCCGACTGGTTCGACTGGCTGCCCGACGACGTCAGCCTGGTCTCCTTCCCCGGTTCGTACGTGGCCGGCATGGCCTGGTTCATGCACAGTTTCATCTCCGGCATCCCGAACGTGGTCATGCCGATGTTCGTGGCCGAGGAGGCGGTACGGCTCGTGGAGCGGTACGGCGTCACGATCACCTTCGCAGCACCGGCGATGCTCCACCTGATGCTCTCCGAGTCGAGGTCCCGCCGTACCGCCTTCCGGTCGCTGCGCAAGGTGGCCTACGGGGCCGCCCCGATGCCCGAGGCGCTGCTCGACGCATGCGTCGAAGTGATGGACTGCCAGTTCGCGCAGGTCTATGCCAGCACCGAGAGCGGCAGCGTGGCCACCATGCTGCCGCCGGCCGACCACTACGCCGGAAGCCCGGTGCTCCGCAGCGCGGGACGGGCCTGCCCCGGAAGCGCGCTGCGGATCGTCGACCGGGACGGCCGGCCGCTGCCGGCCGGCGAGATCGGGCAGGTGTGCATCAGGACCGGGGCCCGGATGATCGGGTACTGGGGCATGCCGGAGGAGACCGAGCGGACGCTGGTGGACGGCTGGCTGCTGATGGGCGACGCCGGCTATCTGGACGAGCAGGGCTATCTCTTCCTGCGCGACCGGATCAACGACACCATCATCATGGCCGGGCAGAACATCTACCCCGCCGAGGTCGAGGGCGCACTCGACCAGCACCCGGCCGTGGCCGAGAGCTCGGTCATCGGCGTCCCTGACCCGCAGTGGGGCGAGTCGGTGCGGGCCTGTGTGGTGCTCGCCCCCGGCGCCCGGGCCACTCCCCGCGAGCTGATGCTTCACCTGCGCGGCCGGATCGCCGACTACAAGATTCCCTCCGGCTACGTCTTCGTGAACGAACTCCCGCGCAACCCGTCGGGCAAGGTGCTGCGCCGGATCCTGCGCGACCGGCACGGCCATCAGCAGTCCCGTCCCTGACGGGCGTGCCGGGCGGTCGCGGAAGCCCGGCACCCGCACCCCCGAAGCAGCGAACCCCCAGAAGGAGCCCTGGATGCCGCCCGTCGAACCCTCACCACCACCGCTGCGCGTCGGCGTTCTCCTGCCCACCAGGGAAATGGCCGTGACCGGTGACTACACCATCGCGCCGCTGCTCGAATTCGCCCGCGAGGCGGAGGACCTGGGCTTCGACTCGGTGTGGGCGGGCGACTCGCTCACCGCCAGGCCGCGGCTCGATCCGCTGGTCGTGCTGGCCGCGGTGGGCGCCGTCACGCAGACCATCGGGCTGGGCACCGCCGCGCTCACCGCGACGCTGCGCCACCCCCTGATCGGCGCGGCCATGGCCGCCAGCCTGGACCACACCACCGGCGGCCGGCTGAGCCTCGGGCTCGGAGCGGGGTTCCCGGTGCCCGAGTCCGCGGCTGAGTTCGCCGCCGTGGGGGTGCCGTTCGAGAGCCGGGTCGGCCGACTGGACGAGACCGTACGGCTGTGGCGGCAGGCGTGGCGGTCCGACGCTGCCGACGGCCCCGCGGACTTCACCGGCCGGTACTGGCAGATCGACGGCGTGGACCGGCTGCCGCCGCCCGCCACGCCCGGCGGACCGCCCCTGTGGCTGGCGAGCAGCGACACCCCCCGGGTGCTCGCCCGGGTGGCACGGCTCTACGACGGCTGGCTGCCGTTCCTGCCCGACGCCAAGGCATACCGAGTGGCCTGGGACCGGATCACCGAACTGGCCGCACAGGAGGGCAGGGCGCCGCACGCCGTCACTCCGGGCCTGTACGCCACGCTCGCCGTCGACGCGGACCGAGGCCGCGCCGAGACCGCGCTCGACCGTTACGTACAGGGCTACTACGGCCGCTCGCTCGCACTGATGAACACGGTGCAGGCCTACGGCTGGGGCGATCCCGGCGAGTGCGCCGAGTGGCTGGCCGGGTACGTCGAGGCCGGCGCGCGCCATCTGGTGATCCGTATCGGTTCGCTTGACCCGCGTCCCCGCCTCCGGCAGATCGCCGATGAGGTTCTACCCGTGCTCCGCGCCACGCGGCCGGCCTGACCTGTGCACGCCGCACGATCCGTCCCGCTTCCCTTCCAGTGAGGAAAACCTTGCGATGACCGACCGCGACACTTCCCCGTCGAGCCTTTGGTTCCAGCCCAGCGAGGCCGGCCAGGACACCGCGCTGCGGCTCTTCCTGTTCCCGCACGCGGGCAGCGGGGCGTCCATCTACAAGGAGTGGCCCGAGCTGCTGCCGGCCGACATCGCACACCACTGCGTGCAGCTGCCGGGACGTCAGGACCGTGCCACCGAGGAAACGTTCACTGAGATGGAGCCGCTCGTCGAGGCCCTCCAGGACGCCATCGTCCAGGAGCTCGACGACCGCCCCTACGCCTTCTTCGGGCACTGCATGGGCGCGCAGCTGGCCTACCGCCTTGCCATCGCGCTGGAGAAGAGCGGCCGGCCGGGGCCGGTGATCGTCGGGGTTTCGGGGTGGGCGCCCAAGGACTTCAAGACCCCGACCCTGGAGCAGGCCTACATGCCGATCGAGGAGCTCAAGGGGTGGATCCGCGATCTCGGCTCGGTGCCGGCCGAGATCATGGGCGATCCGAAGGCGCTCGAGATGATCATCCCGGCCATGCGTGCCGACCTCGCGGTGGTGGCCAGCTACCTGGACGACGGAGCGGCGGTCAGCTGCCCGGTCGTCAGTTACAGCGGCAACGCGGACCAGCTCATGGAGCGTGGGGCGATGGCGTCCTGGGTGGACCGCACCAGCAGCTACCTGGGCAATTCCGAGTTTCCCGGCGACCACTTCTACATGAACGACATCGACAACACCATCGGCGTGACCTCCGACCTGGTCCGGCACATCAGGCGTGCGGCCTCCCGATGAGGCACCGCACGACCTGCGCCTCCGGCCCCGTGCCCACCCGCCCGGCAGGCCCCTGTCAGGCTTTCAGAAAGCACCTCGGCCCTCTAGCATGACGGTCGTGACCACAGCAGTTGAGCAACCGACGGGAGTCGGACCACTCCTTCGCGAGTGGCGGCACCGCCGCCGGCTGAGCCAGCTCGAGCTGGCCCAGCAGGCGGGGGTCTCCGCACGCCATGTCAGCTTCGTGGAAACCGGCCGGGCGCAGCCCAGCCGTCCGCTGCTGCTGCGGCTGGCCGAACATCTGGAGATTCCGGAGCGCAACCGCAACACCTTGCTGGTCGCCGCGGGTTACGCGCCGGTTTTCGAGGAGTCCGCGTTCGACGCCTCCAGGATGACGGCGATCCGGGCGATGGTGGACCGGCTCTTCAGCGCCCACGAGCCGTTTCCCGCGCTCGCCCTGGACGCCGACGAGAACATCGTCACGATGAACGGCGGGGCCCGGCTGCTCGCCCGCGAACTGCCGGAGCACCTGCGCAAGCCCCCGGTCAACCTGATGCGGCTGACGCTGCATCCGGACGGCCTGGCGGGGATGATGGTGAACTCCGGCCAGTTCCGTCAGCACATGCTGGGGCGGCTGCACCGCCAGGTCATCCACTCAGGCCGGCCGGCCCTGCGCCGCCTGTACGAGGAGGTGTCCGGCTACCCCGGCGTCGAAGGCGAGCCGGAGAACCTCGACGAGGTGGTGACCCTTCTGCACGTGCGCGCGCTCGGTACCGAGCTGCGTTTGTTCAGTACGGTCACCACCTTCGGCGCTTCCACGGACATCACGGTCGCCGAGCTGTCCCTGGAGACCTTCCACCCGGCCGACGAGCACACCGCGGACGTCTTCCGGCAGGCGGCGAACCGGCCGGCCTGAACCGCTCGCCCGGCGTGCCGTCGGTGGGGTGGCCCGGTCAGCAGATCTCCACGAAGCCGGAGGCCACGGTGTCCAGGGCGGGGTCGTGCTCCAGGATGGCCCGCTCGCACTTGCGCAGGCCGGCGGACGGCTGACACCCGGCGGCCTCCATGGTCCTGGCCCGCACCCGTTGGTAGACCCGGAGCGCCTCCGCCTGGCGACCGCACCGGTAGAGAGCGACCATGAGCTCGGCGCACAGCCGCTCCCGCGGCAGTGTGCTGCCGTCCACCAGGGCGCTGAGCTCACCGATGATCAGGGCGTGTCGGCCCAGGGCGAGTTCGGAGTCGAAGAGGATCTCGTACGCCCGCAACTTGGCACTCTCATAACGGGCCGCCTCGGTCCGGCAGGTCGTTCCGCCGGTGATACCGCCGAAGACCGGTCCGCGCCAGGCGGACAAGGCACGGCGCATACGCACACTGGTCTCGGCAGGGTGGCAGATACCGGAGGAGTTCTGTGCCTCGTGCACGGCGCGGACGAACAGCTCGCCGTCCAGCTCCTCATCCTCCACGGCGAGGTGATAACCGGTGGGCTCGGACCTGAGCCGGCCTTTCGAACGGCCCGGTTCCACTTCTCTGAAGCACTTGCGAAGCCTGCTGATGTGCGCGTGCAGAGCGTTGCCCGCACGTCTCGGACGGTTGTCACCCCACAGTTCGTTCGCCAGTGTCGACGCCGAGACGACTGTGCGCCGGTTGACGATGAGCGGAACCAGGAGGGTCGTTTGTGCCGCGCTCTGCATGTGGTGGGTTCCGGAAGGCCCTTCGATCTCCATCGGGCCCAGCACCTTGAGTTTCCACTTGACGGTGTCCATGAGCATGCCGCCTCGGATCGCTCGATGTCGGCTTTGCGTACCATGACAGCCGGCGCAGGCCGGGGGCACCCTGGTGGTGCCGCCGCGGCCTGCCGGGCCGAATGCGCTGATGAGCGCTCGGAGGATCAGCTCCTCGAGAGGGGGCGGGCCATCTCGCGTTCCGATGTCCACCCGTGCGGGCCCGACGGGTCGGAGACCGAGGTCGCCGTGGCGATCTCGACGCCGGACGACAGGCTCAGCAGAGGGTTGTGGGCGAGGATGGCCTGTTCGAACGCGCTCGTGGACGGGGAGGGTTCCAGGCCCAGTTCGTCGTTGAGCCGACGGCGCAGTTGCTGATACGCGGTGAGGGCCTCGGACTGCCGGCCCGACCGGTAGAGCGCGGTCATGAGCTGCTGCCAGAACCGCTCGTGGAACCGGTCCCGGCCCAGCGTGGCGCGCAACTCTCCCACGATGCCCGCGTGGTTGCCCACTCGCAGTTCCGCGTCAAAGAGCGTCTCGACGGCCAGCAGCCGGGATTCCTCGTACTGCGTCACCGCGGCCTGGAAGATGGTTCCGCCCTCGCCGTCCGGGAGGACCGGGCTGCGCCATGACTCGAGAATCGCCCGCAGATCCCGGATCGCGGCCGGCAGATCGTCGTCCAGCCGGGCCCGGATGCGCTCCAGGTTGGTCAGGAACCAGACCGCGTCGACTTCCTCCTCGGAGACGATCAGCTGGTACCCCGAGATGTGCGTGCGGAGCCGTGGGTTCTCCCGCTCGGGCTCCAGCGAGGAGAGCCGGTGCCTGATCCGGCTGATGTGCGCCTGGAGGGCGTTTTCCACCCTTTCCGGGTGTTCTTCTCCCCATAGTTCGTTGATCAGAGCCTCGCTCGGTACGAGCTCGCTCGATCTGATGAGGAGTGCCCTGAGCAGCTTCCGCTGGAGCACCCCCCGTACCTGTATCTGCTGGTCTGCCGTGTTGATCTCTAACGGTCCCAGGACCTTGAAACGTAGCACTCTTCCCCCGTGACTGTTTCAGAACTCCGTTGAGTACGCCCTCGACTTCACGATCGATGCAGTTCGAGATGGACAGGGGCGTCGGTCCGGCGCTCCATTTCATCGCTACCGTCACCATAACGGCTCGATCCTGACCGCACTATGACGTCCCGCTGACATCGACATTGACATGGGGCACGGCGGGCGCAGGAAATTACGGACTGTACTACTCCATTTCTTCGAGTTTGTGCACGGCTCCCTGAGTCCGGTCGTGCGTGCGCGAATTACCTTTACGGTGCCGTTCGCCGACAATGGGGTCATGCACACTGCTGCGTTACGGCTCAGAGAAGGTGACCGATCTCGTCTGGAGGAGTTGACGCGCATGTCGACGGCGCCGGCTGCCCTGGTCCGGCGGGCACGGATTCTGCTGCTGGCGGCGGACGGGGCGTCGAATACCCGGATCGCCGCACGGCTGGGGTGCTCTCGCCCCACGGTGATCAAATGGCGCGAGCGTTACGAGAACGCGGGGATCGGGGCGCTGGTCGACCTTCCGCGCTCGGGCCGGCCCGGAAGCGTGGACGAGGTCGAGGTGCTGGTCGCGACGCTCGCCGCGGACGGCAGGCCGCCGGACCACCTGGGGGTGGACCACTGGTCGTCGCGAGTCCTGGGCGGGGAGCTGGGAGTGTCGTTCTCGGCGGTCGCCAAGGTCTGGCGGAAGTGGGGAGTCCGGCCGCACCGGGGGGAGACCTTCACGTTCCCCACGGAGCCGGAGTTGGAAGCGCGGATCCGCGATGTCGTCGGCCTGTATGTGGCCCCGTCGGAGAAGGCCGTGGTCGTCTGCGTGGATGAGGCGGGAGTGGAGGAGGCCGGGGCGGATGAGGCCGGCGGGGGCACCTCCGGGATGAAGGGGACAGGTGGGTACGGGAGTTGCGTGGCCGCCTGCGGCGAACAGCTCGCCGGGAGCGGAATGCCGGCCTTCGTCGAGCAGGTGGCCAAGGCCCACCCGCGGATGAGGCTGCACGTCGTGGTGGACGGCCACGTCCTCCACCGGCACCGTGAGGCGGGGGCCCGGCCGGCGAAGAATCCCCGCGTGACACTGCACTCCACTCCCACCTCCTGCTCGTGGCTCCGGATCGCCGAGATCTTCCTCGGGCTCGCCGCCCAGCAGGCCGTGCGACGCGGCGCCGTCCCCGACTACCTCCCCGACCTGGAGGCGGCCGTCCGGGGCTTCATCGACGGACGCGGCACACGCTGCGAGCCATTCACCTGGATAAGATCCGATTGATTGAATGCGCGACAAAATCGGGACGTCAAAGGAATTCGCGCACACTCCGCAAGGGCATCCGTCGCTGTCACGTGTGGAGGGTGACGGAGCGTACGGGGGGTATCGGCTTGATGGAGGGGTACATCACACTCCGCGGGTGCCGGTCGAATGAGTGCGCACCGGAAAATACGGCCGGGTAGCACTGAAGCGCCGCCTCCGGTTTCCCGGCTGCGGCGCTTGTGTCCAGAAATCGAGCGGAGAGGGCAGGATTCGAACCTGCGTGGGCGTGAACCCGACCGTGAACGGTCCCCGCTAGGCCACTACGGGTACCTCTCCCAGATCGCAGGATCTCTTTCTTTTTTCTCTCCGAGCTCCTGCGCTCTGGTATTAGTTAATGCCATCCGAGTGGCCGTGTAAAGGCCGATCGGCGGGGCCATCTCTCCATGTCAGCGCGATATCAGAACGGGAAGTCTGTGCGCCCGTGCTGGATGGAGATCCACTTCTGGGTGGTGAACGCCTCCACCGTCGAGTCGCCGTTCAGCCGCCCGAGCCCCGAGTACTTCTCTCCGCCGAACGCCACCAGCGGCTCGTCCTGGATCGTCGAGTCGTTGACGTGCATCATGCCCGTGACGATCCGCTTGGCGAAGCGCACGCCCCGCTCGACGTTCCCGGTGTGCACGGCGCCGCTCAGTCCGTACGGGCCGTCGTTGGCCATCCGCACGGCGTCGTCCTCACCGTCGAAGGTGATCAGCAGTGCCACGGGACCGAAGATCTCCTGCTGATGCAGCGGGGAGTCGGCCGGCAGTCCGGCCAGGATGGTGGGCTCGACCAGATTGCCGCGCGTGGTGCCACGGACGAGTGCCGTCGCGCCCTCCGCGACGGCCTGGTCCACCAGACCGGTCAGGGCCTCCGCCTGGAAGCTGTTGATCACCGGACCGATGTCGGTCTCCGGGTCGGTGGGATCGCCGGTCCGCAGGGCGGAGACCCGCTCGGTGAACTTCTCGGTGAACTTCGCCGCGACGGTGCGGTCCACCAGAATCCGGTTGGCGGCCGTACAGACCTGTCCCTGGTACACGAAGCGGCTGAAGACGGCCGCGTCCACCGCGTAGTCGAGGTCCGCGTCGTCCAGCACCACCAGGGCGCTGTTGCCGCTGAGTTCCAGGATGGCCCGCTTGAAATGACTACCGGCGACAGCCGCGACATGACGGCCGACCCGGTCGGAGCCCGCGAACGAGATCACCTGGGGCACCGGATGCTCGATGAGCGCGTCACCGATCTCCGCGATGTCCGTGACCAGGACGTTCAGCAGCCCGGCCGGCAGCCCGGCGTCCTCGAAGATCTTGGCGATCAGGCCGCCGCCGACCACCGGCGCGTTCTGGTTCGGCTTGATGACCACCGCGTTGCCCAGCGCCAGAGCGGGTGCGACCGACTTCAGGGTGACCAGGAAGGGGAAGTTGAAGGGGCTGATGACGCCGATGACGCCCACCGGCAGCCGATAGACGCGGTTCTCCTTGCCGTCCACCGGGGACGGCAGGATCCGGCCCTCGGGGCGCAGCGCCAGCTGTATCGCCTCACGGAGGAACTCCATCGCGAGCCGTACTTCGTACTGCGCCTTCAGCCGGGTGCCGCCGAGTTCCTCACCGATCGCCCCGACGATCTCTTCCTGGCGCTCGTCGACGACACGCAGCGCCCGCTCGAAGACCAGCCTGCGCGTGTAGGGATTGGTCAGGCCCCAGGACTGCTGTGCGCGTTCGGCGGCACGGTAGGCCTGGTCGACCTCATCGACCGTCGCCACCGTGATCGAGGCCAGCTTCTCCCCGTTGTAGGGGTTGAAGTCGATGATGTCCCACGAACCGTTGCCGGTCCGCCACTCGCCGTCGATGTACTGGTGGGCCAGCTCGGTGAAGAAGGACATGTCATCCCCTAGTGCTGCTACTGCGGGTGCAGACCACTGATGTGGTGTCATCCTACTGAAGAGTCAGGTGAGTTGGAGGAGACCACGGAGGACGTCCCGGCTGCCCGGTCCGTCGGGGCTCTCCCCCTGGAGTTCCCCCATCACCTGCTCGTACTGGCCCACCTCTTCGGGTTTGTCCAGGTACAGCGCGCTTGTCAACTGCTCGAGGTAGACCAGGTCGGACAGGTCCGACTCGGGGAAACGCAGCAGCGTGAAGGCGCCGCTCTCGCCGGCGTGCCCGCCGAAGTCGAAGGGCATGACCTGCAGCGTGACGTTCGGCTGCTCGGAGATCTCGATCAGGTGCTGCAACTGCCCGCGCATCACCGACCGGTCACCGTAGGGGCGGCGCAGCGCCGCCTCGTCGAGTACCGCGTGGAGCTGCGGCGCGCTCTCCGAGACCAGCACCTTCTGGCGCTCCAGGCGCAGCGCGACGCGGCGGTCGATGTCCGCGGCCGACGCCCTGGGATTGCCCCGGGTGACCACCGCGTGGGCATAGGCCTCGGTCTGCAACAGGCCGTGCACGAACTGCACTTCGTACACGCGGATGAGTGAGGCGGCGCCCTCGAGGCCGACATAGGTCTGGAACCAGCCCGGCAGGACATCGCCGTAACTGTGCCACCAGCCCGCCAGGTTGGCCTCCTTGGCGAGCCCGAGCAGGGAACCACGCTCGGCGTCGTCGGCCACTCCGTAGAGCGTGAGCAGATCCTCGACATCCCTGGCCTTGAAACTCACCCGGCCCAACTCCATGCGGCTGATCTTGGATTCGGACGCGCGGATCGAGTAGCCGGCCGCTTCGCGGGTAATCCCCCGTGATTCGCGCAGGCGCCGGAGCTGTGACCCCAGCAAGATGCGCCGAACAACGGAACCTCCCCCGGGGCTCAACGTCTGCGATGACCCCCAGGACTCGCCTGCTGACACTTTTCAACCCTCCCCGGTCGCGATATGGGGCGCAGTCTGCCACCAAAACGCTTCAGGCTGTACTCAATCGATTACGGAAAGAGCAAAGCTACAAAATCAGCCGAAGGAAGAAAAGAGTCAGAACGGCACGCTCGTGAGCAAGTCCGGCGCGTGCACGTGCATCTGCCCTTGCATCTGCCCTGCGCATTCGGAACCATGGTCCCCGCGCACCTGCGTTCTCGAACCACCGCACGCCGACCACGGCCGCGAATCCCGGGAGTGCCTCGCATGGGGATGAATGGATCGACCATGCTCGAGCCGTTAAGGCAGGGGCTTCCCCCCATCGACCCCGCGGCTGTGTCCAGCTCTGCTTCCTGTGCGTTGCCGCCGCGCTTCGAGGCGGTCCGTGGGGCGAGACACTTCACCAGGTCGACGCTGACCGGCTGGGGTCTCGCGGAACGTTTCGACGATGTCGCGCTGGTCGTTTCCGAACTGGTCACCAACGCGCTGCGGCATGCGCTGCCCGCCGATGCGCCGCGTTCCGAGGATGCGCCGGTCCGGCTGCACCTGATGCGGTGGACCTCGCGGCTGGTCTGTGCGGTGCGCGACCCCAGCCAGCAGAGTCCCAGCGCCGGCGCAGCGGGTGACTTCGCCGCCGAATCGGGCCGCGGGCTCTTCCTGGTGGATTCCTTCGCCGACAGCTGGGGCTGGCATCCGCTGGCCGGGACGCTCCGCGGCAAGGTGGTGTGGGCGCTGTTCCGTCTGCAGGCCGCCGACTAAGGGCTGTCCCGCCGGGAATTGCGGGAGATCCCTCAGGGGACCTGGTGGGCCGTCTCGTGGTCCGCCACGAGGTGGTCGAACTCCCCGGCCTTGGCGCCGTGCAGCATGGCTGCTATCTCGGCCGGGGTGTAGACCAGGGCGGGACCGTCGGGGTGGCGTGAATTGCGTACCGCCACCTCTCCGCCGGGCAGCCTGGCGAACTCCACGCAGGAGCCCTGCGAGTTGCTCTGCTCACTCTTCTGCCAGGCGACCCCGTGAAGCTCTGTTGCCGCCATGCCGTTGTACGGGTGGTGCACAGGTCGCTCCCGGGAAGTACAAGAAGTGCGGAAGTACAGCTGTCAACTGTGCTGGATCATAGCTGTGTTCACATGCCGCTGCATGAGCAAATGCACGTGCACGCGGGGTGTTCGTTCCGCTACAGCTGTGCCGCAGTCCCGCCCCTTCTCCGTTAGACGCAGGAGGTCCCGATCCGGTGCCCTGCTAACTTGACCAGTTCGAATCAGCAAAAGCGGTCCGCCACTCGATCCAGCGCGATCCAGCGATCCAGGGGGAATGAGAAGTGCACAGGCTCGTACGTACGACCAGCGTCGTGGTGGCCGGTTTGGCGGCAGCCCTGGTCATCGCCGGTTGTTCCAGCGGCAGCGACAGCAAGGATTCCGGGGCCGCGCCGGCGCCGTCCGGAAAGTCGAGTGACAGCAGTCCCGGCAGCACCGGTGACAGCGGCGGTGCCGGCGGAGATGACGGCGGCGGCAGCGGCGGCTCGGGAACGGTGAAAGCGGCGGACGTCGAGGGCAGTTGGGCCGCCATGACGGGTGGCAAGTCCACCCTGATGGTGATTCAGGGTCGCAGCGCGGCGCTGCTGGGCGGGACGGTCTGTTCGGGCACGGTCACCGGCACCGCCACGCTGTCGCTCAAGTGCCCCGACGGGAACACCGACCGCACCACGGGCTCCATCGAGTCCGCCGACGGCAAGACCCTGACGGTGTCGTGGAACAGCGGCATCAAGGACACCTTCAAGAAGACCGACGGAAAGAAGATCCCGGGCGTCCCGTCAGCGTCCTAGCGCCGTGCGTCCGTCCGTGCGTCCGTCCACCGGGCCGCGTCCGCTGCCGCGGTCCCGTCCACCCAGCCCGCCTCGTCCGCGACCGACCCACCGCGCACCCGGCTGACCGTCGTACGCGGGAACATCCGCTCCGCCTCCGTCTTCACCGCCACGTCCCGCGCCGCGAGCACCGGCAGCAGCGATCCGGCGGCCTCGGCCGTCACCTGCCCGGTGGTCTCGGCCAGACGGTGGCCGAGGCGACTCGCGTAGGCCATCAGGAAGGACTGGCGGAACGTCTTCGTGCGACGCCGCCCCCCGGCCCGCTGGGCCGCCTCCGCACGGGTCATCGCCGCGGTGCCCTGCACCAGGAGCGAGGTGTGCAGCAGCTCGACGACCTCGAGGTCGGCTTCGAAGCCGACAACCGTGGAGAAGCCGAAGGCGCCGTTCCAGACGGCGCGGCAGCGGTTGGCGGTGGCGACGGCGTCCAGCAGGACGGCCTTCGCGTTCTCGTACGGCGCGTCGATCCCGATCCGACAGGCGCCCGGGGTCTCGGGATGGTGCCGGCCGTCCGCGGACAGCCGGGCCTCGTCGATGCTGTGCAGCGCCATCAGCTCCTGCGCCTTCGCGCTCAGCGCCTCGGCCTCCGCCGCGTAGTCCGTCGCCTCGGCCTTGGCGAGCAGTGCGCGGATCCGGGTGAGCGTGCGCGGCTCCGCGTGGTGCGGGGGCGGCACGAGGGCGCTCGCACCCGGCGCCGGACCCACCGGCTCGACGGCCGGGAGCCGGAGCAGCAGGCGGTACAGCTCGAGGGCGGTGGTCGCCTGTGAGAAGCGGTCGGCGTGCCGGGCGGACGGGTCCAGTTCATCGATCTGGGACTGCCAGCGCGGCGGCAGCGTGTCGTACGCCCGCAGCTCGGAGACGATCAGGGCCGACAGCAGCCGGACGTGCGGCTCCGCCAGATCGCGGCGGACCAGCCGCACGACATCGGCCGGCTGCCAGCCGCCCTGCCAGGCCCGGCGCAGGAACTCCTCGCCGCGCAGCGTGAACTCCCGGTCGGCCTCCGGGGCGGCGGCGAGCAGCGAGGCGCCGGTGTCCAGACCGGCGTCGCCCTCGCTGTAGAGAGCCGCCGCGAACGCGCGGTCGGTCACCGTGTCCATACGTCGTCCATGAGGCAAGGGTAGGTGCCGACCGGCTCGCCGCCGCTTTTTGTCCACAGCCTGTGGACAAAAAGCGGCGGCGCACTCAGTGGTGGAACGCCGTCGCCTTCGAAGCGCTCCCCTTCAGCGGTCCCGACTGGCTCCGCAACTCCGGCAGCAACGAGTCCAGGGCGTCCAGCAACAGCTCACCGAGGTCCGCCGAGAACCCGTTCCGGCACACCACCCGCAGCACCGACAGATCCTCCCGGTTCTTCGGGAAGGTGTACGCGGGCACCAGCCACCCGCGCTCCCGCAGCCGTCGTGACACGTCGAAGACGTCGAAGGCCGATACGTCGGGTGCCGTGGTGAAGGCGAACACCGGGAGCTCGTTGCCCCGGGTCAGCAGCCGGAAGTCGTCGAGCGCGCCGATGCGTTCGGCGAGTCCTCCGGCCACATCGCGGGTCGCCTGCTGAACCGCCCGGTAACCGTCCCGGCCGAGCCGCAGGAAGGTGTAGTACTGCGCTACCACCTGCGCCCCGGGGCGGGAGAAGTTGAGGGCGAAGGTGGGCATGTCCCCACCCAGGTAGTTGACCCGGAAGACCAACTCCTCGGGCAGTTCGGCGGGGGAGCGCCACAGGGCCCAGCCGACGCCCGGGTAGACCAGTCCGTACTTGTGGCCCGATGTGTTGATGGACGACACCCGGGGCAGCCGGAAGTCCCAGACCAGGTCCTCGTCCAGGAACGGGGCGATCATCCCGCCCGACGCCGCGTCGACATGGACCGGAATGTCCAGACCGGTTCGTTCCTGCAGGGCGTCCAGCGCCGCGCAGAGCTCGGCGACCGGCTCGTAGGAACCGTCGAAGGTGGAGCCGAGCACGGCCACCACTCCGATGGTGTTCTCGTCGCAGAGATCGGCCGCGGCCTGCGGATCCAGATGGAAACGGTCGCCCTCCATCGGGACCTGGCGCGCCTCGACCTCCCAGAAGTTGCAGAACTTGTCCCAGCAGACCTGGACGTTGACGCCCATGACGAGATTCGGCCGGGCCGCGCCCGGATAGCGGGAGCCGGCCTCCCGTTTCGCGGCCCGCTGCGACCAGCGGCGCTTGAGCGCCATCCCGGCGAGCATGCAGGCCTCGCTGGACCCGGTCGTCGAACAGCCGACGGCGGCCGCGGGATCGGGCGCGTGCCACAGGGCGGCGAGCATCGACACACAGCGCCGCTCGAGTTCCGCGGTGCGCGGGTACTCGTCCTTGTCGATCATGTTCTTGTCCCGGCACTCCGCCAGCAGCACGTCCGCCTGCGGTTCCATCCAGGTGGTGACGAAGGTGGCCAGATTGAGCCGGGAGTTCCCGTCGAGCATCAGCTCGTCATGCACCAGCTGATACGCGGTCGACGGCGCCAGGGGACCGTCCGGGATCCGGTGCGTGGGCGGCGCCGTGTCCATCCCGGCGACCGGGTTGGCCTCGCCGAAGAAGGGGTTGACCGCGACCTTGCGCTGTTCCCCGGACTGCTTGGCCTCGTGTGCGCCTCGGTGCAGTGCCATCGTTCGGGCTGTCCTTCCTCGTGTTCCTCGCGGCGCAGTGCGGACTCACTGTGACCCTTCACATCAGGCACGGGCAGCCGCGCCTCACAGCCGGTTGACCACCACGGCAGTGCCGTACGCGCACACCTCGGTGCCGATGTCGGCAGCCTCGGTCACGTCGAACCGCATCGCGAGCACCGCATTCGCGCCGCGCGCACGCGCCTGGTCGATCAGCCGCTCCATCGCCTGGTTACGGGTCTGCACCAGGGTCTTCGTCAGGCCCTTGAGCTCGCCGCCGACCATCGACTTCAGCCCGGCCCCGATCTGGCTGCCCAGATGTCGTGATCTCACGGTGAGGCCGAAGATCTCACCGATCACCTGCTGGACCGCGTAGCCCGGGACGTCGTTCGTCGTGACCACCAGGACGTCGGACTGTGTGGTCTGCCCGCCGCCGTAATCCTCGATGCTCATCCGGCATCCACCTCCTGTGATCACCCTTCCCCGGGAACCCGGATGCCGCACCTTCGCGGGGGCACCGGAACCCGCACTGGAACCAGGGGGCATTCCGCGGCGTTGATAGTTTTGGCCAGCCATTGCCGCATGGCACCCATGCCGACTGACCCCAGGAGCCCCGGAACCCGTGACTACCCTTGCGCTCGGACCGAGCTGGCTGGACCCGGACCACCTCATCAGTACGTTCGGTGTCGCCGGTCTGCTGGTGGTCATCTTCGCCGAGTCCGGCCTGCTGATCGGCTTCTTCCTGCCCGGCGACTCCCTGCTCTTCACCGCGGGCCTGCTGGTCACCGCGGGAAAACTGGGCACGCCACTGTGGCTGGTCTGCCTCTTGGTGGCGGTCGCCGCGGTAGCCGGGGACCAGGTCGGCTACCTCTTCGGCCGTAAGGTCGGCCCCTCGCTCTTCAAGCGCCCCGACTCCCGGCTCTTCAAGCAGGAGAACGTGGAGAAGGCGCACGAGTTCTTCGAGAAGTACGGCGGGAAGTCGCTGGTGCTGGCCCGCTTCGTACCGATCGTGCGGACCTTCACGCCGATCATCGCGGGCGTCAGCCGGATGAGCTACCGCTCGTTCGTGGTCTACAACGTGATCGGCGGCACCCTCTGGGGCGTGGGCGTCACGCTGCTCGGGGCGGCGCTCGGCAAGGTCGCTTTCGTCAACGCGCACATCGAGCTGATGCTGGTCGCCATCGTGCTGGTCTCGGTGGTCCCGATCGCGATCGAGTACCTGCGGGCGCGGTCCAGGAACAAGAAGGCGGGCCCCGGGGCGGCCGTGCAGGACGCGGGGGCCCTGCCGGGCGGGCGCAGGCGCCACGCCAAGCGCTGAGCGGGCGCCCGGCCGAGGCCCGGGAAGGGCACTGGTGCCGCTCCCGGCAAGCTTTGCCGTTCACGGCACTAGAAGCCGCGCGTGCGCTTCGCCGCACGCCGCTGGCCGCCCAACGCCTCCGGGGCCCGCATGAACAGCCGGGAGATCTCACCACCGAGGTTCACCCCCACCGCGATCGCCAGCGCCAGTGCCGCCGCCTTGGTGAGTGAGGCGAACCCCTTGTCCAGGTCGTTGTGCGCGATGTACAGCATCCCGAAGTACGTCGCGGAACCCGGCAGCAGCGGTCCGATCGCCGCCGTGACATAGGGCAGCGCCGACGCGTACCGGTAACGCGAGAACAGCTGCCCGAACAGGCCCACCAGGCCCGCGGCGATGGCCGTGGACGGTACCGGGGAGAAGTTACCGGCGTAGTGCAGCGCTCCGTAGATCACCCACGCCACGCCGCCGTTCATGGTCACCATGAGCACCGTGGAACGGTCCTGCTGGAGCAGGATCGCGAAGGCGAAGGTGAGCACCATCGAGGCGATGATCTGCACGACCGGCCGGTCGACGGTGGGCAGCGCCGCCTCGGCGTCCAGGGTGTCCGCGCCCAGCTGGAGCCCCAGATAGATCACGATCAGCACGCCCATGACGATGGAGATGAAGAAGTAGATCACCTCCAGCAGACGCGCGGAGGCCGTGATGTAGTAGCCGGTCAGCCCGTCCTGCACGCCCGCGACCAGCGCCCGCCCGGGCAGCAGCGCGAACAGCCCACCGGTGATCACCGCGGAGGCCCGCAGGTCGGGCACGTCGGCCAGGGTCAGCGCGACCCCCACCGCGGCCGGCGGCATCGCGGCCACCGCGAACTGGTAGAACTCCGGCAGCCCGCGCCCGGCGAGCAGCCAGGCGAGCCGGTCGCCCAGCATGGCGCCCACCATGGCCGCCGCGAAGACCAGCGCACCACCACCGACCAGCACCGATGCCGCGCCCGCCAGCAGACCGTTGGCGACCGTGAGCGCCCAGCCCGGGTAGGGGTGGCGGTTACGCCGGATCCCGGCGAGGCCGCGGTACGCCTCCTCCAGTGACACCTCGACGTCCTCGGACGTGATGTCGTCGATCAGGTGGTAGACCGCGGCCAGCCGGGTGTAGTCGGTGCCCCGGCGGCGCACGGTCCGGCTCGCCGTGACCGGGTCGTCGACCAGGGACGGCTGGTGCGAGATCGACAGCAGGGTGAAGGTGACGGTCGGTTCGCAGCGCTCCAGCCCGTACGCCTGGGTGACGCCGAACATCGCCGCCTCCACGTCCTCGGCGCCCTCACCGCCGGCCAGCAGCAGTTCGCCGATACGCAGCGTCAGGTCGAGCACACGGGGAATGGCGGGTCCCGATTCGTCGTCCCGCCGCTGCACCGCCTCCAGAGCCGGCCGCTCGTGGACCGGGATCCGCAGCATGGTGCGCATCCGGTCCTGCCAGGGCGCCTCCTTGGACAGCCTGACCATCGGGATGCCGTGGGCCGGGGTGAAGACGGGCGGCGAGTTCTGCGCGCTGTAGGTGTGCGGCGTGGTGAACGCGGAACCCTCGGGTTCGGCGGGCGCCTCGGGGGAGAAGCCTTCCGGGATGGCGAATTCGGAGGTGGTGGAGCCGTCCTCGGGGGTGGCCTGCGGGGTGGCGCCCGTGCCACTCGGCGGCACGAAGGCGCTCCGTACCTCGTCCGACTGCGGCTTGCGGTCCTCAGGACCGTCCGACTCACCGACCACTCGCTCCGCTCCGACCTCTTCCGTGGGTGTGCCTGCCGCCCTGACCGGCCTGCCGTTTCGCCGCCTGCCCAGTATGAGCACGGAAAACGCCCGCGCTCCTGCGGACGCACTGCGGGCGGTGCATCCGTGAGGGATGCACCGCCCGCAGCAGGCAGCTCGTGGCGCGTCAGCGCCGCGACGACGGGATCAGTGACCGCCGCCCTGTGCCTGCAGACGCTTGTACGACGCCTCGACCTCGGCCTCGGCGTCGCTGCGGCCGACCCAGTCGGCGCCTTCGACGGACTTGCCGGGCTCCAGGTCCTTGTAGACCTCGAAGAAGTGCTGGATCTCCAGACGGTCGAACTCCGACACGTGGTGGATGTCACGCAGGTGCTCCACCCGGGGGTCGGAGGCCGGCACGCACAGCAGCTTGTCGTCGCCGCCCGCCTCGTCGGTCATCCGGAACATGCCGATGGCGCGGCACTTGATGACGCAGCCGGGGAAGGTGGGCTCGTCCAGCAGGACCAGGGCGTCCAGCGGGTCGCCGTCCTCGCCGAGGGTGTTCTCGACGAATCCGTAGTCCGCGGGGTAACTGGTGGACGTGAAGAGCCGACGGTCCAGGCGGATCCGGCCGGTCTCGTGGTCCACCTCGTACTTGTTCCGCGAACCCTTCGGAATCTCGATGGTGACGTCGAACTCCACGGGTGGCTCCTCCATGATCAACACTGACTTCGAGTGGTGCTGCGTCCTGCCGAGACCGCCGGGTGCCGTGCTCGCGGGAAACGCAGTGGTTAAGTGTCCCCCAAGACGACGTGTGATCGCGAAAGGGGCTGCTCCCAGGTGCGGATGCCGAAGGTGACGACATGGCAGCTCTCGGCGGGCTCCGCCTTGATCGGCCTGGTGCTTGCGGCCGGGCTGATCGTGGCATCCGGGCCCTGGGACTCAGGTCAGCGTACGGCCGAGCGGGACTGGGCGGCCGCCCGGGCCGGTACAGGTGGCACAGATCACGGGCAGCCGCCGCGGGCCACCGGACCGGCGCCCGCGCCCAGTGCCCCGGCGGTACTCGCGGCGCTGGGCAGCGACGCGACGCCCACCGGGAAGGGGCTCGCCAGGGCGCTCGGCCCGCTGATGGACGATCCGGCGCTCGGCACCGACCACACCGGGGTGGTGATCGACGCCGCCACGGGGAAGCGGCTCTACGCGGTGAAAGCGGAACGGCCCATGACGCCTGCCTCCACGGTCAAGCTGGCCACCATGGTCGCCGGACTCTCCGCACTCGGCCCCGACCACCGGATCGCCACCACCGTCCTGGCGAGCCCGGACGGCAAGCAGCTCACCCTGCGGGGCGGCGGGGACCCGACGCTCGACCGGGCCCGGCTGGACGCCCTCGCGGACGACACCGTCCGGGTGCTGCACGACCGGGGCGTCACGTCGGTGCGCATCGGATACGACACCTCGCTCTACTCGGGCCCGGTGCAGCATCCCATCGGCCCCAACGACAACATCGCCCCGGTCACCGCGCTGATGATGAACGAGGGACGGCTGGACAGGTCCGCCCACGGGCCCGCCCCGCGCAGCGGCGATCCGGCGGGTGACGTCGCCCGGGCCTTCGCCCTGCTGCTCGCCCACCGGTCCGTCAGCACGGCGCACGCCCCGGCGCCCGGCAGGCCGCCGGCGCACGCGAAACCGGTGGCCAGGACGTACTCGGCGCCCCTTTCGGGCCTGGTCGAACGGGCCCTCACCAACAGCGACAACGACATCGCGGAGGCCATCGCCCGGCAGACCGCGCTGGCCACCGGCCGACCCGCGAGCTTCGACGGCGCGGGCCGGGCGGTCAAGGCGCAGCTCAGCAAGCTCGGCCTGCCGCTGGACGCCGCCCGCTTCGCCGACGGCAGTGGTCTCGACCGGCAGGACAAGGTGTCGGCGTCGCTGCTGGGCATGCTGCTGCTCCGGGCCGGCGACCCGCACCACCGGGAGCTGCGCCCCGTCCTCACCGGCCTGCCCGTCGCGGGTTTCAGCGGCACGCTGGAGCAGCGCTACACCGGCGGCTCCGGCGCCACCGGCCTGCTGCGCGCCAAGACCGGCACGCTGACCGGGGTGAACACGCTGGCGGGCACCGTGGTGGACGCGCGGGGCAGGCTGCTCGTCCTCGCCTTCATGGCATCGGGCACGACGTCTCCCGGCGCCGCCGAGTCGGCGCTGGACCGGCTCGGTACCGCGGTGGCCTCCTGCGGCTGTTCGGGATGACCGCTCCCGACACCTCACCGTCCACGGATCGCAGCACGTACGGTTGACACATGACGCGCATCGGTGGTGCCGAGATGGTCGACTGGAACCTCGCCATGGCGACCGCGACCCGCTTCGCGAAGCAGGGTCCGGACGTCAGCAGGGAAGAAGCCCGGGCGGTGGTCGCCGAGCTGCGCCGGCACGCCAAGTCCGCCGAGGAACACGTCCGTACGTTCACGCGGATGATCCCGCAGGACGCCGAGCTCGCGGACACCCCGGTCCTCGTGGTGGACCGGCCCGGCTGGGTGAAGGCCAATGTGGCGGGCTTCCGCGAGATCCTCAAGCCGCTGCTGGAGAAGATGGAGGAACGGCGCGGGAACACGCCGGGCGGCGCCGTGTTCGGCGCGGTCGGCGGCAAGGTGACCGGTGTGGAGCTGGGCATGCTGCTGTCGTTCCTGTCCTCCCGGGTGCTCGGGCAGTACGAGACCTTCGCCCCGCCCGGCCGCGATCTGCCGGTCGCGGCGGCCGGCGGCGGGCGGTTGCTGCTGGTCGCGCCGAACATCGTGCACGTCGAGCGGGAACTCGACGTCGAGCCGCACGACTTCCGGCTCTGGGTCTGTCTGCACGAGGAGACGCACCGCACCCAGTTCACCGCCGTGCCCTGGCTGCGCGACCACCTCGAGGGCGAAATCCAGTCTTTCCTGAGCGAGACCGAGATCGACCCGATGACCGTCCTGGAGCGGCTGCGCGAGGCGGCCCAGTCCCTCGCGGGAGGCCGCCCGGAGGGCGAGGAGGACGAGAGCGGCGGCTCGCTGGTCGAGCTCGTCCAGACCCCCGCCCAGCGGGAGATCCTGGGGCGGCTGACCGCAGTGATGTCCCTGCTCGAAGGGCACGCCGACTACGTGATGGACGGCGTCGGCCCCCTGGTCGTGCCCTCGGTGAACGAGATCCGGGAGAAGTTCCAGCAGCGCAGGGCCCGTGGGGCCGGCCGCCTCGACCAGGCCCTGCGCAAGCTGCTGGGGCTCGACGCCAAGCTCCGGCAGTACCGGGACGGCGAGCGGTTCGTGCGGACGGTCGTCGACGAGGTCGGCATGGACGGCTTCAACCGCGTCTGGACCTCCCCGAACACGCTTCCGACCAAGGCCGAGATCGCCGCCCCCACGGACTGGATCGCCCGGGTGCACCGCAAGGGGGATGCGCCATCTTGATCAGGCCTGCGGCAGATCTGCGCCGCGCCATTCACCCATCCGAGGGACCGTAGGCCTGGGGTTGGCGTGCAATGCTCGGGTAACGGCCCGGTTCTGTCACCATCTATGCACTCTGTGTGACTCGACCATCTCTCCCGATGCACCCCCCAACTCCACCGAAGGGCAGCGGACATGGGTCCCCATCCTGCGGTCGCGGCGATACGCCTCGCGGTTCGCCGCGTACTCCACGACGTACTGAAAGAACACTCCGCACTCCTCGCGGGCGGCGCACATCCCCCGCACCCCACCGGCGGCACCGGCCCCGGCGGTACCCCGTACGAGCAGCGACAGCCACTGGTGCTGGTCGCGTGCTCCGGTGGCGCCGACTCCATGGCTCTCGCCTCCGCTCTGGCCTTCGAGGCCCGCAAACTCGGCGTACGCGCCGGCGGTGTCACCGTCGACCACGGCCTCCAGGACGGCTCGGAATTCCGTGCCGCCGAGGTCGTCACCCGGCTGGCCGGCCTCGGCCTCGAACCGGTCGAGTCCATCGCGGTGACCGTCGGCCGGACCGGCGGGCCGGAAGCAGCCGCCAGAGACGCCCGGTATGCGGCGCTGGACGCCGTGGCCGAGCGCCGCGGCGCCGCGGCGGTCCTGCTCGGCCACACCCGCGACGACCAAGCGGAGACTGTCCTGCTCGGTCTCGCCCGCGGCTCCGGTATCCGTTCGCTGTCCGGTATGGCGGCCGTCTCGGGGGCGGCCGGGCGGTACCGGCGCCCCTTCCTCCAGCTCGACCGGCAGACGGCACGCAAGGCGTGTCTGATTCAGCACATTCCGGTCTGGGACGACCCGCACAACACCGACCCCACGTACACCCGCTCCCGGCTGCGCCACGAGGGACTGCCCGCGTTGGAGAAGTCGCTCGGCAAGGGCGTCGTGGAGGCCCTGGCGCGCACCGCGCGGCTCTCCCGCGACGACGCCGACGCCCTGGACGCCTGGGCCGCGCAGGCCGAGGGCAGCGTCAGGGACGAGGCGGGCCGGCTCGAGTGCGCCAAGCTGCAGGCCCTGCCGCCCGCCGTCCGCCGCCGGGTGCTGCGGCGCTCGGCCATCGCGGCGGGCGCCCCCGCCGGCTCGCTCTTCGCCCGCCACATCGAGGAGATCGACCGGCTGATCACCGGCTGGCGCGGGCAGGGGGCCATCAACCTCCCCGGCCGCGTCGAGGCCCAACGGCAGGGTGGCAGACTGGTTCTCCGGCAAGGCAGTCCGACGAGCTGAGCCGGAGACCGCCCGCCAAGCGCCGGTCGGTCCGAAGCTGATGCACAAGCAACTGAAAGTGGCCCGGGTGAACGAGAACGACATGGGCACCGACCTCGCGTCGGTGCTCATCACCAAGGAAGAGATCGACACCAAGCTGGCGGAACTGGCCGCGAAGATCGACGCGGAGTACGCGGGCAAGGACGTCCTGCTGGTGGGCGTGCTCAAGGGCGCCGTGATGGTGATGGCGGACCTGGCCCGGGCACTGTCCTCGTCGGTCACGATGGACTGGATGGCGGTGTCCTCGTACGGCGCCGGCACGCAGTCCTCGGGCGTCGTCCGGATCCTCAAGGACCTCGACACCGACATCAAGGGCAAGCACGTCCTGATCGTCGAGGACATCATCGACTCGGGCCTCACCCTTTCCTGGCTGTTGTCGAACCTCGGTTCCCGCGAGCCCGCGTCACTCGAGGTCTGCACCCTGCTGCGCAAGCCGGACGCGGCGAAGGTCGCGCTCGACGTGAAGTGGGCCGGCTTCGACATCCCGAACGAGTTCGTCGTCGGCTACGGCCTCGACTACGCCGAGAAGTACCGCAATCTCCCCTTCGTCGGCACTCTGGCACCGCACGTGTACGGCGGCTGAGAGCCTGTCGGGTGACCGGAGGTCGCCCGACGGGCTCCGGGGCCGCCGGGCTCCGCCGGACGGCCCCAGGGGTTCAGCCCACAGCCGAACGGGAACTGTCACCTGATTCCCGCCGTTGGAGCAGGGGAAGGCAGGATCGTCAGCGGTCCTGTGCGGTCGCTGGCGACAATGCTGGGGTACCGTCCGAAGAACAGTCTTTACTCACAGCAGCATTTACCTACGGGCAGGAGGGACGGGGCGTAGTTCCGCCCCGTATGGATGGACGTGAAGCGATACTTCCGTGGGCCGGTCATGTGGATCGTGCTGGCCGTCCTCGCCGTGGTCGTGTTGATGCAGGTCGTCGGCTCGTCGGGCGGCTACAAGTCAGTGGACACCTCGAAGGTCGTCCAGGCGATCGACAAGAACCAGGTCGAGCAGGCCAAGGTCACGACTGGTGACGAAAACGTCATCAAGATCGAGCTGAAGGACGGCCAGAAGCTCTCCGGCGAGTCCGGCAACAAGTTCCAGTCGAACTACATCGGCGATGCGCAGGGCACCGCCCTCGCGGCCAAGCTGCAGAGCAAGGTCGACAGCGGCGACATCGCGAAGGGCTACACGGTCTCGCCGTCGAAGCAGAACCCGTTCGTCGGGATTCTGCTGTCGCTGCTGCCCTTCGTGCTCATCGTCGTGGTGTTCCTCTTCCTGATGAACCAGATGCAGGGCGGTGGCTCCCGTGTCATGCAGTTCGGGAAGTCCAAGGCCAAACTGATCACCAAGGACACCCCCAAGACGACCTTCGCCGATGTGGCGGGGTCCGACGAGGCGGTCGAGGAACTCCACGAGATCAAGGAGTTCCTGCAGGAGCCGGCGAAGTTCCAGGCCGTCGGCGCCAAGATCCCCAAGGGTGTCCTGCTGTACGGCCCGCCGGGTACCGGCAAGACGCTGCTCGCTCGCGCCGTCGCGGGCGAGGCGGGCGTTCCGTTCTACTCGATCTCCGGTTCCGACTTCGTCGAGATGTTCGTCGGTGTCGGTGCCTCCCGAGTGCGTGACCTCTTCGAGCAGGCCAAGGCGAACGCCCCGGCGATCGTCTTCGTCGATGAGATCGACGCTGTCGGCCGGCACCGCGGTGCGGGCCTCGGCGGTGGCCACGACGAGCGCGAGCAGACGCTGAACCAGCTGCTCGTCGAGATGGACGGCTTCGACGTGAAGGGTGGCGTCATCCTGATCGCCGCCACGAACCGACCGGACATCCTCGACCCGGCGCTGCTGCGTCCCGGCCGTTTCGACCGGCAGATCGCGGTCGACCGTCCGGACATGCAGGGTCGTCTGGAGATCCTCAAGGTCCACCAGAAAGGCAAGCCGGTCGCTCAGGACGTCGACCTGAGCGCGGTGGCCCGTCGTACGCCCGGCTTCACCGGTGCCGACCTGGCGAACGTGCTGAACGAGGCGGCGCTGCTCACCGCGCGTGGCAATCAGAAGCTCGTCGACAACGCAGCGCTGGACGAAGCGATCGACCGGGTCGTGGCAGGGCCGCAGAAGCGGACCCGGATCATGTCCGACAAGGAGAAGAAGATCACCGCGTACCACGAGGGCGGACACGCCCTGGTCGCGGCGGCGTCTCCCAACTCGGACCCGGTCCACAAGATCACGATCCTGTCCCGAGGCCGGGCCCTGGGTTACACCATGGTGCTCCCCGACGAGGACAAGTACTCGACCACGCGCAACGAAATGCTCGACCAGCTGGCCTACATGCTGGGCGGGCGCGCGGCCGAGGAACTGGTCTTCCACGACCCGACCACCGGCGCGGCGAACGACATCGAGAAGGCCACGACCACCGCTCGCGCGATGGTCACGCAGTACGGCATGACCGAGCGTCTCGGCGCGATCAAGTTCGGCGGCGACAACTCCGAGCCCTTCCTGGGCCGCGAGATGGGCCATCAGCGCGACTACTCGGAAGAGGTCGCCGCGCTGGTCGACGACGAGGTCAAGAAGCTCATCGAGACCGCGCACAACGAGGCCTGGGAGATCCTCGTCGAGAACCGCGACGTTCTCGACAACCTGGTCCTCCAGCTCCTCGAGAAGGAGACGCTGAGCAAGGAGCAGATCGCCGAGATCTTCTCCGGCATCGTGAAGCGTCCGGCCCGCCCCGCGTGGACCGGCTCCACCCGGCGTACGCCGTCCACCAGGCCGCCGGTCCTCTCGCCGCGTGAGCTCGCGCTCACCAACGGCGCGGTCGGCGCGGTCGCATCGGGGAACGGCGCGACCCCGGACAGCAACGCCATCGAGGCGGTCCCCGAGGACCGGCCGGAGAGCTGACCGAGCGCTGCTCGTGAGCGATCCGTCCCGGTAGCCCCGGAATGTAAGCCGCGTCCCCCAGGTTCTAGCCTGGGGGACGCGGCATTTCTCACGTGCGGCATGCTTCCGCGGCCCCGGTTTTCCGGCAGCCCCGGCTTTCTGCGGCACTGTCATTCATGGAGCGAGGCACTGATGACCGACCCGATCACGCTGGACGGCGAGTACGAGGTCCGCGAGTTCGACGAGAAGCGGGCCGAGAACGCGGTGCGCGAGCTCCTCATCGCGGTCGGCGAGGACCCGGACCGTGAAGGACTGCTGGAGACACCGTCCCGGGTGGCGCGCGCCTACAAGGAGATCTTCGCCGGACTGCGGCAGCGCCCCGAGGACGTCCTGACCACGACATTCGATCTCGGACACGACGAGATGGTCCTGGTGAAGGACATCGAGGTGCAGTCGCACTGTGAGCACCACCTCGTCCCGTTCACCGGTGTCGCGCACGTCGGCTACATCCCGTCCGCGGACGGGAAGATCACCGGGTTGTCCAAGCTGGCCCGGCTGGTCGACGTGTATGCGCGCCGCCCCCAGGTCCAGGAGCGGCTGACCACGCAGGTCGCCGAATCACTCATGCAGATACTGGAACCGCGCGGCGTGATCGTCGTCATCGAGTGCGAGCACATGTGCATGACCATGCGCGGGGTGCGCAAGCCCGGCGCGAAGACGATCACCTCGGCGGTTCGCGGACAGCTCCGGGACCCGGCCACACGGGCCGAGGCGATGAGCCTGATCATGGCGCACTGACCTCGGTGTGTTCCCTGGGGGTTGGCGGCGGAGGCCCCTTCGCGCGCCGGTCAGGGCACCTGTGGACCACCGAGGTAGGTGCCGTGGGAGTCATAGGGCCAGGCGTTCGCCACGCATCCGTGCAGTCCGTATATCTGCTGCATCATCGCCGGTGCGGGCTTGCCCGGACCCGGGCAGGCCTCGTGGCCGTGCCCGATGCGGTGGCCCACCTCATGGTTGATGATCAGGGCGCGGTACTCCCGGACCGGCCCGGTGAACTCCGGTGAGCCGGTGTCCCAGCGCTTCAGGTTGACGAGCACCTGGTCGCCGACGTCGCAGTTGACCTCGCCGTGGGTGTCCAGGTCGGCGGCCCCGCAGATCTTGTCCACGGTCGCCGGGCTGGCGATCTTCACCTCGAAGTCGTACGGACCGTCGGCCACCAACTGGAAGGCGTCATGACCGTCCGCGGTCCAGCCGCGTGGGTCGGCGAGGATGTATTCGATCTCGCGTGCCGCTTCGCCGGCGGAGACGTCCGCGCCCTCCTCGACCTGCACCTTGTAGCGTCTGACCATTCCTTTGCCGACGGATTTCCCGGCTGCCGCGGCGGTCACGAAGCGCCCGTTTCCGGGCTCCGACCAGTCCCTGGCTTTGCCTTTGCTCTTGCTTTTGCCGCCGGCGGACGCCGAGGGGGCCGGAGACGACGGTGCGGACCGCGGAGAAGCGGACGGCGTCGGGGACGCCACCTCTCGCGAGGAGGCCGTACCCGGACCGGCCGCGCCGCTGTCGTTCCCGCCCCCTCGCGCCGCGACGAACGCGGTGCTGGCCAGGCCGATGAGGGCTACGGCACCGACCAGGTACCTCCGGCGTCTTCGGGTGGTGCGTGCTACCCGACGTGAGCGGGACCGCGAGCTGCTTCTTCGTGCCATGGCATCCCAGGCTGAGCTGCGCACATGATGGCTTCTGGCCCGGAAGATCACGAAACCGCAACGAGCGGACGGGGGCCGTGTGATCCTTCTGTAACAGCTCCCCGTGGGCCGCTCCTGCCAGGCCGTCCCCGATCCGGCAATAGGCATACTTATCGCATGTCCCGCGTCCTGCTCGTCGAAGACGACCCTGCCGTGCGCAAGGGCGTCCAGCTTGCCCTGCGGCATCAGGGGCACGACGTCTTCGCCGCCGGCACCGGCGAGGAGGGGCTGGAAAACCTGAGCGCCTTCCGTCCGGACGTCGTGGTGCTCGACCTCATGCTGCCGGGCATCCCGGGACTGGATGTCTGCCGGCGAATACGCGAACGCGACCAGGTGCCGATCATCATCGTGACCGCCCGGGGCGATGATGTGGATGTGGTCGTCGGGCTGGAAGCCGGCGCCGACGACTATGTCGTCAAGCCGGTGCAGGCCCGGGTGCTCGACGCCCGCATACGGGCCCTGCTGCGCAGGCTCGACGCCCCGGCCTCCGATGCGTTGCGGCCCAGAGCGGAAACCCATGGCTCGCTGACCATCGACCGGGCAGGGCTGGTGGTGTCCTTGCACGGCATGCCGGTCGCTCTCGCCCCCTCGGAACTGCGGCTGCTGCTGACGCTGTCCGCCGCGCCCGGGCAGGTGCTGAGCCGTCAGCAACTGCTGGAGGCGGTCTGGGAACACAGCTACCACGGCGACATCCGGCTGGTGGACGCCTGCGTCAAACGGCTGCGCGGCAAGCTCGGCGAACTGGGCGGTGACCCGGGTTACGTCCAGACGGTGCGAGGCTTCGGCTACTGCTTCCGTTCCTCGTGAGGGCGGTCCTGGCGAAAGCCCGGCCCGTCCTGAGCGGACTGCGGTTGCGGCTCGTGGTGGCCTTCGCGCTGGTGGCCGTGGTCAGCGCCCTGAGCACCGGAGCTCTTGCCTTCCGGGAGGCCCGCACCGGTGTGCTGACGCAGAGTCAGGACACCGTCATCAGACAGTTCCGCGACACCGTGGGCGGCCTGGCCCCGGGACTGCCTTCGGTGCCGACCGAGCAGGACCTGAAGGTTCTGGTGAACGAGGTGGCACGGGCCGATCCCGCCCGGCAGTGGCGGGTCATGGCCACCTACGGCGGGCTGCGGGTGTTTTCCGGCTCGCAGGACCGCTTCGGCGCGCTGACCGCCGAACTCAGCCGGTCGGTGCGCACGCAGCCGGCCGCCGTCTTCCAGCGCGTGACGCGCGGAGGTCATCCCTTTCTCATGGTGGGCCTGCCGGTCGTCTACCACGTGAGCGAAGGCACACCGCCGACCCTTTCCGGGCTCACTGTGTACCTGGCGGTCCCGCAGGAGACGGAACTGGCGTATGTGCGGGCGATGATCGCGGCCATCGAGCACGCCGCCTGGTCGGCGCTGGGCCTGGCCGTCGTGCTGGCGCTGCTCGCCGCCAGGGGAGTGCTGCGGCCGGTCCGCGCGCTGCGCCGGGCGACCCGCCGGATGGCTGAGGGGCACCTCGACGTCCGGCTCGCCGTCAACGGCTCCGACGAACTGGCCGATCTCTCCCGCTCCTTCAACGATACGGCCGCCGCGCTGGAGCGGTCAGTGACCCAACTGCGGGTCCTGGAGGCGCAGGCGCGGCGTTTTGTCGCGGATGTGTCCCACGAGCTGCGCACGCCGCTGGCCGCGATGACCGCGGTCACCGGTGTGCTGGACGACGAAATGGTGCACCTGGAGGGCGAGACGGCGGACGCCGTGGGGCTCATCAGCGAAGAGACCATGCGGCTCAGCCGGCTGGTGGAGGATCTGATGGAGATCTCCCGCTTCGACGCCGGCGCCGCACAACTGCAGCTGGACGAGATCGACATGGCCGATTCGATACGGCACACTCTCGCTGCCCGTGGCTGGCTCGACCGGGTGGACCTGCGGTTGCCGGGCCAGGGCGGCCCACGCAACGCGGTGGACCCGCGCCGACTGGACATCGTGGTGGCCAATCTCGTCGGTAACGCCCTTCGGCACGGTACTCCGCCGGTGTCGCTGCAGCTCAGCACGGAGGCCGGAGCCGGAGCGGACGAAGAGGGGTGGGCCGTTATCGAGGTGGCCGACAGCGGGCCGGGCATACCGCGGGCGGCGCTGCCGCACATCTTCGACCGTTTCTACAAGGCGGACACCACCCGGGCCCGCAGTGAGAGCAGCGGCCTGGGCCTGGCGATCACCGCGGAGAACGTCTCCCTGCACGGCGGCCGGATCCACGCACGCAACCAGCCCGGGGGCGGCGGCTCGGTCTTCTCCGTGGCACTGCCGCTGCGCCGGCGATCCCAGGCTCCCGACGCGGACGGGGACCCGTCATGAGGCGGCTCCGGCCGGCGCGCGCCGGACTGTGCGGGGCCCTGCTGTGGCTGGCGGGCTGCGGGGTTCCACCGTCCGGGGTGATCCAGTCCGGTGCGCCCGCGACGGGGATGCCGCCCGAACTGGTCGTCTACCTCCTGAACGCGGACAGCCGGGGCGCGAACGGCCCGAGCGCGAGCGATCTGGTGGCGGCGCCCCGGCAGAGCACTCGTCCCACGGATGTGGCCACCGCCGTCCGCCTGCTGTTCGCCGGGCCCACAGCGGCAGAGGCGGGAAGGCTCACCACCCGGCTGCCGGGCACGGCGCCGACTGTGTCCGCGCCGGACGCGAACGGCACCGTCGTCGTCCGGTTCCGGACCGCCGTCGACCGGCTCGACGAGCTCGCCATGGAGCAGCTGGTGTGCACCATTTCCCGGGCGGCCCACACCGAACAGCAGGAACGGGCCCAGCGGCAGGAACGGGCCCAGCGGGCGCCAGGGGTGAGTGAGCCGGTGCGGCTACACCTGTCCGTACGCGTGGTCAGCCCCGGGTGGAAGGCGATCCGGCAGGATGACGGCTGCCCGTCCGGCGTTGCCCGGCCGGTCGCCACCACGGGCTCCGGGGCTGCGTAGTCACGCTGCCACGCTGTGTCCGTCGTTCTTGTCCTCGTCGTCGGGGAGCTTGCAGACGCGTTCCAGGAAGAAGGCCGCGGCGACCACGGCGATCCCCGCAAGCACCGAGAACCCCGCGTAGATCGCCTGGTCGCGGCGGGCCGGGTCGTCCAGGGAACCGAGCAGGTAGACCCCGGTGCCGCCGTACATCCCACAGACCAGCGAAGCGACCAGCGCGCTGGCCTGGCCGAAGACCACCGCGCGGGCGGCCATCAGCGGGTCCACACCCCTCGCACCGGGACGCCGCTCGCGCTGGGCGCGCAGCCGGGCGCGCAGCGCGAGCGCGGTGGCGAGCAGGACCACTGAGATCACCGCCAGCACGATGGGGGCGGCCAGCGGCACGCTGGGCAGGCTGCCGACCGAGCCCCAGAGCCGGGCACCGGCCCAGGACAGCACCCCGGCGACGACGAACAGGCCGGCCAGCACACCCAGCCGTAGTTGTTTCACGAAACTCTGCTCTTCCCCTAGACCGACCGTCGCCTCTCAGGCTAACGACTAGTCCGGCAGGCAGAGTTCCAGATCGGCGCGTGGCAGCACGCCCTCCTTGCCGACGGCGGTGAGCAGTTCGGCGACCCGGCCGCGGCCGGGCAGTTCGGCCTGCGGGTCCACGTCGTGCCACGGCACCAGTACGAAGGCCCGCTGGTGGGCGCGCGGGTGCGGCAGGGTGAGCAGCGGATCGTCGGAGATCACATCGGCGTACGCCAGGATGTCGACGTCGATGGTCCGCGGACCCCAGTGCTCCTCGCGGACCCGGTCGAAAGCCTCTTCGATGGCCTGACCGCGCTCCAGCAGGGAGGACGGCGGCAGAGTGGTCTTCACCAGGATCACGGCGTTGAAGTACGAAGGCTGCGAGCCGGGATCCACGCCCCAGGGTTCCGTCTCGTAGACCGGGGACACCGCCTTCACCCGCAGTCCGGGGGTGTCCTCCAGGGCGTCGATCGCCCCCTGCAGGGTCTCCAGGCGATTGCCCAGGTTGGCGCCCAGGGAGATCACGGCGTGTTTCGGGTTGGACAGCGTCACATCCGCCGCGTCCACCTGCGCGACGACGGAGGCGGGCACCGGCTGCACGGTCGGGTCGCTCTGCGCCCCACTGGAAAACACGGTCATACTCGGCTCCGGGTGATGGTGATGGTCACGTCGTCGAAGGGCACGGTGATCGGGGCGTCCGGCTTGTGCACGACCACCTCGACCTCCTCGACTCCTTGGTGCTTGAGGCACTGCTGAGCGATCCGTTCGGCGAGCGTCTCGATCAGGTCGACCGGCTCGCCCTTGACGACGTCGACGACCTCCTCCGCGACCACGCCGTAGTGCACGGTCTTCGTCAGGTCGTCGTCCGCCGCCGCCGGGCGGGTGTCCAGGCCGAGCACCAGATCCACGATGAAGGTCTGGCCTTCCTCGCGTTCCCGGGGGAAGACGCCATGGTGCCCACGGGCCTTGAGGCCGCGCAGCGCGACACGGTCCACGCGAATCACTCCTGCTGTTCGTCGGAAGGGCAGCCCGGCGCCGAGTGCGGTCGGTACGGCTCCCTCATTCGAATCTACCTGCGGGTGCTGACAGCGCCCGCCGATGGGGGCTATGGACAGGTTTCGGGGCGGGTGGTAATCGCCCCTACCCGCACCTCCCAGGTCCGAACCCTGTGGAGGCCGGTCCCCACTCAGGCGGGTGTTTCCTCGTCCTCGTCGCCTTCCTCGCCGGACTCGGCGAGTACCGGCGACCCGTGATGGGACCAGAGTTTCCAGCCGTCGGGCGTCCTGCGGAAGACGTTGGTGGCGACCACGAGCTGCCCGACCAGCGGACCCAGCTCGCCGCTCTCCTCGGCCGGGCCGCCGCTGAGGATGTTCTCGGTGCAGGTGACCACGGCGGTGTCGGCCAGCACGTTGACCTTCACATCGGTCAGGAAGAACTGGATGTACTCGGTGTTCGCCATGATCAGCGCGTACGACCTGAGCACTTCACCGCGCCCCGAGAGCACCGGCCAGCCGGGGTGGACGCAGGAGATCTCGTCCTCCAGCCACAGCGCGGACAGCTCGTCGAAGTCGCCCCGTTCCATCGTTTCGTAGAAGGCCGTGTTGGCGAGCTCGATCTCTTCGATCTCGGTGCTCGCCGTCATGCGGCCCCCTCGACGGCCCGGGCCACCCGGACGGCGTCGGCCGTCGCGCGCACCTCGTGGACCCGGACCGCCCAGGCACCCTCGTAGGCGGCGAGCGCGGAGATCGCCGCGGTGGCGGCGTCCCGTTCGCGGGCCGGCGGTGGTCCCCCGCCCTCCCTGGCGAGCACCCGGCCCAGGAAGCGTTTACGGGAGGCGGCGACCAGCAGCGGATGGCCCAGCGCACGGAGGTCGCGCAGATGCGCCACGAGGGCCAGGTCGTGTTCGGCCTCCTTGGCGAAACCGAGACCGGGGTCGACCACGATCCGGTCCGGCGCGATGCCGCCCGCCACGGCGGCCGCCACCCGGTCGCGCAGTTCGGCGACGACCTCGGCGACCACGTCCCGGTACACCGCGCGGGCGGCCATCGACTCGCTGAAGCCGCGCCAGTGCATCACCACGAAGGGCGCCCCGGCGGCAGCGACCGCCGGCAGCATGGCGGGGTCGGCGAGGCCGCCGCTGACGTCGTTGACCAGCTTCGCGCCGGCCGCCACCGCCTGCTCGGCGACGGTGGCCCGCATGGTGTCGACGGAGACGGTGACGCCCTCGGAGACGAGTCCCCGTACGACGGGCTGCACGCGGCGGAGCTCTTCGTCGGCGTCGACCCGGCTGGCGCCGGGGCGGGTGGACTCACCGCCCACGTCCACCAGGTCCGCGCCCGCTGCGACAAGGTCGAGGCCGTGCTTGATGGCGGCGGTGGTGTCGAACCAGCGACCACCGTCGGAGAAGGAGTCGGGCGTCACATTCACGACGCCCATGACCGCGCAGCGGTCCCACCCGGGGAGCCCTGCGACGTGGCCTCGGCCGTCCAACGTACTCATGGCTCCAGCCTAGGCCCGTGGGCCGGGCCCGAAACGCCACCGGCGGGCACCCGCGCCGCGAAGCCCGCTCCTCACACCGCCCGTGCGTCTCTCTCCCGTCCGGTCAGGTGCGTACAGGGCCGCGCGGCCGCCCGCCGCCGCAGCGGCAGCGGCCACGGCAGCCCCAGATTCACGAACCCCTCCGCCTGCATCGCGGCGAGACCGATCCGCGGCAGGTCGCCGGTGTTGCGGAAGACCACGAACCGCGGCTCCCACCGGGGCCGGAACTTCGCGTTGAACTTGTACAGGGACTCGATCTGGAACCAGCGGGAGAGGAAGACCAGCAGCGCCCGCCACCCCCGCAGCACCGGGCCCGCGCCGAGCTTCTCGCCACGGGCCAGAGCCGAGCGGAACATCGCGAAGTTGAGCGACACCCGTTCGATGCCGAGCTGGGGCGCCATCTCCAGGGATGCGACGATGAGGAGTTCGTTCATGCCCGGGTCGGCGGCGCGGTCGCGGCGCATGAGTTCCAGCGACATGCCGTCCGGGCCCCACGGGACGAAGTGGATGATCGCCTTCAGGTCGCCGAAGGGTGAGTCGGGAGCGTCGGACTTGTGCGCGGTGGCGATGACGCAGTCGCCGTCACCGGGATCCCCGATCCGGCCGAGCGCCATCGAGAAGCCGCGCTCGGTGTCGGTGCCGCGCCAGGACGCCGCGGCGGCTCTGATCCGCTCCAGTTCGGTCTCTCCGACATCACGGACGCGCCGGACCCGGGTTTCGTAACCACTTCGCTCGATGCGCTTCACCATCTGACGCACGTTGCGCATGGCCCGCCCGGCCAGAGAGAAATCCGCCACGTCCACCACCGCCTCGTCGCCGAGCTCGATGGCGTCGAGGCCGGTCTCCCGGGTCCAGACCTCGCCGCCGGTCTCGCTGCAGCCCATGACGGCGGGCGTCCAGGAGTGCGCCTTGGCCTCGTCCATGAAGCGCTCGATGGCGCCGGGCCAGGCCTCCACATCGCCGATGGGATCACCACTGGCGAGCATCACCCCGGAGACCACCCGGTAGCAGACGGCGGCTTTGGCGCTGGGGGAGAAGACGACGCCCTTGTCGCGTCGCAGCGCGAAGTGGCCGAGCGAGTCGCGGCCGCCGTGTTTCGCCAGCAGGGCGCGCAGCTGCTTCTCGTCCTCGTCGGTGAGCTGCGCCGCCGGGTGTTCGGGGCGGAAGGCCAGATAGATGGTGCTGACCGCGGTGAGCAGTCCCAGTGAGCCGAGCGAATAGCCGACGGTCCAGGAGGTGTCGCCCGCGTACTCCACCGGCCCCTCGAAGCCGACGAGTCCGAACAGCACATGCTGAAGCCGGTCGACGATGCTCGGGCTGCCGACGACCCGCCCCGGATGGACGCTGACGATGATCAGACCGAGCCCCAGCGAACCCGCGCTGAGCAGAACGAAGTTCGCCAGTGCCCGCCACCGGCTGCGTGGATCGGGCAGCGCGGCGAACTCGCCTCGGTGACGCACCAGCAGCACCAGCAGCACCACGGAGATGAGCATCCCGACGACCGAATGGCGGTAGACGAACTGCGTCACGGCGGCCGCCGGAAGCAGCACGACGGCGGCCCTCCAGGCCCTGCGTTTACGCCGTTTGAGGCCGTGCGCCAGCAGCAGGAGCATCAGGCCCGTGCAGAGCGCGAGAGCCGCGGTGAACGGGCCGAGGGTGCCGGGCAGTACCTCGGCGATGGCGTGCATCCGGCTGTGCCGGAAGCGGGGGAAGACGCCGCCCGCGGCATCGAGCAGGCCGACCACCGTGCAGGCCGTACCGATCAGTGTGGGGACCGACTCGGGGCGGGGCCCGCGGAAGATCCGCCGGACGCGATCAGGAACCATTCGTGACTTATCCCCATCTACCGGCACAGACATCGCTTCCCACGGCTCCACAACACGTTGTGCGTCAACAGGTCTCGCGTCCACACGTCTTCGTCGACACGGCTTCGTCCGCCCGACGCCGCATTCGGCGTAGCATCCGGACATTTTGTGCCCACTAGGACGACGCTTCGGGGAGGCGGGTTCATCCGCCCCAGGGAAAATCTCACGGTAGGAAGCTCGGCAAACCATGGGTCTCACCAGTCACAAGGTCCTGGCGCTGGCAGCCGCGCTGACCGTCGCCTCCTTCGTCGCGACCATCTGGCTCTGGCCGCGCCTCGCCCGGCGCAGCGGGCCCGCGATAACCGGCCGGATCGGCCTGCTGCTCGCCACCCAGGTGGCGCTGTTCGTCACCGTGGGGCTGATGGCCAACAACTCTTTTCTCTTCTACGCGTCCTGGGCCGATCTCTTCGGCCGGGAACAGGCGCCGGGCGTGGTCGTCGACCACGCGGCGGGCGGCAAGGACGTGCGGGTGGTGGGGGAGCGGCGGATGGATGTGCCCGGCGGTTCACGGCGCGAGGCCGGCGGCCGGATCCAGCAGATCGTGATCCGGGGCCGAAAATCCAAAATAGCCAGTTCGGCCTACGTCTATCTACCGCCGGAGTACTTCCGGTCGGTGTACGCGAAGCGAACTTTTCCGGCAGCCGTCGTGCTCACCGGATATCCCGGCACCGCGGAGAACCTGGTCAAGGGATTGCGTTACCCCAAAACCGCCTACGACCAGGTGAGGACCGGCCGGATGCGCCCCATGGTGCTGGTGATGCTGCGTCCGACGGTTGCCCCGCCCCGGGACACCGAGTGTGTGGACGTGCCGGGCGGGCCGCAGACGGAGACGTTCTTCGCCGATGACGTGCCGGCCGCCCTGCGGTCCTCCTACCGGCTCGGCGCGGGCCCCCGCAGCCTGGGTTTCATCGGGGATTCGACGGGCGGGTACTGCGCGCTGAAGCTGGCCATCCACCATCCGAAGGTGTACGGCGCAGCGGTCGGCCTCTCCGCCTACTACCGGGCGGCCGAGGACCCGACGACCGGTGATCTGTTCCACGGCAGCGTAGGGCGGAGGCACCACGCCGATCTGTTGTGGAGCCTGACGCACGGGCCCGCGCCGCGGACGTCGCTGCTGGTCACCACCAGTCGGCACGGCGAGCAGAACTACCGCTCCACCCAGCAGTTCCTGGACGCGGTACGGGCACCCACCAGGGCCTCGTCGATCACGCTGAAGAGCGGTGGGCACAACTTCAACACCTGGCGCCGGGAGATACCGGCGAGCCTGATCTGGCTGAGCAGCCGGCTCACCGGCCGCTGACGATCCGTCGGCCGCACCCTTTGCCGACCGACAGACCGCATCAACGGAGAGATCCGCATCAACCGAGAGATCCCCACCAACCGAGAGATCCCCACCAACCGAGAGGTGCCCGGGAATACAGGTAACCGCTGGGGAACAAATCCCGGTGCGGTCATCCATTCAGGTCGTACGCACGGTAAATTTCACGCCATGCCACGTGGACGCCACCGCCATTCCCCACCCCTGCACCGGGTTCTGCAGCCTTCGGTCGTAGCCGGTGTATCGCTTCTTCTTGCCGTCGGCGCCTGGCTGTTCGCGGATCCCGTGGTGCTCCGCTGCCTGGTCGCGGCGGCCGCGGCGGCCGCCGTCGTCGGTGCGGTGCTGATGCGGAGCTGGGACCGGGTCGCCGGGCGGCGGGTCGCCGACCTGACCCGGGCGCGGACGAGCGACGAGTGGAAGGCCGAGGAACAACTGGCCGAGCTGGAGGGCGACCTCGAGGAGTCGCGCGCGCTGCGCGCCAAGCTGGAGTCGAAGCTCCGGTCCAAGCGGATCGAACTGGCCGCGCTGCGCGGTGAGCACGCCGGGCTGCTGCGGCGGTACGCGACCGCCGAGACCGAGCGGGCCAGCGCCCTCGAGGGCCGCAGGCTGCTCGCCATGGAGACGGCCGCCCCGGCGCGGGCCGCGTTGCCGGCGGCCGGCACCAGGTTGACGCCGTCCGTGTACGCGAGGGCGGCGCAGGCGCTCGACGCACTGCCCCGCAATGCGGCCTTCCAGCGCGAACAGCGGGAGCGGCAGCGGCAGCAGGAGAAGCTGGAGCAGCTGAAGCAGGCGCGTCAGGCCGACCGGAAGAACGCTCGGGAGCAGGCCGACCGGAACCAGGACCACCGGAATCAGCCGCAGGCACCCCAGGAGGCGGCGGAGCCGGAGGGAGACCCGGGGAAGCCCGAGGCGGCCGTCGGCGAGCACACCCGTCCGTCGTCCGCCCTCCCCGTCCCGCGCAACGTCCCGGCGACGGCCGTCGTCCCGTACACCGCACAGCAGGCCAGGGCGCGCCGACCGGAAGGCCGGTTCGACTTCTTCGGCATGCAGAAGGCGGCCACCGGGCCCGTATCTGCCCGGCTGGAGCCCGCACAGCTGGAGTCGGTGCAGCACGAGGACCTCGCGGACGTGGTGGGTGCCGAGGCGATCGAGGCGCACAAGGCCGCGGCCGCGCTCGAGGCGGAGGCCGGGACGGCCCGGTCGGACGCTGCGGCCCGTGAGGCCGGTGAGGTCATCGACCTCACCGCGCACGACGAGACGGAACAGATCGACGTGGCGGGTCTGCGCAGCGCGATCTCTTGATCAGCGGGCTGCGCACGCTACTTGTCGATGTCCCCCACGACGAAGAAGAGCGAACCCAGGATCGCCACCATGTCGGCGACCAGCGTGCCGGGCAGGAGCTCGGTCAGCGCCTGGATGTTGTTGAACGACGCCGAGCGGAGCTTCAACCGGTACGGGGTCTTCTCGCCCTTGGACACCAGGTAGTAACCGTTGATCCCGAGCGGGTTCTCGGTCCAGGCGTACGTGTGGCCCTCCGGGGCCTTGAGCACCTTCGGCAGCCGCTGGTTGATCGGCCCGGGAGGCAGCCCGGCCAGCCGGTCGAGGCAGGCGTCGGCGAGGTCGAGCGCATTGTGCGTCTGTCCGAGCAGCACCTCGAAGCGGGCCAGGCAGTCGCCCTCCGTGCGGGTGACCACCTCGAGGGTGTCCTGCAGCTCGCCGTACGCGAGGTAGGGCTCGTCGCGGCGCAGGTCGAAGTCGACGCCCGAGCCGCGGGCGACGGGCCCGCTGACGCCGTACGCGTGCACCGCCTCCCGGGAGAGGACGCCCACCCCGCGGGTTCGGCCGCGGAAGATCTCGTTGCCGAGGACCAGGTCGTCGTACACGTCCATCCGCGAACGGACATCGGCCACGGCGTCCCTCGCCCGGCCGAGCCAGCCCGCCGGGAGGTCCTCCTTGAGGCCGCCGACCCGGTTGAACATGTAGTGCATCCGGCCGCCGGAGACCTCCTCCATCACCGTCTGGATCTCCTCCCGCTCGCGGAAGGCGTGGAACACCGGGGTGATGCCGCCGAGTTCGAGCGGGTACGAGCCGAGGAACATCAGGTGGTTGAGCACCCGGTTCAGCTCGGCGAGCAGCGTACGCGTCCAGACGGCCCGCTCGGGAACCTCCATGCCGAGCATGCGCTCGACAGCCATCACGACGCCCAGCTCATTGGAGAAGGCGGAGAGCCAGTCGTGGCGGTTGGCCAGCATGATGATCTGGCGGTAGTCGCGGGCCTCGAAGAGTTTCTCGGCGCCGCGGTGCATGTAGCCGATGACCGGTTCGGCCTGCTGAACGCGTTCGCCGTCCAGGACCAGGCGGAGGCGGAGCACGCCATGTGTCGAGGGGTGTTGCGGGCCGATGTTGAGCACCATGTCGGTGGTCTCCGCGGCACCGCCGATGCCGACCGTGGTCTCCGTCATACGGCCAGTATCCCTGACCGGGCCGGGAAGCCTCAGGCCCCCACCCGCTGGAGCAGCCATCCGAAGTCTCCCAGCCCGCCCCGGCCCAGCAGCTCCGCCGCCTCACCCGCCGCCGACAGGGCGCGGACGTAGGCCGCCGGGTCCGATGACGCCAGGGTGAGCGGTGGGCGGGCGCCGCTGACGCCGAGGCGGCGCAGGGCGTCCCGCTGCGTCAGCAGCTCGGCACCCGGCAGTGCGCAGGCGTCCAGCGCCACATGCGCGGTGATGTCGCAGCCGCCGTCCGGCACCGGCCGTACCTCCCGGCCGCCCCGGAACCCGGTGAGCGTGCCGAAGGGCGGGCGCGAGTCACGCGTGTGGCTGTAGTCGACGGCGACCGCCAGACCGACGTCGAGTGTGCCGACGGCCGCCGCCCACGCCTCGTCGCGCGGGCGGCCGATCTCCGCGCGGAGACCGGGCCCGCGCAGCGGCCACCAGCGGTCGAGCCAGGCCGCGTCCGCTCCGGTCACCGGCTCGGCCAGGTGCTCCGCACCGTCCGAGGTCCGCACCTGGACGTAGCGCGCGGTTCCCGCCTCATCCACTTCCGCGACGTCCACCGGCACGTTGTCCAGCCACTCGTTGGCGAAGAGCAGCCCCCGCACCCCGGCCGGCGGCTCCGCGCACCAGGCGATGCGCTCGTCCAGGCCGGCCGGACGGGCCGCCCGCTCGACGGCGTACGCCCGTACCGGGAAGGACGCGGGGAGTGCGGCCAGCACGCCGGTCAGCAGCTCGCCGCGGCCCGCCCCGAGGTCGACCAGGGCGGGTTCCGGGAGCGAGAGACCGGTCAGCAGCCGGGCGACCGCGGAGGCGAAGAGCGGGGAGGCGTGCACCGAGGTACGGAAGTGTCCGGCCGGGCCCTCCGGGCGCAGATAGAAACCGCCCGCCCCGTACAGCGCGGCTTCCGTCGCCTCACGCCACCCGCGCCACTCATCAGTCACGGGGGCAAGTCTCCACCTTGGGGAGTAGGCACCGGGTGACCGGATCGGCCCTTCGGTTGACCCAGGCACCTGTTCTCCTTCCCTACGCTGGGTTACGTGCAGCGCCTCTACGCCTTCATCCGCAGACACCCGACCTGGGTCGACAGCTTCTGGGCCGTCTTCCTCCTCGGGGTCTCCGGCGTGCAGTACGTGGCCGGGCCTCTCGACGGATCCGGGCACATCGCCGGCATCCCCCTCCTCATCGGCCTGTGCACCGCGGTCGCGCTGCGCCGCCGTGCGCCGGAGCGGATGCTGGTGCTCGTCGCGCTGATGGGCGTCGCGCAGCTGGTACTCGACGTGAAACCGTCGCCTGCCGACTTCGCCATGCTGGTGCTGATCTACACCTGCGCCGCCGACGGGAAGCGCTGGGCCTCCCGGCTCGCCCTGGCCGGCGCGGTGTGCGCGGGCACGCTGGCGCAGGTGCGCTGGCCGTCCGACGGGCCGCACAGCCGACCGCAGGAGGTGTTCCTCGCGGTCGTGCTGACCGTGCCGTTCATTCTTGCCTGGGTGCTCGGCGACTCGATGAGTACCCGCCGCGCCTATCTCGCGCAGCTGGAGGAGCGGGCGGCCCGGCTGGAGAAGGAGCGCGAGGCCCAGGCCAAGGTGGCGGTCGCGGGGGAGCGGGCCCGTATCGCCAGGGAACTGCACGATGTCGTCGCCCACAACGTCTCGGTGATGGTGGTGCAGGCGGACGGCGCCGCCTACGTGCTGGACGCGGCGCCCGACCAGGCCAAACAGGCGCTGGAGACCATTTCGTCCACCGGCCGGCAGGCGCTGGCCGAAATGCGCAGACTGCTGGGTGTGCTGCGGACCGGTGACGCGCGGGAGAGCGGCGAGTACGTGCCGCAGCCCGATGTGGAGCAGATCCAGGAGCTGGTCGAGCACGTCAGGACCGCGGGCCTCGCGGTGGACTTCCAGGTCGAGGGGACGCCGCGCCCGCTGCCCAGTGGCGTCGAGCTCACCGCGTACCGCATCGTGCAGGAAGCCCTGACCAACACCCGCAAGCACGGCGGTCCGGAGGTGGGTGCCAGCGTGCGGCTGGTCTACTTCGACGACGGCCTCGGGCTGCTCGTCGAGGACGACGGCCGAGGCGCCGCCCACGAGCTGTACGAGGACGGCGGGGCAGACGGCCAGGGACACGGCCTGATCGGGATGCGGGAGCGCATCGGGATGGTCGGCGGGACGCTCGACGCCGGGCCGAGACCCGGTGGCGGGTTCCGGATCAGCGCACTGCTCCCGCTCAAGCCGGCCCACTAGCCTGTGCCTGCTCCCCCGGCCCCCACCCCGGCCTGCGCCCCGACAGGCGCCCGACACCCCGGTCCGATCATCAGAAAGGAACAGGTACACGATGGCGATCCGCGTGATGCTCGTCGACGACCAGGTGCTGCTGCGCACCGGTTTCCGGATGGTGCTCGCCGCCCAGCCGGACATGGAGGTCGTCGCCGAGGCGGGCGACGGTGCGGAGGCCATCGACATCCTCCGGGCGACGGCGGTCGATGTGGTGCTGATGGACGTACGCATGCCACGACTCGACGGCGTCGAGGCGACCCGGCAGATATGCGCGCGGCCGGCTGCCCCCAAGGTGCTGATCCTGACCACCTTCGACCTGGACGAGTACGCCTTCTCCGGGCTGAAGGCCGGCGCCAGCGGCTTCATGCTCAAGGACGTGCCGCCGGGCGAACTGCTCGGCGCGATCCGCTCGGTGCACAGCGGCGACGCGGTGGTCGCCCCGTCCACGACCCGGCGACTGCTCGACCGTTTCTCGCCGATGCTGCCGAGCACGGTCGTCGACCCGCAGCACAAGGAGATCGAGCGGCTCACCGACCGCGAGCGTGAGGTCATGCTGTTGGTCGCGCACGGCATGTCGAACGGCGAGATCGCGGCCCATCTGGTGCTGTCCGAGGCCACCGTGAAGACCCATGTCGGCCGCATCCTCACCAAACTCGGGCTGCGGGACCGGGTCCAGGTGGTGGTCATGGCCTACGAGACGGGGCTGGTGCGGGCCGGCGGCTCCGGAGCGCACTGAGCGGCTACGGAGCGGCCGGCGTCAGGCGCAGGGGCGGGCGGCGGAACCGCCGCCCCGGGCCGCGGCTAGGATCCGCGCCGCCGCCCTGCGCAGCGGCCCCGGCCGCCCCTGGCGGGTGGCGCGGCGGTGGTCCCGTATCTCCCGCACCGCGTCCCAGTCGTGGAGCCCGGGCATGGGCGGGGCGATCTCCCCGCGCTGAGCCGAGCGGTAGACATCGATCATGTGCTGCTGGTTCGCGGTCATGGACTCACTCTGCGCACCGCGCCCGTCTCCTGGCGCGTCGTTTGACGAGGGCCGTCAATCGGCGGCGGCGTTGTCGGTGGCGGCGGGCACCATGGGGCCATGAGCGTGCACATCGACATCACCGGCCTGCCGCCGGAGCGGATCGGCTTCGCGCTGTCGCCGCTGGCCGAGCTGGGCAACGCGCTGCACGTGCTGGGCGAGCCGGGGCACCACCCGGGACTGCACGGCTGGGCGACGGCGACGGCCGCCTCGCTCAAGCCGGACCTGGCCGATCGGCTCCATGAGGCGGACTTCCTCTGGCTCAGCACCTTCTCCGACATCTTCCTGCCGTTCGCGGGTGTGCGCCGTGGTGGCGGCACCGGCCCCGGAGTGACGCTCGCCGAGGACCTGGATCTGCTCGATATGCTGCCGGACGCCGAATTCGTCGCGCTGGCGCTCGAGTTCACCTGCTCCGTCACCTACGACAAAGGTGGTCCCTCCCCGCTCGTCGACACCGCGACGCGGGCCCGGGCGATGGATCTCGCGGCAGCGCGCGGGCCCAGGCAGGTGGACTTCACCGAGCGGCTGCTGAACGACCCGGTCGCCGTGCGGGCCTGGATCCGGCGCCTCTTCGAGGACTGTGAGCAGGCGTTCTTCGGAGACACCTGGCGGCGGGTGCGGGTCCAGCTGGCCGCCGACGCCCGGCACAAGAGCGAGATCCTGCGGCACAAGGGCCTCGGCGATGCGATGGCGGCGGTCTCCGCCGCGCTCTCGCTGGACGGGTCGGGCACCCGTATCCGGGTCGACAAGCTGGCTGACGGCAGCACGACGGCGACGGGGTCCCCTGCCGGGGACGGGCTCACCTTCGTCCCGTCCAGCTTCGGCTGGCCCCACCTGCTGGTGCTGCACCGCCCGGACTGGCGCCCGGTGATCCAGTATCCGGTCGCCGCCCCCGACCTGCCGTCACCGGCCTCCGTCGAGCTGCTGAAGCTGCGGCTGGAAGCACTGGCCCACCCGATGCGGCTGCGGCTGTGCCGGAGCCTGGCCCGCTCCGCGCAGACCACCGGCGAACTGGCCGACACCTACGGCATATCCGCCCCGGAGGTCTCCCGGCATCTGGCCGTGCTGAAGCGGGCCGGCCTGCTCACCACCAGGCGCCGCGGGCGGTACGTACTGCACCAGCTGGACATCACCGTGGTGGCCCGGCTCGGCAGCGACTTCCTGGAGGGGGTGCTGCGGTAACCGGACCGCGGCTCCGCCGAGCCTGCCCGGCGCCGGTCCGGAGGTCGCCCGACAGGCTCTCAGCCCGCGACACGCAGCAGCAGCTTGCCGGTGGTGGTGCGGGACTCGATCAGACGGTGCGCCTCCGCGGCCCGCTCCAGGGGGAATTCGGCGGTGACGGGCAGTTCCGCGCTGCCGTCGGCGACCAGGGCGAAGGCCCGCTCGGACAGCGCCCGCAGTGCTTCGGGTGCGGTGCGGGCGAGCGTGAGGATCGAGAAGGACGTCACCGCTCGCGCGCCCGGATCGAGTTCGGCGCGGCCGAACCGCCAGGGTCCCTCGTCGCTGCTGTTGCCGAAGTTGACGATCCGGCCGAAGGGGGCGAGCGCTTCCAGACTGCGGCGCAGCGCCTCACCGCCGTCCGAGTCGAGGATGAGGTCGGCGCCGCGGCCCGCGGTGGCACGGGCGAGTCGCTCCGCCCAGTCGCCACCGACGAACACGTGGTCGTAGCCGTACTTCAACGCGTGTTCGGCTTTCTCCGGCCGGGACACCACCCCGTACACGGCGCCCGCGCCGGCCAGCCGTGCCAGCTGGCCGACGACCGTACCGACACCGCCCGCCGCGCCCTGGACCAGCACGGTGTCTCCGGGGCGCAGCCGTCCCGCCTCGTGCAGCAGGGCGTGCGCGGTCGGCAGGACGGTCGGAAGGGTGGCCGCGGTGCGCAGTGGCAGGCCGGCCGGGACGGGGAAGACCGTGGCGGCAGGTGCGAGAGCGAGCTCCGCGTAACCACCGCCCGAGGTGAGCGCGGCGACCTCCTGGCCGGTCCGGAGCCCCGTGACGCCGGCGCCCACGGACCTCACCCGTCCCGATACCTCCAGCCCGGGGCGGAAGGGCAGGCTCGTCACCCGGTAACCGCTGCGGCGGGCTTTGATGTCGGCGAAGTTCACCCCGGCGTACGCCACGTCGATCGCGACCTCGCCGGGACCCGGCTCCGGTGCCGCTGCTTCGACCGGTCGCAGTACCTCGGGCTCGCCGTGCTCGGCCACCTGGATCGCACGCATGAGCAGTCCCCTCGACTCCGGGTAGGGTGTTCAACGAAAAGCGAACACCCTGACCGTACGACGAACGTCGAACACTTCGCAACCGAGGAGCATGAGGTCATGAGCCACCGCGCAGCGCCGGAACACACCCACCCCGACGACGTGCCACTGCTCACCGCGCTCGCCGCGCTGGCCGATCCGGTACGGATGCGACTCGTCCGGGAGCTGGCCGGCGCCGAGGACTGGTCCCGGGCCTGCGGCTCCTTCGACGTGCACGTGCGCAAGGCCGCACTGAGCCACCACTTCACGGTGCTGCGCGGGGCGGGACTGGTGGAGCAGCGTGACGACGGGGCGCGGCGGTTCAACCGATTGCGGCGCGGGGAGTTCGATGCGCGCTTTCCCGGGTTGCTGGAGCTGGTGCTGCGCGGCGACTGAAGAGCGGGCCTTCCGACCGGCGGGTCATCCCACCCGCCGTACGAATTCGGCCACCGCTTCCACCACGTCCTCCGTCGTCCAGAACAACCTCGGCGCCGCCACCGTGACCTCCGTGACCGAGATCCCCGGTCCCGCCGCCGTCAGGGTTCTTCATCGCCTCATATGCCGTCGTCCGATCATCACGCACAGCCTGTGGACGGTCCGACCGGTCCCCCGATCGCTGGGCGTAGCATGACGGTGAAAACGTCCGGTACCCCTCGCGGACTGGAACGGAAGGCCGTCCCACGTGAACGCACCCGTAGAAAACCGCCCCGCGCGGCTCACCGTCGGCGTTGTCGGCGCGGGCCGGGTGGGCCCCGCGCTCGCCGCTTCGCTGCAGCTCGCAGGGCACCACCCGGTCGCCGCTTCCGGGGTGTCCGACGCCTCGGTACGCCGGGCCGCCGTGCTGCTGCCCGATGTGCCGCTGGTCACCCCCGCCGAGGTGCTGGCGCGCGCCGACCTCGTCCTGCTGACCGTCCCCGACGACGCCCTGCCCGCACTGGTCGAAGGCCTCGCCGAGACCGGCGCGGTGCGTCCCGGGCAGTTGCTGGTGCACACCTCGGGCCGCTTCGGCACCAAGGTGCTCGACCCCGCCCTGCGGGCCGGCGCCCTGCCGCTCGCACTGCACCCCGCGATGACCTTCACCGGCACATCGGTGGACGTCCAGCGGCTGGCCGGCTGCTCCTTCGGGGTGACCGCACCCGAGGAGCTGCGGCTCGCCGCCGAGGCACTGGTCATCGAGATGGGCGGTGAGCCCGAGTGGATCGCCGAGGAGTCCCGTCCGCTCTACCACGCGGCGCTCGCCCTGGGCGCGAACCACCTGGTCACCCTGGTGGCCCAGTCGATGGAGCTGCTGCGCACGGCGGGCGTCGCGGCCCCCGACCGGATGCTCGGCCCGCTGCTCGGCGCGGCCCTCGACAACGCCCTCAGATCCGGTGACGCGGCGCTGACCGGGCCGGTCGCCCGCGGTGACGCGGGCACCGTCGCCGTGCACGTCGAGGAGCTGCGCAAGCACGCCCCGCACGCCGTCCCCGGATACCTGGCGATGGCCCGTACGACCGCGGACCGCGCCCTGGCGCACGGCCTGCTCAAGGCAGAGCTGGCCGAGGATCTGTTGGGCGTCCTCGCGGACGGAGACCCCCGATGACCACCCTGCTGCACACCGCAGCCGAGCTGAACGCCCTGCCCCGCACCGGCAGGCGCGCCGTCGTCATGACGATGGGCGCCCTGCACGAGGGCCACGCGACCCTGATCCGTACGGCGAGGGAACGGGCGGGCGAGGGCGGCCAGGTCGTCGTCACGGTCTTCGTCAACCCGCTCCAGTTCGGCGCGGGCGAAGATCTCGACCGGTATCCGCGCACCCTGGAGTCCGACCTCGCGGTCGCCGAACTGGCCGGAGCCGACGCGGTCTTCGCCCCGGCGGCCGACGAGGTCTACCCGGGTGGCGAGCCGCAGGTGCGGATCACCGCGGGACCCATGGGGGAGCGCTACGAAGGCTCGGCGCGCCCCGGGCACTTCGACGGCATGCTCACCGTCGTCGCGAAACTGCTGCACCTGACCTCCCCGGATCTCGCGCTGTACGGGCAGAAGGACGCCCAGCAGCTCGCCCTGGTCCGGCGGATGGTGCGCGACCTGAACTTCCCGGTCGAGATCGTCGGCGTACCGACGGTCCGCGAGCCGGACGGTCTGGCGCTGTCCAGCCGTAACCGGTTTCTGTCCACCGAGGACCGGGCCGCCGCACTGACCCTCTCGCGCGCCCTCACCGCGGGGCGCGACGCCCGGCCCGCCACCCCCGCGGCCGTGCGCGCCGCGGCGCTGGCCGTGCTCGACTGCTCACCGCTCTCGCCCGACTACCTCGCACTGATCGACCCGTCCGACTTCACCGACGCCGCCGACGACTTCACCGGCGGAGCGATCCTCGCGGTGGCCGCCAAGGTCGGCGCGGTGCGGCTGATCGACAACATCCCGCTGACCCTCGGGGAACCCCAGTGACCGGAACCGGAATACGCCTGCAGGCCCCCGCCCCCGGCTGGGCCGTCGACGCCGACGTGGTGATCGTCGGCTCCGGCGTCGCCGGCCTCACCGCCGCGCTGCGCTGCACCACTGCCGGGCTACGCACCGTGGTCGTCACCAAGGCCCGGCTCGACGACGGATCGACCCGCTGGGCGCAGGGCGGGATCGCCGCCGCGCTCGGCGAGGGCGACACCCCCGAGCAGCATCTCGACGACACGCTGGTCGCGGGGGCCGGGCTCTGCGACGAGCGCGCGGTACGCGCCCTGGTCACCGAGGGCCCCGACGCGGTACGCCGGCTCATCGCGACCGGCGCGCACTTCGACACGGATGACTCCGGCTCCATTGCGCTCACCCGCGAGGGCGGCCACCACCGGCGTCGTATCGCCCACGCGGGCGGCGACGCCACCGGCGCGGAGATCTCCCGCGCGCTGGTCGACGCGGTGCGCGCGGCGGCCCTGCACACCGTGGAGAACGCCCTGGTGCTCGACCTCCTCACCGACGCCGACGGCCGCACGGCCGGCGTCACCCTGCACGTCATGGGGGAGGGGCAGCACGACGGGGTCGGCGCGGTCCGCGCACCGGCTGTCGTGCTGGCCACCGGCGGTATGGGCCAGGTCTTCTCGGCGACCACCAACCCGGCGGTCTCCACCGGTGACGGAGTGGCTCTCGCCCTGCGGGCGGGCGCGGAGATCTCGGACCTCGAATTCGTCCAGTTCCACCCCACGGTGCTCTTCCTCGGCGCGGGCGCCGAGGGCCAGCAGCCGCTGGTCTCCGAAGCCGTGCGGGGCGAGGGTGCCCACCTCGTCGACGCGGACGGCGTGCGCTTCATGCTCGGGCAGCACGAGCTGGCCGAGCTGGCCCCGCGCGACATCGTCGCCAAGGCCATCACCCGCCGGATGCAGGAGCACGACACCGAGCACATGTATCTCGACGCCAGGCACTTCGGCGCGCAGATGTGGGAGACCCGCTTCCCGACGATCCTCGCCGCCTGCCGGAGCCACGGCATCGACCCGGTGACCCAGCCCATCCCGGTGGGGCCGGCCGCGCACTACGCGTCGGGCGGCGTCCGCACCGATCTGCACGGCCGCACCTCGGTCCCCGGGCTGTACGCGTGCGGTGAGGTCGCCTGTACCGGCGTGCACGGCGCCAACCGGCTGGCGTCCAACTCCCTCCTGGAGGGACTGGTCTTCGCGGAACGCATCGCCGACGACATCGCGCGCGCCTCCGAGGCGGACCCCGCCCCCGCGGCGGGTCCGGTGACCGCCCCAGCGACCGCGACCGCCGAGCAGGCGCAGCAGGTCGTGTTGCCGCTGCTCGCGCCGGAGACCCGGCGCCGTATCCAGCGGATCATGACGGCGGGCGCCGGAGTGCTGCGGTCGGCCGACAGCCTCACCGAGGCAGCGGCGCAGCTGGAGGCCATCCGACGGCACGCCGACACCCGGGCCGGGACGGCGGAGCCCGAAGTCAAGCCCGCCGAGCCCGGGGTCGAGGCCTGGGAGACCACCAACCTGCTCTGCGTCGCCCGCGTCCTGGTGGCCGCCGCGCTGCGCCGCGAGGAGACCCGCGGCTGCCACTGGCGTGAGGACCACGCCGACCGCGACGACACCGACTGGCGGCGTCACCTCATCGTGCGGCTGCGCCCCGACCGCTCGCCGGACCTGCACACCACGCACAGCGCGAACTTTCCCCCGATCCTCCCTCAGCCTCACCAGGAGCAGTGACCGTGACCACCCCCGACCTCCCTCTCCTTCACACGGGTCCCGAACCGGCCGGCGACGAAAGCCCGGGCGGCTGCGGCGACGGCTGCGGCTGCGGCGCCGGGTCGTCGTCCGCCGACGACGCGATGGAGTGTGGTCTCGACCCCGGCCTCGCGCAGCTGCTCGCCGCGTCCGGCCTCGATCCCGTACTGGTCGAGGACATCGCGCACCTCGCGCTCGCCGAGGACCTCGACCACGGCGTGGACGTGACGAGCGTGGCGACCGTCCCCGCGGAGGCGGTGGCCACCGCCGACTTCACCGCACGGGAGGCCGGCACCGTCGCCGGCCTGCGCATCGCCGAAGCGGTCCTCTCGATCGTCGCCACCGAGACCTTCGAGGTCGAGCGCCACGTCGAGGACGGCGCCCGGGTCACCGCCGGTGAGAAGCTGCTTTCGGTCACCACCCGGACGCGCGATCTGCTCACCGCGGAGCGCAGCGCGCTCAACCTGCTGTGCCGTCTCTCCGGCATTGCGACGGCCACCCGCGCCTGGTCCGACGCACTCGAGGGCACCGGGGCCAAGGTGCGTGACACCCGCAAGACCACGCCGGGGCTGCGCGCCCTGGAGAAGTACGCGGTCCGCTGCGGCGGCGGGGTCAACCATCGGATGTCCCTCTCGGACGCCGCTCTGGTCAAGGACAACCACGTGGTCGCCGCTGGCGGGGTGGCCGAAGCGTTCAGGCTGGTCCGCACCACGCTCCGGGAGATGGGCACGCCCGATCTGGCGATCGAGGTCGAGGTGGACACGCTCGCCCAGGTCACCGAGGTCCTCGAAGCGGGCGCCGACCTGATCCTGCTGGACAACTTCACCCCGGCGCAGACCGCCGAAGCGGTGGCGCTGGTCGGCGGCCGGGCCATGCTGGAGTCCTCCGGCCGGCTCACCCTGGACACCGCGCGCGCCTACGCCGACACGGGCGTCGATTACCTCGCGGTCGGTGCGCTCACGCACTCCGCGCCGGTCCTCGACATCGGACTCGACCTGCGCGAGGCGAAGTAACCCATGCTGCTCACCATCGACGTCGGCAACACCCACACCGTCCTCGGCCTGTTCGACGGCGAGGACATCGTGGAGCACTGGCGGATCTCCACGGACGCCCGCCGCACCGCCGACGAACTGGCCGTGCTGCTGCAGGGCCTGATGGGGACCCACCCGTTGCTCGGTGACGAACTCGGTGACGGTATCGAGGGCATCGCGATCTGCTCCACCGTCCCCTCGGTGCTGCACGAGCTGCGTGAGGTGACCCGCCGGTACTACGGCGATGTCCCCGCCGTGCTCGTCGAACCGGGCATCAAGACGGGTGTGCCGATCCTGATGGACAACCCGAAGGAGGTCGGCGCGGACCGCATCATCAACGCGGTCGCCGCCGTCGAGCTGTACGGCGGCCCCGCGGTCGTCGTCGACTTCGGCACCGCCACCACCTTCGACGCCGTCTCCGCACGCGGCGAGTACACCGGCGGCGTCATCGCCCCGGGCATCGAGATCTCGGTCGAGGCCCTCGGCGTGAAGGGCGCCCAGCTCCGCAAGATCGAGCTGGCCCGCCCGCGCAGCGTGATCGGCAAGAACACCGTGGAGGCCATGCAGTCCGGCATCATCTACGGATTCGCCGGACAGGTCGACGGGGTGGTGACCCGGATGGCCCGCGAACTCGCCGAGGACCCCGAGGACGTCACGGTCATCGCCACCGGCGGCCTCGCCCCGATGGTGCTCAACGAGGCCTCGGTCATCGATGAGCACGAGCCCTGGCTGACGCTGATAGGGCTGCGCCTGGTGTACGAGCGGAACATCGCCCGGATGTGAGACAGCCGGCTGCGGGGCCGCCCAACGCGTTCTCGCCGCGCCGCAGCCGGTGCATTAAGACGATATTGCCCCTTTAGTACGTATCGTCATCGCATGCCCACGCCCTATGGATCCCGAGGCGGCATGGCGTTCAGCGCGGATGAGCTGCGTGTGCTCCGACGCGCCCTCGCCATCGCCCTCAACCCGACCCCCGTCGCCGAAGAGGACGTCCAGGACTGTCTGCGTCTGGCTGAATCAGTGGACGAGGCCATCAGGGAGGCGGACCGGCTGCGCGCCTTCCTCCTCGCCGACCTCGCCCGCTACCGCGACGCCCTGCCCGGTGCCGCCGGCGGCTACACCGAACTGCTCCAGGACGCCCTGGCGGCCGGCTACGAGCCCCGCGCCGAAGATCTGGCCGCGCTGCGCACCCTGCGCACCACGGCGACCGGCGACGCGCTGCTGCGCCGCTGCCGGGCGCTGGCCGAGCAGGCGCTGCGCACCCGGCTGGCCGGACAGGTCATCGGGCCCCGCCGGCGGCCCCGCCTGCTCGCGCTGCCCGGCAGCCGCAGGGCGAACGACCCCGCGGGCCCGCGGAAGCCGTCGCCGGGCGGAAATCCGGCGCCGCCACAGCCGGCGCCCAAGCCGTCCGAAGTGTTTCCGCCGCGCCGCAAGCCGGCGCCGCCCCCGGAGCGGCGTGCGGTGGCCGGGTAGCTATTCTGTCCGTATGGACTATGTTTCCGCGCTTGTGCCCCCCGTGGTGATGGCTGTCTTCTTCACCATCCTCGTCCGGACGATCGTGAAGTCCCAGGGTGGTCCCAACAAGGCCAAGGAAGACGCGGCGGTGGACGAGGTGCTGGCCCGCGCCGAGGCCGCGAACCAGACGCCGCACGGCAGCGGCGCCTGACGGCAGGCCTTCCGGCGGCAGCGGCGCCAGGGCCCGCGGCAACGGCAGGAGCGGTAGCAGCAAGGGAAGGGCGTACGGCTTATTTCAAGCCGTACGCCCTTATTCTGTGTTAATAGCCTTCCTTTCGGGACATCTCGCACTATGGTGCTGGTGTGCCCCGTCAATTGGGAGAGCTGGAAGACTCCGTCATGACACGCGTCTGGGAGTGGAACCGCCCGGTCACCGTCCGGGAAGTCCTGGAAGACCTCAAGCAGGACCGTTCCATCGCCTACACCACCGTCATGACGGTATTGGACAATCTCCATCAGAAGGGCTGGGTGCGCAGGGAAGTCGAAGGGCGCGCCTATCGATATAGGGCGGTCTCCACCCGCGCCGCCTACTCGGCCGCACTGATGAACGAAGCCTGGTCGACAAGTGACAACTCGGCCGCGGCACTTGTCGCCTTCTTCGGCATGATGTCACCCGAGCAGCGCGATGCGCTCCGTGACGCTTTGCGCATCGTTCAGGGCGATGCGGACCGCGATGACCGGGACCCGGAGGCGGGGCGATAGCGTCCCCGGTATGTCAGCAAAAGCCCTCACGGTCCGCCGGGCCAGGACCAGCGATGTGCCCTCCGTACGCCGTCTCCTCGACGCCTACGCGCGCGAGCGGATCCTGCTCGACAAAGCCACGGTCACGCTTTACGAGGACATCCAGGAGTTCTGGGTCGCCGAACGCGACGAGGACGCCAGGGTCGTGGGATGCGGCGCGCTCCATGTGATGTGGGAAGACCTTGCCGAAGTGCGCACGCTCGCGGTGGACGCGGCGTTCAAGGGAGCCGGCGTCGGGCACCAAGTTCTTGACAAGTTGCTGCAGACCGCGCGTTGGATCGGTGTGCGCCGGGTATTCTGCTTGACCTTCGAAGTCGACTTCTTCGCGAAGCACGGCTTCACCGAGATCGGTGAGACCCCGGTCGACGGAGATGTGTACAGCGAGCTGCTGCGTTCCTATGACGAGGGAGTCGCCGAGTTCCTCGGTCTCGAACGAGTGAAGCCGAACACCTTGGGGAACAGTCGGATGCTTCTGCACCTGTGACCGTGGCAAGCGACCGGAACCCTATGTCCGAATCGCGCATGTTTCCCGTGTTCTTGCGTCGCTGAACCTCTGCCGGGGGTTTGTGTTTTCCGGAGAAAAGCGGTTTCCTTTCGGCGTACTGCATTTTCGATGAAAGGAAATCCGGTGGCACAGAAGGTTCAGGTCCTTCTTGTCGATGACCTCGACGGCGGCGAGGCGGACGAGACCGTGACGTTCGCTCTGGACGGCAAGACTTACGAGATCGACCTCACCACCGCGAACGCGGACAAGCTCCGTGGTCTGCTGGAGCCGTATGCCAAGAACGGCCGGCGTACCGGTGGCCGGGCGGCCGGCGGCCGCGGCAAGGCCCGTATCGCAGTCGGCGGCAACAAGGACACTGCCGAGATCCGCAAGTGGGCCAAGGAGAACGGCTACAACGTGAATGACCGAGGCCGGGTGCCGGCGGACATTCGCGAGGCTTACGAGAAGGCCAACGGCTGATTTCGTTGTCTTCCGGGGGGCGCCCCCCGGAAAGCCGCTGCCATCCGCACCATCCGGGCCCGGTGGCATTCCGTCGCCGCCGCGTCCACCAGCCGCACCAGATCGGGAGCACCGCCGTGCTGCCCGACCCCGCTGAACACGGGCAGGTCGGGCTCCACCTCTCGTCCCGGTTCAGGGGGCCGCAGCCAGCAGGTGGCCCCCTGCGAGCCGCCCGGACCGGGAGGCGCCGGGGCGTCGATCCTGCCGTGCGCTCCGATAGCGGTCAGATCGAGTGCGAGGCCGCCCCACTCCAGCCAGTCGAGCAGCCCGGGCAGCTCATCCGCGCCGCCCGCGGCCACCAGCAGCTGCATCCGGCGCCCGGCGAGGGCGACGGGGCCGGTACGGGGTACCCGCCGCAGCAGCGCGAGACCGGCGTCGGCGGGCAGCTCGAGGACATCGAAACGGGACCCGGTCAGCAACTGGAGCGGCGGCCCCATCGCCGTGGCCCAGCCGAGCCCGGTCTCGTACCACTGGACGGTGCCGTCGAGCGGCAGCCGTGGGGACGGAACGGTGAAGGCCATGACCTGAGCAACTCCCCGCCCCGTGGTTGGTTACGCAACGTCTCCGGCTGATTGCACTGTGTTGATGTACAAGGGGCGCACGGAAGCGTTCAGAGGCGCGATGGTGTTCGCCCGTAGCTGAGGGAAACCGCTCGCGCCGCATGGATTGGCGGTGCTTGCGGGTAAGACATACCTAGTGGGGAGGGGCGACACGCGGCCCGAGCGTTCTCACGTTCGCCATCGGCGTACTGGAGAGAGGGGTATCTGCTTGGCCTGCGGGAACATCGTCTCGCACCATCGGGTTGGAGCAGTTGTCGGCTGTTCGGGCCGAAGGCCTCCCCGTCGACGCGGGGGTGATCCGGACGGATGTCGGCAGTTGGAATGAGCTGTCCCGTCCTGCGGGACTAGCATGCGGAAGGATAGTGAGGGGACCGACCCTTTACTGCCCGACCGCTCTGAGGAGCGATTAACGATGTTCGAGAGGTTCACCGACCGCGCGCGGCGGGTTGTCGTCCTGGCTCAGGAAGAAGCCCGGATGCTCAACCACAACTACATCGGCACCGAGCACATCCTCCTGGGCCTTATCCACGAGGGTGAGGGTGTCGCCGCTAAGGCCCTGGAGAGCCTCGGGATTTCGCTCGAGGCGGTCCGCCAGCAGGTGGAGGAGATCATCGGCCAGGGGCAGCAGGCCCCGTCCGGCCACATCCCCTTCACCCCTCGTGCCAAGAAGGTCCTGGAGCTGTCGCTCCGTGAGGCTCTTCAGCTCGGCCACAACTACATCGGTACGGAGCACATTCTGCTCGGCCTGATCCGCGAGGGCGAGGGCGTCGCAGCCCAGGTCCTGGTGAAGCTGGGCGCCGATCTGAACCGGGTGCGGCAGCAGGTCATCCAGCTGCTCTCCGGTTACCAGGGCAAGGAGACCGCCGCTGCCGGCGGCCCGGCCGAGGGCACGCCCTCGACCTCGCTCGTCCTGGACCAGTTCGGCCGCAACCTCACCCAGGCGGCCCGCGAATCCAAACTCGACCCGGTCATCGGGCGCGAGAAGGAGATCGAGCGGGTCATGCAGGTGCTGTCGCGCCGTACCAAGAACAACCCGGTTCTCATCGGCGAGCCCGGCGTCGGAAAGACGGCGGTCGTCGAAGGACTGGCGCAGGCCATCGTCAAGGGCGAGGTGCCCGAGACCCTCAAGGACAAGCACCTCTACACCCTCGACCTCGGCGCGCTCGTCGCAGGTTCCCGCTACCGCGGTGACTTCGAGGAGCGGCTGAAGAAGGTGCTCAAGGAGATCCGCACCCGCGGCGACATCATCCTGTTCATCGACGAGCTCCACACCCTGGTGGGTGCGGGCGCCGCCGAGGGCGCGATCGATGCGGCTTCGATCCTGAAGCCGATGCTCGCCCGGGGTGAGCTCCAGACCATCGGCGCCACCACGCTCGACGAGTACCGCAAGCACCTCGAGAAGGACGCGGCCCTCGAGCGCCGCTTCCAGCCGATCCAGGTGGCGGAGCCTTCGCTCCCGCACACCATCGAGATCCTCAAGGGCCTGCGGGATCGCTACGAGGCCCACCACCGCGTCTCCATCACGGACGAGGCCCTGGTGCAGGCCGCCACCCTGGCGGACCGGTACATCTCGGACCGCTTCCTGCCGGACAAGGCGATCGACCTGATCGACGAGGCCGGATCCCGGATGCGCATCCGCCGGATGACCGCGCCGCCGGACCTCCGCGAGTTCGACGAGAAGATCGCGAACGTCCGCCGCGACAAGGAGTCGGCCATCGACTCCCAGGACTTCGAGAAGGCAGCTTCGCTCCGTGACAAGGAGAAGCAGCTGCTGGCGGCGAAGGCCAAGCGGGAGAAGGAGTGGAAGGCCGGCGACATGGATGTCGTCGCCGAGGTCGACGGCGAGCTGATCGCCGAGGTGCTGGCCACGGCCACGGGCATCCCGGTCTTCAAGCTCACCGAGGAGGAGTCCTCGCGACTGCTCCGCATGGAGGACGAGCTGCACAAGCGCGTCATCGGCCAGAAGGACGCCATCAAGGCCCTCTCGCAGGCCATCCGCCGTACGCGGGCAGGCCTCAAGGACCCGAAGCGCCCCGGTGGCTCGTTCATCTTCGCCGGCCCGTCCGGTGTCGGTAAGACCGAGCTCTCCAAGACGCTCGCCGAATTCCTCTTCGGCGACGAGGACGCGCTGATCGCTCTCGACATGTCGGAGTTCAGCGAGAAGCACACGGTTTCCCGTCTCTTCGGTTCTCCCCCCGGTTACGTGGGTTACGAAGAGGGCGGCCAGCTCACCGAGAAGGTGCGCCGGAAGCCGTTCTCCGTTGTTCTCTTCGACGAGGTGGAGAAGGCCCACCCCGATATCTTCAATTCCCTGCTCCAGATTCTGGAAGACGGGCGGCTGACCGACTCCCAGGGCCGGGTGGTGGACTTCAAGAACACGGTCATCATCATGACGACCAACCTCGGGACCCGGGACATCTCCAAGGGCTTCAACCTGGGCTTCGCCGCCCAGGGCGACGTCAAGACCGGCTACGACCGGATGAAGGCCAAGGTCAACGACGAGCTGAAGCAGCACTTCCGCCCGGAGTTCCTCAACCGTGTCGATGACACGGTGGTCTTCCACCAGCTGACCGAGGAAGACATCATCCAGATCGTCGACCTCATGCTCAACAAGGTGGACGAGCGGCTCAAGGACCGTGACATGGGCATCGAGCTCAGCGCGGAGGCCAAGTCGCTGCTCGCCAAGAAGGGCTACGACCCGGTCATGGGCGCCCGGCCGCTGCGCCGGACGATCCAGCGCGAGATCGAGGACATCCTCTCCGAGAAGATCCTCTTCGGTGAGCTGCGTCCCGGTCACATCGTGGTTGTCGGCACCGAGGGCGAGGGTGAGGCCAAGGCCTTCACCTTCCGCGGCGAGGAGAAGTCGGCACTGCCCGACCTTCCGCCGATCGAGCAGGCCGCAGGCGGCGCAGGGCCGAACCTGTCGAAGGAAGCCTGACAGCCGAAGGCTGAGCGTCACCGAGCATCACTGCGCAGAAGGGCGGCCCCGGAACCGGTTCACACCGGTCCGGGGCCGCCCTTCTGCGTAGCCGCACGTCCGCGGGGACCCGTTACCGGTTCTGCCGGCCGGCTCGTGCACTCGCGCATATCGCCGTCGAGCTGCTCGGCGTGGGTGGCGAAAACCCCGTGTCCGGCGTCCGCGTACACGCGGAAGGCGCTTCCCGGTAGCAGCGCGGCCGTACGGCGCCCGGTGAGGTCCAGCGGGCCGAATCGTCGTGTGTGCGGTACACGACCAGGGCGGGGAGGTCGATCTTCGTCGGCTCGGGGCGAGGTCCAGGGTGACCACCAGGTCTCCCATGGCGGTGGCGGTGGCGGGCGGTGGCACCGGCGCAGCGGTCGGCCATGTGCCGCAGATAGGCCGCGGAGAGCTCGTTGCCCGGCCGCTGAAGCGCGAAGAACGCCGCGGCCCAGTCGGCGAAGGAGCCGAGCCGGATCCCGGCGACCAGTGCGATGGGTGCCACCCGCCCGCTGCCGCGCCGGCCGAGCATCCGCACGATCTCCGCAGTGTCCGGTGAGTACCGTCCAGGGGGACCTCGCGCAGGTTCAAGGTGATCGGGCAGAGCTGCCACGTCGTCGGCCGGTGTGCCGGGACCGAACCCGCCCCGGACATCGTCGGACCTGCCGTGCCCGCGGCCGGCCGGGCCGATGCAGCGGTAGGCGTCGGCGGCCGGCGGGAGCATCCGGTACCCCCACATCCGGTGCCGGAGTACGAGCTGTTGATGAAGACAACGGTCCGATCGGCCCCGGCCCCGTGGTCCCGTAGTCGACGCAGGGGAGCGGGGCGCCGCCGGTGGATGTCTCGACGTACGGCAGGGGGACGGGTCCTTCCCGCGAGCGAGAAGCGTCCGGTGCGTACGGCTTCAGGCCGCTGCGGTCCTGCCGACGAGTCGGTTGCCTCGGAGGGAAAGAGGCCGGCGCCTCCGAGGAAGAGGTGCTGCGCGCGCCCGACCCGGCCTTGCCGCGCCCGGCGGCCGTACGTCCCGAAACGGACAGGCGAAGGACCCCCGCCGGTGACAAGGCCCACAGGGGTTTTGGGGACTACTACCGGGCATAGGAAACCGGCTCTGCACTGCGCAGGGCCTTCCGCACAGGGATGGCCGGGACTTTGGACCCTATGGGGGTAATCCCCCCGTTTGGCGCTGCTTCCTGGCCTTCAACTGCGGCTAAACATCACCGGGCAGATCGGTTCGGATGGTTTCGAACTCTGCCAAGAGGCGTATTTCCCCAGGCATCGCTACGACGCAATGTCGTAGATGGGCGTTTTGGGGGTTAGGTGCCGACCGGGTTACCAATGTGTGGTCAGCCCGGCCTGTACGGCTGGGTCCTCTTATGTCCGGAGTTGTTGCACGTATGCAGAAGCACACCACGTCCCGCCTGTCCCGCCGCTTCCCGCTTCGTACTCGCGCTGCGGTCCTGACCGCCGGGTTCGGAGTCTCGGTCGCGATGGGCGCCGGGGTTGCGGTTGCTGCCGACGCACACCAGGCCTCCGTTGTAGCGGGGACCTCGTCCGTCGCAAGCGCAGTGAGCAAGCAGGCCAGCGCCCAGGGCAAGGCCGCCGACCACGCGGCGAAGGCCGCCGCGACGGCCAAGGCGAAGGCCGCGAAGGCCGCCAACGCCTGGGTCGCGCCGCTCGACCACATAGTGATCGGCGAGCCGTTCGGCGAGGCCGGCCACATGTGGTCCCACAAGCACTCGGGCCAGGACTTCATCTGCGGCACCGGCACCTCGGTGAAGGCGGTGCACAAGGGCACCGTCGTGAAGGCCGGCCCCAACGGCGGCGGTGACGGTCCCGCGTACGGCAACGCGATCGTGATCGAGCACAACGGCCACACGTACTCGCAGTACGCGCACCTCTCGGAGATCGACGTGCACGTCGGCCAGACGGTGAAGACCGGCCAGGTCATCGCCAAGTCGGGCGCCACCGGCAACGTGACCGGGCCGCACCTGCACTTCGAGATCCGCACCACGCCGAACTATGGTTCCGGCTACAACCCGATGCCCTTCCTGAAGGCGCACCACGTCACCCTGTGACGGAATCCCTGACCGCGTCCAGATGGGCCTGAGTCATCAGCTCGGTGGCGACCTCGAGAACAGCCTTGCGCTTTTCTCCGGGGTCGCCTTCGACGTCTCTCAGGGCGAAGTTCCCCGCATGCATGGTGAACAGCGCGGAGAAGCAGCGGACCTGGTCGGCCATGGACGCGTCGGGGGCTCTGACCAGGTCGAGCAGGAGCAGCATCCGGTCCTTGAAATTCTCCCCGACGCTCAGCTCACGTACCGTCCCCTGGTTCTCCTGCATGAAGCGGAAGAGCGGCTCGGAGCCGCTGAGCGCATCGCTGTAGCGGCGCAGGACCTCCTTCTTCGTCTCCAGGGTGCGCGGCTGCGTCTGACCCCAGGCGATCACCTCGTCGATCGGCGCCGAGAGGTCCTTGAAGAGGCTGATCAGGATGTCTTCCTTGGTCTTGAAGTGGTAGTACAGCGCCGCCTTCGTGACCTCGAGCCGTTCCGCGATCTCCCGCAGCGACGTCTTCTCGTATCCCTGCTCGACGAAGAGCTCCAGCGCCACGTCCTGGATGCGCTGGCGGGTGTTGCCTCTGGTGCCCATGGTGCTCTCCCGAGAGAAACTTGCTTGACGCCCGGCTAGTTACAGCCTACCTTTCTTCAGTGTAGTCAACTAGCCGGGCGTCAAGTAAGTACAGGGTGGGCGTCGGGTAAGTGCAAGGGGAGTGTGGGGAACGTGTCGGAGACCGGAGAAGTGGCGCAGGCCGCGGCGGGGGCGAAGGCCGAGCCACAGCCACGCAGCGTTCGAGTGGTGCTGTTCGCGCTGATGATCGCGATGTTGCTCGCGATGCTCGACAACATGATCGTCAACACCGCGATGCCGACCATCGTCGGCGAACTCGGCGGACTGGAACATCTGTCCTGGGTGGTGACCGCGTACACGCTGGCGACCGCCGCCTCGACCCCGATCTGGGGCAAGGTCGGTGACATGTACGGGCGCAAGGGCGCCTTCCTCACCTCCATCGTGATCTTCCTGATCGGCTCCGCGCTGAGCGGTATGGCGCAGGACATGGGCCAGCTGATCGGCTTCCGCGCCATCCAGGGTCTGGGTGCGGGTGGTCTGATGGTCGGTGTCATGGCGATCATCGGCGACCTGATCCCGCCGCGTGAGCGCGGCAAGTACCAGGGCATGATGGCCGGCGTCATGGCGGTCGCGATGATCGGCGGGCCGCTGGTCGGCGGCGCCATCACCGACCACCTCGGCTGGCGCTGGACCTTCTACATCAACCTGCCGCTGGGCGCGGTCGCCCTCGCGATGGTCACCACCGTGCTGCACCTGCCGAAGAAGCGGGCGCGTGGCCGGATCGACTATCTGGGCACCGCTCTGCTCACCGTGGGCATCATCTCGATCGTCCTGGTCACCACCTGGGGCGGCACGCAGTACGACTGGACGTCGGCGATCGTCCTGGAGCTGATCTTCGTCGGCGTCGCCTCGCTGATCGGCTTCGTCTTCTGGGAGACCAAGGCGGCCGAGCCCATCGTGCCGCTGCACATCTTCCGCAGCCGGAACTTCACGCTGATGTCGATCATCGGCTTCCTGACCGGCTTCGTGATGTTCGGCGCGATGCTCTTCCTGCCGCTGTTCCAGCAGTCGGTGCAGGGCGCGTCCGCGACCAACTCCGGTCTGCTGCTCATGCCGATGCTGCTGGCGATGATGGCCGTCTCACTGGTTGCCGGCCGGGTCACCACCACCACCGGCAAGTACAAGGCCTTCCCGATCATGGGTGGCGCGCTGATGGTCGTCGGCCTCTACCTGCTGTCGACGATGGACGTGCACACCACGCGGTTGATGACCGGCGTGTACATGGCCGTGGTCGGCGCCGGTATGGGCTTCCTGATGCAGATCACCATGCTGGTCGCCCAGAACAGCGTCGAGATGAAGGACATGGGCGTCGCCTCCTCGTCGACGACCCTCTTCCGTACCCTTGGCTCCTCCTTCGGTGTTTCGATCATGGGGGCGCTCTTCACCAGCAAGGTGCAGGACGAGATGGCCCAGCGGATGGGCAAGGGCGTATCGCTGCCCTCGGCGCAGCTGGACGCGGCGAGCCTGGCCAAGCTGCCGGAGAAGGTCAAGGACGCCTACCAGTACGCGGTGGCCGCCGGCACGCACGGCGGATTCCTGCTGGGAGCGGTGGCCGGTCTGGCCGTCATCGTGGCCGCGGTCTTCGTCAAGGAGGTGGCGCTGCGGGGCGGCAGCGCACCGACTGCCTCGGCGCAGGACGAGACGAAGACGGTCGAGACCGTCTGATCCGTCTGGTCCTTTCGGCCGCACAGAGGCCCAGGACGCGTGTGAGCCCCCCGGCATCAGGTTGCCGGGGGGCTCGGCTTCATCCCGTGGGGGCGGCCCGCCGCCTACGACGGCCGGGTCAGCGCCGGATAGCTGCCGGTGTTGGTGGGGGCGTGCTCCGGGAGCCAGAGGACCGCGATGGCCCCACCGGTTTCCCTGGCCCCCTCGGGAGCCGCGTTGCGGAAGGTCAGCCGGGCGCCGAGGACCCGTGCCTGGCCGGTGGCGATGGTCAGGCCCAGGCCGTGGCCGACGCCCGCCCGGTCGCTGCTGCCGGTACGGAAACGGCTCGGGCCCTCACGGAGCAGTGCGTCGGGGAAGCCCGGACCGTGGTCGCGCACCCGTACCACCCGGCCCTCGACGGTGACCTCCACCGGGGTGCCACCGTGCTTCGCGGCATTGCCCAGCAGATTCCCGATGATCCGTTCCAGGCGTCGCGGGTCGGTGTTGACCCATGACTCGTGCACCACCCGTACCTTCGCGTCCGGGGACATGATCGTCACGCGCCGGGCGACGAACTCGCCCAGCGCGATCTCCTGCAGCTCGGCCCGTTCCGACGCACTGTCCAGCCGGGCCACCTCCAGTACGTCCTCGACCAGGGTCCGCAGCGCCTGAGCCCGGTTGCGTACCAGCTCGGTGGGACGGCCGGGAGGCAGCAGTTCGGCCGCCGTGAGCAGGCCGGTCACCGGCGTGCGCAGCTCGTGCGCGATGTCCGCGGTGACCCGCCGCTCGGCCTCGACGCGTTCCTGCAGGGTGTCCGTCATCGCGTCGACCGCACGGGCCAGCTCGTCGGTCTCGTCGCGCACCACCCCGCCGATGGCCTTCCTGACCCGGACATCGGTCTCCCCCTGGGCGACCTTGGTGGCGGCGGCCGCCGCCTTGCGCAGCCGCCGGGAGAGCTGGCCGCCGATCAGCACCCCCAGCGCGCTGCCGCCGAGCACCACCGAGACCGAGCCGATGATCAGCGCCCGGTCGAGGTCCTGCATCACGGAGGCGCTGCTGGTGTAGCGGCTGTGCAGGGACAACACGTCGCCGTTGGGCAGCGGAGCAGCCGCCCAGACGTCGGGCACCTCGCTGCCGTGCTCGACGACCAGGGTGGAGATCCGGTTCTGCGCGGCCCGGTGGCGCAGTTCCCTGGGCAGCGACGGGTCGTTGATCTTGGAGCCGAACTGTGGCTGCTGCTTCTTCGCGTCGAAGAACCGGAGAGCGTAGCCCAGTCGCGCGACCTGGGTGTCCCGGGCGTTGTCCAGCATCGAGACCCGCGCCGAGTTGTGCACGACCAGACTCAGCGCGATCGCGATCAGCGCGCCGACCGCGGCGATCGCGATGCTGATCTTCCAGCGGACCCCGGTGCGCAGGGCGAGTCGTTTCATGCCTTGAGCTTGTAACCGAAGCCGCGGACCGTTTCGATCCTGTCCTGGCCGATCTTGGTGCGCAGCCGCTGCACATGGACGTCCACCACCCGGGTGTCACCGCCCCAGCCGTAGTCCCAGACCCGTTCGAGGAGCTTGTCGCGGGAGAGCACCGTGCCGGGTGCCGTCGAGAATTCCAGCAGCAGCCGCATCTCCGTCGGGGTCAGCGCCACGTGCTCGCCGCCGCGGTGCACCTCCATGCCCTCCGTGTCGACCTCGATGTCGCCGAAGGCGAGTATCCCGCGCTCCGTCGGCTCCCCGCCGCCGGCGGAGCCGCCGCCCGCGTGTCCGAAGCGGCGCAGCACCGCACGGATCCGGGCCACCAGCACCGCACCGTCGAAGGGCTTGGTCACGTAGTCGTCGGCGCCGGCCTCCAGGCCCAGCACAACGTCGATCGAATCGGCGCGCGCCGAAAGCATGATCACCGGGACGGTCGACTCGTCCCGGATCCGGCGGCACAGGGAAACCCCGTCCAGGCCCGGCAGCATCACGTCGAGCAGTGCGATGTCCGGCTGGTTCGTACGGAACGCCTCCAGACCGGAAAGTCCGTCGGGCACCGCGGTGACGCGGAAACCGTCCCGCTCCAGTGCGAGCTGAGTCGCCTCGCGGATCACGTCGTCGTCCTCGACGAAGAGGACATGTGTCTCGGCCATCCGCCTGCTCTCTCGGTTGCTCGGGCTCAGTTGCTCGAGGGTGCGGCCGTCGGGGCGACATCCGAGGCACCGTCGCCGTCCCCGACCGCCTTGCTGAAGTCGGTGTGTACGGAGTCGCTCTCGGTGAACTTGTTGTTCGACCAGTGGTACGTGATCACGTCCTCACTGGAGGCGTAGGACACCGAGTCGCCCTTCTCGTACTGCTGCTTGGTGACGACGAGATCCCCCCGGTCGATCTCGGAATAGACCGGGGCCGCCTCGGCGGCGAAGACGTTCTTGTACGTGTTGTTCTGCTCGCTGTAGACATACGTCGCCACGCCCACCGCGTCCTGGCAGGTCATCACGTTCACCAGGACGTCGGGGGTGTCGCTGCCGGTGAGATGGCCGTACGAGACGTCGACCGGGTAATCGTGTCCGGAACACGGCTTCAGATCGCGCTTGACCGCCGCGCTGACCTTCGGGTCCTGCCTGAGCAGTTGCGGAGCGTCCACCCGACCGCCGGGCTTGGTGGCCGGGGAGGTGCCGGAGTCCGGGCTGGGAGTGCCCGTGCCGACTGCGGGCAGCGAGCGGGCCGCGCCCTCGTCCCGCGGTCCCGTCCCGCCCGTGTCGCAGCCGGCGACGAACAGCCCGATGGCGGCGAGCCCGGCCATCGCCGTGGTACCCGCCGCCAGTGTCCCGCCGCCGAAGAGACGCCGACCGCCGTTCGTTTCCCTGCCCGTGCTGTTCTTCAGGCCGCGCACCGCTCCCGCCCCATCTCTTCACGTTCCCCACGGATCAACGCCCCGGCGTCGATCTCGCGGCTCTCCAGCTCCTGCCGGAGCCGTGCCAGCGCCCGGTGCAGCGTGCTCTTCACCGTACCGGCCGACATCCCGAGCGCCGCGGCGGTCTCCTCGGTGCTCATCTGCTCCCAGTGTCGCAGCACGACCACACTGCGCTGCTTGGGCGCGAGAACCTTCAGGATGTCCATCAGCAGCGCCCGGTCGGCGTGCTGCTCGGTACCGTCATCGACGGACGCGTCGGGGAGCTGCTCGGTGGGCACTTCCTCCAGCTTGCGGGCGCGCCACCACTCGGTACGCGTGTTGATCATGACCCGACGAAGATAGGCGTCGGCCAGGCTCTTGTCGGCGATGCCCTCCCAGCGGCGGTAGGTGCGGGCCAGGGCGGTCTGCAGCAGGTCCTGTGCGTCGACGGGGTCCGGCACCAGCCGGCGCGCACTGCGCAGCAGAGCGTCCTGCCTGGTGCGTACGTACTCCTCGAATTCCAGCACCTCACCGTGCGCCATACCCAACCGCCTCCGTCATCCCCGTTGTTCACGCTGTTCCGTGGTCTGTCCATGAAGCTACGGAGGCGTTGTCACGGAGCTGTGCGCGCCAGCCGTCGGCCGATGCACGGCTGTCCATCGGTTGTGTAACGACGGCGACGGAGGCGTACGAACGGCGCATAGCGGACGGAGCGGATCGGATCAGGCGGTCGGACAGGGCGGATCGGACAGGGCGGATCGGACAGGGCGGTCGCTCGTGCGGTGGTCCGGGTCAGCCGAGCGGAAGCCGGTACATCCCGTCCGCCAACGGCTCGACGAGGCCGTCGGCCACCAGACCGTCCAGCGCCCTGGCCCGCTGCACCGGCTCGTGCCACACCGCGTCGAGAACGGACTGGGACACGGGCCCCACCCTCTCCCGCAGCACGGCGAGCAGCTTGCCGCGTACCTGACGGTCCGTGCCGGCGTAGGTCTGGCCGCGGCGCACCGGCCCCGCATGAGCAGGTTTGCCGGCGAGCCGCCAGGCACACTGCCCGGCGACGGGACAGCGCGCGCAGTCCGGGCTCTTCGCCGTGCAGACCAGCGCGCCCAGTTCCATCGAGGCGGCGGCCCAGCGGGCCGCCGTGGCGGCGTCGTCGGGCAGCAGCGCACGGGCAAGCCGGCGCTCGGCGGCGGTGGTGGCGTTCGGCGGGTACTCGACGCCGCTGACCGCACGGGCGAAGACCCGCCGGACATTGGTGTCCAGAACGGCGTACCGCTGCCCGTGCGCGAAGGAGGCCACGGCGGCCGCCGTGTACTCACCGATCCCGGGCAGCGAGATCAGCTGCGCGTGGTCGGTCGGCACATCACCCCCGTGCCGCTCCGTTATGGCCTGCGCCGCACCGTGCAGTCGCAGCGCACGGCGCGGATAGCCGAGCCGGCCCCAGGCGCGGACGGCCTCTCCGGGGGCCTCGGCGGCCAGGTCGGCGGGGCGGGGCCAGCGGGCCAGCCACTGTTCGTACACCGGGAGCACCCGGCTGACCGGGGTCTGCTGCAGCATGAACTCGCTGACCATCACCCCCCAGGCACCCGCCTCCGGCCGGCGCCAGGGCAGATCGCGGGCGTGGTCGGCGAACCAGCTGATGACGGGGGAGTGCAGCGCGGTCGCGGTGGCGGAGTCGATGGATGCGTTCTCAGTCGTTGAAGTCATGGCACCACCGATACTCTCAGCTCGCGGTCCCAGGCCCGGCGAACCAGGCCGCCACGCGGACGTCACAGGACCGGACCTTCTCCACCAGCCCCCGCATCGGCCGGGTCAGCGCCTCGATGACCAGCAGCGCGATCAGCGCGCCGAGGATCAGGCCCACGAGCACGTCATGCGGATAGTGCACCCCGACGAACACCCGGGAGAACGCCATCAGCAGTGCCACCGGCACGGTGAGCCAGACCAGCCGCATCACCGCCATCGCCAGACCGACGGCGGCAGCCGCCGCGATGATCGAGTGGTTACTGGGGAACGACCAGTCGCCGTGCGCCGGACAGTCGATGAGCGGCGGCATCGCGCCGGAGACCGCCCGGCAAGGACGTTCCTCGTGGATCACCGACTTCAGCACTTCACTGATGACGTATGCGACGGCTGTCCCCAGCGGGGCGATCAGCGCCAGGGCCATCGCCTGGGCCGAGGCCGTACGTGCCCGCCACCACACCACGACGAACAGGACGCCGAAGAGCAGCAGCCCCACTTCCGTCCAGAGCTCCATCAGCTGTTGCAGCCAGGCGGGGGTGGAGTGGGCGAATTCGACGATGTTTCGGTAGAGCGCGGAAGAACTGTCCATGGTGACGGTCAGTATGGATCATCCCGCAACAGGCGCCACGGGCGGTCACCGATGACGCTCATCACGCGACGGCGAGCCCCGTTCCGGAATGATGATCCGTAAAAGTTGTATGGACGGCGGCGGGTGGAGCCTGAGTTGGCTCTGATCTCTCGTACAGTTTGCGCCGTGGGATCTATGCGCAATCCGGTCGGGCCGCTTCCCTCCTCCATCTACTGGCGTCGGAGGGCAGTAGCGGCGAGCCTGGTTGCGCTGCTCGCCCTGCTGGTGGTGTGGATCGTCACCTCGGGTGGCGGCGGAAAACACGGCAGTTCCAGTTCCGGATCCAAGGGCTCCGGCCCCACATCAGCGATCACTCCCGGCCCCTCCGGCTCGGGCCCCGCGATCAGCCAGGCCCCCGGCGGACGCGACACATCGAGCACGTCCGGCGGCTCGGGCGGATCCGCTGACACGGGCGGTTCGGACGGTGCCGGCGGGTCGGACGGGACCGGGGACGGTTCGGGCAGCGGCACCGGTACGGACGCCGGTGGCACCTCCACCGCGGGCACCGCGGCCGGTGGCACCGCCGGTTCGGGCACCGAGGGCACGGGCACCGATGCCGGACAGCGGGTCAGCGCCGGATCCGCTCTTCCCGACTGCACTGCCGGATCTCTCCAGTTGACCCTGCGCAACGCCAAGAACAGCTACGCGCCGGGCGAAAAGCCCAAGTTCGACCTGATCGTCAAGAACACCGCTGCGAGCGGCTGCAAGGTGGACTTCGGCCCGAAGGGGACCGTGGTGACCATCACCTCCGCCGACAGCGACAAGGCGGTCTGGTCCTCGAAGGACTGCCCCAAGGACGGTGCGGCCCAGCTCTTCCAGGTCCCGGCGAACACGTCCGTCATGCATCCGCTGGTGTGGGACCGGAGGACGTCTTCGCCCACGTGCGGGGCGGCCACGAAGGCGGCGGGGGCCGGGACGTATCTGGTGGAGGTCAAGGTGCCGGGTATGCCCGTGAAGCAGACGTCCATCGTCCTGGCCAAGGACTGACGCCGGCGGCGGGGCCTTTTCCCCTCCCCGCCCCTTCCCGAACCGGGGGGCGCTGCCCCCCGGGCCCCCCGGTCCTCAAACTCCCCCAGCTACCTCTTCCGGACTCCGTCCGGGGGGACCCCCCGGAGGCGCCCCCAGGACTGGCTGGAGTTAGCTGAGCTGTCTGAATAGCGCTGAGCTGTGCAGCTGACGCAGGCCAAATTCAAGCCCCTCCGGCGCTCGAGGAGCGGGGTCCCGGGCGGAGAGCCCCCGCAGGCAGGGAAACCCCCGGCCCCCTAGACGTACCGCTCCAGAATGGAGGACTCCGCCAACCGCGAGAGCCCCTCCCGCACACTCCGGGCCCGAGCCTCCCCCACCCCATCCACCGTCTGCAGGTCATCCACGCTCGCGGCGAGCAACTTCTGCAACCCCCCGAAGTGCTCGACGAGCCGCTCGATGATCGCCCCGGGCAGCCGCGGCACCTTCGCCAGCAACCGGTACCCTCGCGGCGACACCGCCGAATCAAGGGTCTCCGGGGAGCCGCTGTAACCCAAGGCCCGGGCCACGACCGGAAGTTCGAGAAGTTCGGTGTGACTGAGCGTGTTGAGGTCGACCAGCGCCTCGGCAACCGTGCGGGACCGCTTCGCCGTCGGTTCCGGTACGTAGTCGCGGACCACCAGCTCCCGCTCGGGCTCGACCCCGGCGATCAACTCGTCGAGCTGGAGGGAGAGAAGACGGCCGTCGGTGCCCAGCTCCACCACGTATTCGGCGATCTCCGTGGCGATCCTCCGCACCATTTCCAGGCGCTGCGCCACCGCGGTGACATCGCGGACCGTCACCAGATCCTCGATCTCGAGCGCGGAGAGCGTGCCGGCCACCTCGTCGAGGCGGAGCTTGTACCGCTCCAGGGTGGCGAGGGCCTGGTTCGCACGGGACAGGATCGCCGCCGACTCCTCCAGGACCCGGCGCTCCCCGTGGACATAGAGCGCGATCAGATGCATCGACTGCGAGACGGAGACCACCGGGAAACCGCACTGCTTGGAGACCCGGTCCGCGGTGCGGTGGCGGGTGCCCGTCTCCTCCGTGGGGATGGAGGCATCGGGGACCAGCTGGACTCCGGCCCGCAGGATCTTGCCGATGTCCTTGTCCAGGATGAGTGCGCCGTCGAGTTTGCACAGCTCGCGCAGGCGGGTGGCGGCGAACTCCACGTCCATCACGAAACCGCCGGTGCACATCGACTCGACGGTCTTGTCCATGCCGAGCACGATCAGCCCGCCGGTGTTGCCCCGCAGGACCCGCTCGAGGCCGTCGCGCAGCGCCGTACCGGGCGCGACGGCGCTCAGCGTGGCGCGCATCAGCGCTTCGTTTCCGGAGGAGCTCCCGCCGGACTTCCCGGGTGCCGCTCGGTCATTGGCTGCCACTGCACTCCTCGGGCTTGTACGGACAGGCGAGACCAGGGCAAAAGTCTACCGGCGCCGTTACTCCTCCCGAGGTGCCTGGGTCCTCGACCGGCGCGGAAGGACCCGTAGCGCGTCTCCCATGTCGCCGACCTCGATGACGTTCATACCGGCCGGGACCTTCCCCGGATCGGTCGGGACGAGGGCGTGGGTGAAGCCCAGCCGGTGCGCCTCGGCCAGTCTGCGCTGCACTCCGGTGACCCGCCGGACCTCGCCGGCCAGCCCCACTTCGCCGATCGCGACCAGATTCTTCGGCAGTGGCACATCGCTCGCCGCGGACGCCAGCGCCAGCGCGACGGCCAGGTCGGCGGCCGGTTCGGTGAGCTTCACCCCGCCGACGGTCGCGGTGTAGATGTCGCGCTTGCCGAGCGCGCTGATCCGGCCGCGCTGTTCCAGCACGGCGAGCATCATCGAGACCCGCGAGGTCTCCAGGCCCGAAGTGGTGCGCCTGGGGGAGGGGATCTGTGAGTCGACGGTGAGCGCCTGGACCTCGGCGACCAACGGGCGTTTGCCCTCCAGGGTGACTGTCAGGCAGGTGCCGGGAACCGGTTCGTCACGGCGGGTCAGGAACAGCCCGCTCGGGTCGGCGAGGCCGGTGATGCCCTCGTCGTGCAGTTCGAAGCAGCCGACCTCGTCGGTCGCGCCGTACCGGTTCTTGACGCCGCGGACGAGTCTCAGCCGGGCGTGCCGGTCACCCTCGAAGGACAGCACGACATCCACCAGGTGTTCCAGCAGCCGGGGGCCCGCGATGGCTCCGTCCTTGGTCACATGGCCGACCAGCAGGGTGGACATACCGCGCTCCTTGGAAGCACGGATCAGCGCACCGGCCACCTCGCGCACCTGCGCCATGCCACCCGGCGCACCGTCGAGCTCGGGCGACGCGACGGTCTGTACGGAGTCCAGGACCAGCAGGGAGGGCTTGACGGCGTCGAGGTGGCCGAGCACCGCGGAGAGGTCGGTCTCGGCGGCCAGGAACAGATGGTCGTTGATCGCGTGGATCCGGTCGGCGCGGAGTCGGACCTGGCTGGCGGACTCCTCGGCCGTCACGTAGAGGGTGCGGTGGCTGTCGCTCGCGGCCTTGGCCGCGACATCGAGCAGCAGGGTCGACTTGCCGACGCCGGGTTCTCCGGCCAGCAGCACCACGGCGCCGGGCACCAGGCCACCGCCGAGCACCCGGTCCAGCTCGTCGACGCCGGTCGCGCGGGCGGTCGCCGTCCGGCTGTCGACCTGACCGATGGGCAGAGCCGCCGCGCTGACCCGGCCTGCCGCGGTGGTCCGCACCGCGGGGGCGCCACCGAACTCCTCGACGGTGCCCCAGGTCTGGCACTCGGGGCAGCGGCCCAACCACTTGGCGGTCGTCCAGCCGCATTCGGTGCAGCGGTAGGACGGCCGATCTTTGACGGTTTTCGCACGGGTGGCCATGACGCCACCGTAACGGCCGGGTCCGACAGCCCGGCCGACTGCTGCGGCATCCGCGGAATTTCGGATTCCTGTCCCCTTTCGAGGGATACGTTCACCCGTAAGGATTAAATGCCCTGGAGACGTGCTAGGAGGCGGCTGCTCCCGGCCTACCGTCGCCAGGTGACGAGCAGCAGGCTGGAGAATCCCACGCACACCACCGGCACACACCGGGCGCAGCGGCACCTGTCCCGTCCGGCGGGGCAGCGGCCGCCGGCCCGGTACGAGGCATATCTGGACGGACTTTTCACCTACTGTCTTTCGGTCCTCTGCGACCACGAGGCGGCGACCGCGGTCCTCGGCAATGTGCTGTCCGTCTCCGAGCGGCAGTTCAGCCGTTGCCCCTCCGACGAACCGGGACGCCGAGCCTGGCTGTACGCACTCGCCCGCTGGGCCTGCCTGCGCAAGCTCGCCGAGCAGAAGCGGCTGCGTCCGGGCGCGCACACCGGCCGCGCTCCCGCCAAGCCCTCTCCCGCTGAGCCCTCCCCGGCCCAGCCCGGCTCCCCGGCCCAGGCCGGCTCTCCCGCCCAGCCCCCATCCGGCGCGGCCACCGAGCGGCAGCGCCGGGACCTCGCCGCCCTGGCCTGGCCGGAGGCCGCAGGAACCACCCCCGAGCAGCGCGAAGCACTGGAGCTGGCGGTACGCCACCAGCTCAGCCCGCGTGAAGTCGCCGCGGTGCTCGGCCTGGAGCTCGCGGCGGCCCGCACACTGCTGGCCGCGGCGGCCTGCGAGGTGGAGCGGACCAGGGCGGCACTCGCCGTCGTGGAGACCGGGAACTGCCCCGGCGCCGCCCGCCTCACCGGCGACCGCCGGATGCTGCTCTCCAGCGCACTGCGCCGTGAACTGGTCCGGCATGTCGACGACTGCCCGCGCTGCCGCAAGGTCGCCGAACGCGCCGGCGCGGCAGCTCCCTGGCCGGGATCCAGCGTCACCCCCGCCACCCCGGCGGCACTGCCGCTGGTCGCGGCGGAACGATCCGCCACGTACACCGCGATGCTGCACGCCCAGCGCGGCAGCGCCCCCCGCTTCGGCCGCGACGGCTTTCCGCTGGACCCGAAGGACCGCGCTGCCCGTCGCGACCGGCTGCGGGCCCGGGCGGTGACGACGACGGTGGTGGCCACGGTCGTCGCGGCCCCGGTGCTCGCCCTCTGGGCCGCGTACCGTCATGCCCCCGCCACCGGCGAGGGACACGGCGGCTCGGTCACCACCAACGAGGCCGAAGGACCGGGCGGCGCGCGCACCGGCGCGTACGACCACTATGAGAACGCGGGCAACGCCCGCACCGACCACACGCCCTTCACCGGCGGCGGCAGTTCGTCACCCGACGTGTCCGTCGAGGTCATCAGCCCGAGTACCGGCGCGAAGAAGTCACCCGCGGGCGAACCGCTCGCCGCGGGTTCGCTCACCGTCGAGGCCCGTTCGTCCGGCGGGCGTACCACGATCACCCTGACATCGGGGGGAGACCGGCCGGTCGCCTGGTCCGCCTGGCGGACCGCACCCTGGGTCCACCTCAGCAGTACGAGCGGAACCCTGCAGCCGGGCCGGTCGGTGACCCTCCACGTCTATGTCGACCACCGCAACGAACCGAACGGCGCCTGGTCGGCCCGGATCGGCATCAACCCCGCGGGCGCCGTGGTCTCGCTGCAGGGATACGGCCACCACGACAGAAGCGGCGGGCACGGGGGCCACGGCCACCATCGCCGTCCGACGCCGACGGATCAGCCGCCGACCACCGGCCCGGCAGCACCCCCCGGTGACCCGACACCGGGCGATCCGTCGCCGGGCGACCCGACACCTCCCCCGTCGGACCCCACGCCCACCCCGACCCCGCCGTCGGACCCGCCGACATCGCCGCCCTCCTCGGAGACGAATTCCTCACCCACCGGGTGACGGCCCCCGGGTACCGACGCGCACCAGGTCGTACGGTCCGACCGATCAGGCCGGGTCCGCCGGATGCGGAGCCATCGGCAGCAGCGAGGCGAGCCGCGCCTCGCACAGCTCGACCAGACGGTCGTACGCCGCCTTGCCCATCAGCTCGGTCAACTCCGGCCGGTACGACACATAGACCGGCTCCCCGGCCCCGTGCGCGGACGTCGCCGAGGTGCACCACCAGTGCAGGTCGTGTCCGCCGGGGCCCCAGCCACGCCGGTCGTACTCGCCGATCGAGATCTGCAGCACCCGCGAGTCGTCCGGCCGGTCGATCCAGTCGTACGTCCGGCGCACCGGCAGCTGCCAGCAGACATCGGGCTTGGTCTCCAGCGGTTCCTTGCCCTCCTTGAGCGCCAGGATGTGCAGCGCGCACCCGACGCCACCGGCGAATCCGGGCCGGTTCTGGAAGATGCACGACCCGTCCCAGCGCCGGGTCTGCCGCTCGTCGTCCTCGTCGACCTGCACCCAGCCCGAATCCGTGCCGACCTCGTGGAACTGCCAGAGGTCCGGCGTGAGACGCGCCACCTGACCGGCCACCCGCTGCTCGTCGTCCTCGTCGGAGAAGTGCGCCCCCAGCGTGCAGCAGCCGTCGTCGGCGCGCCCCGCCTGGATCCCCTGGCAGCCGCTGCCGAAGATGCAGCTCCACCGGGAGGTGAGCCAGGTCAGGTCGCAGCGGAAGATCTGTTCGTCGTCGGCGGGGTCCGGGAACTCGACCCAGGCACGGGCGAAGTCCAGAGCCTGCTCGTCATTCGGCGGCTTCGGCTGCTTCGCGGGTTTGCCCGGCTTCGCCTTTTTCGTCTTTGGCACAGCTCCAGCGTACGGGCGCGGACCTCCGGATCGGCCGGACGACCACCCACTCGCCCATCCGCAGTAGCGTTCCGCGTATGAGACTCGGAGTCCTCGACGTGGGTTCGAACACGGTGCACCTGCTGGTGGTCGACGCCCACCCCGGCGCCCGCCCGCTGCCCGCCCACTCGCACAAGGCGGCACTGCGCCTCGCCGAACTGCTCGACGACCAGGGCGCGATCGGTACCGAGGGCATCGACCGGCTGGTCACCACCATCAACGAAGCGCTGCAGGCCGCCGAGGACAAGGGCGCCGAGAACGTCCTGTCCTTCGCGACCTCCGCGGTGCGCGAGGCCAGCAACGCCGACCAGGTGCTGACCCGGGTCCGCGACGAGACCGGCGTCGACCTCCAGGTGCTCTCCGGTGAGGACGAGGCACGGCTGACCTTCCTGGCGGCCCGCCGCTGGTTCGGCTGGTCGGCGGGGAGGGTCCTGCTGCTCGACATCGGCGGCGGCTCACTGGAGATCGCGTACGGCATCGACGAGCAGCCGGACGCCGCGGTGTCGCTGCCGCTCGGCGCAGGCCGGCTCACCAACGCCTGGCTGCCCGGCGACCCGCCCGCCCCGCAGGACATCAGGGCGCTGCGCCGCCATGTCCGCGCGGAGATCGCCCGTACCGTCGGGGAGTTCACCCGGTTCGGCAAACCCGACCATGTGGTGGCCACCTCGAAGACCTTCAAGCAGCTGTGCAGGATCGCGGGCGCGGCACGTTCCGGCGAAGGCCCGTACGTGCCCCGCGGACTGAGTCGTAGGTCACTTGAGGAGTGGGTCCCCAAGCTCGGTGCGATGACCGCGGCCGAACGGGCCGGACTGCCCGGCGTCTCCGAGGAACGCGCACCGCAACTGCTGGCAGGAGCGCTGGTCGCGGAGGGTGCGATGGATCTGTTCGGCGTCGAGGAGCTGGAAGTCTGCCCCTGGGCACTGCGCGAGGGCGTCATCCTGCGCCGCCTCGACCATCTCCCTGCCCGGTAGCCGTGCCCCGTACGCTGTCTCCCGTGGCAGAACCAGTGGTGCGCATCCCGGATGCGAAGGTCGCACTGTCCACGGCATCCGTGTACCCGGAGTCGACGGCGACGGCCTTCGAGATCGCCGCGCGCCTCGGCTATGACGGGGTCGAGGTGATGGTGTGGACGGATCCCGTCAGCCAGGACATCGAAGCCCTGCGCGGGCTCTCCGATTACCACCAGGTGCCGATCCTCGCGGTGCACGCCCCCTGTCTGCTGATCACCCAGCGGGTGTGGTCGACCGACCCGTGGGTCAAACTCCAGCGGGCCCGCGCCGCCGCTGAGAAACTCGGCGCCTCCACGGTGGTCGTGCACCCGCCCTTCCGCTGGCAACGGAACTACGCCAGTGACTTCGTGCACGGGATCTGGCGGATGGCCGAAGAGACCGACGTGCGTTTCGCGGTCGAGAACATGTACCCCTGGCGCTACCGCGACCGCGAGATGCTGGCGTACGCCCCCAGCTGGGACGTCACCGACGACGACTACCGCCACTTCACGGTCGACCTCTCGCACACCGCGACCGCCCGCACCGACGCGATGGCGATGATCGACCGGATGGGCGCCCGGCTGGCCCATGTCCACCTGGCCGACGGCCGCGGCTCCGGCAAGGACGAACACCTGGTGCCCGGCCGTGGCACCCAGCCCTGCGCCGAACTGCTCGAACGGCTCGCGGCCGGCGGCTTCGACGGCCATGTCGTCATCGAGGTCAACACCCGCCGCGCCATGTCCGCCGCCGAACGCGAAGCCGACCTGGCCGAGGCGCTCGCCTTCGCGCGCCTCCACCTCGCCAGCCGGGTCCACCGTCCATGACCGACCCCACCCCGGCGCCGCCCCGCCGCCGCAGAGGCCGCCCGCCCCGCGACCCGGCCGCCGAGGGCCCCGGAGCACGTGAACGCATCCTGGAGTCGGCCCGTACGGAGTTTTCGGAACGCGGCTACGACAAGACCTCCGTCCGCGGTATCGCCAAGGCCGCCGGCGTGGACGCGGCTCTCGTGCATCACTACTTCGGTACCAAGGACGAGGTGTTCGAGGCCGCCATCGACGTCACCATGGAGCCCGCCCAGCTGGTCCCCGCCCTGCTCGGCCCCGGCCCCGACGGCATCGGCGAACGCCTGGCCCGCTACTTCCTCGGCGTCTGGGAGAACCCGGAGTCCCGCTCCCGGCTGCTGGCGATCGTCCGCTCGGCGCTGACGCACGATGCGGCAGCCAAGGTGCTGCGTGGTTTCGTGCTGCAGCGGGTGCTGGAGCGCGTCGCCGCCGACCTGGATGTCCCGAACCCGCGGCTCCGTGCGGAGCTGGCGGCTTCGCACATGATCGGGATCGCGATGGTGAGGTATGTGCTCGAGATGGAGCCGTTGGCCACGGCGGAGGTCGAGGAGATCGTGACGATGGTGGCGCCCACGTTGCAGCGCTACCTGACGGAACCGGCGTGAGGTGTGCCCCTCCCCGCCCCTTCCCGCTGTGACATTGTGCGGCTCCGCCACGAGGGGCTCCGCCCCGGACCCCGTCCGGGGGGACCCCCAAGGAGGTGCCCCCAAGAGGGGTTGGTGAGGGCCGCTGACGGGAGCAAAATCAAGCCCGTCCGGCGTTTGAGGACAAACGGGGTCCGGGGGCGGACCCCCCCCGCAGACGGCCGGAGCCCCGCACACGAACGGTGGCCGCTGCGTGGCCACCGATCCCGCCATCCGGACACCCTCGTCCGGATCGTGGAGCACAGGCGTACCCTCGATGACAGTCCATTCTGCCTAAGGAGCGAGCGACGATGCCCGAGCTGAGGTCCCGCACAGTCACCCACGGCCGCAACATGGCGGGCGCCCGCGCCCTTATGCGGGCGTCGGGCGTAGCAAGCGCGGACATCGGCAAGCCCATCATCGCGGTGGCCAACTCGTTCACCGAGTTCGTGCCCGGGCACACCCACCTGCAGCCGGTCGGCCGGATCGTCTCGGAGGCGATCAAGGCCGCGGGCGCCGTGCCCCGCGAGTTCAACACCATCGCCGTGGACGACGGCATCGCGATGGGCCACGGCGGGATGCTCTACAGCCTCCCCTCCCGCGACCTCATCGCGGACAGCGTCGAGTACATGGTCGAGGCGCACTGCGCGGACGCGCTGATCTGCATCTCCAACTGCGACAAGATCACCCCGGGCATGCTGATGGCCGCGATGCGCCTCAACATCCCCACCGTCTTCGTCTCCGGCGGCCCGATGGAGGCCGGCAAGGCCACCCTCGTCGACGGCACGGTCCGCAAGCTCGACCTGATCAACGCGATCAGCGACGCGGTCAACGAGAGCGTCTCCGACGAGGACATCCTCCGCATCGAGGAGAACGCCTGCCCCACCTGTGGCAGCTGTTCCGGCATGTTCACCGCCAACTCGATGAACTGCCTGACCGAGGTCCTCGGCCTCTCCCTGCCGGGCAACGGCTCGACCCTCGCCACCCACACCGCCCGCAGGGCGCTGTACGAGAACGCCGGGCGCACGGTCGTCGACATCACCAAGCGCTACTACGAGCAGGGCGACGAGACCGTACTGCCCCGAGCCATCGGCACGCGCGCCGCGTTCGACAACGCCATGGCGCTCGACATCGCGATGGGCGGCTCGACCAACACGATCCTGCACCTGCTCGCCGCCGCGCAGGAAGCCGAGCTGGACTACGACCTGGACGACATCAACGCGGTCTCGCGCCGCGTCCCGTGCCTGTCCAAGGTCGCCCCGAACGTCGCCCCGGGCGGCACGTACTACATGGAGGACGTGCACCGGGCCGGTGGTATCCCCGCCATCCTCGGCGAGCTGTACCGCGGCGGGATGCTCAATGAGGACGTGCACTCCGTGCACGCCCCGACCCTCGCCGACTGGCTGAAGACCTGGGACGTGCGCGGGGGCTCCCCGTCGCCCGAGGCCGTCGAGCTGTGGCACGCCGCCCCCGGCTGCGTCCGCTCCGCCGAGGCCTTCTCGCAGTCCGAGCGCTGGGACACCCTCGACCTGGACGCGACCGGCGGCTGCATCCGCGACGCCGAGCACGCGTACTCCAAGGACGGCGGCCTGGCCGTCCTCAAGGGCAATCTCGCGGTGGACGGCTGCGTGGTGAAGACCGCAGGCGTCGACGAGTCGATCTGGACCTTCGAGGGCCCGGCCGTGGTCTGCGAGTCGCAGGAGGATGCCGTCGACAAGATCCTCCGCAAGGAGATCAAGGAAGGCGACGTCGTCGTCATCCGCTACGAGGGCCCCAAGGGGGGCCCCGGCATGCAGGAGATGCTCTACCCGACGTCCTTCCTCAAGGGCCGTGGCCTCGGCAAGGCCTGCGCCCTGGTCACCGACGGCCGCTTCTCCGGCGGCACGTCGGGCCTCTCCATCGGCCACGCCTCGCCCGAGGCGGCGTCCGGCGGCACCATCGCGCTGGTCGAGGACGGCGACCGTATCCGCATCGACATCCCCAACCGCACCATCGACCTGCTGGTCTCCGACGAGGACCTGGCCACCCGGCGTGCCGCGCTGGGCGGCGTGTACGCCCCGGCCAACCGCGAGCGCAAGGTCTCCCAGGCACTGAAGGCGTACGCGGCGATGGCGACCAGCGCCGACCGCGGCGCCGTCCGGGACGTCTCCAAGCTCGGCTGAGCGCTCGGCCGGAAGCCTGGCCGCCGGGCAGGGGATAATCGACGCTGTGAGCGAGAACAGCGAGAGCCCCACTCCCGGCGGGCCGCAGCCCGAGACCCTCCGTTTCTTCGGCACGACCTGGGTCGGCCATGACAACGGGTACGGGCTGCGGCGGGTCGGCGTCGCCTGCGGGGCGCTCGTCGTGACCGTCGCCGCGTGCCTGGTGATGCGTTTCGCCTACCAGGGCATCGAGATCGCCGACGTCGGCAGTTTCGTCTCGGTGCTCTTCGTCGCCGTCTTCGGCATCTGCAGCGCCGTGGCCTTCGTCCGCACCTGGGACGGGTTCCGCCGCCGCCCCGCAGACCCGGCGCGCGAGGAATCACTGCGCAGCCTCAAGGCGATCGGTTTCATCGGCTCGCTCCTCGCGTACTTCTTCCGTTCCCTCACCGAGGCCCCCGGGGAGCAACTGCTCCGCACCGAGTACGAGACGGCCGTCACCCAGTACGAGAAGCGCCGCGGAGCCCGGGCCGGGAACCCGGCGGCCCGCAGAAGGCCGAAGTCGAAGCGGAAGTAGCGGAAGCAGCGGAGACAGCGGAAGTAAGGCGGAGGCAAAGAATCAGTCGGGGGACCCTGGTCCCTGCGGCTCTCCGCCGGGAGGATGTCTGACATGACGGAACTCGCACGGTCCTCCGACTCGGCCGCCGCCCAGTACGCGGCCGCCCGCCCCGGATATCCGCCCCTGCTCTTCGACGCCGTGGAGGTGATGGCCGACCGCGCGTTCGAGGGGGCTCACGTCATCGATGTCGGCGCGGGCACCGGAATCGCCACCGGCCTGATGCGGGACCGCGGCGCCCACGTGCTGGCCGTCGAACCGGGCCCCGGCATGGCCGCACAACTGCGCACCGCCCACCCGGACATCCGCCTCGTCCAGGGCGACGGAGACGCCCTGCCCGTCGCCTCCGGCTGCGCCGACTTCGTCACGTACGCCCAGGCCTGGCACTGGACGGAACCGACCCGCTCGATCCCCGAGGCGCTGCGCGTCCTCAAGCCCCGGGGCGTGCTCGCTCTCTGGTGGAACGCCCTCGACCCCGCGGCGGCCTGGGCGGCCGAACAGGAGACCCGCCTGCGGGAGCGTCTCCCCGACTACTACCAGTACGGCGCGGCCCCCAAGGCGCCGGTGATCATCAAAACCCTGTACGACGGCCTCACCCCGGCCTTCCGCCGGCTGCAGTGGTCACGCGAGGTCACCATCGACGCCCATCTCGCCCACCTGACCACCCGCTCCCAACTCGCCGTCTCCGACCGGGAGAAGGCGGCCCCGGTCCTGGCGGAGGAGCGCGCGGTACTCCTGCGGATCTTCCCCGACGGAGTGGTGCGGGAGCAGTACGTCATCAACCTCACCGCGGTCCGCAAACCCGCACGCTAGAGCCGAGAAGGGTCTAACCCCGCCCCCGGGCGCCGCCGTACCGGCCCACCAGCCCGACCACACCGCCCACCACGACCCCGCGCCACAGACCGTCGGCGACGCTGGAGAAGAAGCCCTCGGAGCTCAGCAACTGCCGGACCACGATGTCCGACACGGCCATCAACACCCCGGGCACCACGGCGACCCGCCACGGATGCGCCGCCGCCCACCGCCGGATCCGGCGATCGCCCCGCACCCCGCGCCTCCCCGCCAGAGCGCCCCCCGCGCCGCCGACGAGGAAGAACAACGTCAGCGTGACCGAGAGCGCGGTGGTCACCGCCTGCATCCCCAGGCCCTCGGCGATGGTCGACACACCGAGCGACACCGCGCCGCCCAGGGCGCCGACGGCCGTCGCCGCCCGCCACGGACCGAGCGTCGCAGAGGCCAGAGCGAGGCTGCGCTGCTCGGACTTGGACATCTCACTGTTCTGCGTCATGGATCCACGGTCCGCCCGCCCCGGCCCGCACACCATCGGGGATGACCCTGACGCGCCCCTGAATACCCGGACACCGGCAAGGATGGCCGGTATGCCGACCCCCTCCGCACCCGCCCACTCCTTCAACGCGGCAGCGGCCGCCTACGCGGCCAACCGCCCCTCCTACCCGCAGACCTTGCTCGACGAGATCGAGGACGTCGCCGGCCGCCCGCTCGCCGGTGCGCGGGTCGCCGACGTCGGCGCGGGCACCGGCATAGCGACGGCACTGCTGCACGAGCGCGGCGCCCGGGTGGTCGCCGTCGAGCCGGGTGACGGGATGGCCGAACAGTTCCGGCGCCGCCTCCCCGACGTGCCGGTGGTGCGCGGCGACGGCAACCACCTCCCCCTTGCCGACACTTCGGCCGTCCTCGTCACGTACGCCCAGGCCTGGCACTGGACCGACCCTGCCCGCTCGGCCCCCGAAGCGATGCGCGTGTTGCGCCCCGGTGGCGCGCTCGCCCTCTGGTGGAACGTCGCGGACCCCGAGGTGGCGTGGATCGCCGAGCAGGACACCCGTATCCACCGTTTCTTCGCCGCCTCCCGCGCCACGACCGGCAGGCCCGCCGCCCACGGCAGCTCCGACCGGGCTCGCGAGATGTCGGGCGGCCTGGACCTGATCCGCCGCAGCGTGCGCTGGAGCCGCCGCATCCCGATCGACCACCACCTCGCCAATCTTGCGAGCCACTCGGTGTTCCTGGTGGCCGGTGAGCGGACCACCGCCGAGTTCATGGCGGCGGAGCGCGCCGTCCTGACCGAACTCTTCCCCACCGGGTCGGTCGACGAGGACTACACGGTCGACTTGAGCATCGCCCTCAAGCCCTCGTGACGGGCCTCTTGACGGTCCGGTACTCCGGGACCAATATTCACCACATGATGAATATGGAGCCCGGAGGGGTCGCCATCGACGCCCAGGACCTCACCGTCGTACGGGGGCCACGCACCGTCCTGCGCGGTCTCCGCTTCACCGTCCCCCGGGGCCGGATCACCGGCCTGCTCGGACCGTCAGGCTGTGGGAAGTCCACGCTGATGCGCGCGGTCGTCGGCACCCAGGCGAAGGTCACCGGCAGGCTGACCGTCCTCGGCCACCCGGCCGGCGACGCCCCGCTGCGCCGCCGCGTCGGGTACGTCACCCAGGCCCCGTCCGTCTACGACGACCTCACCGTCCGGCAGAACCTGGACTACTTCGCGGCGATCCTCGGTGCCCGCGACAACATCGACCGCGTGATCCGGGACGTCGACCTCACCGCCCACGCCGACGCCCTGGCGGGCAACCTCTCCGGCGGCCAGCGCAGCCGGGTCTCACTGGCCGTCGCCCTGCTCGGCACCCCGGAGCTCCTCGTACTCGACGAGCCGACCGTAGGCCTGGACCCGGCGCTCCGCCGGGACCTCTGGGCGCTGTTCCACTCCCTCGCCGAAGCGGGCACCACGATCCTGGTCTCCTCCCACGTCATGGACGAGGCGGAACGCTGCCACCGCCTGCTCCTGATGCGCGAGGGCGACATCCTGGCCGAAGGCACCCCCGGCGAACTGCGAACCCGCACCGGCACCCCGACGGTCGAGGACGCCTTCCTCCACCTGGTCGACGCGGACCGGTCCGTCCAGGAGACCGTCCGATGACCCTCACACGCACCCTCGCCACCACCGCCCGGGTCCTGCGCCAACTCCGCCACGACCCGCGCACGATCGCGCTGCTCCTACTGATCCCCACCGTCATGATCATCCTGCTGCGTTACGTCTTCGACGCCTCGCCCCGGACCTTCGACTCGATCGGCGCGTCCCTGCTCGGCATCTTCCCGCTGATCACCATGTTCCTGGTGACCTCGATCGCCACCCTGCGGGAACGCACATCGGGCACGCTGGAACGCCTGCTCGCCCTCCCCATCGGCAAGGCCGACATCATCGCGGGCTACGCCCTGGCCTTCGGCCTGCTGGCCATCGTCCAGTCCGCCGTGGCCACCGCCCTATCGGTCCGGCTCCTCGACCTGAACGTCGCCGGCTCCCCCTGGCTCCTCCTCCTGGTCGCCCTCCTCGACGCCCTGCTGGGCACCGCCCTCGGCCTGTTCGTCTCCGCTTTCGCCGCATCGGAGTTCCAGGCGGTCCAGTTCATGCCCGCCGCGATCTTCCCCCAGCTGCTGCTCTGTGGCCTCCTCACCCCCCGCAGCCACATGCAGCCCGTCCTGGAGGGCATCTCGGACGTCCTGCCGATGTCCTACGCGGTCGACGCGATGAACGAGGTGCTACGCCACGCGGATGCGACCACCACGTTCCTCCGCGACGCTCTGATCGTCGGCGGCGTGGCCCTGCTCGTCCTCACCCTGGGAGCAGCCACCCTCCGCCGCCGCACACCGTGACCCAGCGCCCACCACGGCGCGTCCCGGCCACCATCCGTGCGTACGCCGCACTATCCGGGCTCGCGCCGGCACCATCCCCATGCCGGCGCGCACGATCCGTCCCTACACCCGCAACGCCCCAGGCCTGCGCCGGCACTATCCATCCCTGCACCGGCCATATCCAGCCCCTCCGGCGTTTGAGGAGCGGGGCCGGGGCAGAGCCCCGGTTCGGGGAGGGGCGGGGAGGGGAAAGGCCCCCGCGCAGCGGCCCACCCCTCGGACACCATCCGCGCCCCCGCCCCACCAGTGCAAGGATGATTCCGCACCGACCAACCCCCACCGGCGAGGTGAACGAGAGCCATGGCCCAGACAGTCGCAGTCCTAGGCACAGGCAAAATCGGCGAAGCCCTCCTCAGTGGAATGCTCCGCGCAGGCTGGCCCCCCGCCCGCCTCCTCGTCACAGCCCGCCGCCCCGCGCGAGCGGAAGAGCTCCGCGCCCGGTACGGCGTGGAAGCCGTCACCAACGCCGAAGCCGCCAAGCGCGCCGACATCCTCATCCTCACGGTCAAGCCGCAGGACATGGGCAAACTCCTCGACGAGCTCTCCCCGCACGTACCCGCCGACCGCCTGATCATCAGCGGCGCCGCAGGCATCCCCACCGCGTACTTCGAGGAGCGACTCGCGGTCGGTACCCCGGTCGTCCGGGTCATGACGAACACACCGGCCCTGGTGGACGAGGCGATGTCCGTCATCTCGCCCGGCAGCCACGCCACCGAGGCACACCTCGCGCACGCCGACGAGATCTTCGGCGGCGTGGGCAAGACCCTCCGGGTCCCCGAGAGCCAGCAGGACGCCGCCACCGCCCTCTCCGGCTCGGGCCCGGCGTATTTCTACTACCTGGTCGAGGCGATGACCGACGCCGGCATCCTGCTCGGCATTCCCCGGGCCCAGGCCCACGACCTGATCGTCCAGGCCGCCATCGGCGCCGCCGTGATGCTCAGGGACAGCGGCGAACACCCGGTGAAACTCCGGGAAGCGGTCACCAGTCCGGCCGGCACCACCATCAACGCGATCCGCGAGCTGGAGAACCACGGCGTACGAGCCGCGCTCATCGCGGCCCTGGAGGCAGCCCGCGACCGCAGCCGCGAGCTGGCCTCCGGCAACAACTGAACGATTACGGCTCCAGCAGCCCGATGGCCCGGTACGCGGCATCGACCGTCGGCCGGGCCATCTCCCGGGCCCGCGCGGCACCGCCCCTGAGCACCGTCGTCAGGTATCCGGGGTCGGCGACCAGTGCCGCATGCCGTTCCCGCAACGGACGCAGCAGCTCCACCACCGCCTCGGCGGTGTCCTTCTTCAGCGCCCCGTACGAGTCGTACTCCTCGGCGAGCTTTCCGGGCGGCTGCCCCGTGCACGAACCGAGCACCTCGAGCAGATTGGCCACGCCCGGGCTCGCTGCCCTGTCGTACACCACGTCGCGGCCGCTGTCGGTCACCGCGCGCATGACCTTCTTCCGTACCGCGTCGGGCTCGTCGAGCAGGTAGATGATGCCGGCCCCCTCCGCGTGCGACTTCCCCATCTTCGAGGTGGGGTCCTGAAGGTCCATCACCCGCGCGGCCACCGTCGGGGCGGTGGCCTTCGGCACCACGAAGGTGTGCCCGTACCGCTGGTTGAACCGCACTGCCAGGTCCCGGGCCAGCTCCACGTGCTGGGTCTGGTCCTCGCCCACCGGTACCTCGTCGGTCCCATAGGCCAGGATGTCCGCCGCCATCAGCGCCGGATACGTCAGCAGGGACAGCCGCACGCTGTCCCCGGCCCCCTTGGCCTGTGCGCTCTTCTCCTTGTACTGGATCATGCGCCGCATCTCGCCGTCGGTGGCTGTGCACTCCAGCAGATAGGACAGCCGGGCGTGTTCGTCGACATGGCTCTGCACGAATACGGTGCACCGCTCGGGATCCAGTCCGGCGGCGAGCAGCAGCGTCGCCGCCTGCCTACTGAGTCTGCGTACCCGTGCCGGGTCGTGTTGCATGGTCAGCGCGTGCAGATCCACCACACAGAACAGCGCATCGGTCCGGTGCTGGTCTTCTTCGGCCCACCGCCGGACGGCGCCCAGGTAGTTCCCGAGCGTCAGATGCCCGGTCGGCTTGACCCCACTGAAGATGGTCGTCATCTCTCCGTCTCCCTGATCGGAGCCGCCGCCACCGACGGCTCGCTCCCGGAGAGGAAACGCGAACGGCCGCCGAAGCGGCGGCCGTTGAGCGCATACGTGCATGCAGGCCGCCGTCAGGCGGCCCGCCACTCAGAGATACACGCATGCCTAGTAGTCACGCCTCCCACCGTACTCGGGCCGGGGCCCTGAGGGGGAGGGTTGACACGAGCCATGCGGATGAGTAATGTCCTCCGAGCTGTCCGACGTGAGCTCTGACCCAGGTCGGTCCCCGGACAGTCATTCCGCAACAACCATTCGAACGAGCGACGGCATGTCGTGTCATTCCTATGCGCATTTGCGAAATGAGGAATCCGCGTTCGAAGGGACGTGACCCCGATTAGCTCGGGGCCAAGGATTCCGCTAAAGTCTCACTCGTCGGAACGGCCCCCGGGCCGGGAGGACAGCCCGATCTGACTGGGAGTCAGCGCCGAAAGGTTCTGATAGAGTCGGAATCGCCGGAAAGGGAAACGCGAAAGCATGGAACTGGAAAGCGGACCCCGCCGGCCGGGAATCGGACACGAAAGAGTCTGATAGAGTCGGAAACGCAAGACCGAAGGGAAGCCCGGAGGAAAAC
>NZ_JBFBAL010000019.1:0-39068 GCF_040682175.1 Streptomyces sp. NPDC051320
GACCACCCGACCGCCGAGCAACTCCGCGTAGAACTCCGCCAGCCGTACCGGATCGGCGCAGTCCAACGCGACCGCCTGCAGCTTTCGGATCACTTTCCGACACCCCTCGCTCTCCGGCCGCTTCCGCGACGTCCCAGTACGGAGGAGTCGTACCCGCCGCCACGGCGGGCATGCGTGGCGGTACGCCGGACCGCCGCCGGGCTCCCCCCGAAAGGGAATGCGGCAGCGACTCCCGCCTTCCGCTACGCGAACCTCGCCGACCCATGACCGACCCCTGCCTCTCGGCCAACGCAGATCTGGCTCGTCATGCTGGCGGAAAACCCCTTGGGCGCCGTCCCATCACCGGCGCGGCATCAAACGAACTCTGGCCATGGGCAGCAGCTGAATTCCCCTTCGTAGTGGCCGGCAAGGGCGGAGACTCGCTCATGGCCGACATGCAGCCACACCGGGAGGCGGTCATCGCGTGGGCGGCCGGTGGCCCCGATGACCCGTGCGCGCGAATCGGCCGCGCGGCTGCACGTCCGGGCAGCTGTCCTGCTCGAAGGGCCGAGCAACGTCGCAGCGGCCTCACTACGGAGTCCATGAGCGACATCAACTGGCAGAAACGGCACGCCATTACGCAGTGACGCACCCTTCCTCCACCGTCGTGGTGCTGCGGAGCCCCGCCGCTCTCTGGGCAGGTCCGGACGATCATGCGAGAGTGGGCGCATGACGGCGCCAGGAGCCACGGACGTGGATGTCGACGAGGTCGAGGGGCTCGCGGTGGACGGGCTGCGGTGGCTGATCGAGACGGCGCGGGAAACCTCCCGAGGCGGCCTCGCCTGGACGACCAGCCCCTCGGACGACGAGCTCGATCCGATGCTCTACAGCGGTACGTCCGGGAACGTCCCCGTACTCCTGGAGGCGTGGCGGCACTTCGGCGACGACTCCTACGCCGACGCCGCCCTGAGCGCGGGCCGCAGCCTCGCGGACGCCGTCGACGGCATCGACGACGACTCCCTCTACTTCGGCCGCACCGGAATGGCACTCGTCCTGCGGGCCCTCCACGAAGAGCTCGGCGACACGCTCGCCGGCGCTGCCGCCGACCGCGCGCTGGAACGCGTGCGGTCACGCTTCGACGGGACCCGGTGGGGCGAGCTGTTCGAGCTGATGGGCGGCAACGCAGGGATCGGTCTCGGTGCACTTCTGGCCGGCGACGCCGAGCTGGCTGTCCTCGCCATGGAGCCGTATCTGCGGACGGCGGAGCAGACCCCGGCGGGCGTCCACTGGGCCCATCGACCGGGCATCGAACCCCGTCTGCACCACATCTCGCACGGCACGCTCGGCATCGTCCTGGCGCTCGCCCGGGTCGGCGAAGCCACCGGCCGTGCGGACCTGTTCGAGTTGGCGCTGGCCGGTGCCGCGGGCGTCGTGGCGCGCGACGAAGCGGGGCCGGAGGGCTTTTTGGTGCCGCACTCCACGCCGCAACACCGCCCCGATGTGGTCGAGCCGATCAGTTACGGCTGGTGCCACGGCCCGGCCGGCGACGCCCAGGTCTTCCGGCTGCTGCGGGACAGCACGGCCGACCCCGTCTGGCCCGCCCTCGCCGACCGCTGCTGGCACACGGTGATCGGCTCCGGCCTGCCCCAGCGGCTGCGCCCCGGTTTCTGGGACAACAACGGCCGCTGCTGCGGCACCGCGGGCGTCCTCGCCCTGGCCCTCGACCGGATCGCCGAACAGCAGGACCCGACCGATTTCGCCCACGTCCTGGTCGCGGATCTCGTCGCCCGAGCGACCCGGGACCGCGACGGCGCCCGCTGGTCCAACGTCGAGCACCGGGTCGCCCCGAACGACCTCGAACCGCGCACCGGCTGGGCGATGGGCAACGCGGGCATCGTCCGCGAGCTCCTGCGCTTCGTCCGGCTGAGCCGCGGGGGCGACCCCCGGTACGCGTTCGCCTGGCCGGACCAGCCTCCGGTGACCGTTCAGGCGCCGGGACGGCGTCAGGTTCCCTAGCCGTCCGCTCAGTCAGTCCCGCCGACTTACATACCGGGAGCGCGGAAGGCGACCTGCCGACGGGCGGCTTCGTCGATCTCGTCGACGGTGAGGAGGGGCGTGGCACGGGTGTGGAGGGCTCCGCTGGCCTTGACAGTGAGGCTCACGGCGGCCATGGACGCCGGATCGGGGAGGTCGAGGATGCACAGGAAGTCGTCCTCCCCGAAGGAGAAGTACATGGCCTCGACCTTGCCGCCGAGGTCGGCGACGACCCGCTCCACGGCGGCGCGGCGGCCACTCGCGCCCTCCTTGAGCAGGCCTTTGGTGCCCTCGGGCGTGTAGGTGGACTGGATGAGGAACTTTGGCACAGGGATGCCCCTTGCTCGTCCGGTATCCGGAATGGCTTTCCCGCTGTCACGCCCGCCGCCCCTCACCGTCGGATTGATTCACCCGTTTGAAGCCCACAGACCTGCGCGAGCGCGGCTGTGGACGATGGACATCTCACCGGGACCCCTGCGCTGCTTGCTCGGTTCGACCTCCCACCGTGGGCACAAGGCGCGTCATCCGGGGGCGGCAGAACGACTCTTCGCCGTGCGCAGCAATACCGTCTTCGCATCGCCCAAGGACAGTAGGCCCAGGGAGGCCACCGTCCCCCGGTCCGAGCGGCTCATCTTCATCGCCCCGCGGGGTGGTCACGTCTGGTGGCGTCATGCGGCTTCGCATCCGAGGCGGAGGAGGGAGGCGACGCGGTGGGGGCACCTCCCGGCGGCCAGGCTGGGGGACGTCGTCGACTGACGACAACGCCGGAGGCTGAGCCGCCGGGCGTCGGGAGCCCGCTCGCTATCGTGCACCAGGTCGTTACCCCGGCCGACCGCCAGCGGGTCAGGTACCACCCGCCGGTGCGCTGACTCCCGGTTGTCACCCACCTGTAACGCCGCGTCGTACCCCGTAACGCCGGGGCAATCGTGTGCGGAGCGCGGTTGTCACGTGTCGCCCCTACCTTCCGTCGGATGACGGACACCGTGTTGAGCTCCCCCCGCCCCAAGCGCTCCTACGCCAAGATGGCTGCCGACGAGAGCCGCGAGGACTACTCGCTGCGCTACGCCCCGCACTCATTCCGCCGCTGGTCGCCGACGATGGTCGCCTCCACCGCACTCGGCGGTATCGCCTACCTCGCCGACTTCGCGATCGGCGCCTCGATCGCCTTCGGCTACGGATTCACCAACGCCGCCGCATCCATCGCGACCGCGGCCTTCATCATCTTCGTCACCGGGATACCGATCGCCCGTGCGGTCGCCCGGTACGGCGTGGACATGGACCTGCTGACCCGCGGCTGCGGATTCGGGTACTTCGGCTCGACGCTGACCTCGCTGATCTACGCCGGCTTCACCTTCATCTTCTTCGCGCTCGAAGGCTCGATCATGGCGCAAGCCTTCCACCAGGCGCTCCACCTGCCGCTTCCCGTCGGTTACTTGCTGACCACGCTCATCGTCATCCCGTTCGTCTTCAAGGGCATGAGTGCGCTGGCCAGGCTCCAGGCGTGGACCCAGCCGGTCTGGCTGGTCGGCATGGCCCTGCCGTTCGTCGCACTCGCCATCAACTCCCCGGAGAAGTTCGGCCGGTTCACGCATTTTGCCGGCGCCAACGGCACCGAGCAGGGCTTCACGCTGATCGGCTGGGGTACCGGCGTGGGGATCGCGCTCTCCCTCATCGGGCAGATCGGCGAGCAGGCCGACTACCTGCGCTTCATGCCGAAGAAGACGCCGGGGAACGCCCGCACATGGGAGTTCGCGGTGCTGACCGCCGGGCCCGGCTGGGTCGTCATCGGCGCGCTCAAGCAACTCGGCGGCGCCTTCCTGGCGTTCTGCGCCCTGGTCGCGGTCGGCAAGACAGACGCCCTGCAGCCGATCGCCCCCTACGTCGAGGCGCTGCGCCCCTGGTTCGGCGCCGCCGCGCTGCCGGTCGCCGCCGTCTACGTCGTCGTGTCCCAAATCAAGATCAACACCACCAACGCCTACTCGGGTTCGCTGTCGTGGTCGAACTTCTTCTCCCGCATCACCCACCGGCACCCCGGCCGGGTCTGGTACATCTTCCTCAACGTGGCGATCTCGCTGGCGCTGATGGAGATGAACATGTTCAGCGCCCTCAACACCCTGCTGGGCTTCTACTCCAACATCGGCATCGCGTGGATCGCCGCGGTCGCGGCCGACCTGGTCATCAACAAACCGCTCGGGCTCAGCCCGAAGTACATCGAGTTCAAGCGCGCCTATCTGCGGTCGGTCAACCCCGCGGGCTTCGGCGCGATGACGATCGCCTCGGTGGTGTCGATCGCCGCCTTCTTCGGCGCCTTCGGCCCGTACGGCAAGGCATTCAGCACCTTCATCGCGCTCGGTCTGTCGATGGCGCTGTGCCCGCTGATCGCCTGGGCCACCAAGGGCCGTTACTACCTGGCGCGCACCAACCCGGTCAACGGTCCCGGCGTGGACGTCGCCGACGAAAGCGCGACGCACGTCTGCGCGGTGTGCGACACCGCCTACGAACTGCCCGACATCGCCGACTGCCCCGCGCACGCCGGGCCGATCTGCTCGCTGTGCTGCAGCCTGGACGCCGAGTGCCACGACGCCTGCACCACGCAGCCCACGGGGGAGCCGGTGCTGCTGCCTCTGCCGACGCTACGCACGGCGTCGGTAGCGGGCCCGTCGTAGCCGGGCAGGGCTTGGGTGCGATCGCTGCTGTGCAGGAGGACCGAGGCCGACGGCGTCGCCCTGGACGCAGCAGTCGTGACCGTGCGCGGCAGGCTCTCGGCAAGGCTCTGCGGCCGGACGATCCCCCTCGCTGAGGGCCCGGAGTGGGCCCCGACATGAAAACGCCTCCCGTCCGCGCCGTATGCGCAGGTGGGAGGCGTGATCACGGAAGCTACTTCTTCTTGCCCTGGTTCTTGACCGCCTCGATGGCCGCCGCTGCCGCGTCCGGGTCGAGGTAGGTGCCGCCCGGGTTGACCGGGCGGAAGTCGGCGTCCAGGTCGTACTGGAGCGGGATGCCGGTCGGGATGTTCAGGCCGGCGATGTCCGCGTCCGAGATGCCGTCGAGGTGCTTGACCAGGGCGCGCAGCGAGTTGCCGTGGGCGGCGACCAGGACCGTGCGGCCGGTCAGCAGGTCGGGGATGATGCTGTCGTACCAGTACGGCATCATCCGGACGACGACGTCCTTGAGGCACTCGGTCTGCGGGCGCAGCTCCGGCGGGATCGTCGCGTAGCGCGGGTCGTCGCTCTGGGAGTACTGCGCGCCGTCCTCGAGGGCGGGCGGCGGGGTGTCGTAGGAACGCCGCCACAGCATGAACTGCTCCTCGCCGAATTCGGCGAGCGTCTGGGCCTTGTCCTTCCCCTGCAGCGCGCCGTAGTGGCGCTCGTTCAGGCGCCAGGAGCGGTGCACCGGGATCCAGTGGCGGTCCGCGGCCTCGAGGGACAGCTGGGCGGTGCGGATGGCGCGCTTCTGGAGCGAGGTGTGTACGACGTCGGGGAGCAGGCCGGCGTCCTTGAGCAGCTCACCGCCACGGACCGCCTCCTTCTCGCCCTTCGCCGTCAGGTTGACGTCCACCCAACCGGTGAACTGGTTCGTTGCGTTCCATTCGCTCTCGCCGTGGCGGAGGAGGATCAGCTTGTACGGTGCGTCGGCCATACCCCTGAGCCTAATCCACCCGTTTCGCGCGACGACTGACGGCCGTGGAGGGCCCTGGATTGACGCGCGGCGTCAATTGAGTGGCGACGGGAATGGCGGCTATGTAATCTCCCAGAGTCCCGAGCGACGCTTACATGTCCGTGCCGCATCCCTGGGGGGATTCCGATGCCCGTCGCCCGTCTCCGGCGCGCCGCACAAGAGAGCGTTTCGGGGCTGCCCCGGGAGTTCTGGTGGCTCTGGACCAGCACCCTGATCAACCGGCTCGGCGCGTTCGTCGCCACGTTCATGGCGCTCTATCTCACCCTTGACCGAGGCTATTCGGCCTCCTACGCGGGCCTGGTGGCCTCGCTGCACGGGCTCGGCGGGGTGGTCTCGTCGCTGGTGGCCGGTGTGATGGCGGACCGGCTCGGGCGGCGGCCGACGTTGCTCGTCGCCCAGACATCGACGGCCTTCTCGGTGGCGCTGCTCGGTTTCATGCGGGACCCGGTGTCGATCGCCGCCGTGGCCTTTCTGGTGGGCATGACGTCGAACGCCTCGCGCCCCGCCGTGCAGGCGATGATGGCCGACATCGTGAAGCCGGAGGACCGGGTCCGGGCGTTTTCCCTCAACTACTGGGCGATCAACCTGGGGTTCGCGGTCTCGTCGGCCGGGGCCGGATTCATCGCCCAGTACAGCTATCTCGCGGGCTTCCTCGGCGAGGCAGCGCTGACGCTTGCCTGCGCGGTCGTGGTGTTCCTGAAACTGCCCGAGTCGCGGCCGGTCCGCAGCGCGGTGGAGAAGACGGGCGACGCCGCCGTCCGGCTGGGCACGGTGCTGCGCGACGGCCGGTTCATGAGCATCGTCGGGCTGTCCTTCGTGGTCGCGCTGATCTTCCAGCAGGCCTCCGTGGGGCTCCCCGTGGCCATGGGCGAGGATGGCTTCAGCAGCGCCGACTACGGCATGGCGGTCGCGGTCAACGGCGTACTGATCGTCGTCCTGCAGATCCCGGTCACCCGCTTCATCGAACACCGCGACCCTCGTCGGCTACTGATCATCTCCTCGGTGCTGGCGGGTTACGGATTCGGCCTGACCGCTTTCGCCGGGTCGATCGGTCTGTACGCGATGACGGTCTGCGTCTGGACCATCGCCGAGATCGTCAACGCGCCGACCCAGACGGGCCTGGTGGTCCGCCTCTCCCCGGTACACGGCCGGGGCCGCTACCAGGGCATGTACACGATGTCCTGGTCGGCGGCCGCGCTGATCGCGCCGCTGATGTCCGGCCTGGTCATCGACCACTTGGGCGCGGAGTGGCTGTGGGGGACGTGCGCCGCGCTGGGCACGGTGGCCGGTCTGGGGTACTGGCTGCTGCTGCGGGGGCTGCCGGCGGAGGCATCGGCCGTACTCGCCGGGGACCCGGCGCCGGTGACGCAGGCGCCCGTGGCGCCGCGAACCGACGCAGCCGGGACGGCGCCCGCTCAGTAGCGGCCCGGCAGGGCCCGCCGCGAGCCGCCGCAGCGTTCAGCTTGCCGAGCCACCGGTCAGGTGGGTGAACGCGTCCAGGTTCCGGGTGGACTCGCCCCGGTCCACCCGCCACGCGTACTCCCGCCGGATCGCGCTCGCGAAGCCCAGCTCGAGCAGGGCGTTGAAGGGGCCGTCCGCCGCTTCCAGTACCGATCCCAGCAGGCGGTCGATCTCGTCCGGGGTCACCACGGACAGCGGGAGTTTGCCCGCCAGGTAGATGTCGCCGAGGGAATCGATCGCGTAACTCACCCCGTAGAGACGGAGGTTCCGCTCGAGGAGCCAGCGGTGCACCGCGGCGTCGTTCTCGTCGGGGTGCCGCATCACGAAGGCGTTGACGGACAGTGAGTGTTTGCCGAGGATCAGCGAACAGGTGGTGGAGAGTTTCCGGGTGCCGGGGAGCTTGACCACGTAGGACCCGGTTTCCGGGGACTCCCACTCCAGCTCGGCGTCGAGGAACGCCTGCTCGATGACCCGTCGTGCGTCGGTCGCGTCGGTCGCGTCAGCCATGGTGCGAGCGTACGCGACGGCGGTGTTCGTGCATCGCGGCCGTGTAGACGTCCGCCGTCGCCGAGGCCGCGGTGTCCCAGCCGAAGGACTGGGCGTGCCGGGCGGCGGCATCGCCCATCCGGGCGACCAGGTGCGGGGCTTCGATGAAGCGGCGCAGCGCCTGCGCGTACTGGACGGGGTCGTGGCCGGGGATCAGGAAACCCGTGGTCCCTTCGCGTACGGCGACGGGCAGCCCGCCCACCGCGGCGGCGACCACCGGTGTGCCGACCGCCTGGGCCTCTATGGCGACCAGGCCGAAGGACTCGTTGTACGAGGGCATGACGAGCACCGACGCGGCCCGGAACCAGTCCGCGAGCTGGTCCTGGCCGACCGGCGGGCAGAAGCGGACGACTTCGGAGATGCCCAGCCGGGCGGCCAGCTTGTGCAGGCCCTCCGGCTTGGCGAGGCCGCTGCCGGACGGTCCTCCGACGACGGGGACCACCATCCGGGAGCGCAGCGACGGGTCCTGGTCGAGCAGCACTGCCACCGCGCGCAGCAGGATGTCGGGGGCCTTCAGCGGCTGAATACGGCCGGCGAAGAGCGGGACGAAGGCGTCCTGCGGCAGGCCGAGCCTGGCCCGGGCCGCGGCGCGGCCGTCGGCGGGGCGGAAGCGGTCGAGGTTCACGCCGGGGTGGACCACGGCGACCTTGCCGGCCTCGGCGTCATAGTGGCGGACCAGCTCGTCCGCCTCCTCGGCGGTGTTGGCGATCAGCCGGTCAGCGGCCCGGACGATCTGCGTCTCGCCGATGACGCGCGCGGCGGGCTCGGGCGTGTCACCTTCGGCGAGCGCCGCGTTCTTGACCTTGGCCATGGTGTGCATGGCGTGCACCAGGGGCGCGCCCCAGCGCTCGGCGGCCAGCCAGCCGACGTGGCCGGAGAGCCAGTAATGGGAGTGCACCAGGTCGTAGTAGCCGGGCCGGTGGCCCGCCCAGGCCTGCATCACGCCGTGGGTGAAGGCACAGAGCTGAGCCGGCAGCTCCTCCTTGGCCAGGCCCTCGTACGGGCCCGCGTCCACGTGGCGCACCAGCACGCCGGGTGCCAGTTCCACGAGAGGCCGCAGGCCGCCGGTGGTGGCCCGGGTGAAGATCTCGACCTCGATGTTGATCGCGGCCAGCCGCTTGGCGAGCTCCACGATGTAGACGTTCATACCGCCCGCGTCGCCCGTGCCCGGCTGGTGCAGCGGTGAGGTGTGCACGCTCAGCATGGCGACCCTGCGCGGCTTGCGGTGCCCGGCGAACATCAGCCTGGGCGGCCGTGCGGGTGCGCCGATCCGTCCGCCGAGCCGGGACACGTACTGGCTCACGTGGGCGGTCCTCTCCTCGCGTGGCACGGGCATGCAGGGCACAGCGTCGAGTACCCCGGCACTGGAGGGGGAACAGCGGGAGCTCCTCCCGCATTTCCGCTTTACCGAATAATTACCCGGACGCGGCTCACATATCCTCGACGCATGGCCCCGCCCCCCTCCCGCTCCGTCGGCACCCGCCCGGTCGGCGCCGTGACCCGTGGGACCACCAACCCCAACCGGCTGCGCCGCATGGACCGCTGGATCACCGCTGTACACGGCTCCGCGCTGCGCCGCTCGGATGATCCGCTCGCGGTGGATCTGGGGTACGGGGCCGCCCCCTGGACCGCCGTCGAACTGCTGCGGCGGCTGCGTACGGCAGCATCCGCCGCCGAGGTCGTCGGCATCGAGATCGAGCCGGCCAGGGTGGCCGCCGCGAAGCCGTACGAACGGCCCGGGCTGACCTTCCGGCACGGGGGTTTCGAGGTTCCGCCCACCGACCGGCGGCCGGTGCTGATCCGGGCGGCCAATGTGCTGCGGCAGTACGACGAGGCGGAGGTGGCCGCCGTCTGGCACCGGCTGCGTGCCCGGCTGGCCCCGGGCGGCCTGCTGGTCGAGGGCACCTGCGACGAGATCGGACGGCGGCATGTCTGGGTCGCGCTCGATCCGGCGGGCCCCCGCACCGTCACCTTCGCCACCCGCCTCGGCTCCCTGGGGCGTCCTTCCGACCTGGCGGAGCGGCTTCCCAAGGCGCTGATCCACCGCAACGTGCCGGGCGAGCCGGTCCATGCCTTTCTGCGGGACTTCGACCGGGCCTGGGCGGCGGCCGCCCCGTATGCACCGCTCGGCGCCCGGCAGCGCTGGATCACGGCCGTCCGCAGCATCTCGGTGGACTGGCCGCTGGCGGACGATGTCCGCCGGTGGCGGCAGGGTGAAGTCACCGTCGACTGGGCGGCGCTGGCGCCACGGCCGGGAACCTGAGCAGGCTCCGATTCGTCGGAGGAGTCGGGGGCCGGGGCCGAAGCCGGGTCGGGCGTTGGAGGGCTCTGTCGCATTCGCGGCGTATGTGGCAGCATCTCGCCGGGGACAGTACGTTACTGACGGTTAATCAGCTTTGCAGGGGGAGCCCGTGAACCGACGCCGCTGTGTTGCCGCTGCGATCACACTGGTCTGCACGATGACCGTGCTGGCAGCGCCGACCCTTGCGTACGCCGACTCTCAGCCGCCCCCTGCCGCCGGAGCACCGAAGAAGAGCCTCGAAGAGGTACGCAAGGAGGTCGACGCGCTCTACCGCAAGGCGGGCGCCGCCACCGACGCGTACAACCTCGCCAAGGAGCAGGCCGCCAAGCAGTCCACGCTGCTCGTCGAACTGGGCCAGGACATCGTCAAGGGCCAGACGAAGATCGACCTGCTGAAGCAGCAGCTGGGCAGCGAGGCCCGCGCCCAGTACCGGGACGCCGGACTGCCGCCCGAGGCCCAGCTGCTGCTCAGCGGCGACCCGGCGAAATTCCTGGACGGGGCGGACCGGCTGCGCGCCGGGCAGCACGCCCAGCAGACGTTGCTGGCCGAACTCGACACGAGCCAGCAGGAGCTGACGGCGTACACCCGGGACGCGAGCGCCCAGTGGCGGCGGCTGGAGGCCAACCGCACCCAGCAGGCGAAGGCCAAGAAGGACGTCGAGAAGAAACTCGCGGCGGCCAAGAACCTGGAATCGGGCCTGGCCAAGAAGGAACGCGAGCGGCTGGCCGAGCTGGAGCGGGAGCACGAGGACAAGGCGCAGACCAGCTGGCTGAGCTCCGGCATCCTCAAGGAGATCAACAACAAGGCCAGCGCCCAGGGCAAGAAGGCCGTCGCCTTCGCGACCGAGCAGATCGGCAAGCCCTACGTCTGGGGCGCCGAGGGCCCGAAGTCGTACGACTGCTCCGGGCTGACCTCGCAGGCCTGGGCGGCGGCCGGACACCCCATCCCGCGCACCTCGCAGGAGCAGTGGAAGCAGCTGCCGCACGTGGCGGTGAAGGACATGCGCCCCGGCGACCTGATCATCTACTTCTCGGACGCGACCCATGTCGGTATGTACCTCGGCGACGGGGCCATGGTGAACGCGCCGCGGCCCGGCAGGAACGTCAGCATCGGCGGCGCGGGATCCATGCCGATTCTGGGCGTGGTGCGACCGGACGCGTAGTCGCGTACGTCGCGGACGCGTAGTTGCGTGTGTCACGGACGCGTAGTTGCGTACGTCACGGACCCGCAGGGCCGGTGCAGTGACGTTCGTCATGGCCGCGGCCACCGCCAAACCGCCGCATGCCTGGCGGGAGGCGGCATATGCCCCGCGCCGTTTCTCGCACGCCATTCCGTTGGGGGCCCGCGACCGGCTATGGTCCCCGTCTGGTGGGGCGCCGACTGGCGTCGCACCGTGCCCTCGGGGGGAGGGAAGGAAACCGAAGCGATGGAGAGCGGTCAGGCCGTTCTGCCCCAACAGACCAAGGGACCGGACTCGACCGGCAGCACCGACCTCACGCTGCTGGTGATCGAGAACGACCCGGCGGGCACTTTCACGGTCCCGGAGATGCTCGACGCTGCCGGAAAGCGGGTGCGTGTCCGCACCGCCCGCAACCTCACCGAGGCCGAGCGGCTGCTGACCGACGACGTCCACTGCATCCTGCTCGACCTCGCACTGCAGGGTGCCGACGATGACGACGGCCTTTCCGTGCTGCGGCATGTCCTCAGGCTCGCGCCCAACCACGCCGTACTGGCGCTGGCCCCGTCCGTTCACGAGGAACGGGCCGCCGAGGCGGTCCGGGTCGGCGCGCAGGACTATCTGCTCCGCGACGAACTGGACGGCAGGCTGCTGAATCGCGCCATCCGGTATGCCGTGGAACGCAAACGCGCCGACACCGCGCAGTTCAAACTGGCCGAGTCCCGGCTGCGCGCCCAGGAGAACGCCCGGCTGGAACGCGGCCTGCTGCCGACGCCGTTGCTCGACGGCTCGGACCTGCGCTTCGCCGCCCGGTACCGCCCCGGCCGCTCCCGCGCCCTGCTCGGCGGCGACTTCTACGACGTGGTCCGCACCCCGGACGGCACCGTGCACGCGATGATCGGCGACGTCTGCGGCCACGGCCCCGACGAGGCCGCGCTCGGTGTCGAACTCCGCATCGCCTGGCGCGCGTTGACGCTCGCCGGGCTCTGCGGCGACCAGTTGCTCTCCACCCTCCAGGAGGTCCTGGAGCACGAGCGGGAGAGCGAGGAACTGTTCGCCACCCTCTGCACGGTCGACATCTCCCCGGACGGACGACGGGCCGGTCTCTGCCTGGCCGGCCATCCCGCCCCGCTGGTCTCCCGCGACAACGGAACCGCCCAGCTGCTCCCGTACGAGGACGGCGGACCCGCGCTCGGCCTGCTGCCACGCGCCCGCTGGCCGCGCCGCCAGGTCGAACTCGGCGGCACCTGGAACCTGCTGATGTACACGGACGGGCTGATCGAGGGCCGGATCGGCGAGGGCACTCAGCGCCTGGGCCAGGACGGCATGGTGGCCATGATCGACCGGCAGCTGACGGCGGGGCTGCGCGGCGAGAGCCTGCTGGAGGCGGCGGTCGCCGAGGTACGTGAGCTCAACGGCGGCGAACTGACGGACGACGTGGCCGTCCTGCTGCTGGAACGCAGGCGCTGACCGGCCGAGGCCGACCGGTTGAGCAGCGCCGGCCCGGCTCCCGCCGGTCCAACGTCCGCCGGTCCAACGCCCGGGTCTAACGACCGCCGTTGTAGGGCCCGTACGGCCCGTCACTGCTGGAGCCGCCGCCCCTGCGGCCGCCACCCCCGCCGGCGATCTGGCGGACCGCGGGCCGGACGTCGACCATGTACACGATGGTCGCGATGAGCCCGATCACCGGCAGGAACGACAAGATGGAGAACAGCCAGTTCACGACGAACGCGATGGCCAGGACGATCAGCCAGAACGGCTTGGTCTGCTTGCCGGCCGCGCGATAGGCGTCCTCCCGGCGGACCGCCGCGTCCACCAGCGCGAAGCCGCTGAAGAGGATCAGCGCCAAGCTCAACAGCGACATCAATCCCGCGAAACCCTGCATCAGCACTGCGCCCACCACCTGCTCGACCCGGCCATCAACACGGCCACGCTACCCGGAGAACGGGCCGGACACCGAGAAGGTGTCCGGCCCGTGACGTACCACGTCCCCCTCGCCGTACGGCTTACTTCCCGGCCGGCGGGGTCGCCTTCTTCGCCGTCGCCGACGTCGGCGAAGTCGCCGCCGTCGCCGACGTCGTCGTGGGCTTACGCGGGCCAACCGGCTTGCGGGAGGCCGCCGAGGGCTTGCTGTCGGCCTTGACCACCTTCGGCGCGGCCTTGTTCGCACTCTTCGGCTCCGACTTGGACCCGGTCTTCGGCGCAGCCGCCGTCCCGGACGTGGGCCCGGACTTGACCTCGGTCTTCGGCGCCGGCTTGGCCACCGACGTGGGCTTCGGCACGGGCTTGCGCACCGGCTCCGGCTCGACGGCCACCGCGAAGTCGACGATCTCTTCGGACGCCTCGCCGCGCCAGTGCTTCACGGTCTGCTCGCCGCGCTCGGCGACCTTCTCGTATGCCTCACGCGCCTTGACCGCGTACTCCGCGGCGATACCGACGCCCCGCAGCGCCAGGTCCTGGGCGTTCTCGCCGAACTTCTTCAGGTCGCTGTCGAAGGAGTCGAACACCTCGGTGACCTTCGCGGTCACGGTGGCCTGCGCCTCCTTGGCCTGCAGGGTCACCTTGTCCGAAACGGACTTCGGGTCGGTGTTCCGCACCGCGTCGATGCGGGCCGGCGCCTCGGCCTGGAGCTTCTCGATCAGCGCGGGCACCTTCCGGGCCTGCTGCACGGCAAGGTCGGCCGTACCCGCGGCGAAGTACAACGGGGTCGGGTCGGTGAGGGTCTTGCGCAGGTCGTCGGTGATGGCCATGTCTGGAGTCCTCCGGATCAGTTCTGCTCGTGTTTTTCTGCTTGCTCTACCGCTTGCTCTGCTTGCTCCACCGCTTGCTCTGCTTCGGGCTGCGGTTCGTTCTCCGGTACCTGTGCGGCGTCCGTCGCGGTGCGGGGCGTGTCCGTCGCGAGCCCGTTCTCCTTGCGGAAGGACTCGTAGATCTGGAGCAGCACCTGCTTCTGCCGCTCGGTTATGGAGGGGTCGGCCAGGATGACGGCCCGCGTCTCCAGCTCGTCCCGCTCCCGCTCGTCGAGGATCCCGGCCTGGACGTACAGCGTCTCCGCCGAGATCCGCAGCGCCTTGGCCAGTTGCTGCAGGATGTCCGCGCTCGGCTTGCGCAGCCCGCGCTCGATCTGACTGAGGTACGGATTCGACACCCCTGCGGCATCGGCGAGCTGCCGCAGCGACAGCTGCGCCGTGCGCCGCTGCTCGCGGAGGTACTCGCCGAGGTTGCCGACGTTGAGTGATGCCATGCGTCGATGCTGCACCCACAACGCTAACTTTTGCAAGCAGAACGCTAGCAAAAGTGTGCCACGCCACCCGTTCGCTCGATGAGCCTGAGCACGATAGTCGCCGGGGAGGGGCACTGTCGGTGGACTCTGCCAGGGTGTCCGTCGTGGACGGACTGGTGGAGCGTGTCGACGATCAAGATCGTGTGCTGGGGGTGGTGGTCAGCCGCCGGCAGGCCATCCGGGAGGCTTGGCTGCACCGGGTCGCCGCGACGGTGTGTCGTGATGAGCGTGGGCGGATCCTCGTCCATCGGCGGTCGGAGCAGCTGTCGCGCTTCCCCGGGCTCTGTGAGGTTGTGGTCGGTGGCGCCCTGGACGTCGGCGAGTCCTATGAACAGGCCGCCGCGCGGGAGCTGACCGAAGAGCTGGGCGTGCGTGTGCTGCCGCGCTTGCTGTTCACGTTCCTCAACCGCAGCGGTTTGAGCCCTCACTGGCTCGGCGTGCACGAAGCCGTGGTGCCGGACAGCGTGACCGCCGATCCCGATGAGGTCGCCTGGCATGGCTGGCTGACCGAGCCGGAGCTGCGGTCGGCCCTGCTGGAGTGGCGCTTCACCCCCGACAGCCACGAAGCCTTCAGCCGGTATCTCGCGTTCCGGTCCGCGCGGTCCTGACCTTGCTCGCCTCGCGGGCCGGGAGGCCCGCTTGCAGCCAACGCGGCTTGTGAAAGCGGCTGTTCGTGCTGCGTACGGGGCGGCGACGCCTTGTGGATCAGTCGTGTGCCATACAAACGGCACCCCTTTCTCGGAAGTCGGCGATCTTCGGAGTTGGCGACGACGTGCTTGCGATGAGCACGGTCCACGACAAGAACGATGCGAGTCCGACGACAGCCGTCGTGCTCAGCGACCCAGGAACCGCCTGGTCAGGGTGGATGGTTGACGACAACCAGCCAGCTGCGTCTCACACGATGTGACGTCACGCCCGGCGTCCTTTCCCGGCGGAAGCGACCGCGTTCGGCCGGCTGTGACCAGCGACCTGGCCAATCCCCGGTCGAACCGACCAACTCGTCTCTCCCGCGCGAAGCCGAGGCCGCCCCTCCGCCGGGGCGGTCGCTTCGCCCGTTGTCACAGTGCTGTTATATTAGCGCTGTGACATTTTCGGATCCCACCGCACTACCCGATCCCTGGCACGCCCTGCACGAACTGCTGGCCGCCATGGATGCCGAGATCGAGCAGGTCTACGTCGAGCGTGGCATCGAGGGGGTGCGGCCTCGGTTCGCCTATCCGCTGATCCGGCTCGCCCACGCCGGACCACTGACCATTCGCGAGCTCGCGAAGTCCCTCAACCGCTCGCATTCCGCGATCAGCCAGACCATCGCCGCCATGCGCAAGGAGGATCTCGTCACCTCCGAGCCAGGACCCGACGCCCGCACCCGGCGGATCGACCTGACCGAACGAGGCCGGTCGCTGGTGCCGTTCCTGGAGGCCGAGTGGCGCGCCACGCACGCGACGGTCGCCGAGTTGGACGGCGAGATCCCGTACGCGATGACCACCGTCGTCGAGGAGTTGCGGCGGGCGTTGAAGCACCGTTCGATGCGGCAGCGGATCCTTCACCACCTTGTCGAGCCACCGCGATGAGGGGACGTGCCCGGTTCCTCGACACCCGCCCGCTGCGCAGCAGCCAGTCGTTTCGCGACCTGTGGATCGGCACCTCGGTCTCTCAACTCGGCGGACAGATAGCCAACGTGGCGGTGTTGGCCCAGGTCTGGGACCTGACCGGCAGCCCAGTGGGCACCGGCGCCATCGGGCTCGCCACCGGCCTGCCGATGGTGCTGTTCGGGCTGCTCGGCGGCACGTTGGCCGACACCGTGGACCGCCGTGCGGTGGTGCGGGCCACCACCGCGGGCCAACTGCTGGCCGCCGCAGGACTCTGCGCCCAGGCACTGGCGGACAACCGTGACGTGATGCTGCTGCTCGCTCTGGTCGCCACGGGGACGGCGTGCAGCGCTCTGGGCGCTCCAGCCCGGCGTACCTTCCCGGTCCGCCTGCTGCCGGGCGACCAGGTCGCGGCAGGTCTCGCACTCACCAACGTCTCCTTCCAGGCGGCGATGCTGGCCGGGCCCGCGATGGCCGGGCTGATCATCGCCCGCTGGGACTTCTCGGCCGCGTACGCAACCCAGGCCGTGGCCATGGCAGCCTCGATGCTCGCGGTGATCCGTCTTCCGTCCATGGAACCCCAGGGCGCCGGTGCGGCAGGTGGCAGGCGCCGGCCGGAGCGTGGCGGCTGGGGGATCGTCCTGCGGCGCCCGACGCTGTGGGGTTCGATGGCCACCGACCTGTCCGCGACGCTGCTCGCCATGCCGATCGCGCTCTTCCCACTGGTCAACGAGATCCGCTTCGAAGGCAACCCGCAGACTCTGGGCCTCCTCCTCTCGGCCGTAGCGGTCGGGGGGATTGCGGCCGGTCTGCTCTCCGGAACGGTGACGCACTGGCGCCGGGGCGGCCTGGTGCAGTTGTCCGCTGCCGGTGTCTGGGGCCTGGCGCTGGCCTGTTTCGGTCTGGCCGGGCCGCTGTGGCTGGCGCTCGGCTGTCTGGCCGTGGCGGGCGCTGCCGACACCGTGTCGGTGGTCACCCGCAGTGCTCTGGTGCAACTGGAGACCCCGGACGCGTACCGGGGGCGGGTCTCCTCCGTGGAACACGTCATCGGCGTCGCAGGCCCCGAACTCGGCAACTTCCGTGGTGGCCTGTTGGCGTCGACCACCTCCGCCTCCTTCTCCCTGGTCACCGGCGGGCTGTCCGCCATACTGGCGATCGCCGCCGTGGCCGTGACCAACAGAGCCCTGCGCTCTTATCGCACTCCGCCTGCCCCGGCCGGGGCGCCCGCCCCTGGGGTCGCCGACACGGCGGCGGCCGCTGGTCAGGCTTGCTGATTCGCCCAAGTCTTGACGCCCGGCGAGGGCACGCGCAGCACGGTCACCCACCCCCGCGGGGTTCAGCGCATTCGTTCTGCTCAGTCCATGGTGGGCTGCCGTCCGCCGGACCGGTTCGACACGCGGTCGGCGGAAAATCGCGCCCATCCCCGGCACGGCGTCGCGTCGCGGAAGGCGTGGTCGAACAGCTGCTGGCGCCGTTCTCGGTGCGCTAGCGTGAGGCACCATGATCGTATGGCTCAACGGCACCCACGGCGCGGGTAAGACCACGACCAGTGCACTCGTGCAGCAGTTGATACCCGCTTCACGGGTGTTCGACGCCGAGAAGGTCGGCGAGACACTCATGGACATCACGCCGGGGCTGCCCCGGACGGACAACTTCCAGCACTGGCCGCCGTGGCGGCAGCTCGTCGTCGAGACCGCCCATCGTGTACTCGACTACACCGGCGGCACTCTGGTGATGCCGATGACCGTCCTGGTCGAGCAGTACTGGCGCGAAATCAGCATGGGCCTAGCCCACCGTGCCATTCCGGTACGGCACTTCGTCCTCCACGCCGACCAGGCCACCCTCCGCGGACGCATCGCCGGGGACACCGTTCTGGGCCCCGACTCCCCGTTCCGTCTCAGATACCTCGAGCCCTACGCCGAGGCGGCCCGCACCTGGCTGCACGCCGAGGCCGAGGTCGTCGACACCACACACCTCACGCCCGCCCAGGCCGCCCTGCAGATCGCTGAGGCCGTCAAGGGTTGAGGTCCGGCCCGCACCGCGAGACAGGCGCGGGTGGCGCCAGGGAACGGTCTTCCGGTGTCGAGCAGTACGAGCCCAGCGGGGCCCGGCAGAAACCTTGGTTGACCTTCACCTTGGGGGAGCCCACAGCATCAGTGGGGCCGGGCGACGTGCTCGGCATGAGGAGGAGCGAGCATGGGGCTGCTGACCATCGGGGCGTTCGCGAAGGCGTCCCGGCTGTCGCCGAAGGCACTGCGGCTTTACGACGAGCTCGGCCTGCTGACTCCCGCCCGCGTCGACCCGGTGACCGGCTACCGCCTCTACGCACCGGAGCAACTGGACCAGGCCCGCCTGGTCGCCTGGCTCCGACGCCTGGGAATGCCCCTCGCCCACATCCAGCACGTCTGCACGCTGGAAGCGGGCCAGGCGGCCCAGGCGATCCGCGCTTTCTGGGCGCAGGTCGAAGCCGACACCGCCGCACGGCGTGGCCTCGCCACCTTCCTCATCGACCACCTGTCCTGGAAGGACCCCGCCATGCCCCGTACCGCCGAGCCCCTGGGAATCCGTTACGCCGCTCTGTCCGACACGGGCCTTGTCCGTGAGAGCAACCAGGACACCGCCTATGCAGGGTCCCGCCTGCTCGCAGTCGCCGACGGCTTCGGCAGCGGAGGAGCCCCCGCAAGCGCCGCCGCCGTCGACGCGCTCAAGCGCCTCGAAACCGACAGCATCCCGGCAGGCGCTCTCCTCAACCTCCTCGAGGACGCCATCGAACAGGCCAAACAGGCCGTCAACGGCGTCGCCGGACCCGCCTCGTCGCCCGAAGAGGCCGGCACCACACTCACCGCGATGCTCTGGACCGGCTCACAACTGGCCCTCGTCCACATCGGCGACTCCCGCGTCTACCTCCTGCGCGACGGAGAGCTGTTCCAGATCACCCACGATCACACCATGGTGCAGTCGATGGTCGACGAAGGACGCCTCACCCCGGAGGAAGCCGCCTCACACCCCCAGCGGTCCCTGTTGCTACGAGCCCTGGGCCAAGGGGCCGACGGCACCCCCGACATGCGCCTTCACGATGCCCGGCCGGCGGACCGGTACCTGCTCTGCTCCGACGGCCTGTCGACCGTCGTCCCGACCGAAGACATCCGCCGAGTGCTCTCCGGGACCGGCGAGCCCGAGCAGGCGGTCCGCGAACTCGTCGCCCTCGCCAACGACTCCGGCGGCCCGGACAACGTCAGCTGCGTGGTCGCCCACATCACGGAACTCCGGCAGGAGGAGCGAGCGGCATGCCCGTCGAGTTGCACCAGGCCCGCTCTCAGGAACTCATCGGGGAAGCCGACGCATATCGACTCGCCCGCCGAGCCAGGAGACCCGAGCCGGCTCCCCGAGCCGCGGCGATCAGCCGGTCGCGACCGACCCCACGGCGCCTGCTGGCTTGGCTCCGCGGGTGAACGTCCCGCCCTACCGCCTACCGCCGACCGAGCACCGACCACCGGACTGCGGCGTGCTGGGCGAGCGCCCCGATACCTCGGCCGCGCCGCGCGTTTCGCACCCGGGACGCCGCGTGGGGCATCCCCGGTGCCGGGAGACCGAGCCGACGCGTAGACATATTCGGTTCACTCACCGAACCGTTTGGGGTTAGGGTGAGGCATGACCCTCCCGCGCGACTACACCGGACAGGCGTGTTCACTCGCCCGCTCCCTGGAGATCGTCGGCGAGCGCTGGACCCTGCTGATCGTGCGTGACGCGTTCTTCGGGGTCCGGCGGTTCGGGGACTTCGCGGCGCATCTGCGGATCCCGCGCGCCGTCCTCACCGATCGGCTCAACGCGCTCACCGAGGCCGGCGTACTGGATCGGGTGCCGGGGCCGGGACGGCGTGCGGAGTACGAACTGGCGGAGAAGGGCGTCTCGCTCTGGCCCGTCGTTCATGCGCTCACCGCGTGGGGCGATCAGCACTACGCGGCGGCCGGGGTGCGCCGGATCTTCCGTCATGGTGCGGACGGCGCACCGGTCGGCGCCGACGGCCGCTGCACCGGCTGCGGTGGCGCTGTCGAGGTCGGGGACCTCGTGGTCGCCCCCGGCCCCGGACTGCCGCCGGCCGCCGAGGGCGACGATCCGGTGACCCGCGCGCTGCTGCGGCCACACCGCCTGCTGGAGCCGTTGCGAGCTCCGCGGGATTCGGGAACCACCACGAAAGGTGCACACTCATGAGGATTCTCGTTGTCGGTGCCGGAGCCACCGGAGGCTACTTCGGTGCCCTGCCGGCCGAGGCAGGGCTTGATGTCACCTTTCTGGTGCGTCCGCGCCGCGCCGCCGCGCTGCGGGAGCGCGGGCTGCGCATCACCGGGCTCGGTACGGACATCACGATCGCCCCGAAGCTGGTCACCGCCGACGAACTCTCCGGCCCCTATGACCTGGTGCTGTTCTCGGTGAAGTCCACCGCGCTGCGGCAGGCCATCGACGATGTGGCCCCGGCGATAGGCCCGGAGACCGCGATCGTGCCCTTCCTCAACGGCATGGCTCACATCGACGCGCTCAACGCCCGCTTCGGCCCCCGGCCGGTGCTCGGCGGTGTGGCCATGATCGTCACCACGCTGAACGACGAGGGGGACATCGTCCGGCTGGCCGCGATGGCGAATCTGACGCTCGGTGAACAGGATGGCGGTCCCTCCGCACGGGTGGACGCGATCCATGCGCTGCTGGACGGGGCCGGCGTGGAGGTGCACACGTCGAAGGACATCGTCGCCGAGATGTGGCACAAGTGGGTCTTCATCACCACCGTCGGCGCACTGACCTGTCTGATGCGCGGCACGGTCGGCGATGTGACCGCCGTACCCGGTGGCGCCGCCCTCGGTCCGGCGATCCTGGCCGAGGCCGCCGCCGTGTCCGCTGCGGCCGGCTACCCGGTGCCGGCCGAGAAGATCGCTTTCACCGAGGAGCTGGTAACCAGGACCGGCAGCCCGTTCGCCTCCTCCATGTACCGGGATGTCCTCGACGGCCGCCCGACCGAGGTCGAGCACCTCTTCGGTGACCTGCTGGACCGCGCGCGTGCGCTCACCGTCGAGACCCCGTTGCTGGATCTGGCCACCCTGCATCTGCGCGTTCACCAGCACCGCACCCGGACGGCGAAGTGACCGTGCGCCCGGCCGGGTGCACGACGTGAACTTCTCCGGGGCCATGTGTCGATCCCGGCGCTTCCCGTTCGTTTGAAGGGTGAGAGGCCGACACGAGAGCGGTCCGCACGCCAAGGAGGACGACCATGCAGCACTACCTGCTCAGCGTGATGCAGCCCGAGGGTGAGAGGCCCGCCCCCGAGGTACTGGCCGGGATCCAGCGCGCCATCGAGGGGTATCACCAGGAACTGAAGGACGCCGGCGCCTGGGTCTTCGCCGGCGGGCTGCACAGTCCGGGTACCTCGACCGTGGTGCGGCTCAAGGGGGACGAGGTGCTCACCACCGACGGTCCGTACGCCGAGACCAAGGAGTACCTCGGCGGGATCTGCATCGTCCGGGCGCCCGACCTGGACGCGGCACTCGCCTGGGGCCGCAAGGCGGCACGCGCGACCACCCTGCCCATCGAGGTGCGGCCGTTCTACGGCGAAGTGGAGAACTGATGCCCGCGCTCCCCGCGTCCGGAGACGTCGAGCGCGTCTTCCGCGAGGAGTACGGCCGCTCGGTGGCCGTCCTGGTCCGCGTCCTCGGCGACATCGACCTCGCCGAGGAGGCGGTCCAGGACGCGTTCACCACGGCGCTGGAACGGTGGCCCGACACCGGGCTGCCGCCCAGCCCGGCGGGCTGGATCATCACCACCGCCCGCAACCGTGCCATCGACCGGATCCGCCGGGAGGCTTCCCGGGCGGACCGGCATGTGCAGGCCGCCCTGCTGCACACGCGGGACCGACCGGCCGAGGAGGGCCCCGTGCACGACGACCGGCTCCGGCTGATCTTCACCTGCTGCCACCCGTCGCTCGCCACGCCCGCGCAGGTGGCCCTGACGCTCCGGCTCCTCGGAGGCCTCACCACCCCGGAGATCGCGCACGCCTTTCTGGTGCCCGAGCCGACCCTGGCCCAGCGGATCGTCCGCGCCAAGGGCAAGATCCGCGATGCCCGGATCCCCTACCGCATCCCGTACGAGGCCGATCTGCCCGACCGGCTCCAAGCCGTGACGGGCGTCGTGTATCTCATCTTCAACGAGGGATACGCGGCGAGTTCGGGCGAGACGCTGATCCGCGCCGACCTCTGCGCGGAGGCAGTCCGCCTCGGCCGGCTGCTGGCCGAACTGATGCCCCATGAGCCGGAGGTCCTGGGCCTGCTGGCGCTGATGCTGCTCACCGAGTCCCGCAGGCCCGCTCGCACCGGTGCGGACGGCGGACTGGTCCTGCTGGCCGACCAGGACCGCGGGCTCTGGGACCGTGCGCTCATCGACGAGGGCCAGTCCCTCGTACGGCGGTGCCTCCGCCGCAACCAGCCGGGCCCGTACCAGATCCAGGCCGCGATCAGCGCCGTGCACAGCGACGCACCGACCGCCGCGGCCACCGACTGGCGGCAGATCCTGCGCCTGTACGACCAGTTGCTCGCCCTGGATCCGAGCGGCGTCGTGGCGCTCAACCGGGCGGTCGCGCTGGCGGAGACCGAGGGTCCGGCTGCGGCGCTCGCCGTCGTCGAAGGCCTCGGCCTGACGCGTTATCACCTGTTCCACGCCGTGCGGGCGGACCTGCTCCGGCGACTGGGGCGGAACGCGGAGTCGGTCGCCGCGTACGAGGAGGCGCTGGCCCGTACGGAGAACGGGCCTGAGCGCGACTTCCTGGGGCAGCGGCTCCGGGCCGGCTCCGCGTAGAGAGGCCAGACGGTGTTCAGAGGGCCAGACGGTACTGCCACCACCGATGGCTGACCCGCAGCCCGGCGGCCCGGAGCGCCGAGGCGAGGACCTCGTCCGCCTGTTCGCGGACCTGGAAGGACAGGACGGAGGGGTGTACCCGGCGCACCTGGCGGATGAACTCGGCCACCAGGGCGCCCAGTTCGAGAGCGTCGACGCCATGGTGGCCGACCCTCTCGACGTACATCTCCTCGCCCGCCACCACCGCAGCGATACGGGCCGCGCCGTCCCCGTCCGTCAGCAGCTCCAGTCCCTGCCACCCCGGCCCCGCGACCGGCCGGCGGGTGCGTACCGGCGGCAGGGCCACCCGCGGCTCCCAGCGCTCCAGCGCGGAAATCCCCCACTTCCGGCCGATCTCCTGGTGTACGGAGGCCTCCAGTTCGGCCGCCACCCGGGCGTCCAGCTCCGACTCGGTGTCGTCCCACTGCAGCGCGCGGAACCCGGCGGCGCGGGCCTCGGCCGCCGCGCGACGGAAGAGCCGGGCCAGGACGGCCTCCTCGTCGCCGGTCCCGTCGGGCTCGGTGACATGACCGGCGACGATCCGCTCCCGCTCCGGGGACGTCAGCAGTCGCCGGGCGACCGCCACGTCCGGCTCGGAGCCGGGGCAGTACACCGTCACCCAGCCCAGCAGCGCGCCGTCGGACCGGGCGACCGCGGTCCCCAGCAGCCCGGGAGGCGGCGCGCCGACGGCGTCCGGCCCGGCCACCGGTAGCCCGGAGTACAGCTCGTCCGTCAACCGGTTTCCGGCCGAAGGGTCCCGGTCGAACTCGACCACGATGTCCATGTCGTCCCTACCTCGCGCGCCAACGGGCCACCGGTTCCGGCTCCTCCGGCAAGCATCGTGGACGGTGCACCGCGTCCCCGGCACGCCCGCCCGGGGGCCTTCTCCGTGCCCCCACCCTCGCGCACCGCCCCACCGGCTTCCGGCACCGGGGTCAGCCGTGGCGGTCGGTCTGACCTGCGGGCCGGCCTCCCGAAGCGCTGAGGCTGGCAGTCAGTCTTCCCACAGGACGTCATCAACGGACTGCCCGGAGGCCATGAGGCGGCGCCACAGGGTGCCGAACACGATGTCCGGAGCTGGAGGGGGTGGATGCCGGATGGGCGGGCCGCCGGGTGGCGGCCTCGATCGGCTTCACGGGCGGTTACGCGGAACGCGCGGTGGCCCCGGTGACCCGCCTGGTCCCGGTGCCCGAGGGGCTCGCACTGCGCGAGGCGCCGCCCTCGTGCACGACGGGACCACCGCGCAGGCCCTGCTGGAGAACACCGCTCCGGCGGCGGGCGAGAGCGTCCTGATCCTCGGTGCTTCCGGGGGCATGGGGACGGTCCTGATCCAGCTGACCGGTGCGACCGGTGCCCGGGTGGTCGCGGTGGCTCGTGGTGAACGGAAGACGGCCCTGGTACGGGAGCTGGGCGCCGACGAGGTGGTGGACGCGGCCGGACCGGATTGGACGGAGCAGGCCCGCAAGGTGCTCGGCCCTGCCGGCGCCGACGTGGTGCTGGACGGCGTGGGCGGAACGTTCGGCCTGACCGCGTTCGCGCTGCTGGCCGACGGCGGCCGCTTCTCGGCGCACGGCGCACCGGCCGGCGGCTTCGCACCGGTGGACCGGGACGAGGCCGCGCGCAGAGGAGTCACCCTGCTGGGCATCAGCGAAGTGCAGCCGGCCGACGCGGACTACGTCCGTCATGCGGCCGCCGCCTTCGCGGAGGCGGCGGCGGGCCGGCTGCACCCGGTGATCGGGGCGGCCCATCCGCTGGAGCGGGCGGCCGAGGCGCACGCCGCGATCGAGGGGCGCGCCCTGGTGGGGAAGGTGGTGCTGCTCGGCGGGTGAGGAGCGATGCGGTGAGGGAAGACCGGCGGTCGGGTTAGCGGTTCCAGAGGACGTCCAGCACCGGCTCGAAGGTGTTCAGCACCAGGTCGGCGCCGGCCGCGGCGAGTTCGTCGACCCGCCGGTCATGGGTGGCATAACCGAGAAACGGCACACCGGCCGCCTCCGCCGCCCTGAGATCCGACACCGAGTCCCCGATCATCAGCGCGGTGCCGGGGTCGGTATCCAGGTCGCGCAGCGCCTGGAGGAGCTGCTGCGGGTGCGGTTTGAGCAGGCCGACGTCGGCGGATCGGCCGTAAACGTGCGAGCCGAAACAGTCGGTCAGCCCTCGCCGCGCCAGGTACTCCGCGACCGTGCGGGCCGAGGTGTCCGCGGTGACCGCGAGCCGGCATCCGGTCGCGCGCCAGGTCTGGATCAGCCGGTCCGCGTACATCGTGGGCCACGCGCCGGGCACCGCCCGCAGCTCCTGCCGGGTCAGCCACTCCTCCAGTTCCGCCAGGAGCTCGCTTCCCGGGCGGAGTTCGCCGACCGCCCGCAGCACGTCCAGCGGGTCGGTGAGCTCCAGGCTGATTCCGCGGTCCCGCACCAGCTGCCGCATGTCGGCCGCCACACTCAGCGGGGTCTGCCCCGCGTGGTGGGCGAAGACCCGGCAGATCGGGCCGTCGAAGTCGAAGAGCACGCATCGGGTGGAGGCGATCCGGGCGCTGAGATTTTCACGGATCACGGGTGCCGCCTGTTCGCTTCGTACCGACTCGTTCATGTGGTCAGAAGTGCATCGAACCACTTCCGGGGCCTCGCACATAGGCCACGGAAGCGGAAAAGCGCCCGTCGGCCGGACAGGACCTGGCCGGTCACGCCGCACGACGCCCCGCTCCCGGCCGGACGGCCGCGGCCTCGGACCGTGCGGCCCGCAGCCAGCGACCGCAGGCCAGCGCTATCCGCTCGGAACTCGGCACCCGGCGCAGCCCCAGCGGGCCGCGCGCCGCACCGAGCACGGTGCGGATCCGGACCGCCGTCGAGCCCAGCGCCGCCGGGCCGGGCCGGCCGTAACGCAGCGCTGTCGTCAGCCGGATCACATCGATATGCGCCGAGAGCAACCGCTCGAAGTCCAGATAGGTCCGCAGGGCGCCGCGGTGTCCCGCCAACGCCTTCGGACGGCTCGCGGCCAGCGCGGCACGCCAGGCCCGCACCGCGGCCTGCCGCTGCCCGCGCCGCGCGTACCGCATGCGCGCCAGGTGCGCGGCGATCTCGTAGACCGGGTCGCCGAAGAGCGCCAGCTCCCAGTCGATCAGTGAGAGGCTACCGTCCTGACCGACGATGAGATTGCCGGCATGCGCGTCGGTGTGCAGCAACGCGAAGGGGCGGTGGCCCAGCCCGTCAGCCCGTGTCCGCAGCCTTCCGAGGGCGTCGTCGCCCACGCCCAGCGCGGCGAAGAGTTCTCGGTGCGCCGGCCCGCACCGCCCTCTGACCTCGGACTCGGTGAAGTCGATGAGGGTACGCAGGAAGCCCGCGCAGTCCCCGTCGTCCGGCCAGCCCACGGGGAGCGGCGGAAGCAGGCCGGGTGGCACCGCGGCCGTCTGCCGGAAGAGCCGCTCGATGGACTTCGCGTACGGACGCCCGGCGGGCCGGTCCGGGCCGGCCAGACCGTCGAGCGGTCGGCCGGGAGCGAAGGAGTACACCGTGAAACCGGGCCGGTCGGCGAGCACCCGGGGGCTTCCGTCCACCAGCCCGGCTATCGCGCCGAGCAGTTCCCCTTCCGGCCAGATCCGCAGATTGAACTGCAGCGCGTCGGGAATCGGGGCGCGCACCTTCACCGGCGTGCCGGCGGTGAGCGAGACCGACTCGGCGAGGGCGGCCGGCAGTCCGACGCAGTAGTTGCGGTGGTAGTAACCGCTGAGCGGCTCCCCCTCGCCTGCCGCCCGGTACAGCGATTCCCAGCTGTCGACCGTACGGCCCGAGGCTGCATGGCCCGAGGCGGCGCGGTCCGAGTCGGTACGGCCCGGGGCGCCGGGTTCGTGGGCGCTGCGGGCTACATCGGGCATGCGGCTCCTGCGCTCTCGTGACCGGAGGACTCAGCGGCCGGCCGTCCCCGGCCCACCACTCACCTTCATACCCAAGAGTGTCGACGACCTCAAACCCCGCGAGGTAAAAGGCAGTTGTGCGCCCCCTACCGGCCGACCGCCGCTGTCATCACCGCCAGATCCGAGACAAGGTGAGGCGCTCCCGCCGCCCGCAGCCGCGCCCGTTTCGCCGGCGTCGCGTGATAGCCGACGAACGGCACCCCGGCCGTCCGCGCGGCGACGGCGTCGGCGGGTGAGTCGCCGATCATCAGAGCGTCCGCGGCCGCGGAGCCGGTCTCGGTCAGCAGCCGCTCCAGGCAGTACGGGTGGGGCTTCATCAACCGGGGGTCGTCGTGCCGGCCCACGACCGCCCGGAAGTACCGGCCGACGCCGTGCAGTTCGAGGTAGGCGCGGGCGGCCGCCTCGCTGTTGTTGGTCGCGATCACCAGCTGTTTGCCGGCCGCCAGCAGCTGCTCCATCAGCTCGAACGCGCCGGGCGTCGGCTCGGCGGTGGACGCGGCGTCGGTCTCCAGTTCCTCGAGACGTTTCCGCATGGCCGAGATCAGACCGTCCGGGTCGCTGGGGAAGGCGTCGTAGGCGAGGCGCAGCACGGCGAGCGGATCGTCAAGACCGTCGAGCTGCCGCCACCGCGGCATTCGCCCGACGGCCATCGCCCGGAGATCGGCGGCGATTTCGGGCGCACCCAGCCCGGCGAAGAGTCCGCAGACGGGGCCGTCGAAGTCCCAGAGCACCAGTGCGGCGTCCGAGAGCAGCGCGCGCAGTCCGGACGGTGGGGTGAGAGCGGGGCCGGATGCGGGATCGGGATGGAGGGAGGGGTCGGGATCGGGGGAGAGCAGCACGTCAGTCGCCGAAATCCGCTTCTTGGGACAACTGGTCCCAGTAGGAGTCGAAGAATTTCTGCGCCGCTTCCACCTTCAGTGCCTGTTCCGGCTTGGTGTACGGGAAAAGCGTCGCGCCCATGCCGAGGGAGTCGAGGATGGTGACCTCCACTCCGTCGATGGGCTCGGGGGTCCACTGCTCCAGGGTGTAATAGCCCTCCAGCAGCTGGTCCTTGTTCAGCAGGTACAACTTGAGCGGCGGGGTGAAGGGCACGGTCCGGATCTGCACCGACACCTCGGGTACCAGCCCCTGGTGGCGAAGTTTGAGCAGCGAGTGCCGCAGCGACTTCGCGTGGTTGATCACCATGTCGCGGTGCCGCTTGCGCGGGCGGTCGTCCTCGGGATCGTCGACACCGCGGGGAAATGCCAGCCGTATGCCGGTGATGTCGGGAAGCATCAACCGCAGCGCGATGCTGCGTGGCTGGATCTCGCCGTCATTGATCCGGGCGACCTGGGCGCCCAGATGCTGCGCCATCGTCTCGGAGGTCAGCGACAGCACATCCATCGTGACCTCTTCGGCCTGGAAGGCTTCCCTCAGCCGGGGTTGCAGGGTCACCTGCGCCGCCTGCGCGACGGCCGGAGCTGCCGGGCCGGCGGCGGTCACCGTGGCGGGCCGGCCGCGGCTCGACTGGATCAGCCCTTCGTCCCTGAGCACGTCCAGTGCCCGGCCCACCGTCTCGCGGGAGACCACGTACTTGGCCTGCAACTCACGCTGAGAGGGCAGTTGCCGCCCCGGCCGGTAGACGCCGTCGGCGATCTCCGTCCGCAGGTCGTCCGCGATGACCTGGAACTTCCTGCTGTCTTCACTGCCTGGGTCGCGTGGGGACACCCTCCTACCGTACAACTACCGCGCAGCCTGGCGTAATTGACATGCCAGAACGGACAGGAGCCTTTTCCTGTTCAGCAAACCAGGCCAGTGACCAGACAAGTTTACGAGCATGTCGCGAGCGGGAACATGTAAGGCAAGTCAACTGGCCGCACTTGTCTGGCACTTGACTGCAAGTATCTCATCACGGGGCATACGAGCCGTACAACGGCGTGCAGGCACTGGTGCTCCCCACCATCCCGGAGGAGGGAAACCATGCCCACCACAGCTCTCCTGCTCGCCGCACTCAGCTTCATCCTGGAACAGACCGTCCAGTCCGCGTTCGGCGTCACCGGTCTGGTCGGACTCGCGATGTTCACCATCGGGGTGAAGTCCGCCAATGTTCCCTGCAGCTGCCTGGGGGCGTTCATGCTGATGCTCCAGGTCCGCGCCGTACTGGGCTGACCACCCTCCCCCGTCCGCGCCGCTCAGAAGACGTCCGGGCACCACGGCCGTACCGCCGTACGGAACAGCGCCTCGGTACGCGCGACCGCGCCGGTCGTCTCCTCGGTGATCCGGTCGAGCGCGGCAAGCCGCACCGCCGAGGCGTCACCCAGGTACAGCGCGCCCAACTCCCGTACATCCAGCGTGACATCCGGCGACTCGGTGGTCGGCGCGCACGTCGCGCCGGCCGGTGTGGCGTCGAGACGGTAGCGGCCGGCGGACAGTCCGTCGGCGTCCCGCACGTCCAGCACCAGGGTGCCGGCGGCCTCGTAGGTACGGGCCTCCAGAGCCCGTACGACATCGAGCAGCCGCACCCACAGGAAGTCCGCCTGCAGGGTGATGCGGGCAGCCCGCGGGTCCGGAAGCAGCAGGGGCAGCAGGTCGTCGGGGCCCCGGCGGCCCGTTTTGACGGTGGTGATCCAGTCGACCGAGCAGAGGTAGTGCCAGAGCGCCCGCTCGGCGGCCGGTGACACGGCGATCAGGCTCAGCACGGTCGCGGTGTTCAACGGCTGCTTGGCGTCGCCCCACTTGTCGTCGGCCGTGTAGACCAGCAGCCCGTCGATCTCCCCGGCCGGCGAGCGGTAGACCGCGTAGAAGGGCTCCGTCCAGGGGTGGTCCGGCAACTGCTCGGCGCCGGTGCGGGTCGCCCACCAGCGTTCGTCCCTGCCGACCGCGCCCGGCTGCACCGCGCGGAAGCGGTCGTGCAGGTCGGGGCCGAGCTTACGGACGTTCGCGCCGTCGACCAGGTCGATCCGGCCGGACTCCGGCCTGGACCACCGGCGGTCCAGTCCGGTGCGCGGCACGTCCACCGTCCACTCCGCGACGCCGGCCGCCGGGCCGAAGCCGTACCGACCGTAGATCGGATACTCGGCGGCGATCAGCGTGGCCAGCGCGTCGCCGCGCTCCTTCGCCGCCGCCAGGTCAGCCGCCATCATCCGGCTGAGCAGGCCGCGACGGCGGTGCGTCGGGGTGACGGTGACGTTGGTGATCGCGTCCGCGGGCAGTGCGGCACCGCCCACCACGGTGATCTGCTGGGCGAAGGAGCGGAACGTCGCCACACAGCGCCCGTCCTCGAAGGCGCCCCGGGTCCGCGCCAGGTCGGTGTACGGTCGCCGGCTCCGGGCCTCCTCGTCCGATGCGACGGGCGGCTGCAGGAATCCGGTGTGCACGGCGCGCAGCCAGTCGGGATATTCGGACTCGGTGATGAGGCGTACGTCGACAGTCATGCGGCTCAGGCTAGGCAGCGGCTCCGCCCACTGTCGCCCGGATTTCGCCCACCTTCGCGGCGCCGCCCAGCAGCGGCGCGTCAGCCAGCCTGGCCAGGACCGGGCTGTCGACGCCCATCCGCTCGAGGGTCCGGGCGAGCACCGGGCCGAGGGCCCGGGTCGCGCCGTCGTCGATCTTGAAGGCCAGCGCCCGGCCGTCCGGCAGGGCCACCGCCTGGACCGCCTCGGCGCCCATCTTGGACAGCGTCCCCGGCAGCTCGCGCATCAGCCAGGTGTCGGGCCTGCGGGTGCCCGCGACGTACTCCGGGTGGGCGCGCATGGCGTCCGCCACCCGGCGCTCCGGTGTGCCCTCGCCGGCGAGCACGAAGCTGCGGAAGGCCCGGGCCAGACCGACCAGGCTGATCGCCATCAGCGGCGCCCCGCAGCCGTCCGTACCGACGGCGGCGACGCGCTCGCCGGCCGCCTCCTCCACCACCGACAGGACCAGCTGCTGCAGCGGGTGGTCAGGGTCCAGATAGGTTTCGGTGGGCCAGCCGTTCAGCTCGCAGGCGGCGATCATCGCGGTGTGCTTGCCCGAGCAGTTCATGGCGATCCGCTCCCTGCCCCGGCCGGCCGCGAGATAGGACTCGGCCTCCACCGGGTCCAGCGGCAGGTCCGCCGGGCACTGCAGATCGGCTTCCCGCAGGCCGTGTTCGGCGAGCATCTTCCGCACCAGTTCCAGGTGGAACGGCTCGCCCGAATGGCTGGCCGCGGCGACCGCCAGCCGCTCCCCGGCGAGATCCAAACCGGCCCGCAGCACCGCGGCCGCCTGCATCGGCTTGTTGCTGGACCGCGGGAAGACCGGCAGCGACGGGTCGCCCAGCGTGTACTCCACCCGACCGTCGGCGGCGAGGATCACCAGCGACCCCCGGTGCAGGCCTTCGACGAAGCCGGACCTGACGACTTCGGCGAGGACCGGTGTGGTGGCGGGGGACTGCGGAGCGGTGGAGGGAGCGGTCATCGTCGGCCTTCCGAACGGGAGACCCGCCCCCGACAAGGGATCGCCTCATGAGCGTGCTGAAGATCTTGGCCCGGCCGAGGTCTTCAGTGCGCTCCTAAAGGAGCAGGTCGTCTACTTGAGCTTCGCCATCACGGTACCTGCGGGCGATCTCGGCGCTGCAATCGTCCGCGGTCCGCTGCAGATGCTGCCTGCGGCGGGAGACCTGCTGTTCGTGGCGGACCAGGCGGCCCATCCCGGTGTGCAGTTCCTCGTCGGTCCGGGCGCCCAGGTCGGAGAGTTCGAACTCGGCGAGCATGTCGGCCGCCAGCTTCCGGATCTCCTCGCTGCGCGGGGTGGAGAGCGTGACGTGGCGGGCCGACGAGCGGTGCGAAGAGGGGAGGTCCGCCAGGATCTCGGAGAGCCGCTCGACGACCGGTGACTCCGGGCCGGTACGCCGGGCGAGTTCGGCGCGGATGATGTCGATCCGCCCGTGCAGCATCCGGCGCACATAGCTGAGGTCGGCCTCGTCGCGCTGGGCGTCCTTGCGCAGCGTGCGCAGCTCCGGCAGGCGCAGCGCGCCGATGTCGTACTCGGGGATCACCGGGAGAGCCTCGCCCGCGCGCTGCTCGGGTGGCCGTGGTGCGGAGCTGATCCGGGTCATGGATACGGGACCGGGCAACTGCCCGGCGCCAGATGTGCTCATATGCGTATTCCGTTCCCCTCGACCGGTGCGGTGCACCGCCTCCGTGCATGGTGCCACCCCGGATGGTGCCCCTGCTGACGCTGTGCACCCGTTCGGCCCCGGATAGGTTGGTCCGCATGCGTGCTGTGGTGCAGAGAGTGGATGGCGCGAGCGTCATCGTTGCTGGTGAGACGGTTGGGGAGATCACCGGCGAGGGATTGTGCGTCCTCGTGGGCGTCACCCATCAGGACACAAAGGAAAAAGCGGCACAGCTCGCACGCAAGCTGTGGTCGGTACGGATCCTGGCAGGCGAAAAGTCCTGTTCGGACGTGGATGCGCCCTTGCTGGTGATTTCGCAGTTCACGCTCTACGGAGACGCCCGCAAGGGCCGACGTCCCACCTGGAACGCCGCCGCGCCGGGCGATGTCGCGGAGCCGATGGTCGACGAGGTGGTGGATCAGTTGCGGGCCCTGGGCGCGACCGTGCGGACCGGCCGGTTCGGCGCGAGCATGCGGGTCTCGCTGACGAACGACGGCCCGTTCACCGTACTGATCGAGGTCTGAGCCCTCGATGATGGCCCGAACCCGGGCGGCAGGCTCAGGGCTCGACCACGACTTCCTGAGCGGCCGCGGTGTCCCCCGCCATCAGCTCGGCGTCCACCGGCACGTTCCGCTTCACCAGCGCCAGCGCGATCGGGCCGAGCTCGTGGTGGCGTGCCGACGAGGTGATGAAGCCCAACTGGCGCCCCTCCTCACCGTCCGCCGCGAGCCGGACCGGCGTGCCGTGTCCGGGCAGCAGCACCTCGCTGCCGTCCAGATGCAGGAAGACCAGCCGTCGCGGCGGTTTCCCCAGGTTGTGGACGCGGGCGACCGTCTCCTGGCCTCGGTAGCAGCCCTTCTCCAGGTGGACGGCGCCGCCGATCCAGCCCAGTTCGTGCGGGATGGTGCGGTGGTCGGTCTCCAGGCCCAGCCGGGGCCGGTGCCCCTCGATCCGCAGCGCCTCGTACGCCAGCAGCCCGGCGACCGGGCCGTGCGTGGCCGCATACTCCGCCAGTTGCTCCGCGGGCAGGAACAGATCCCGGCCGTACGCCGTCTCGCGCACCACCACCCCCTCCGGCACCTCGGCGATCGAACCGGCGGGCAGATGGACCACCGCGATGTCCTCGCTGCGGTCGGCGATCTCGACCCGGTAGTAGAACTTCATGCTCTCCAGGTACCCGAGCAGCTCCTGCTGCGTGCCCGGTTCCACGTGTGCCCACACCGTGGTGCCGTCGTCCACCAGGTAGAGGGCGTGCTCGATGTGCCCGTGGGCGGAGAGCACCAGCGCCTCGGTGGCGTGGCCCGCCGGGAGGTCACTGACGTGCTGGGTGAGCAGCAGGTGCAGCCAGCTCAGCCGGTCCGCACCACTGACGGTGATCACGCCGCGGTTCGAGAGATCGACGAGGCCGGTGCCGGCCGCGAGATCGCGTTGCTCGCGGAACAGGTCTCCGTAGTGCGCGGCGACGCCCTCGTCACGTCCTTCGGCAGGCACGGCACCGGGCAGGGACAGCAGCGGACTCTTCATGCCTGTAAGCCTACGACCGGCTGCCGGGGGCCTTCTCGGCGGACGGCTCGTCGGCGCCGGCGCCCGCACAGTTCTCGCAGCGCCCGAAGATCGCGAAGTGCTTCATATCGGTCTCGAAGCCGAAGCTCCCACGGAGCTTCGCCGTGAAGTCGGCGGCGACGGCCACGTCGGCTTCGATGACGTTTCCGCAGTCCCGGCAGACCAGGTGGATGTGGTGGTGCCGGTCGGCGAGGTGGTAGGTCGGCGCACCGTGCCCCAGGTGGGCGTGGCTGACCAGCTCCAGCTCCTCCAGCAGCTCCAGGGTCCGGTACACCGTGGAGATGTTCACGCCGCCCGCCGTCTTCCGCACCTCGGTGAGGATCTCGTCGGGCGTCGCGTGCTCCAGGGCGTCCACAGCCTCGAGCACCAGCTGCCGTTGAGGGGTCAGCCGGTACCCGCGGCGGCGGAGGTCACTCTGCCAGTCGGTGGTCACCACAACGCCAGTGTAGGAGCGCCGCCCGCCCGCAGGAGCGGCTCATGCGCACGCACGGCCTACTTGAAGAAGGCGATCCCGTCGTCGGGGAGGTCCTTGAGGTCCTTCGCCCACTCGCTGGGGTCGACGACCTTCTTCAGATGGGCCGACATGTACGGCCGCAGCTCGACGTCCGGGGTGGCCTTCTCACCGACCCACATCAGGTCGCTGTTCACATAGCCGTAGAGCCGCTTGCCACCGCTGTACGGGCCGGAGGCCGCCGTACGCGCCACCGCGTCGGTGCCCAGGTCGATCTGTGGCTTCTGGTCGGCGAGCTCGCCGTACCAGATCTCCACCACGCCCTGGTCGCGGACCATGACGACCTCCACCTTGCGGTGCTCGTCGACCCGCCAGTAACCGGACTCGGACTCCAGCGGCTTGACCTTCTTGCCCTCGGCGTCCAGCACCCAGGTGTGCGAGACGTACTCGAGGAAGTCCCGGCCGTCGTGGGTGAAGGTGACTTCCTGGCCGAAGTTGCACTTCTCGTCACCGGGGAAGTCCGAAACCCCCGCACCCTCCCAGTTGCCGAGCAGGAAGACGAGCGGGACGAGGCTCGGATGCAGGTCCGACGGAATCTCGATCATGAGGTCAGCGCTGACCCTGGTAGAGCTTCTTCACGGACAGGCCCGTGAAGGCGAGCACGCCGACGCAGACCAGGACCAGCAGGGCGATGAAGACTGCGTCAAGCACGGGGTGCTCCTTGCAAGAACGAGGGAAGCAGAAAAGGCCGAGTCCCAGCCTAATGGGTGGCGGCTCAGCCCTCTCTGCGAGGTGGGCGGCAAGGGGGGCCGGCGCCGGCGGGAACCGGGGCCGCACCGCCCGGCGATTACAGTGCGGTCATGGCGCAGAAGAAGCTAGTGATCAAGGTGACCGCGGGATCCGACGCCGCCGAGCGGTGCTCGCAGGCCTTCACCGTGGCCGCCGTCGCCGTGGCCAGCGGGGTGGAGGTGTCCCTCTGGCTGACCGGTGAGTCCGCCTGGTTCGCCCTGCCCGGCCGGGCCGCCGCATTCGAACTGCCGCATGCGGCGCCGCTGCCGGACCTGATCGAGTCGATTCAGGCAGGCGGTCTGATCACCCTGTGCACCCAGTGCGCGGCCCGGCGCGACATCACCGAGAAGGACGTGCTGGACGGCGTACGGATCGCCGGGGCGCAGGTCTTCGTACAGGAAGCCATGGCCGACGGCGTGCAGGCCCTCGTCTACTGACGCGGCCGGCCTGCGCCCTACCGTCGGTTCTTGCCGTCCAGTTCGTCCCACCACTCGTCGGACTTCTCGTCGCCGGAGGGATCGTCCCACCAGCGGTCGTCGGGGCCTCTGCGGTTGCCGACGATCGCGGCGATCGGCGGGATGATCATGGCCACCAGGCACATCCCGATGGCGGCCGGGACCGACCAGAGACGCACGAAAGCCCAGGCGGAGATGAAGAGCAGCAGGCAGCCGCCCATCAGCAGGAAATAGCCGCGCCGACGTCGCGAGTACATGTGTCCAGCGTAAGGCCGGGCGGCGTATGCGGGGCGGGCGGTGCCGGGCCGGGACGGCACGAAGGGCCGCACCCCGAATGGTGGCGTCCAACCCCCGGGGGTGCGGCCCTTCGGCCGGTCACTGGTACTGCTCGGCGCGTGCGGTCAGACCGCGATGGCCACCTCGGCGAGGCCGCCGGTCTGCGCGACGACCGTGCGGTCGGCCGAGCCGCCGGGGACGAGCGCACGCAGCGTCCAGGTGCCCTCGGCCGCGTAGAAGCGGAACTGTCCGGTCGCCGAGGTCGGGACCTCGGCGGTGAACTCGCCGGTCGAGTCCAGCAGTCGCACGTAACCGGTGACGGGCTCGCCGTTACGGGTCACGCTGCCCTGGATCGTCGTTTCGCCGGGCTTGATGGTCGAAGCGTCGGGGCCGCCGGCCTTTGCTCCACACATACGGGTCTGTCCTTCGGGTCGGAGGATGAGGGGTTACTGGGCAGGGCCGAGGGCGATCGGCACGCCCACCAGGGAGCCGTACTCGGTCCACGAGCCGTCGTAGTTCTTGACGTTCTCCTGGCCGAGCAGCTCGTGCAGCACGAACCAGGTCAGCGCGGAGCGCTCGCCGATGCGGCAGTAGGCGATGGTGTCCTTCGCCAGGTCGACCTGCTCGTCCTCGTAAAGGGCCTTGAGCTCGTCGTCCGACTTGAAGGTGCCGTCGTCGTTGGCGTTCTTCGACCACGGGATGTTGCGGGCACTCGGCACGTGGCCGGGGCGCTGCGACTGCTCCTGCGGCAGGTGCGCCGGGGCGAGCAGCTTGCCGCTGAACTCGTCGGGCGACCGCACGTCGACCAGGTTCTTGTTGTTGATCGCGGCCACCACGTCATCGCGGTAGGCGCGGATCGACTCGTCCTGCGGCTTGGCCTTGTACGTGGTGGCCGGGCGCGACGGTACGGCGTCGACCAGGTCGCGGGAGTCGAGCTCCCACTTCTTGCGGCCGCCGTCGAGCAGCCGGACGTCGCTGTGGCCGTAGAGCTTGAAGTACCAGAAGGCGTACGACGCGAACCAGTTGTTGTTGCCGCCGTACAGCACGACCGTGGTGTCGTTGGCGATGCCCTTCTCCGACAGCAGCTTCTCGAAGCCGGCCTGGTCGATGAAGTCACGCCGGACCGGGTCCTGGAGGTCCTTGGTCCAGTCGATCCGGATGGCGTTCTTGATGTGGTTCTTCTCGTACGCCGAGGTGTCCTCGTCCACCTCGACGATGGCGACCTGCGGGTCGTCGATGTGGGCCTCGACCCAGTCAGCGTCCACCAGTACGTCGCTGCGGCTCATGCGGTTCTCCTCCGGGGCAGGTGCGGCGGGTGATGCGGGGAGCGGTGCGTCCGCGTGCGGTCCACGGAAAGGCGTGGAGTGTCGGCACCGCGAGGGGTGGCCCTGACAAACGGTCGAAGGGCCCGGGGATACGGGAAAAGCGCTCCCGCTCAAACGGCGCGACAGAGCATGGCGGCGACGCGGCACAGGTCTACTGCCCGCCGCTTCGTGAGATCCGCCTGTCGCTTCATGCACACGATCGTAGGGAAGTACGGGCGGAGATGTCACCGTCGTGTCATATGGTGATACGCGATCGTCCACTATACGAGACGTGATGCGCGGAGCGCAGTCCTGCCCCGGCTGCCGCGGCGCTCCGACCCCGCCTGCTCCCTGCCCAGCATCTGCGGACCGGACACCCGCGTCTCACCATCCGGCCCGTCCGCGCGTCCTCGTCCGGTCGCCCGCCGAACCTCATCCGGTCAGCGAGACATCCGTACCCGCGACACCGACGTCGACGCCGTCCGGCGTGGCCCGCACCTGGTCCAGCTCGAGGCCGGCCGGCAGCCCGCCGATCGCACTCTCGAAGTCCGTCTGCTTGCGGACCAGGCTCTCCAGTTCCGGGATGCCCTCGCCGGGCACCGTGTCCGCGTGCACCCGGATGCGGTTCTTACCGACCAGGGTCACCGATGAGATGACGCTGCGGCTGACCTTGCGGCCCAGGATGTGGACCGAACCGGTGACCTTGACCTTGCCGTTTCCGCCGTAGGCGACCTTGGCGCCGGTCTCCGAGGCGTTCGTGAGGTCCGCGTAGGAGATGTGCGCGGTGCCGGTGGCCCGAGCGGCCACCGCGCTGCTGAAGCTGCCGGAGATCCGTACGTCGTGGAGCTCGGCCCGCACCCTGGTGATCCTGACCTTGCGGCCCTGCGCTTTCGCCTCGACGTCCTTGAGCGTCACGTCGACCTGATCCAGCTTCTTGCCGAGGACCTGGGTGAGGAACGGGAATCCCTTGATGTCGACGTCCGGCGACGCGGAAAGACCTTCGCTGCTGCGTATCCGATCGGCGGCCTTGTTCTCCGCGACGTGCACCGCGATCCTGTCCACGCCGACGAACAGGCCGCCGAGGATCACAACGATGATGAACAGTGTTCGCAGTGCGCGCATGGCCGGTCGTCCCCACCCTGGTCGTCCCCGTGTCGCTCGATGAGTGCCAGTGGCACCGTCCGCGAGCTTAGGGCCTCTGCCGAATCTCCCCCGGTCAGCCGGTCAGCCGATGACCCTTCCGATCAGATAGACCGCCGGCGCCGCCATGGTCAGCGGCAGGGCCACGCCGGCCGTCAGGTGGACGAACCGGGACGGGTAGTCGTAGCTGGCGACCCGCAGCCCGATCAGTGCACAGCCGCCCGCGGCGAACCCGAGCAACGCGCCTTGCGCGCCCAGGCCCGTCATGCCACCCGCCAGGATCCCCGCACCGGCGGCGGCCGCCAGCGCGACGACGACCGAGGCGGGTCCGGGCAACGGCAGCGCCCGGGCGATCACCGCGACCGCGACGGCGATCCCGCCGACCGTCACCGCGTCCATCGACGCGGCCAGGGTGCCGGTGGCGACGATGGCGAACGCGGAGGAGGCGATGGTCGCCATCAGCCCCCCCATCCGCTCCTCCGGCGAGGCGTGGCTGCGCAACTGCAGCACCAGCGTGAGCAGCACCCAGACGCCGAGCGTGCCGATGATGGCGGCCGGCCCGTGCTGCTCCCCCGCCGCCAGCAGTGCGATATCGGCGACGACACCGCCGGCGAAGGCCAGCGCGATGCCCTGACGGGCCGGCCACATGCCGTTCAGCCGGAACCAGCCCGCGGCGGTGAGCGCCTGGAGCACCAGGAGCGGAACCACGACCGCGTACCGCCCGCCGAACGCGGCCACCGCGATCAGCAACCCGAGCCCAGCGGTCAGCCCGGCCGGCTGGATCCCCGGCGCGATGACCGGCGACCGTCCCTCGGCCCGCGCCCGCTGGGCGTCGGTGATACGCGCGTTGCCGACCGTGCTCGGGGCGCTGTACGCCGGGCCGTCGGCGACCGGCGGCGCGTACGCGGGCGCCGGGGCCGGCACGGCCGCGGGGGCCGGCACGGGCGCCGGGGCCTCCGGCGGCAGCGGGTACGACTGCGGCTGGAGGTAGGTGGGCTCGGCGAATGACGGGGGCTGCGGGTGGGGGGCGGGCTGCTCGTACGGCGGCTGCGCGGGCTGGTAGGGCGGCTGCACCGGCTGGTGCGGGTGCTGCACGGGCTCGTGGGGCTGGTGGTGCGGGTGCTGCACCGGCTGGTGCGGGTGCT
>NZ_JBFBAL010000019.1:39165-85051 GCF_040682175.1 Streptomyces sp. NPDC051320
CCTGCACCGGCTCGTAGGGCTGCTGCACCGGCTGGTGCGGGTGCTGCACCGGCTCGTAGGGCTGCTGCACCGGCTGGTGCGGGTGCTGCACCGGCTCGTAGGGCTGCTGCACCGGCTGGTGCGGGTGCTGCACCGGCTGGTACTGGGTGTCCCAGGTCTGGCCGTCCCAGGTCTGGGTGTACGGCTCGTGGGCTCGTGGGTCCTGTGCGTACGGGTCCTGGGCGTGCGGGTCCTCGTACGGCGGCTGTTGGCCGTACTGGCCGTACTGCCCGTACGGATACTGCTGCTGATCGCTCATGCTGGGGTCACCCTCCTGCGAACGGCGGAAGCACCTCGACCGTGCCGCCCTCGGCAAGCCGTACCGTCTCATGCTCGCGGGTTCCGACGGGATCACCGTCGACGAGGAACGAGCACCGCCGCAACACCTGCACCAGCTCACCTGGGTGTCGCGCCCGGGCGGCGTCGAGCGCCTCGGCCAGGGTTGCTGCGGCGTAGGGCTCTTCGGCGGTGCCTGCGGCGGCCTTGGCGGCGGCCCAGTAGCGGATGGTTCCCGCGGGCATGGGTGGCTCCTTCTTGGGGGTGCGTCGCGCGGGTCCATGATGCCGGGTCGTGGGCGGGCGGGTGTTTCCCCTCCCCGCCCCTTCCCGAAACTGGGGCTGCGCCCCAGACCCCCTCTTTGTCCTCAAGCGCCGGACGGGCTTGATTTTGCCGCGCCGGACGGGCCTGGTTCTGCACGCGCGGACGGGCTGGATCTGTCTCGCACCGACGGGGACGAATCCGCCGCGCAGGACGGGCCCGGGCCTTGCCTCGCCGGACAGGGAAACCGATTCTGCCGCGCCGGACAGGCATGACTCCCGCGCCGGACCGCCCGGGTTCGGCGGTCATTACTTCCGCAGCAGCCACTCCCCCACCCGTCCCAGCAGCTCCGCCCCGGCCGCGTTCTCCGCATGTCCCATTCCCGGCTCGATCCAGAGCTGTACCCCCTCCGCCGCGCCTGCCAGCATCCGCGGGTGGTCCAGTGGGAAGTACGGGTCCCGGTCGCCGTGCACGATCAGCAGCGGGGTGGGTGCGATGAGGGGTACCGCGTCGACCGGGGAGAGCGGGACGGGGTTCCAGTCCTCGGTGTGGATCCGGGTGCCGAAACCGACCCGGCCCACCAGCCGGCCGAGCGGCCGGGTCACCACCCAGTGCAGCCGGCGCATGGGGGCGGTCCCCCGGTAGTACCAACGGGCCGGGGCGCTCACCGCGGCCACCGCGTCGACCCGGGCTCCGCTCAGCGCAGCGTGTCGCAACACCACCGAGCCGCCCATGGAAAAACCCACCGTCACCACCCGGCGGTGGCCGAGCGTGCGGGCCCAGTCGACCGCGGCGGCGAGATCGAGCACCTCCCGGTCGCCCACCGTCGAACGCCCGCCCGACCGCCCGTGCCCGCGGAACGAGAAGGTGATCACGGCCGCGTGTTCGGCGAACACCCCGGCCGCCCGGCGTACCGCGGGCTTGTCGACCGCCCCGGTGAAACCGTGCGCCAGCACGATCGCGGCGTCCGTGGAACCGGTCGTGCACGGCTCGTACCGCGCCTCGATACGGACCCCGTCCCGGGTCAGCAGCATGACGCGCCGGTCGCCCGTGGTGACCGAGGAAACACGGAAACCATGCTGCTGACCTTCTGTCTCGGAGCTCATGTGGGCTATTCTGCTGGGATAAGGACCTGGGCAGAGTTGCCTCCAGGTCCTTTTGTGCTTTCGGCGCGTTGTATACGAAAGGCGGCGCCGGCGTGGCGAACCCCGTGGAACGGGGTGAGCGGGTACGAACCAGCAGTGCCGTATACGTCCTCGCATCGAGGAGGAACGACGTAATGGGCGAGCGAACCGTGCACGACCGTATGACGACCATGGCAGGTGGGGCGCGATGAGCTCTCTGCTGCTCCTGACCAATGCCCTCCAGCCGTCGACGGAGGTGCTCCCCGCCCTCGGACTTCTGCTGCACAGTGTGCGGGTCGCTCCCGCCGAAGGCCCGGCGCTCGTCGACACCCCGGGTGCCGACGTGATTCTCATCGACGGACGGCGCGACCTGCCGCAGGTCCGCAGCCTCTGCCAACTGCTCCGCTCCACCGGCCCGGGCTGCCCGCTGGTCCTCATCGTGACGGAGGGCGGTCTCGCGGCCGTCACCGCCGACTGGGGCATCGACGACGTGCTGCTGGACACGGCCGGCCCGGCCGAGGTGGAGGCGCGGCTGCGGCTGGCGACCGGTCGGCTCCAGCTCACCTCGGACGACTCCCCGATGGAGATCCGCAACGGCGACCTCTCGGTCGACGAGGCGACGTACAGCGCCAAGCTCAAGGGCCGGGTGCTGGACCTGACCTTCAAGGAGTTCGAGCTGCTCAAGTACCTCGCCCAGCACCCGGGACGGGTCTTCACCCGCGCCCAGCTGCTCCAGGAGGTCTGGGGCTACGACTACTTCGGCGGTACCCGGACGGTCGATGTCCACGTGCGGCGGCTGCGCGCCAAGCTCGGCCCCGAGCACGAGTCGCTGATCGGCACCGTCCGCAACGTCGGCTACCGCTTCGTCACCCCGGAGAAGGCCGAGCGATCCGGCGAGGCGACCAAGCCGAAGACGGGCGGCCGGCCCGCCGACGGCCCGGCGTCAACCCCCGGCTCGTCCGTCACCGTTACGGAGGAAGCCGCACCGTCGACGGAGGAAGCTGTCCGACCAGCAAAACGGTAGGTCCATGGACTGGTCCATCCGCGTAGACTGCCGCGCGTGGCCAAGGTGACGCGGGACGACGTAGCGCGACTGGCGGGGACTTCGACCGCGGTCGTCAGTTACGTCATCAACAACGGACCGAGGCCGGTCGCCCCGGCCACGCGCGAGCGGGTGGTCAACGCCATCAAGGAGCTGGGGTACCGGCCGGACCGGGTGGCTCAGGCCATGGCCTCGCGCCGCACCGATCTCATAGGAATGATCGTGCCGGACGCCCGGCAGCCCTTCTTCGCCGAAATGGCGCACGCGGTCGAACAGGCCGCCGCCGAACGCGGAAAGATGGTCCTGGTCGGAAATTCCGACTACCGCACCGAGCGTGAGCTCCACTACCTGCGGGCCTTTCTCGGCATGCGGGTCTCGGGCCTGATCCTGGTCAGCCAGGGCATGAGCGAGCCGGCCGCCGCCGAGATCGAGGCCTGGGACGCCCGGGTCGTGCTGCTGCACGAGCGGCCCGAGGCGATCGACGACGTCGCGGTCGTCACGGACGACATCGGCGGAGCCCAGCTCGCCACCCGCCACCTCCTCGAACACGGCTACCCGTACGTGGCCTGCCTCGGCGGTGTCGAGTCGACCCCGGCCGTCGGCGACCCGGTGGCCGACCACGTCGAGGGCTGGCGGCGGGCCATGCAGGAGTCCGGCCGCTCCGTCGAAGGGCGGCTCTTCCAGGCGCCGTACAACCGCTACGACGCCTACCGGGTCTCGCTGGAACTGCTGGCCGGCCCGGACCGGCCCCCGGCCATCTTCTGCTCCACCGACGACCAGGCGATCGGCGTGCTGCGAGCCGCCCGGGAGTTGCGCATCGATGTGCCCGGCGAGCTGGCCGTCGCCGGTTTCGACGACGTGAAGGAAGCCGCCCTCACCGACCCGCCGCTGACCACGATCTCCTCGGACCGCCCGGCGATGGCGCGGTCCGCGGTGGATCTCGTACTGGACGACTCGCTGCGGGTCGCCGGATCCCGGCGTGAGCGGCTGAAGCAGTTCCCCTCGGCTCTGGTGGTCCGGCGCTCCTGCGGCTGCGCGTAGCAGGTCGCCGGTTCGCCTTTATATCGGGCATACAGGGTTCTGTCGGGCTTCTCAGCGGAGACTCAGAAAACTCTCATGGTCGGTGGACAGGCTGTGTACATGACCGAGAACCCGGAGTACCCCAACCCGCAGCACGAAGATGCGTACGCGGCCCGGTCCTACCCGCCGCCGCCCGCCCACGAGCCGTACGCGGCCTGGCCGCCGCCCGCTCCGACGGCAGTCCATGTCAAGCCCAAGCGGGCCAAGCGGCCGATCGCCCTGCTCGCCGCCGCGGCCATCGTCTCCGCGGTGGTGGGTGGCGGTTCGGCAGCGCTCACCGAGTCCTTCCTGGACAACGGCAGCAGCAGCCCGGCCGGCACGGTCAGCGGCACCACCGTCTCGCAGTCGAGCAGGGGCACGGTCTCCGGCGTCGCCCAGGCCGTCTCGCCGAGCATCGTCGAGGTCAAGGCCACGTCCACCGCCGGTCAGTCCACCGGTGCGGGCGTGATCGTCACGGCCGCGGGCGAGATCGTGACCAACAATCACGTCGTCTCCGGCGCGGACACCGTCAAGGTCGCCCTGAGCGACGGGAAGTCGTACACCGCCAAGGTCGTCGGCACCGACCCGGACAAGGACCTCGCCCTGCTCAAGGTGTCCGGCGCCGGCAGCCTCAAGCCGGCCTCGCTCGGCGACTCCGGCAAGATCGCCGTCGGCGACCAGGTCGTGGCCATCGGCTCCCCCGAGGGCCTCACCGGCACGGTCACCAGCGGCATCATCTCCGCGCTGGACCGTGACGTCACGGTCGCCAAGGACGAAGGCCAGGATCAGCAGCAACAGCAGCAGGGCGGTGGCGGCTCGGAGAACTGGCCGTTCCAGTTCGGCGGCCGGCAGTTCAACGGCGACACCGGTGACTCCACCACCACCTACAAGGCGCTGCAGACCGACGCCTCGCTCAACCCGGGCAACTCCGGTGGCGCGCTGATCAACATGAACGGCGAGGTCATCGGCATCAACTCGGCGATGTACTCGGCCGCCGCACAGAGCAGCGACAGCTCCAGCGCGGGCAGCGTCGGCCTCGGCTTCGCCATCCCGATCAACACGGTCAAGGCCGACCTCGCCAACCTCCGGGCCGGCGGCAGCAGCACCAACAGCTAGGTCCTGTCCGGCAATAGGAGGCTCCCCGTGGCCACACCTCTGCACGTCACCGTCAACCGAGCCAGGCACGCCCTGCTCACCGCGGTCTCCTGGGCGGACCCGGCGGATCTCGGCCTGCCCTTCGCACTCGCCCAGGCCGAGGCGGGCCGGGCACCCGCCCGGGCCCCGGAGATCCGCAGTGCCCCGGCCGCCAAGGGGCGTGCCGCACGCCGCCGACGGGCGGCCGTGCGAGGCTGAAAGGGCCCGCACCCGACATCCCGCGATCCGAGGACAGACAACCGATGAGCCCCGCCGAAGACGGCCGCGACCAGCAACGCATCCTGATCGTCGACGACGAGCCCGCCGTGCGTGAGGCCCTGCAGCGCAGCCTCGCCTTCGAGGGCTACGGAACGGAGGTCGCCGTCGACGGTCTCGACGCGCTGGCCAAGGCGGGCCCGTACGAGCCGGACCTCGTGGTCCTCGACATCCAGATGCCGAGGATGGACGGCCTGACCGCCGCCCGCCGGCTCCGCGCCTCGGGGTCCACGACCCCGATCCTGATGCTCACCGCCCGCGACACCGTCGGCGACCGCGTCACCGGACTCGACGCGGGCGCCGACGACTATCTGGTGAAGCCGTTCGAACTGGACGAGCTGTTCGCCCGGATCCGCGCGCTGCTGCGCCGCAGTTCGTACGCCGCGGCGGCCGGCGAGGTGCCGGACGACCACGTGCTGACCTTCGCCGATCTGCGGATGGATCTGTCGACCCGCGAAGTGATGCGCGGGGACCGGCGGGTGGAGCTCACCCGCACCGAGTTCACCCTGCTGGAGATGTTCCTGGCGCACCCGCGCCAGGTACTGACCCGGGAGCAGATCCTGAAGGCCGTCTGGGGCTTCGACTTCGAGCCGAGCTCCAACTCGCTGGACGTGTACGTGATGTACCTGCGCAGGAAGACCGAGGCCGCCGGCGAGCCGAGGCTGGTGCACACGGTCCGTGGCGTCGGCTACGCGCTGCGGACGGGGAGCGCCGAGTGAGACTGCCGGAGCCCGTGCGCTGGTTCCGGCGGCTGCCGCTCCGGTCCCGGCTCGCGATGCTGACCGCCGCCGCGGTGGCGTTCGCGGTGGCGGTGGTCTCGGTGATCTGCTGGTTCCTGGTGGAGGAACGGCTGTACGCCGAGGTCGACTCGAATCTGGCGGGCCAGACCGTGCGGCTCAACCCCGGTGCGGTGCGCTGCATCCCGGCGCCGGTGGCCCAGGGCGACACCCATGGGCCGAAGCCGGTGTACTACTTCCAGTTGGTGGAGCCCGACAGCACCGTGTGCATCGTCGACACCATCAGCACCGCCGGTGTCCTGAAGGTCGACCGGAGCGACGTCCAGGTGGCGAAGTCGCCCGAATCGTCCCGCCGCCGGTTCCGCAACGGCGTGGACACCGACGGACACCCCGTCCGCATCCTGACCGCCCCGGTGTACGCGCCCAACGGGGCGCCCTACCCGGGCATCGCGAAAATGATCGCGTACCCACTGGCCGACACCCAGCGGACCCTCAGGGAACTCGCCCTGCTCCTCCTCGGCGTGTCCGGCGTCGGAGTCATCGGGGCCGGCGCCGCCGGACTCGGCATCGCCCGCGCCGGTCTGAAACCCGTCGACGAACTCACCCGGGCCGTCGAACACGTCGCGCGCACCGAAGACCTGACGATCCGCATCCCGGTCGAGGGGGACGACGAGATCGCCCGGCTGTCCGAGTCCTTCAACTCCATGACCGCCGCCCTCGGCGAATCCCGCGACCGGCAGGCACAGCTCATCGCCGATGCCGGGCACGAGCTCCGCACACCGCTCACCTCGCTCCGTACCAACATCGAGCTGCTCGCCCGCAGCGAGGAGACCGGACGGGCGATCCCGCCCGACGACCGGAAGGCGCTGATGGCGTCGGTCAAGGCGCAGATGACCGAACTGGCCGCGCTGATCGGCGACCTCCAGGAACTCTCCCGGCCGGACGCCGCCCGGTCCGGCCCGGTGAAGGTCGTCGCGCTGCACGACATCGCGGAGTCCGCGCTGGAGCGGGCGAGACTGCGCGGACCCGAGCTGACGATCAACGCCGGACTCGAACCGTGGTACGTACCGGCGGAGCCCGCCGCGCTGGAGCGGGCCATCGTGAACGTCCTCGACAACGCGGTGAAGTTCAGCCCGCCGGGCGGCACCATCGACGTGGCCCTGCACCGGGGCGTGCTGACCGTACGGGACCACGGTCCGGGCATCCCGGCCGAGGAACTGCCGTACGTCTTCGAGCGCTTCTGGCGTTCACCGTCGGCGCGTTCACTGCCCGGTTCCGGGCTGGGCCTGTCGATCGTGGCCCGCACGGTGCAGCAGTCCGGCGGCGACATCGGACTCCGGCCCGCGCCGGGCGGCGGCACCGAGGCTACAATCCGCATCCCGGGCGTGCCGACACCGCCGCCGGCCGGAGCCCCGTAAAACGGCGGCCCGGGGGGGTGGGACACCACGGCGGTGCCCCACCCCCCGGCTGTTACTTCACGAGGGTGATCCGGTCCGCGGCCGGCGGCGCGATCGGCGCGGACGCCGTCGAGTTGGCCGCCAGGTAGGCGTTGAACAGGTCCAGGTCGGACGCGCCGACCAGCTTGTTCGTCCCCTGGCCGAGGGCCGCGAAGCCGTCGCCGCCGCCCGCCAGGAATTCGTTCATCCCGACCCGGTAGGTCGCCGCCGGGTCGATCGCCGTGCCGTTGAGCTTGATGGTGTCGGTGACCACCCGGTCCGCACCGGTCTTCGTCATGTCGAGGGTGTAGGTCAGCCCCCTGGACACCTGAAGGATCTTCGGCGACGCCTCGTTGGCGCCACTGACCTGCTGCTGGAGCGCGCTGATGAGCTGCGCCCCGGTCAGGTCGACGACGTTCATCATGTTGGTGAACGGCTGCACGGTGAACGCCTCGCCGTAGGTCACCACCCCGTCGCCCTCACTGCCGCTCGCCTTGTACACGAGGTCGGAGCGGATACCGCCGGGGTTCATGAGCGCGAGTTGCGCGCCGCCCTTGTCGGCCGGGGCCAGCCCGGCGAGCTGGGCGTCGGCGATCAGGTCGCCGAGCGGCTCCTCCGGGGTCGTCGCTCCCCGGCCGTTGATGTCGGCCGAGATGTAGCCCTGCGGCTTGTCGGCGATCGGCGCGGCCAGCGTGTCCCAGCGGGCGATCAGGTCGCTGATGTCCTGCGCCTTGGGCTGGTCACGGCTGACGATGTGGTTCGCCGAGGTCACCGACTTCACCGAGGTGCGGACGATGTCCTTCGTCCTGCGGTCGTAGGTGAGCGTGGTGTCCGTGTAGAGCCGGCCGAAGGAGGCCGCCGAAGTGACCATCCGCGGTTTGCCGGACGGGTCCGGGATGGTGCACACGTACGCCTGGTGGGTGTGACCGGTGACCAGCGCGTCCACCTTGGGCGAGATGCCCTTGGCGATGTCCACGATGGGACCCGAGATACCGTCCCCGGCGCCCGGCGAGTCGCAGTCGTAGTTGTACGAGCTGCTGGCCGGCAGCCCGCCCTCGTGGATCAGCGCGACGATCGACTTGACGCCCTGGCGGTCCAGTTCCTTGGCGTACTTGTTGATCGTCTCGATCTCGTCGTGGAACTTGAGCCCCTTGACGCCGTTGGCGGTGACGATGTTCGGCGTGCCCTCCAGGGTCACCCCGATGAAGCCGATCTTGACGCCGTTCTTCTTCCAGACCGTGTACGGCTTGAGGATCGGCTTGCCGGTCTTCTCACTCGTCACGTTGGCGGCCAGGTACGGGAAGTCGGCGCCCGGGAACGTTTTGCCCGTCTCGTAGCAGCCGTCGGTCGGGTGGCACCCGCCGTTCTGCATCCGCGCCAGTTCCGTCGCGCCCTCGTCGAACTCGTGGTTGCCGACGGAGGTGACATCGAGCTTGATGTCGTTGAGCGCCTCGATGGTCGGCTCGTCGTGGAAGAGCCCCGACAGCATCGGGCTGGCGCCGACCATGTCGCCGGCGGCGGCGGTGATCGAGTACGGGTGGCCCTTACGGGCGGTCCGCAGCGAACTCGCCAGATACTCCGCGCCACCGGCGGGAATCGACTTCACCGTCCCGTCCGGCTGCGTCTCGGCCACGGTGCCCGATGAACCGGCCGGCGGCTCCAGGTTTCCGTGCAGATCGTTGAAGGACAGCATCTGCACGTCGACGGTGGGGTCGTGCGCGGGCTTGTGCTGCCCGTGCCCGCCGTGCCCGCCGTGCCCGTGCCCGTGCGCACCGGCCGGCATCGCCGCGACGAGCGCCCCGGCGGTCGCAAGCCCGGCAGCGGCGGCGAGGAGGCGCCGCGTCGCACGGCTGCCTCGGCTTCTGTGAGGTGTCGCTGACATTCGTCCCCTTGTGAGGTCTGTGTGAACGGTGAGGGGTGCGAGCGGCAGCCTAGAGTCAACGCGCGTAGCGCGACAGGGGGGTGGCGGTTACGAGGCGGTTTCCGTTGAGCGTGCGGCCACTCGTTCGGTGGAACAGGGCAGGGCAGGAACGCATGTACGCGAGTTGCTGCCCAGCGCCGACGACCTCACCCGCATCGCGCACCAGGTGCTCCATTCCGCACCCGCCAACGACTGACCCCCGTGACAGCCCGGGTCCCGGCGCCGCCCGCCGTACGCTCGTCACCATGACGAACGCGCCCGCAGGCCCCATCCCCGGCCGACAGATGCAGACCCTGGACACCCTCACCGACGACCAGCAGCAGGCCGTGCTCACGCTGCTCGCCGAGGCCGCGCGCAATGACGGACAGCAGGCCGTCTCCGAACAGGGGAGGCTCCAGCTGCGCGGTGAGAAACGGGACGGGGTGCAGCATTTTCTTGTCGGCGTCGACGACACGCTCACCGGGTACGCCCAGTTGGAGGCCACCGACCCGGTCGAAGCGCCCGCCGCGGAACTGGTCGTCCATCCTTCGTATCGCGGGCAGGGCCACGGCCGTGCCCTGGGGTCCGCGCTGCTCGCCGCCTCCGGGAGCAGGCTGCGGGTGTGGGCACACGGAGGCCACTCCGCCGCCCGGCACCTGGCTCAGGTGCTCGGCCTCTCGAGGTTTCGTGAACTGCGACAGCTGCGGCGCCCGTTGGTTCCGCTCGACATCCCCGAGCCGGTCTACCCGGACGGCGTGAGCGTACGTACCTTCGTGCCCGGCGAGGACGACGCCGCCTGGCTCGCGGTGAACGCCGCCGCCTTCGCGCACCACCCCGAGCAGGGCCAGATGACCCAGCGCGACCTGGACGACCGCAAGGCCGAGTCCTGGTTCGACCCGAAGGGGTTCTTCCTCGCGGTACGCGCATCGGACGAAGGCCCGGGCGGCGAGATCATCGGTTTCCACTGGACGAAGGTGCACGCCAAGGAGCAGCTGGGCGAGGTGTACGTGGTCGGCATCCACCCCGACGCGCAGGGCGGCGGCCTGGGCAAGGCACTGACCGCGACCGGACTGCGCCATCTCGCGGCGCAGGGGCTGCCGACGGCGATGCTGTACGTCGACGAGGACAACACGGCGGCCGTCACGGTGTACGAGCGGCTGGGCTTCACCACCCACGAGGTGGACCTGATGTACCGGACGGAGTCCTGACCCGGCCTACGGGCCGGGGCCGGTTGCGGGGCCGGTTGCCGGGGGCGGTGTCGACCAGGAGTTGACACCGCCCCCTTCTTTGCATCACCCTTCCACTACTTAATTAGTGAAAGGGGGTGGGCGAGTGATCGAGTTCCGGATCGACCGGCGCAGCGGCGTCTCGACGTACCTCCAGATCGTCCAGCAGACGAAACAGGCGCTGCGCCTGGGCCTGCTGCAGCCCGGCGACCAATTGCCCACCGCACGCGCGGTCGTGGAAGCCACCGCCATCAACCCCAACACCGTCCTCAAGGCCTACCGCGAGCTGGAACGCGAAGGCCTCGTCGAAGCCCGGCGCGGGATGGGCACCTTCATCCGGAAGTCGCTCGGGCGGACCCCGCCCGCCGACTCCGCGCTGCGCGCCGAGCTCGCCGAGTGGGCCGGCCGGGCCCGCACCGCCGGACTGGACAAGGACGACGCGGCGGCGCTCTGCGCATCCGTACTCGACGACTGCTTCGCGCATCAGAGCTCCCAGGGGGAAGCGAACGTATGACTGACACCGCCATCGAGGCCGCCGGCCTCGGCAAGACCTACCGGCGGCGCGGCTGGGCGCTGCGGGACTGTTCCTTCCGCTTGCCCACCGGCCGTATCTGCGCCCTCGTCGGCCCCAACGGCGCCGGCAAGTCCACGCTGCTGGCCCATGCGGCGGGGCTGCTGCGGCCGACCGAGGGCACGATGCGGGTGCTCGGTGGCACGCCCGCCGATGCCAGGGAGCGGATCGCGTACGTCGCGCAGGACAAGCCGCTGATCGGGCAGTTGACGGTCGCCGAAACCCTGCGGATGGGCTACGAGCTGAACCCGGCCCGCTGGGACCCGGCCACCGCCGAACGGATCGTGACGGACGGCGCACTGGACCCGAAGGCCGGGATCCGCACCCTCTCCGGCGGACAGCGCACCCGCGTGGCCCTCGCCCTGGCCCTGGGCAAGCGCCCCGACCTGATGCTGCTCGACGAGCCGATGGCCGACCTGGACCCGTTGGCCCGTCACGAACTCATGGGCATGCTGATGTCCACCGCACTCCAGCACGGCACCACGATCGTGATGTCCTCGCACGTGCTGGCCGAACTGGAGGGCGCCTGTGACTACCTGCTGCTCCTCGACGGCGGCCGGGTGCAGCTCGGTGGTGAGACCGAAGAACTGCTGGCCGTGCACGCGCTGCTGACCGGGCCGGTGGCCGACCTCGGTCCGCACACGGTCATCGAGTCCCGGACCACAGGTCGCCGGATGACCGCTCTGGTACGGCGGGACGGCCCCATCTCGGGTGACTGGCAGGCCGTGGAACCTTCCCTGGAGGAACTGCTGCTCGCGCATCTGCGCTCCCCCGACGCGCCCGCGCTGCTCACCCCCAGCTCCGAGCGCCGCACGGGGGTGACGGCATGAGCGTGCCAGGTACGGCCACCGCAGCCGGCCCCACGCCGGGCACGAACGCCCCGGGCCGCGACCGGTCGCTCATCCGCGGGTCCTGTTGGGTCGTGATCCGCGGGCACCGGACAGCGTTCCGGTGGGCGGGGGCACTCTTCACGGTCTGCGCCGCGCTGCTGATCGTGGCGCGGCTGTGGGCGCCGGTCTCGACCGGTCCCGGCCTGCTGGAAGGGGCCACCTACGGCAATTTCATGGCCGCGGGGAGCGCCCTGGTCCGCCTGCTGCCGGTCGCCGTCGGCGCATTCGTCGCGGGCCCCTTGGTCGCTCGGGAGCTGGACTCCGGCACGTACCAACTGCTGTGGACGCAGTCGGTCTCCCCCCTGCGCTGGTTCGCGGTCAAGCTCGCCGTACCCACCGCCGCGGCCCTCGCGGCGGCGGGCGTTCTGGTGGGCGTCTGCCGCTGGTCGTGGACGGGCCGCCCCCGTGGGAACTGGGAGAACGGGCTGCACTGGTTCGATTACTACGGCGTGATCGGCCCGGTCGGCGTCGCCATCGTGCTGCCGGCCGTCGCCATCGGTGCGCTGGCGGGTCTCCTCGTGCGACGCACCCTGGCCGCCATGGTGGCCTGCGTGGCCGCTGTCGGCGTCGTGGAGGGGGTGCTCGGGGCCCTGCGCGGCCATCTGTGGCCCGCCAGGACGGTGATCGGCTCCCTCAGGGACGGCTACCTGGGCGCAGGCAGCGGATGGCCCCTGGCCGACGGCGCCATCACCTCCGGTGGCGCACACGTGACCGACCCGATCTGCGTGGACGACCAGCAGTGCTGGGCCGACCATCACCTCACCGGTTTCTACAACACCTACCAGCCCACCTCGCACTTCTGGCCCCTCCAACTCGTCGAGACCGGCATCCTTCTGGCCCTCGCCATCGTCGTGGCAGCGGTCGCCTTCCGCGTGCTCCGGAAGAAGGTGTCCGCATGAGCGCTTCCGCCCTGCCCGCAGCGGCCCCCCATGGCGGCCGGCTGAGCCCCACCGGACTGGTCTGGACGGTGCTGCGGGTACACCGACCCGCGCGGTGGGTCTGGATCGGCTACGTCGCCGTCACCGCGCTGCTGCTCCTTTGGATGGTGGGCCCCGGAACGACGGCCGCCACCGACGAGATCGCCCGCTGCGCAGCGCATTCCTGCGCAAGTCACTCCGCGGTGTGGCGCTACAAGTACGCGCTGATGGCCGTGAACGCACTGATCCGCGCCGCGGCCTACGCCGCCCCCGCGTTCGCAGGCGCGGCGCTGGTCGGCCGGGAGCTGGAGAACCGCACCAGTGTCCTGGTGTGGACCCAGTCGGTCACCCCCGTGCGCTGGCTCGCCACCAAGCTGGCCCTGCCCGCCCTGTTCGTCATCGCGGGCACCGGCCTGCTGGCCGCGCTGTACCGCTTCGCGATGTCCCGGCGCTTCGGCATCGGCGACTGGAGCCCGTATGACGGCAGCGTGTACCTCAATGCCGGTCCACTCGCCGTCGGGTATCCGCTGCTCGGTCTAGCCCTCGGCGCTCTCGCGGGACTGGTACTGAGCCGCGCGGTAGCCGCGCTCGTCGCCGGCACCGCTGCCACCGCGGCCCTGGCCTGGGCGATCGGCCACTGGCGCTATCTTCTCCAGCCGTCGCAGACCATCACGTCGAAGGCCTTCACCGGCGTCCCGCCGGGCTACAGCATCCAGACCTACTGGATCGGCCCCTCGGGCACCCGGCTGCATGAGGCACCGATGCGCTGCGTGCAGCAGACATGCACCCCGGACCCCAGCGGGCACTACGTCTACGAGTACCAACCGCTCTCCCACTACTGGCCCCTCCAACTCGTGGAGACCGGTATCGTCCTCGCCCTCACCGCCATCGCCGTGGCCGTCGCCTTCCGGCTGTTGCGCCGCCGCCACGGCTGATCGGGGCCCGGCCGCGGGCCGGGGCCGGAGCAGGCCCCCGCCCGCACCTCGGACGTCATGTCCCCGTTACCCGTCATTCAGACACGCTTGCGACCCTCGCGGAATGCAAGCCGCCACCGCGCCCTCCGGTCCTCCCGCGCGGAACAATGGGCACATGAGCCAGCAGCCCAGTGCAGAGGTCCCGCTCCCGTCGCTCCAGCCATCCGTCGGTTCGATCACCGCGCACCGTCCGCACACCGTCGCGGCGGCCGTGCCCGACCTGGATTCGGGCATCGACGCCGACGCCGACGTGTACGAAGAGGAGGCGGACGGAGCCGAGCTGCCGTCGGGCCGTTTCCTCGACCGGGAACAGAGCTGGCTCGCCTTCAACGAGCGGGTACTGGAACTCGCCGAGGACCCCACGACCCCGCTGCTGGAGCGGGCCAACTTCCTCGCCATCTTCGCGAGCAATCTGGACGAGTTCTTCATGGTCCGGGTCGCCGGACTCAAGCGCCGCATCGCGACCGGCGTCGCCACCCGGTCCGCGTCCGGGCTGCTCCCCCGCGAGGTGCTGGAACAGATCTGGAACAGGTCCCGGGAGCTGATGGCCCGGCACGCCGCCTGTTTCCAGCAGGACGTCTCGCCCGCCCTCGCCGACGAAGGCATACACCTGATCCGCTGGCCCGACCTCACCGAGAAGGAACAGGCCAGGCTCTTCACCTTCTTCCGGCAGCGGATCTTCCCCGTGCTGACCCCGCTGGCCGTCGACCCGGCGCACCCCTTCCCGTACATCTCCGGGCTCTCGCTCAACCTGGCCGTGGTGGTGCGCAACCCGGTCAGCGGCCACCGGCACTTCGCCCGGGTCAAGGTGCCGCCGCTGCTCACGCGCTTCCTGGAGGCGTCGCCGGAGCGCTACGTCCCGGTCGAGGACGTCATCGCGGCGCATCTGGAGGAGCTCTTCCCCGGCATGGAAGTGCTGGCGCACCACATGTTCCGGGTCACCAGGAACGAGGACCTGGAGGTCGAGGAGGACGACGCCGAGAACCTGCTCAAGGCCCTGGAGAAGGAGCTGATGCGGCGCAGGTTCGGCCCGCCGGTCCGCCTGGAGGTCGAGGAGTCCATCGACCCGTACATCCTGGACCTGCTGGTCAGAGAGCTGAATGTGTCCGACGCGGAGGTCTATCCGCTGCCGGGGCCGCTCGACCTCACCGGCCTCTTCGGCATCTCCTCACTGGACCGGCTCGATCTGAAGTACCCGAACTTCATCGCGGGCACCCACCGCGACCTGTCCGAGGTCGAGTCCGCGTCGGCGCCCGACATCTTCGCGGCGCTGCGCGAGCGGGACGTCCTGCTGCACCACCCGTACGACTCGTTCTCCACCTCCGTGCAGGCGTTCCTGGAGCAGGCGGCCGGCGACCCGGACGTCCTGGCCATCAAACAGACCCTGTACCGCACTTCCGGTGACTCGCCGATCGTGGACGCGCTGATCGACGCCGCCGAGTCCGGCAAGCAGGTCCTCGTCCTGGTCGAGATCAAGGCCCGCTTCGACGAGCAGGCCAACATCAAATGGGCGCGGAAACTCGAGGAGGCCGGCTGCCATGTGGTGTACGGGCTGGTCGGGCTGAAGACCCACTGCAAGCTGTCCCTGGTGGTCCGCCAGGAGGGCGACACGCTGCGCCGCTACTCCCATGTGGGCACCGGCAACTACCACCCGAAGACCGCCCGTATGTACGAGGACCTCGGGCTGCTCACCACCGACCCGCAGGTCGGCGCCGACCTCTCGGACCTCTTCAATCGGCTCTCCGGTTACTCGCGGCGGCAGACCTACCGGCGGCTGCTCGTCGCCCCCAAGTCGCTGCGTGACGGGCTGATCTCCCGGATCGACAAGGAAGTCGCCCACCATCGCGCAGGCCGCCCCTCGTATGTCCGCATCAAGGTCAATTCGATGGTCGACGAGGCCACCATCGACGCCTGCTACCGGGCCGCGCAGGCCGGGGTGCCCGTCGACATCTGGGTACGCGGCATCTGCGCGATACGCCCCGGCGTCACCGGGCTCTCCGAGAACGTCCGGGTCCGCTCGATACTCGGCCGCTTCCTCGAGCACTCCCGGCTGTTCGCCTTCGGCAACGGCGGTGAGCCCGAAGTGTGGTTCGGCAGCGCCGACATGATGCACCGTAACCTCGACCGCCGCATCGAGGCCCTGGTCCGGGTCACCGACCCGGGCCACCGCGCGGCCCTCAGCCGACTGCTGGAAACCGGTATGTCCGACAACACGGCCTCCTGGCACCTGGGCCCCGACGGCAACTGGACGCGCCATGCGACCGACGCCGAGGGACAGCCGCTGCGCCATGTCCAGGAGATGCTGATAGACGCCCGGAGGCGCCGCCGTGCGACCCCCTGACCCGACGGGGACGGCGGACGCGCTGCTGTCCCGATACCTGCACGACCGGGCTGCGGAGTTCCTGCGCAGCCTGCGCGCCCACTCGGCGGGTGAAGAGGAGTCGGCCGACGCCCTGCGCCGCTCGTCCCGCCGGATCAGTGGCACCCTGCACACCTTCCGGGCGCTGCTGGACCCCGGCTGGGCCGATCAGCTGCGCGCCGAGCTGGCCTGGCTCTCCGGCACGCTGGCCCGCGAGCACGCGTACGCGGCCCGGCTCGACCGGCTGCTCCACGCGCTGGCCAGGCTCTCCGACGCCACGCCGACGCTGCCCGCGGCCCGGACGGACGGGGCGAGACCGGCCGCCCCCGAAGCGACGGCGATCGCGGCCACAGCGGAGGCGGCCCGGCCCGCGCCGGCCGTGGGGGCGGCCCGGGCCGGTGCGCTGCTCGAGCGGCAGCTGACGCTGGCCAGAACCCGGGCCCACTCGGCGTCGCTGCAGGCGCTGGGTTCGGCGCGGTTCCACGCGGTGGCGGACGCGGTGGCGTTACTGGCCTCGGAGGTTCCGTTCGCCCCGTCGGCAGCCGAACACGCCGGTGCGGCGCTGCTGCCCGCAGTCGAATCGGCCGACCACCGGCTCGCCGAGGCGGTCGGCGCGCTGCCGCTGCACCGGGCCGCACACCCGTACAACGCGGCGGGCCTCAGCGACTCCCTGGACGCCCCCTGGCACCGGGTCCGGCTGCTGCTGCGGCTGCACCGGTACGCCCGGGAGGTGCTGAGCGCCGACACCGCGAACCGGCCGGTGCCCGACCTGAAGCTGCTCGACGCCGGGCAGGCACTCGACCACCACCGGGAGGCGGCCGAAGCAGCCGCAGCCGCGGCGGCAGCGGCCCGTACACCCCGGATCGCGCCGACGACGGCGTACGCGCTGGGAGTGCTGCACGCCGACCAGCGCCATGAGGTGGAAGCGGCCAGGTACGCGTTCCAGCAGAACTGGCAGCGCACGGCGGTGGCCACGCCATGACTGCCACCGCGGCACGTGGTCGTCCGCCGAGGTTCACTCCCCGTTCACTCGCACCCTTCGGCCACTTCACCTGATCTGCCTAATTTCGGCAGTGCACGGTGCACGGCGACCCGCCTCACCGGACATCTCATCGCACGCCGCCGTACAAGGAAAAGAAGCGCCGGCGGCTCCTGGAAGGAACACCCGAAGTGAAGCTTCAGCGCAAGAACCGGCTTCGCGCCGCCACGCTCGGCGCCCTCGCCGTCTCCGGCGCCCTGGTCCTCACGGCGTGCGGTTCGGACGACAACAGCGGCTCCACCGGCGGCACCGGCGGCAAGACCAGCGCCGCGTCGAACATCAAGTGCGACGGCAAGGGTCAGCTGCTCGCGTCGGGGTCGAGCGCCCAGAAGAACGCCATGGACCTGTGGGTGAAGAACTACACCGCAGTCTGCAAGGACGTGCAGATCAACTACAAGCCCAACGGATCGGGCGCGGGCATCCAGGAACTCCTGCAGGGCAAGACGACCTTCGCCGGCTCCGACTCGGCGCTCAAGCCGGAGGAGGTCGTCGCCTCCAAGAAGCTCTTCAAGGGTGGCCAGGCCATCGACCTGCCGATGGTCGGCGGACCCATCGCCGTCGGGTACAACGTGCCGGGCGTGTCCAACCTGGTCCTCGACGCCGACACCCTCGGCAAGATCTTCAACAGCAAGATCACCAACTGGAACGACCCGGCGATCGCCGCGCTCAACAAGGGCGCCAAACTGCCGAACCTGAAGATTCAGGCGTTCCACCGCTCCGACGACTCGGGTACCACCGACAACTTCACCAAGTACCTCAAGGCCGCCGCGCCCAGCGCCTGGCCGTACGAGTCCGGAAAGAAGTGGGAAGCCAAGGGCGGCCAGTCCGCCGACGGCTCCTCCGGCGTCTCCTCGCAGGTCAAGCAGACCTCCGGCTCGATCTCCTACTTCGAGCTGTCCTACGCCACCGCCAGCAGCATCAGCACCGTCAAGCTCGACACCGGCGCCTCCGCACCGGTCGAGGCCACTGCCGACAACGCGTCGAAGGCCATCGCCGAGGCGAAGATCGTCGGCACCGGCAGCGACCTCGCCCTCCAGCTCGCCTACAACACCAAGGCCGAGGGCGCCTACCCGCTCGCCCTGGTGACGTACGAGATCGTCGGCACCAAGGGCAACAAGGCCGACACCCTCGCCGCCCTGAAGTCGTACCTGGCGTACATCTCCAGCAGCGACGCCCAGACGGCGCTGAAGCAGCTCGGCTACGCCCCGCTGCCCAGCGAGATCGCCGCCAAGGTGCAGAGCACGGTCAAGACCCTCTCCTGACTCGAGTGCGGCCGGCCCACCGCCTGACGGCAGGGCCGGCCGCCCCCATCCGGTGCACCGCCGCGCCCGGAGCCCTCACCGGCCCCGCAGACCGGAGAAACCCATGGACGTCATCCCGACCGCAGTCCCCCGCACCGTTCCGCGAAAGTCCGCCTCGCCCGTCCGCATCGGCGACCGGGTCTTCCTCGCCCTCTCCCGGGGGTCCGGAATCCTGCTGCTGGTGATCATGGCCGCCATCGCGGCCTTCCTGGCGGTCCGCGCGAGCCACGCGATCTCCGCCAACCAGGGTAACTTCTTCACCACCTTCGAGTGGGACCCGAACACCGACCACCCGGTCTTCGGCATCGCGGTCCTCGCCTTCGGCACCGTGGTGAGTTCGCTCATCGCGATGGTCATCGCGGTCCCCGTCGCCATCGGCATCGCGCTGTTCATCTCGCACTACGCCTCGCGCAGACTCGCCTCGCCGCTCGGCTACGTCATCGACCTGCTGGCCGCCGTACCGTCCATCGTCTACGGCCTGTGGGGCGCGCTCTTCCTCGTCCCGCACCTCACCGGCCTCTACACCTGGCTGGACACCTACCTCGGCTGGACCGGCGTCCTCAGCTACCAGGGCGGCGCCGCCCGGTCGCTGTTCACCATCTCCATCCTGCTGGCGATCATGATCCTGCCGATCATCACCAGCGTCAGCCGCGAGGTCTTCCTGCAGGCGCCGAAGATGCACGAGGAGGCCGCGCTCGCGCTCGGCGCCACCCGCTGGGAAGTCATCAGAATGTCTGTCCTGCCCTTCGGCCGCTCCGGCGTCATCAGCGCGTCGATGCTGGGCCTGGGCCGGGCGCTCGGCGAGACGATGGCCGTCGCGACCGTGCTGTCGCCCAGCTTCGACATCGGCAAGAGCCTGCTGGATCCCGGCGGCGGCACCTTCGCCCAGAACATCGCCAGCAGCTTCAAGGAAGCGGGCGTGATCGGGGTCGGCAAGGACGCGCTGATCGCCTCAGGACTCGTCCTGTTCGTCCTGACCCTGCTGGTCAACGGCGCGGCCCGGCTGATCATCGCCCGCCGCAAGGAATACTCGGGGGCCTCGGCATGAGCGACGTCATCGTCAACGACCGGGCCGCGGTCATCGACCCCCCGTCCCGGCGGAACACCCTGCACCAGCCGCGGCTGCCCCGCTGGGCGCCGCCGGCCCTGGCGGCCGGCTCGGTCGCGGTGGCCTGCGGGATCGGTCTGGCCGCCGGGTTGAGCAGCCGGATCCAGTGGGGCCTGATCGCCGCGCTGCTGTTCATCCTCGGTACGTACGCGCTCGCCGCCCGCGTCGAGGGCCGCCGGCAGGCCAAGGACCGCCTGGCCACCAGCCTGGTGTGGGTCTGCTTCCTGCTCGCGATCATCCCGCTGGTCTCCCTGCTCTGGGAGACGGCCCGGCGCGGCGTCAAGGTGCTGGACGTCAACTTCCTGACCCACTCGATGGCCGGCACCCAGTCGATTCTCCCCGGCGGCGGGGTCTACCACGCGATTATCGGGACCCTCGAGCAGGTCGGCATCGCCACCGTCATCGCGGCCCCGATCGGCCTGCTCACCGCGATCTACCTGGTCGAGTACGGCCGCGGCAAGTTCGCGAAGGCCGTGACCTTCTTCGTCGACGTGATGACCGGCATCCCCTCGATCGTGGCCGGTCTGTTCATCCTCAGCCTGTGGATCATCATTCTGGACTTCGGCTACTCCGGCTTCGCCGGGTCGATGGCCCTGGCCCTGCTGATGATGCCCGTCGTGGTGCGCTCGACCGAGGAAATGCTCAAGCTGGTGCCGGGCGAACTGCGCGAGGCGTCGCTGGCGCTCGGCATCCCGAAGTGGCGCACCATCCTGAAGGTCGTACTGCCCACCGCCATCGGCGGTATCGCCACCGGTGTGATGCTCGCGATCGCCCGTATCGCGGGCGAGACCGCTCCGCTCGTACTGCTGGTGTTCGGCTCACCCTCGATCAACAACAACCCGTTCTCGGGCGCCCAGTCGTCACTGCCCTTCTACATCTTCGAGCAGTGGGCGGCCGGCAACGACGCCTCGTACGACCGGGCCTGGGCCGCGGCACTCGTGCTGATCGCCTTCGTCATGATCCTCAATCTGGTGGCCCGCGGCATCGCCCGCTGGAAGGCCCCGAAGACCGGCCGCTGACGCGGCAACCGAAAGAAGCTGATTTCTCATGGCCAAGCGCATCGACGTCGGCGGCCTGAACGCCTACTACGGCAACCACAAGGCCATCGAAGACATCTCGATGACCGTCGAACCCCGCTCCGTGACCGCCTTCATCGGCCCCTCGGGCTGCGGCAAGTCCACCTTCCTGCGCACGCTCAACCGCATGCACGAGGTCACCCCCGGCGGCCGCGTCGAGGGCAAGGTCATGCTGGACGACGAGAACCTGTACGCGTCGAGCGTCGACCCGGTCTCCGTCCGCCGCACGGTCGGCATGGTCTTCCAGCGCCCCAACCCGTTCCCCACCATGTCGATATTCGACAACGTGGCGGCCGGCCTGCGGCTCAACGGCTCGTACCGGAAGAGCGAGCTGGCCGGCATCGTGGAGAAGTCGCTGAAGGGGGCCAACCTCTGGAACGAGGTGAAGGACCGCCTCAACAAGCCGGGCGCCGGCCTCTCCGGCGGCCAGCAGCAGCGGCTGTGCATCGCCCGGGCGATCGCGGTCGAGCCGCAGGTGCTGCTGATGGACGAGCCGTGCTCGGCCCTGGACCCGATCTCCACGCTCGCCATCGAGGATCTGATCGGCGAGCTCAAGGAGCGCTTCACCATCGTCATCGTCACCCACAACATGCAGCAGGCTGCGCGGGTGTCGGACCGTACGGCCTTCTTCAACCTGGCCGCGGTTGGCCAGCCCGGTCGGCTGGTCGAGATCGACGAGACCGCGCGGATCTTCTCCAACCCGTCCGTCCAGGCGACCGAGGACTACATCTCCGGCCGCTTCGGATAGACGCCCTGGCTTGCGGTGCTGCATGGCGGTGCCACCGCAAGACGGAAAGGGCCCGCCCCCGCGGATTCCGGGGGCGGGCCGTTTCACTTCCGGGACCAGCCGCATTCCCCGGGGGCGCCCCCCGGACCCACCGCCGCCACCACCACAGCCCAACGGGGCCGACCCGGATCAGAAGATCAGCTCGACCACCCAGTAGCACAACGCCGCAACGATCGCCGCAGCCGGCATCGTGATGAACCATCCGAGGACGATGTTCTTCGCCACACCCCACCGCACCGCACGCGAGCCCTTGGTGGCGCCCACGCCCATGATGGCCGAGGTGATGACATGGGTCGTGGAGATCGGCGCGCGGTAGATGAACGCCGAACCGAACATGATCGCGGCTCCGGTGGTCTCCGCGGCGAAGCCCTGCGGCGGGTCCAGTTCGATGATCTTGCGGCCGAGGGTCCGCATGATGCGCCAGCCGCCCGCGTACGTGCCGAGCGAGAGCATCAGCGCGCAGACCAGCTTGACCCAGACCGGGATCGCGTCGGTGTACGACTGGTGGCCCGAGATGACCAGCGCCATCACCACGACGCCCATCGTCTTCTGGGCGTCCTGGAGACCGTGGCCGAGCGCCATGCCCGCGGCCGAGACCGTCTGGGCGATGCGGAAACCGCGCTTGGCCTTGTGCGGGTTGGATTTCCGGAACAGCCAGAGGATCACGACCATCACCAGATAGCCGACCACCAGGCCGATCACCGGCGAGGCGAGCATCGGAATGACGATCTTGTCGAGCACCCCGGACCAGTAGACGGCGATCCCGCCCGCGAGCGCCGCACCCACCATTCCGCCGAACAGGGCATGGGACGACGAGGACGGCAGTCCGAAGTACCAGGTGATCAAGTTCCAGACGATCGCCCCGGCCAGCGCGGCGAAGAGGATTCCCATCCCCTTCTGGCCGTGCGGGGTACTGATGATCCCCTCGCTGACGGTCTTGGCGACACCGCTGCCCAGGAAGGCACCGGCGAGGTTCATCACCGCGGCCATCGCCAGCGCCGCACGGGGGGTCAGCGCCCTGGTGGAGACCGAGGTGGCGATCGCGTTGGCGGAGTCGTGGAAACCGTTTGTATAGGTGAACCCGAGCGCAACGCCGATCACCACGATCAGAGTGAAGGTGTCCACGAAGTTCAGGACTCCTTGACCGCGATGGTCTCCACCGTGTTGGCGACATGCTCGAACGCGTCGGCCGCCTCTTCCAGCACATCCACGATCTGCTTCAGCTTCAGCACGTCCATGGCGTCGTACTTGCCGTTGAAGAGCTGGGCGAGCAGCTTGCGGTGGACCTGGTCGGCCTGGTTCTCCAGGCGGTTGACCTCGATCCAGTACTCGGTGAGGTTGGTCATCGTCCGCAGGTTCGGCATGGCCTCGGCGGTCAGCACGGCCGCCCGGGCCAGCACCTCGATCTGCTGCTCCACACCCTTCGGAAGCTCCTCGACCTGGTACAGCACGACCAGGTCCACGGCCTCCTCCATGAAGTCCATGATGTCGTCGAGCGACGAGGCGAGGTTGTAGATGTCCTCGCGGTCGAACGGCGTGATGAAGGAGGAGTTCAGCTGGTGGAAGATCGCGTGCGTCGCGTCATCCCCCGCGTGCTCCGCTGCCCGCATCCGCTCCGCGATCTCGACCCGGGCGGAGGCGTCCGCGCCGAGCAGTTCCATGAGGAGTTTGGAGCCCGTGACGATGTTGTCCGCAGATGCGGCAAACATGTCGTAGAAGCTCGTCTCCCGGGGGGTCAGACGAAAGCGCACGTGGGTTCCTCGGGTGCTCTGGATTCGGTCAGGGTGATGCTTAGGAGGGTACTGAAGGTGTTGCCCGGGCTCGCGGGCCGTGACACGTACATCTGCGGCGTTGCCGAACCGCCCCAATAGCTCCGCTATAAGGTCGCTCCGGCGCCTTGCAGCCGTACCCACCACGCCCCGCTCCCTGATCCGGCCAACACCTCCAGCACTCTCCCTCTGCGCATCGCCCGGCCACGGCTAACCGGCATTCCTCAGTGTCGCCCATGCGGCAGAGTGATCAGCACGGCCCCCGCCCCGATTTTCGGAAGGATCGGTACCATATACCCACAAGGGGTATCCAGATCCCTTCGGAGGACGGCCTCATACCCCTTCACAACGGTTCAACAACGGAGGACGCGATGACGACCACCGAGGCGGCGGGCGCCCCCGACCGCGCCGGCCAGGTGGCGGCCGACGAGCCGACCGACCGGCCGGCGGTGCATGGCTACCACAAGCAGAAGGACGAGCACCTCAAGCGGCTGCGCCGGATCGAGGGCCAGGTCAGGGGCTTGCAGCGGCTGGTCGCCGAGGACGTCTACTGCATCGACATACTCACCCAGGTCTCGGCGTCCACCAAGGCCCTGCAGTCCTTCGCCCTCCAGCTCCTCGAGGAGCACCTGCGCCACTGTGTGGCCGACGCCGCGGTCCGGGGCGGCGAGGAGATCGACGTGAAGGTCGAGGAAGCGACCAAGGCGATCGCCCGGCTGCTGCGCACCTGATGGTGCGGGAGCGGCGGTGATACGCGCCACTCATCCGGCCGGTCTGCCCCCACTCACCGTTCGGGGCGGTCCTCGTGGCGGCCGGGGCCGGAAATCGATGGGTCGGCCCCCACCATGAGCACCTCGTCGATCCGATCCTGACTGAGCCGCTCCTCGATCGCGGCCGCGGCGGCGATCATCAGTTCGCTGCAGAGCTCGATCTCGACGAGGGCAATGCGGTCCTGCACCGTCAGCACCCCAGGCACGGACATCACCCCTTTTCTGCCGCAGTCGACTTCCTAGCGTAGGGAGCCGGACACACCGCGCGCATGGCACGGACGGACCATTTCTACTGGACAGTTCCGGCGTAGATCTGGTCCTTGGGGGGGAGTCCGGCCTTGACGGGGGTGCCGAAACCGAACAGCAGGATCGTCGAGGCGACCTCGACCGTATGGCCCTTGTTGGCGAAATCGAACCGGTGGCGCACCTTGCACAGCCGCCCCCGGTCGTCGAAGTAGGCATCGAACGGCACCGACGATCCGGCGAACGCCTTCGCCGCAGCCGCCAGAGCCCGACCGATGGGCGCGGGGGCGCGCTTCGAGGCCATCACGAGGTCCGCGGTCCCGGTGTAATGCCGGACCCGGACCCCGCCCAGCTCTTCCCGGCCCACGTACGTCACGCCGTGCGCTCCGCGCAGCAGCTCGGCGGCCACCAGCGGATCGGTTGCCCCGTTGGTCACCAGGTTGCCATCGGGGAGCTTCGCGGGTTCGACTTCGACCCACTGGTCGGCGGGCACATTGGCACCCCGGTTCTTCATGTAGACCGCGGCCGGCGTCAGCACCTCGGTGATCGGACGGTGCTCCTCGGCGCCCGCCGCGTCCTTCGGCAGCACCACGCGAAGCTGCCCGGTGCGGCGGACGAAGTCGAACCCGCCCTCGCCTCGGATGGTCACCCGGGTACCGCCGGACGCCATCGTCATCGAGGTGACGACCTTCGAGCTCCGGGCCGCGGCCAGCGCATCGGCGGCCTGCCGCACCATGTCGGCCCCGGCCCGGTCGTCGGCGGCGGCCCCGGCGCGGGCCGAACATCCTCCGGCGCCTACCAGACCCGCCAGAGCGAGCGCGGCACCGGCCACCACCCCGGCCCTGTCCCTGCCCTTGCCCTGCTGCACCATCGCCGCCAACCCCCAACGCCTGGCCAGTAATCGTCCGTGCCGCTCCTCCCGCATAACGACGTCCGGTGGCCGCCGTCACGCCCGAGTACCGTGGACGGGTGCACGACGACCACCCCTCCCAGCGCAGCGGCGACCACACCACGAGTACCTCCGAACGGGGCTCCTTCTGCCTGGCACGCTGCACCTGCGGCTGGGCGGGCCCGGCCCGCCGATCCCGTGACCGCGCCCGCGCCGATGCGACCGGGCACGCGCCGAAGCGCTGATCCCCCCGCCCGTCGCACATCAGCTCGTCACGGGAACCTCCGCCCCCCACAACCGCGTCTGATAAGCCGGAGGTCCGCCCATGCGACGCCGTACCCTGCTCATCGCCGCCCCCGTCCTGGCCACCGCGGTCGCCTGCCACAGCGGTGCCACGGACGCGCCGGGCCGGACCGGTCCGGCTGCCCGCAGCACGTCACCCGTCACCACATCCCCCGCCACCCCCACCACACCGAGGTCCTCCCGGCCCCGCGCCGCTGCCGACTGGACCGCACTCGGCCACGGACTCGACGGCAAACTGGTCCGCCCCGGCGACGCCGACTACCCGGCGGCCCGTCAGCTCTACAACACCCGCTTCGACAACCTGAAGCCGGCCGCCGTCGCCTACGTCGCGGACGAGGCCGACATACGCGAGTGCCTGGCCTACGCGCAGGCCCACCACGTCCCCGTCTCCATCCGCAACGGTGGTCACTCGTACGCCGGTTGGTCGTCCGGCAACGGTCACCTGGTCATCGACGTGTCGAAGCTGTCACACATATCGGCCGACGGCACGATCGGCGCCGGAGCCAAGCTCGTCGACGTCTACGAGACCCTGGGCAGGAGCTCCCGCTCGCTGCCCGGCGGTTCCTGCCCCACCGTCGGCATCTCCGGTCTCACCCTCGGCGGCGGCCACGGCGTGGCCTCCCGCGCCTACGGTCTGACCTGCGACGCCCTCACCTCGGCCACCCTGATCACCGCCGACGGCCGGCGGATCACCGCATCCGGCAAGGAGAACAAGGACCTCTTCTGGGCGCTGCGCGGCGCGGGCAACGGCCAATTCGGTGTGGTCACCGAGCTGACCTTCCGTACGCACACCGCCCCGCAGACCGTCTCCGCGTATCTCTCCTGGCCCTGGTCGAAGGCGCGCGCGGTCATCGACGCCTGGCAGAAATGGGGCCCCGACCAGCCCGACGAGATCTGGTCGTCGGCCCATCTGGAGGCCACCGCGGGCGGTGGGGTGCCCGGCCTCACCGTCGCCGCGTTCTCCCTCGGCTCCTACGGCGGTCTGCAGAACGCCGTCGACCGACTCGCCGACGCGGTGGGTGCCTCAGCGAGCTCCGTATCGCTGCGCAGGCACAGCTACGAGCAGGCCATGCTGCTGTACGCGGGCTGCGCCGGTCTCAGCGAGGACCAGTGCCATCTGCCGGGGCCGACGCCCGGCCGCCGCGCCCGGGGTGCCCTGCAGCGCGACACCTATGCCGCCGCCTCGGACTTCTACGACCGCGCGGTCCCGGCCGCCGGGATCGCCGCGCTGCTGTCCCGCGTCGAAGGGTTCGCCCGGCTGCCCGCCGCGCAGGGCGCGGGCTCCGTCGCCCTCACCGCACTGGGCGGCGCGATCAACCGTGTCGACCCGTCGGCCACCGCCTTCGTCCACCGGCGCTCCCGGGTCCTGGCCCAGTACGTCGCGTCCTGGCGCCCCGGCACGGCCGGCTCCGCCCAGCAGGCCTGGCTGAAGTCCACCCATGCGGCGATGGGGCCGTACGCCTCGGGCGGGGCGTACCAGAACTACAGCGACCCGTCCCTCACCGGATGGCGCACGGCGTACTACGGAGACGGGGCGTCGCGGCTGACCGCCCTGAAGAAGCGGTACGACCCCGAACGGGTGTTCAGCTTCCCGCAAGCGCTGTGACCTGGCGCGGGGGCTGAGGTGTGGTGAACGGGCCGCTCAGGCGGCCAGGTCGTTGCGCTCCGGTCTCGGCTCGGGGATCTCCACCACGGCCGAGGCCACCTCCCGGGAACGCCGGAACCGCACCAGAAAGCCCAGCCGCTCCGACCGGGCCACCGCCCGCACCACCGGGGTCAGCAACGCCATCGCGAGCGGCGAGAGCAGCAACGCGACGGCGGTGCCGAGTGCGAAGCCGCCGATCACGTCGGTCGGATAGTGCACGCCCATGAAGACCCGACAGAAGCCCTCCGCCAGCGCCAGCCCGATCGCGGCGAGCCCGAACTTCCGGTGCGCCACGAAGAGTCCGGCCCCGACGGCCATCGCCAGCGTCGCGTGGTCGCTCACGAAGGAGAAGTCGGTCTTCCCGGGAATCAATACGTCCAGGCCCTTGTGATCCACGAACGGCCGCGGCCGCCCCACGAATCCACGGATCGGGATGTTCACCAGGACCGCGATCCCGGCAGCCAGTGGCGCCCAGAGCGCGCCGGCGACGACCGTCACCGACCGCTCGTGGTCCGCCCCCTTGCGCGCCTGCCACCAGCAGCCGAGCACCAGCAGCACCATCGCCAGCAGAATGCCGTACTCGCCGACGAACTCCATGGTGCGGTCGAGCCAGCCGGGTGCGGACTTCGCGAAGCCGTTGATGTCGTAGAGCAGGCTGACATCAGGGTTCGACCCATCACTTGCGAGTCCAGCCATCTGCTGCCCCTTGCCTTTGCTCCCGCTACGCGGCCGTACGTCCCTGCACGCCGCTCCACCCGACCCCGTGGTCAGTGCGCGTTCGGTGCGTCCTCAGTCCAGGGAACGCCCTGGACGCCTCCGGCGTTCCGTTCTCCACCGAAAGATCACCATGACGTTATCGAAGAGAGACTCATCGTCGCAGCTCAGAAGCGACGCTCTCACGGTGGGTCCCGGTCGCGCAACGCAGCGTTTCAGGCCTCCGGATGCGTGCTGGGCAGCGCTTTCGCGCCGTCCTCGGTGACCCGGGTGGCGTCGAAATAGTCCGGCGAATCAATCTTGTCGAAGCGAATCACGGCGCCGGTGTAGGGCGCGTCGATCATGTAGCCGCCGCCGACGTAGAGACCCACATGGTGGATGGCCCGGGAGTTGGACAGGTCGTTCGAGAAGAAGACCAGGTCACCCGGGAGCAACTGGTCCCGCGCCGGATGCTCCCCCGCGTTGTACTGGTCGTTCGCCACCCGCGGCAGCTCGATCCCGACGCTGTGGTACGCCGCCTTGGTCAGCCCCGAACAGTCGAACCGCCCTCCCTGGGCGGCGGTGCCGTTCCCACCCCAGAGGTAGGGGGTACCGAGCTTCTGCTGCGCGTAATAGATGGCGGCGGCGGCCTGCTGGGAGGGGGCCACGCCGTTCACGGGCCGGGCGAAGCTCTTCTCCAGGGTGCGGATGATTTTGACGTAGTTCTGGGTCTCGCGGTACGGGGGCACCCCGCCGTACTTGATGACCGCGTACGAACCGGCGTTGTACGCGGCGAGCATGTTGTCGCTCCGGTCACCGGGTACGTTCTTGACGTATCCGGCCAGTTCGCAGTCGTACGAGGCGGCTGACGGGATCGCGTCGGCGGGGTCCCAGATGTTCTTCTTGCCGTCGCCGTTCCCGTCGATACCGTGTGTCGTCCAGGTGCCCGGGATGAACTGCGCCAGTCCGAGCGCGTTGGCGGGGCTCTTGGCCTGCGGGTCCCAGCCGCTCTCCTGGTACAACTGCGCGGCGAGCAGCGCCGGGTTGAGCGAAGGGCAGAGATTGCCCCATTTCTGCACGGTGGTCCGGTACTGGCTGGGCACGGCCCCTTTGGCCAGCGCGACGGCTGATCCGCTGCCGAGGCCGGCGGCCGCCGAGTAGGTGCCGACGACGAGCAGGCCGATGAAGCCCAGGCTCACGCCCGCACCGATGCCGCCGACCACCCAGACTTTGCGCATTCCTCAACCCTCCCCCATTTGCCAGTGGTTCACCGCCTACTTCACTCGGAAGCCCGAGCAGCTGATGCTGGAGTAGTCCGTTGGGGTTCCTTTGACGTGGAAGAAGACCACGGTCCAGTCCCCGGGGTCGTTGGCGACAGGGATGCTGTCGGTCACTTTCCCGTTCGTGTGATCCGCGAAATCGTCCGGGTACGTCAGCGTGACGAAGTCTCCGGTCTTCCAGTTGGCGTAGGCGTCCACCGGTCTGCTGGTGTATCCGACCGATTTGTTCGGCATCATCAGGTCCGGGAACGGCTTGCCGGTGCTCGGATCGATGTCATGCGGCGCCCGCACGCCGACCGACACGTAGTACGGCGCCGCCGACGGCTTCGTGCCGCTGTTCTCGGCAGACTTGAACCGGAACTCGATTTTCGCCCTGGCCCCCACATACGGCAGGCTCGGATCGTCGGCGTTCTCCACCGAGTACTGGAACTCGGCCGGGGCGTCCGCCTCCCCACCGAAGGTGCGGCACTGGCCTATGCCATGAGCGGCCGCGCCGGGGTCGCTGGAGAGTCCCCACTGGTCGATGGAGACCCGGTTGTTCTCGATGTACGACGGCGCCTTGGCCGATTTCTTCGGCGGGCCACTGCTCGGGCTGGTGCTGGGACTCCTGTCCTTCGCGGGGTCTGCGTGGCCGCCACCGGACATGAATTGCACAGCCACAACCGCGCCCACTCCCACGGCCGCCACGACGGCGACCGCCGCCATCCACGGCTTGAACCTGCGGGTCGAGGGGGCAACGGGGGCATGATCCGGCGCGGCCACTCCCTGCGTCGGCGTGTAGCCGGGAGCGAACTGCCCGGCCGTCGCCGTGGGCGCCCCGTGCAGGCCGACCTCCGGCACCGCCACCGGCACAGGCCCCGCCACCGGCACCGCATCGCTGAGCCCCGCCAGCGCCCCGTAGAACCCGTCGTCCACCAAGGCGGCCCGCACCGCGCACCGCTCGATCAACGCCGTGAGCGACGGCCGGGCCGCCGGGTCCTTCGCCACGCACCAGTTGATCAGCGCCGCGAGGTCCGGATCGACCCCGGCCAGGTCGATCTCCTCGTGGACGACCCGGTACCCGACCGAGGCCGGCTGGCCGCCTCCGAAGGGCGCCCGCCCGGTCGCCGCGTACGCCATCGTCGCGCCCAGCGCGAACACATCGGCTGCAGGACCGACCTGGTTGGCCATCAGCACCTCCGGCGCGGCAAACCCGGGCGTCCCCGGCGCGAAGCCGGTCTCGGTCAGCGCCGCGTCCCCCGTGCCCCGGGCTATCCCGAAGTCGATCAGCTGCGGCCCCTGCGCCGACAGAATGACGTTCTGCGGCTTGAGATCCCGGTGCGTCACCCCGTACGCGTGCACGCTCGCCAGACCCTCCGCGAGCGCGGCGAAAACGCCCCGGCAGGTGACGGCCGGGAACGGCCCCCGCTCCCGTACGGCACGGCTCAGCGTCGGCCCGGTCACGTACTCGGTGGCCAGCCAGTACGGCGGCGCGGCCAGCGAGGCGTCTATCAGGTTCGCGGTGTACGCGCTGCGCACCGCCCGTACGGTCTCGACCTCCCGCCGGAAGCGGCTCAGTGCCTCGGGGTGGTCGGTGATCTCCTCCCGGATGACCTTGATCGCCACCAGCCGGCCCCCGGGCGAACGCCCCAGGTACACCTGGCCCATTCCACCCGCCCCGAGCCGGGCGACAACTGCGTGCGCGCCTATGTGTGTTGGATCCTGAGGTCTGAGTGCGTCCACTGGGCCAACTGTTTCAGCGGGCTCCCCCACGATCAAGCGGTCATACCTGGCCGGCGACGACGAGCCTGCTGGTGAAGGCCGTGGTCGCAACCGTCTCGGCCACGACGGCGCCCTTCCAGGACCATCCGGCGTTGATGTCGTACGACAACTCGGCGGACTTGGCCCGGGTCAGATCCACCAGCACCGTGCGGCCGACCGGCGATCGCACCACCGAGCCCGGCCACAGCGGCCCCGCCGCGAAAGCCAGGGCCACCTTCCGCAACGGCTTGACGGCGACCGGGCTGCTGCCGCGCAGCGGAAAGGCACAGAGCGGCATCGTCGGCCCGCCGTCCGGGGACGGCTGCGCCAAGCCGCAGGTGAACGGATCTGCGGTGGTATTCCGGAAGGTGATCGCGCCCGGACTGCCGCCGCTGTCCACCACAGTGCCCACCGCACCGGGTCCGACGTCGAGGGCCTGGCCCGATGCGATCGGCATGGCCGCTACACCGCCCAACCGGGCTCGCCGGTAGTCGTATTGGGTCGACGCGAAGGCGAAGTACTGCTCGGTCCAGGACAGCCGGGTCTCTTCCGAGTAGTTACCGATGGAAGCCCACAGCGTGGGCACCCCGCCGGGCGCGGCACTCTGCACCGCCTTGAACATCCGGAGCTGGTAGAGACCCGCGGTCAGCACCCCGGTCGTCTGGGCGGACATGCTGATGTCGATGCCGTAGGCCGTGCCCGGCGCGGCCGCCCTGCCCCGGCGCGTCCCGGCGTGCGCGGGCGTCGGCCGGGCCAGCAGGCCCGGTGCCAACGCCCCCGCGCCCGCTACCACGCTGCCCACCGAGACCTGCCTGAGGAAGCTGCGCCGGGACTGCTCGGTCATGGGGTGGTCCTCCGGGTTCGGCGGTGGCAGCGCGACCCGACGATCCGAGGCGGCAGGCCTGCGGGCACCTCAGCACGGCACGCCCCGCGACGGACCACGCCGCGCGGACACACGCCTACCGCGCCACCCACCCGGCCGACGCGAGACATCCGGGCCGCGCTACCCGGCCCGGCCCTGCGAACCTCGGACACCCGACGCCTCCCCCGGCCCAGTCACCAAAAGCACCTGCATCGATCACAGTAAGCCACCCCACTGACAGTCGCGCTTCTCCTCGCACTCGGCCCAGAGCACCTTGCCGCCGCCCGCGAGGACATACGCACCCCAGCTCGCGGCACAGAGTCGCACCAGGTGGAGCCCCCGCCCGCACTCGGCGTCCTCACCCGGCGGCGGACCGAAGGGTGCGGGGATGGCCGGGTTGCCGTCCCAGACCGCCAGCCGGATGCGGTCGGCGTCCATGGCGCGGAGGCGGAGGCCGTAAGGGCCCCGCGAGTGCCGGTAGGCGTTGGTGACGAGTTCACTGGCCAGCAGCTCAGCTGTGTCGACGAGTTGGTCGAGACCGTGCGAGTGGAGCACCGCGCGGAGGGTTTTGCGGGCGATGCCGGGGGCGTGCGGATCGTGCGGAAGTTGGAGGGCGTACGCCCAGGACGGCGCTACGGTGGTCACGGAATTCTCCGATCACGGAGGGGAGTTGACTGACTGTGCCTGCTGGGTGCCCGGTGACGAGGTCGCTCCGTCGAGCGAGGTACTTCCGGGCGGTGGCCTAAAGCTAGCGGCACCGCCTTAGGTATTAAGCTGTTTGAGCTGAACTACTAGGTTCTTCATCCGTGTGGGTGACGTCCTGTACGAGGAGAGACATCGATGCCGCTGAGGAGCGCCCCCACAGCTCGTCAACTCCGGTTCGGCGTCGAGCTGCGCAGGTTGCGCGAACGCGCGGGCTTGACCTCCACCGAGGCAGGACAGCTCCTCGGCATCAAGCAGAGCCAGGTCAGCAATATGGAGGGAGCCCGGTTCGGCGTCAGTCCCGAACGGCTCCGCGCGATGGCCCGCCACTACTCCTGCTCCGACAATGCCCTGATCGACGCACTCATCGGCATGACGGGGGAACGCAAGCGCGGCTGGTGGGAGGAGTACCGGGAGATCCTTCCCGCGTCGTTGATCGACCTGTGCGAACTGGAACACCACGGACTCAAGCTGCGCACCGCGCACACGTCCCACATCCCGGGACTGCTCCAGATCGCGGACCACGCGCGCGAGATCTTCCTGCACATGGTCCCCGCATACACGCCGCCCGAGGTGGAACATCGCATCTCCCACCGCGTCAAACGGCAGACCGTCCTCTACCAGGACGATCCGCCGCCGTACCAGGCGATCATCCACGAGGCCGCACTCCGCATGCAGTTCGGCGGACGCGCAGTGGCCGTCCGTCAACTGCGGCACTTGCTGGACATGAGCGAACGCGATCGCATCACCATCCAGGTGATCCCGTTCAGCGCCGGCGCCTACCCGGGCGCCGGCCAGTCCATCTACTACGTACACGGGCCGGTGCCACAGCTGGACACCGTCCAACTGGATCAGGCACACGGCCCCAAATACGTTGATGCGCAGGCGGAACTGGAGGTGTACCGCCTCCTCCTGGAACGAGTGGAGGCAATTGCCCTCACCCCTGACGCGTCGCGCAAGTTCATCCACGACATTGTCCAGGACGTGTGAAAGGCCCGCGATGATCTCTTACAACTGGCAGAAGTCCTCGTACTGCGGCAGCGGCGAGTCCTGTCTGCATGTCGCCTCCGAGGACCGGACAGTGAGAATCACCGAAAGCAGTGACCCCGAAGGGGTCATACTGCGCACCACCGTTCCCGCCTTGGGCGCCCTACTCCACGCGATAGAGCGCATGCGGACCGGAGCGACCCGTGTCTGAGACCCCCGACGACCTCGACTGGATCCGCGCCGCCCCCGAGGGCGAAAAGGGACCCGGCCCCTGGATCGAAATCGCCTTCGGCCCCGACGACGCCGTCTACCTGCGCGAGACCAGCGACCCGGACAACGTCGTCACCACCACCCAGAAGAAGTGGGACGCCTTCGTACTCGGCGTCCAGGCAGGCGAATTCGACCACTTCGCCGAACTGGACGGCCAGGGCCCCGTCACCTAACCCTCGTGCGTTCTGTCAGTAACGCTTTGGCCAGCGGGGGCTTGTGTGTCATTCGTGATGGTTGCAGCCGCTTTGTACGGGGCGCTGCAGCTGGCCTCGCCGGTGCGTTCGCTGCATGCCCAGGTGGATTTCCGATGGGCGTCGCTCAATACGATCGCCGGTCGAACCGCATCGCGACGGCCTGCTCCAGTGTGAGGCCGGTCGCGTCGTCGTCCAGCTCGAGGAACGCGTGGATGACGGCGAGCGCGACCGTGCCCATGAGAGAGCGTCGGTTGTCGTGGTCGACGACTCCGGCCCCGGGGTTACCGATGGCGCGGAGGGTCAAACCGTCGGTCGCGGCGGACAGCGCGTTCGCCAGATCGTCGAGCGTGAGGCCCTTGCGCAAACGCAGATGGCGCTCCCGTAGGACGGCGGTGTACAGCTGCTTCCACGAGCCGAGATAGTCCTCGTACACGGTGGAAATGATCCGTGTCACCTCGTCGTCCCCCTCGGCCGCGGTCATGAGGGCGAGTCCGAGCCGGACGGAGGGCAGTTCGACCCCCTCAGCGGTGTGCTGGTAGGAGATGTCGTGGACGGCTCGTACGAAGTCCGCTCCGTGCACCAGCCGCTCGGTGTTGGCGGCACGCTGCTTCCGGTACGCGGGCCGGTAGTTCTCCCTCCATACCGCGAAGTTGATCAAGTCGCTGACGAAGTGCGAGTGCGGGCTCCAGCGGTCTCTCAGCATCGACACGCCATTGCCGTGCCGGGTGAAGGGGCCCGGATTGCCGGCGAACTCCTCGGCGACCCTGCGCTGCGACAGGGAACCGAGCAGCAGGCGTTCGCTGCTGACGCGCTGCTGGGCGCCGGGACCGAGGTGCTGTACGAGCAGCCTCATACCGGCGGCCAGGAACGAGGCTGTGGCGCGGTCGTTCGCGAGCCGGTCGCTGCCCCAGCGGGTGCGGCGGTTGAGATGGCGCAACACCCCGGAGAGATCCTGGTTATAGGGAAAAGGCAGGTCCCGTTTCCCTCTGGGACCTCGCGGCTCATCGGTGTCGTTCATGCCCGCATACTCACTCCGGCCGCCGCTCCCGCAACAGGGGCGCGGCTGCGCTGAGTTCGCGCGGCGCGGCGGGTTCCGCGCGACTGCGGGGAAGCGCCTCCGCGGGTAGCAGGGCTACACCTGAGAGCTCCAGTCCGCAGAAGGGTGATCGAAGATGCTCGCCACATACATCGGCATGGCCGCCTGGTCGCTGGCCGCTGTCGCCATCAGCAAAGGCTCGGTCCGAGTGATACTCGGGGTTCTCACGGCGCAGGCTGCCCACAAGGCGCTGAAGACATCGGCGGCCTCCGAGGCAGCCCACCGTCTCGAAGTGTTGCGAGCCCTTCTCAGCGGGTTGAAACCACCCTGGCGCGGCCTGCCAGGTGACATCGACGACAAGTGAGGGCGAAGGCCCCGTGCCCCTTTCGGGAATGCCCGAAGTACGTTGTGTCCGGAGGGCTCGGGAGGTTGCTGGTTCGGCCGCGGTCGGTGGCGACAAGGGTCCACCGGTTCGGACGACATCGAAGTGCCCCGTGTAGGTCGCAATCCACGGGTCCCAGAGGCACCCCCTGCGAAATCGGTGAGCACTTGCCGCCTGTCTGTTCACTGGGCACTCAGCTGAGCGCTCCGAGGACAGATCGACCGGATGTGTTCACCGATTTCGCGCGTACCTTCATGCGCCCCTTCGTGGCCGTAGACTGACGGTTTGATCATCTTGATCAACCAGTAGCGTTCGGATGGAGCGGGTCGGAGGCGGTGTGACGCGCAGGCAGTCGCTGGGCCGGGATTTCGGCTGGCTCTGGGCCGCGTTCGCCGCCAGCACGGTGGGTACCTGGCTCGCGCTGGACGCGCTGCCGCTCATCGCCGTCCTGGTACTGCACAGCAGCGCGATGCAGGTGTCCGTCCTGTCGGCGGCGGGCCTGGCGGTGGGCGCGTTGATCGTGTTGCCGCTGGGCCCGTGGGTGGAGTTCCGCCGTAAGCGACCGGTCATGATCTCGATGGACCTGCTGCGGTTTCTGGCCATGCTGTCGTTGCCTGCCGCTTATGCGCTGGGCTGCCTCGGCTTCGCCCAACTGGTCGTCGTGTCGGTGATCGTCGCGGCGGCGAACATCGTGTTCACCTCCGCGAGCGGTGCCCACCTGAAGGACTTGGTACGGCCCGAAGACCTCCTGACCGCCGGCAGCAGGTTCGAGACGACGACCTGGACGGCGACCGCCCTCGGCCCGCCCCTGGGCGGTGCCGCCATCGGGATGTTCGGACCGCTGACGACGGTGGTGCTGGACGCAGTCAGCTACCTGCTCTCGGCGCTCGGGATCCGGGCGATCAGCGGCCGCGAGCCACAGCCGCCGGCCAGGCCCGCCCGGCGATTCAGCACGGGCGACGTCGTGGAGGGGTGGCGTTATGTCCTGCGCCACCCCGTACTGCGGCCGCTGTTCTTCAACACCGCCCTGGTCAACGGACTGATCATGGCGATCGCGCCACTGCTGGCCGTGCTCCTTCTGCGGGATCTGGGCTTCGCGCCCTGGCAGTACGGTCTGGCCTTCGGCGTGCCGTGCATCGGCGGCCTGGTGGGATCGCGGCTCGCCCCCTGGCTGGTAGCCCGGTTCGGACAACACCGGGTCATGCTCGTCAGTGGGGCCCTCCGAGCGTGCTGGCCGCTGGGCCTGGCCTTCGTCCGGCCCGGCCTCCCGGGGCTCCTGATCGTGATGGTGACCGAGTTCTGCCTGATCACCTGTGTGGGGGTCTTCAACCCGGTGTTCGCCACCTACCGGCTCGAACACACCGCAACCGAGCGCATCACCCGAACCCTCTCGGCATGGTCCATCACGAGCCGCGCGACCATCGCGACGCTGACCGTTCTCGGGGGGCTGCTCGCTCACGTAACCAGCCCACGCACCACCATCGCCATCGCCGGCGTCCTCATCCTGAGCACTCCGCTCCTGCTGCCCCGCCGCCCGGCGCTGTCCGTCGAAGCAGCGGAACCGGTAACCGTCCCGTAGCGGTGGTCAGCACCGCTACGGAAGCCGGAGCGACAATCACACCGGTGCACGCAGCGACGTCATTGCCCGGCGTCACCCCTCGTGATACACAGAGTAACCATGCATGTTCGAGGAACACGAGTCCGCACCGCAGGTCAGGGCGGGGTAATCGGACACACGTGCGGACATGAGGATAAAGAGCGTTGCCGGGTTACACACGGAGGCAGTTTCATCAGCGAAGATGGGACATGACCCGGGCGCCGGAGCACGGGCATGAACTACCGGATAGGGGCGGTGAGTTACTTGAACCTGGCAGCCGACAAGGGCGACATCAGCACCATCATCGGCGGAATCGCCCCCAACTGGGGGCCGTTCGGCAGCCTCGGGCAAGAGGCGCGGGTGATGGTCGAGGTAGTGATGGCGGTCGCCATTCTGCTCTGCCTCGGCATCGCCATCTGGGGCGCGGCGAAGCAACGCATCGGGGCCACCGCGCTGCGCGACACGTTCAGCGCGGAGCAGGGCAAAGGGCTCATCGTCGCCGGCCTCACCGGCGTCTTCATCATCGGCTCCCTGGGCACTGTCTTCACCATCGTGTACGGAATGGCTGTCTGACCCCAGGTCAGCGGCTCCGTCGCCCCGGGTGCTGCCCGGCTCATACAGAGGTTGGGCATCCCTGATGTCGTGTCACCACGGCCCGCCCACACGGGCATCAGCACAGTTACCGTCGTACTGCACGACACGGCACACGGTTGAGGGGGCGTACGCGGCATGAGTCTCGGCGACGAGCGCGACTACGGCGGCGACGCGGGCCGCCCCGACGGCATGGGCGGCACGGGTCAGACCCGTACGCGGCTGCCCGAAGGCGGCGACGTCTACGGAGGCGGCAGACGGCCTCCGCGGGCCTCGCGCTCGCTCGTGACGGTCGTGGGCGTCGTGGTCCTGCTCATCGCGGCGATCGCCTTCGCCAACCGGGGCGGCGGTACGTCGTCGGACACCGGCGACGCGAAGAAGCCGGGGGCGGCTTCCACGGCGGCGTCGGGGGTCAAGCCGGTCACCGGGCGGAGCGGATGGATCGCCTCGGGATTTGCGCACGATGCGCAGGGCGCGCAGAGCGCGGCAGCCAATTTTGCGGTGGCGCTCGGATCCGACGGGATGTTCAAGAAGACCAGCCGGGATGCCATCATCAGCGCCACTCACGACCCGGCCGTCGTCGACGGGCTCCTGCCCGAGCTGGACAGCGCTTACGCTCCGGGCTTTCTCAAGAACGTCGGCCTCGCGGCGAACGGTGACGCGCCCAGCGGTCAGACGTTCGTGTCGCGGACAGTTCCCGTAGGTGCCCAGGTGACACAGCAGCAGAGCGCCACCACGTCTGTAGCGGTCTGGTGTACGGGCCTGGTCGGTCTCGCCGGAGAAGGTTCCACCAAGCCGGTCACGGAAACCTGGTTCACCCTCACCGAAAACCTCAAGTGGGTCGGTGGCGACTGGAAGATCGAGTCGTCGAGCCAGAAGGAAGGCCCGACGCCCGTCAGCGCCGACAACCGGGCTTCCACTGCCGACGAGATCGCCGGTGCCGTCCAGGGATTCGGAGGCTTCACCTATGCCCGGTAGCCGACGACGTCGTGCCCTTTCCCTGCCCACGATTCTGGGCGTTCTCCCGCCCGCAGTCATCCTCTTGTCCTCGGCTGCCGTCGCGGCGCCGTCGCCGAGCCCCAGCCCGGGCAAGAGCGACGATCCCTGCGATCTCATCGTCGGTCTGGCCAAGGACTACTGCACGGGCAAAAAGGCCAACCCCAGTACCCCCACGCCCAGCAACGACCCCCTGGACCCCCTCTCGTCCCTGGCGAAGGGCTGTGCCGACGCCGCCGCCTGGATCGTCGGCAAACTGTCCGAGGCCGTGAAGAACACGGCCAACGTGGACTTCACCAACGCCGCGTTCCTCCGCCAGTACGCCGTCGTCTTCGCCGCGTCGACCATCCTCACCCTCGTCCTGTGGCTGCTCGCCGTCGCCAAGCGGGCGGTCCGCGGGGTGCCGCTGACCACGGCGTTGTCGGAGGCCATCGGGTTTCTCTGGCTGACGGTCATCGCCTCCGCCTTCACACCGCTGATCCTCTACACCCTCGTCTCGGCGACCGACGGCGTGACCGAGGTGATCGCGTCATCCACCGGCGGGCAGAACGACGTCTTCTTCGGATCGTTCGCCGAGGCGCTCAAGAAGGGCACCGACATCGGCGGCGGCCCGATCATGCTGATCGTGACCTCCCTGGTGTCGATCCTCGCCGCTGGTGTGCTCTGGCTGGAGCTCGTCATCCGGGCCGCCCTGCTCTACGCGGGCGCCCTGCTCGGCACCGTGGTGTACGCGGGGCTCGTCGACAAGAACATGTGGGGCCATGTCCGCCGCTGGGCCGGCATCATGATCGCGGTAATCATGGTGAAACCGGTCATCGTGATCGTGCTCGGCCTGGCCGGCGCACTGACGTCCGGCAAGGGACCCGATTCGTTCTCCGCCGTGGTTTCCGGCCTCGCGATCATCCTGCTCGCCATCTTCGCCAGCGGCATGATCTACCGCTTCGTCCCCGGCTTCGGCGACGAGGTCGCGGCCTCCCGTACCAACCGCAAGACCGCCACCGACGGCTCCCAGGCCGCCGCGCTGATCAGTTCACCCGCTGCTCTGGTGTCGCAGGGCATCAAGACGCACAGCAGCCGGGGCGGCGGCAACGACGGCGGAGGCGGCGGCGGTCAGGGCGGCGGCGCCCGCTCCGGAAACCCCCTGTCCGGCGGCGTCGCGGCCCACAGTAACCGCGGCGGCTCCGGCGGAGGTATGGGCGGCGGCAGCCGGGGAGGCGGCGGAAGCGTCCCCTCCGCCGCGCCCCCACCCCGTAGCAAGCCGAGCAGTACCGGAACCCACAGCACACGCAACAACGGCACAGGAGGTGGAGGGCGTTGACGACCCAGTCCCAGCCGGTCGCGCCCCGCCGCACGTATCTGATCGGCCGGGCCCGGCCATCGGCGATCGTCGGCAAGAACCGCGAGACGGGCGAGATCGCGCTGATCATCGCGGGCGCCTTCGTCGGCATGATGTGCGGACTGCTGGTCCCCGTCCTGCCGTTGCGCATCGTGACCCTCACCGGATTCCCGATGCTGGCCCTCGCCGCGGTGTACGTCCCGTACAAACACCGCACGTTCTACAAATGGTTCGAAATCAACCGCAGCTACAAGCGCTCGCTGCGCCGCGGCACCGTCTACCAATCGTCGGCCGTCGAGGCCGGCACCCGGCTCGACGGGCGGGAGGTCGAGGTCGGACCACCGCCGGGCATCGGCAGGATCAACTGGCTCGCCGCCCCCTTCGGACCCGATGAGATCGCCGTCCTGCTGCACGCCGACCGGCGTACGGTCACCGCGGCCATCGAGATCGAGGGCCCCGGCGTGGGCCTGCGGGACTCGGAGGACCAGGAAGCGCTGGTCGACCGGTTCGGCACACTGCTCAAACACGTGGCCAACGGCGACGGCTTCGTGACCCGCCTGCAGATCCTGGCACGCACCCTGCCCGCCGACCCGGACGCGCACGCCAAGGACGTCGCCCAGCGCGGCGACCCCCGCGCGCCGGCCTGGCTGCAGGACTCCTACGACCAGCTCGCCTCGATGGTGTCCACCTCCAGCGAACAGCACCGCGCCTACCTCGTGGCCTGCATGCACTTCACCCGCGAACTGTCCGCCGAGGCGAACGCGATGGCCCGCGCCGCGCGGCCCGCGGCAGGCCGCAAGCTCGACCGGGACGCGGGCCTGGCGGTCGTCATGGCGCGCGAACTGACCGACATCTGCGCACGGCTCGCCGAGGCGGACATCCGGGTACGCCAGCCCCTCGGCCAGAGCCGGCTCTCCTCGCTGGTGCACTCGATGTACGACCCGGACCACCCCATCGACCACATCCAGGCCATGACCAAGCGGAACGCCTGGCCGGCCGAGCTGGACGCCATGGAGCCCACCTACCTCCAGGCGAAGACCCGCGAGTCCTCGACCCGCGCGCCCTGGTGCCATGCCACCGCCTGGGTGAAGGAATGGCCGATGACACCCGTCGGCGTCAACTTCCTGGCCCCGCTGCTCGTCCACACCCCGGACGTGATCCGTACGGTGGCGGTCTGCATGGACCTCGAACCGACCGAGGTGGCGATCGAGCGGATGCTGACCGAGAAGACCAACGACGAGGCGGAAGCCTCCCGCGCCGCGAAGATGAACCGGACCGTCGACCCGCGCGACGTCGCCTCGCACGGCCGGCTCGACCAGCGGGGTGAAGATCTCGCCAGCGGTGCTGCCGGGGTCAACCTGGTGGGGTACATCACGGTGTCGTCGCGCTCGCCCGAAGCGCTCGCCCGGGACAAGCGGACCATCCGCGCCTCTGCCGGAAAGTCGTATCTGAAGCTGGAATGGTGCGACCGCGAGCACCACAGGGCCTTTGTGAATACGCTGCCGTTCGCGACCGGCATCCGCCGATAGGGGCCCGTGATGCGAGATCCGATGACCGCCGTCACCGATGCCTTTGCCGCGTTCCTCTTCGGCAAGGTCGAGACGACCCGCCTCCCGGTCCGTACGTCCACGGGCCAGGCGCAGGCGGTCTACCTGCCGACGGCCGCACCCGGCCTCGGCGACTCGGGGGTGATCATCGGCCGCGAGGTGTACTCGGGGAAGGGTTACATCTATGACCCCTTCCAGCTGTACGGCCAGCAGCTCCCCGCCCCGCACTGGCTCGTCCTCGGCGAATCCGGCAACGGGAAGTCCTCTCTCGAGAAGACCTACGTGCTGCGCCAGCTCCGGTTCAAGGACCGGCAGGTCGTCGTCCTGGACGCGCAGGGCGAGGACGGCGCCGGCGAATGGGCCCTCATCGCGCAGCAACTGGGTATAACCCCCATCCGGCTGGACGCGATGGCAGCACTCGACCACGGCATCCGGCTCAACCCGCTGGACCCGGCGATCGCGACGACGGGGCAGCTGGCCCTGCTCCGTACGATCATCGAAGTCGCCATGGGCCACGGCCTGGACGAGCGTTCCGGCTTCGCGCTGAAGGTGGCACACGCCTATGTCAACGAGACGATCGTGGAGCGCCAGCCCGTCCTGACCGACATCGTCGAACAGCTCCGCCACCCCGAACCGGAGTCGGCGGAGGCCATGAACGTCTCCATAGAGGATGTACGGGCCTGGGGCCTGGACGTCGCCCTGGTCCTCGACCGGCTGGTCGACGGCGACCTGCGCGGCATGTTCGACGGCCCGACGTCGGTCGGCATCGACCTGGACGCACCACTGATCGTCTTCGACCTCTCGCACATCGACCGCAACTCGATCGCCATGCCGATCCTGATGGCGATCGTCGGTGTCTGGCTGGAACACACCTGGATCCGACCGGACCGCAAGAAGCGCATCTTCCTGGTGGAGGAGGCGTGGCACATCATCAACAGCCCGTTCGTGGCGCAGCTCTTCCAGCGGCTGCTGAAGTTCGGCCGGCGGCTCGGGCTCTCGTTCGTGGCGGTGGTGCACCACCTGTCGGACGTGGTCGACGGCGCGGCGGCCCGGGAGGCCGCAGCCATCCTGAAGATGGCCTCGACCAGAACCATCTACGCCCAGAAGGCGGACGAGGCGAGAGCGACGGGGCGAGTGCTCGGGCTGCCGCGCTGGGCGGTGGAGATCATCCCCACCCTGACCCCCGGCATCGCCGTCTGGGACGTCAACGGCAACGTACAGGTCGTCAAACACCTGATCACCGAGGCGGAACGCCCCCTGGTCTTCACCGACCGCGCGATGACGGAGTCCTCCACCCCGGACGCCGACGACGCACTGGCCGCCCAGCTGGAGACGGAGGCGGAAGAGCGAGCGGCCCGGATCGAGCGGCAGTTCAACGAGTCCTCAGAGTCGACGGTGGCCTGACATGCCCGACGCCCGGCCCCCGTACCGGTCCGCAACCTCCGCCTCCGCATCGCAGCAGTCGCGGGGGATCCCGGACGGGCTGTTGATCACGCTGATGGTGTTCCTGCTGGGTCTGACGCTCCTGGTCTGGCTGGCCACCGGGCTGGCCGGAGTGTTCACCCACGGCTCCTGGCCGGATGGGGTGACGGTCTCACACACCCCGGTGGCGATCCGCCAACTGGCCACCACGCCCAAAGCCCTGCCTGGCGCCTGGCCGGACACCCCGCCCGCGCAGCTGTCCGGGTACGGGCTGTTCTGGGGGCTGCTGATCGGCGAGCTGCTGACACTGCTGGTCCTCACCGTCTTCGTGCTGGGCACGGTGACCCGCTGGCGCGCGGTACGGGCGTCCCGGCGGGCGGAGGGTGCTGCGGGGTGCCGAGCTCGAGCTGCCGGACCGGCGGACGAGTCGGCGGCCGAGTCGGCGGCCGAACGAGCGGTCGAACCCGCGGTGGAACGGGTGGTTGAACCAGCGGCGGAACGAGCGGTCGAACCGGTGGGCGAAGCGTCCGTCGAACCGGCGGCCGGTCCACCGCCCGAAACGCCGGTGGCGATCGCCAATGTGCCGATCGCCACCGTGCCGGCCCAGCCGCTCGGCGCCGCCCATCAGGAGACCGCACCGCGCCTTGTCTACGGCTCCGCCGAGACCCGCCGCCCCACCGCCGTCCAGGCCGTTCGCGACGCGGCGGGCCCCGCGCTGGTCGTCACGTCGTCGCCCGCGGTCTGGGCCGAGACCAAAGATGCCCGGGCCAAGCTCGGGCCGGTACTCGTCTACGACCCGGGCCACCTCTGCGACACCCCGGCCCGCCTGCACTGGTCCCCGACCACCGGCTGCGAGGCCGCGGACATCGCCGCGGCACGAGCCGTCGCCCTGCTCGCCCCGATACGGCCGCAGGCCCGTATCGACGCAGCAATGGCCGACACCGCTGAGACGCTGCTCGGTGGTTGGCTGCACGCGGCGGCGATCGACGGCCGACCGTTCAAACAGGTGCACCGCTGGGCCCAGGGGTCCGGTTCGTCCCACGAACCCGTACGGATCCTCCGCACCCATCCCAAGGCGTCCGGTGGCGCGGCGGGTCTCCTCGAATCGGCGCTCACCGCCCATCCCGAGCGCCGCGAGATCGCCCAGGAACTGACGGCACGTGCGCTGGCCGCACTCTCCTCGATCCACATCCGCGAGACCTGCACCCCCAACCGAACCGACACCCTCACACTGGAATCTTTCGTCCATGAAGGGGGCACTCTTTATGTGGTGGGTGAAGCAATCGAGGATCCGCGCGCACACCCCGGCGCCATGCCGCTGCTCACCGCACTCGTATCAAGCGTGGTCGAGCACGGCCGCCGCCTGGCCGCACGGTCAACCGACGGTCGGCTCGACCCACCAATGACCCTGGTCCTCGACGATGTCGCGGCCGTGGCCCCACTGCCCCAACTCCCGGAGCTGCTGGTAACCGGCCAGGACCAAGGACTCACACCACTCGTTCTGCTGCGCTCCCGCGAACAGCAGCGATCCCGCTGGCCGGACAGCGTGCCGCGCTGAGGCTGCCGCCGGGAAGGATCACCGAGATCGGACGCGGGTCGTCTCTTGTTCCCCCGGGGACGATGATGAGGGCATGACTGCAGGCTCACGTGCCCACTCGTTCAATGCCGCCGCCGCCCAGTACGCCGCAAGCCGGCCTTCGTATCCACCCGCGGTCTTCGACGCCATCGAGCAGCTCACCGAACGTCAGCTGACTGGTACCCGGGTCGCCGATGTCGGCGCGGGCACCGGACTCGCTACGGCACTGTTGCGCGGGAGAGGTGCCGACGTGATCGCCGTCGAGCCCGGTGAGGCCATGGCCGCCGAGTGTCGCCGAGCACTCCCCGATGTGCCGGTCGTGCGCGGGGACGGAAACGCCCTCCCGCTGGCCGACGCCTCGCACAACCTCATCACCTACGCGCAGTCCTGGCAGTGGACGGAGCCGGCGCGCGCGGTCCCCGAGGCGCTGCGCGTCCTGCACGGGGACGGCGCGGTGGCGATCTGGTGGAACACCACCGCCTTCGACGTGCCGTGGATCCGTGCACAGCACGAGCGCATCGCCCGCTTCTGCGGCACGAAACCGCACCCCGCAACACGTCCCGATGACAGCGACGCCATCCGCTTGGCGGGCCTGACGGGTCTGCGGGTCGCACGACGCCAGGTGCGCTGGACCCGTGTGGTCCCCCTCGACACCCACCTCGCCAACATCATCAGCCGATCGGCGTTCCTGGTCCTCGATGAGCCCCGTCGGCATGTGTTCCTCGACGACGAACGCAGGCGGCTGCGCGAGGCGCTGCCCGACGGCACGGTGGAGGAGACCTACCTGGTGGATCTTCTGGTGGCCGCTCGTCCCCAGCGTCAGGCCGGACGCACGACCGCCATCTCCAGCTCCCGCTCCCCCTTGTCGCCGGGGGCGAGGACGGAATCCCCGGTGGGTACGAAGCCCAGCTTCCGGTAGAACGCAGCGGCTCTTCCGTTGGCCTCGTGGACAAACAGGTGTACGCGCTCCAGCCTCGGCTCCCGCACCGACCAGGCCCACTCCAAGGCGCTGCGGAACAACTCATCGGTGAGCCCGGTCCCACGGAACTCGGGACGAACGAACACTCCCACCAGATGGCCCTGTGAGATGGGCACCCAGTCGCCGAAGACGCTCTCAGTGCCGGCCGGTTCGACCAGCACCACCACCGTGCCGGCCCACTCGCCGTCGGGAGTCTCCGCAATGAACTGCCGCGCGGCACCGCCGTGCGCAGCACCACGGGCGCGGTCCTGCCAGAAGGACTCCGGCCGCGCTTCGGCGTCGGCGTAAGTCTCCAGGAAGGCGATGTCCGCCACGGGATCCTGCAGAGCCAGCAGCCGCAGTTCCCTGACCTTGAGCCACTCGTCCGCGCGGACGGGGCGTATGACATGTTCCATGGATCGATCGTGTCAGGCACGGCGCCATGAGCGCACACGATTATCCGCCCGGTCCGGAACGCGGAAAAGCCCCGCACCATACGGTGCGGGGCTCCCCACAATAATTGTTCGGCGGCGTCCTACTCTCCCACAGGGTCCCCCCTGCAGTAC